>CBFGMR010000001.1:0-352593 GCA_965650035.1 uncultured Pseudoxanthomonas sp.
TTCTTTGCCGTTCAAAGAAAAGTGACTCGCGCAAAGCGCGAAACGCTTTTGCTTTGATATAAGAGCAAAGGCAAGATCAAGAGCACCCCTCCTCAATCCTCCCCTGCGCTGCGCGCAAGGGAGGAGGCAGAAGCGGAAGCAAATGCAGGGGCAAGATCAAGATGGATGACCAGCCATTCGGCTGTTGAAAAGCACTTCCAGCTTGCGCTGGGATGACGGCGGTTTTTGTTCGCGGGCCTGCTAGGCAATATGCGCGCGATGCCATTCCCATTCTTGCAGGCTTAACCACAGTACGCGACGCCCGGTCCGGATCGCACGAGGCTGCGGAATGCAGTTCGGCGGAAGGCTGCGAATCAGCAAGCGCTTGCCCAACGCTAGCGAACTGACCGTTGCCAGCCGCTTGAAGCCCAGCGACTTATGCGCCCGCAACGAAATGAAATTCGACGCACTGACATCCGACAGATAGCGCACCGGCCGCTCGTCCAGCGTGGCGGCCAGATCCATCATTGCGGTCAACACCTTTCTGCCCCGTCGTTCCGGCGCCACAAAAGCATCGCGGCCCCACGCATGGGTGGCGCCCAGGTCCAGCAGCCAGCACATCTCATCGAAATAACGCGGGCAGTTGTGCGCCACCCAGAACCACGCGACCAGGCCCTGCGCTTCCTCCACAGCGAAGAAACGCAGACCGTGGGCGAAGCGGTCGCGGATGCGGGACAGATCGCCGCGGCGTCCGTAGCGCCGGTCTTCCCGGGAGATGCGCTCGGCATCCTCCACGCGCAACTCGATGAAACGCTGATCCGCGGCCAACGTCGCCTCGCGGACGAAGCCGGGATCGCGTCCCAACAGGACGATGGCGTTGAATTCAATCATGACTGGCCTTGGCCGGTTGCAATACGGTCGATACTTGCTGCAGCTCCGCTTTTCCGGACGCGCTCAACAATCGGAGCACGTCCTGCAGCAGACCGCGGCCGAACAAACGGAGGCAGACTGCGTACAACAGCGCACCGCCCGCGATCTCGCACGTCAGCAGAATTGCTTTCTCCCCGTGCAACAAGGGTGCAAGCCACCAACGCAACAGCAACACGCCGGCCACCATGACCAGACAGGCCGCCAGAACGCGAGCCAACGGGCCGCCCAAAGTGTTCAACGACAAGCCATGTCGGCGACAGGCCGATGCGGAAAGCGCGAACTGCACTATCAAAGCGATCCCCACCGCGAAAGAAGCCGTCACCACACCCCAGCGCGATAGAAATACAAGCGCCGCGACCAGCACGGCGATGGAGACGGCTTCGATCCGGACCAGAGTGACGTTCTGCCCCAGCGCGGCCAGGAACGAAGCGAGCATGAAGCTGCCGGCCCCCAGCACCGAAGTCACCGCCATCACGCTCAGCAAGGGCGCCACCTGCACCCACGCCGGCGGCAGGAGCGCGGCGACCAGGGTTTGCGCGCAAGCAGCCAGGCCGAACGCCATGGGGCACAGCACCACTGCGGTCAGCGCCAGCGCGCGCACGATCATCGGCGCGCGCTGCGCCGGTTGCGCACGCACGATGGCCGGCATCAGCACGTTGCCCACATGTCCGCCTACGAACAACGCCGGCAGGTGCGCAAGACTGAAAGCGAGGTTGTAGGTACCCGCTGCCTCCGCACCCAGTGCGCGCAGCATCAGCGGTTTGTCCCAGTACCGCGCACCTTCGCTCAGAGTGATCTCGGCGGTCACCGGCGCGCCGAAACGCAGGATATGCCGCAGCCGTTCCCGGGTGACCGGCACCGGGCTCAACCAGCTGCGCAATCCGGTGCCGGAGATCAGGACCGCGGTGATCGCGCAGGATTGCACGATGAAGGCGACGATCATCGACTGCCCTCCCAATGCGGTGGTGCTGACCAGAACGATGGCCACCAGCGCATAAACGATATCGCCAAATCCGGTAGCGATGGCGATGCGCCGGAAGCGCAGCTCCCGCGCCAGCAACTTGTCCGGAATAGCGCCTACCCTGCGGATCGCCATTCCCAAGAGCGCACCCGGCAGGTACTCGGCCAGCCGGGGCGCGGAAAACAGATGGGAAATGGAAGGCGTGGCCATCCAGAGTCCCGCCAGCACCAGAACACCGAATACCAGGTACACCAGTGAGGCAGCGAAAATCGCGGGTCTTCCCTGGCCACCGTGCACGATCACGTACTGGCCGCAGCCCCAGGCCGATATCCAGTTGGCGGTCAGCGCGATGATCGTGGCCACCGCCACCTCGCCCACGATTTCGGGGCTCAGAAAGCGCGCGACCACCAGGGTGGACACCAGCCCCAGGGCCCGGCCCAGCAGGCCGGCGCCGATGCTCCAGGCAGCGGCCGAAACGATCTGCTGATGGCCGCTCAAGCGCTATCCCCCACGGAAAAATACCCGCGCTCGTGGGCGAATCCTGCGCATGCAGCCAATCATGCGGACTTCAATTGCAGATTGCTCGCACGCCACCAGGAGCGGATCTTGCGCATCGCAGGACGCTCCACCGCGTACGTCAGTGCGCTGGCCAGCGCCAGAACGGCGCCCAGCGTCAGTACGCAAGCCACAAGGCTGGGCACGCCCCGCTGTTCCAAGGCATGGATCAGGGCGAAACCGATGGCCTGGTGAAGCAGGTACAGCGAGTAGGAAATGCCACCCAGGAACACGAAGAACGCGCCGCGCAACCATGAAAGCCGATGATTCACGAACAACAGGAAAATACCGCAGCAACCCAGCGCCACCCACACGTACACCAGAGGGTCGGCGATGCCAATCGCCAGCAGGCACAAGGCCATCATCGAGTAGTTCAGCGGATTTTCGTTCGGCCGCGTGTGCACGCGGTAGAACAGTATTCCCAACGAGAAGAACGGGATGTGCCGCAGGATCAGCACCTCGCTGGCCAGATAGGAAAAATGCATGTGGTGCTGCATTACTTCCCCATAACCCACCGCCAGCGCCAGCCACAACAGAATGATCAGATGGATGCGCTTGAGCAGGCCCAGCGCGAACCACAGCAGCATCTGCGCGTAGAAGAACAACTCCACTTGCAGGGTCCAGTACGAGCCGTCCAGGTGCTCGCCTCCCAGAATCTGCTGGACCATGGTGAGGTTGAGCAGAACATCGCGCAACGGCAGGCGCTGGTCCGGCATGCCCAGGGTATAGACCACCACCGCGGTGAGGATCAGAGCGGCCCAGTAAGCGGGGTACAGCCGGGAGAAACGCGAAACCACGAAGTCCATCGCATTGCGCGTGCGTTCCAGGGTCATGAAGATGACGAAACCGCTGATCAGGAAGAACAGGTTCACGCCATAGTTGCCCGGCGGAAATCCGAATCCCAGCGGGGTCGTATGACCGTACTCACGCCCATAATGCGTTGTGTAGTGGAAGGCCACGACGGCCATCGCTGCGATTCCACGCAAGGCATCCAGCTCAACCACGCGCGAGGACGGTGACGCTTCTTTATGCATCTTGCCCCCCTTCTCAAGGATCACTGCATGGCAGTGATAACGCGGTCAGCCGGATTTTTCGGCCAGCGCCCGTCGCCTTTTCCCATCGCGGCGAAAGGCCCGAGCGGTCGGCCAAGTGCAGGCCCGCGTCCGCTTTCCGCCATCTTGAAGCGTGGCCCATGCGCCTGTTGATCGTGACTTCGCAATTCCCCATCGCCGGCGAACCGAACCGCGGCCGCCCGGTCTATCAGACCATCCGCGAACTTTCGCGCCTGGCCACGGTGCGCGTAGTCAGCCCGGTCGCTACTTATCCGCGCTGGGCGCAGCCGCGCAGCTATCTGTTCCGCGCCTCCGACGACACTCAGGCCGTGGAAGGCTGCGACGTCGAGTATGTGCGCTACCCGGCGCTGCCGGCGGTGACACGCCCCTTGAATGGCTGGTCGTGCGCGCGCGCCCTGCATGCGCCGCTCAAGGCTTTCGCGCCCGACCTGGTGCTTTCCTACTGGCTTTATCCCGATGCCTATGGGGCGATGCTGGCCGCGCGCAAGGCCGGCCTGCCGCTGGTAGCGGGTGCACGCGGCTCGGATCTGCGCGTGCGCGATGCGATCAGCCGCGGACTGACGCGGCCGGTAGTGCGCGCCGCGCAGCGCCTGCTGGTGGTCAGCGAGGATCTGGGACGTGTGGCGGTGGAAAACTACGGCGCCGACGCGGCGCGTATCCGCACCATTCCCAACGGGTGCGATGCCTCGCTTTTCCATCCGGCCGACCGTAGCGCTGCACGTGCGCATCTGGGCCTGGCGGGGGATGCCGAAGTGGCGACCTACGTCGGCCGACTGGTCGCAGAGAAAGGCCTGCGCGAACTGCTGGACGCCTGCCGCACACTTTTCGCCGCACGCCCCCGTTTGCGGCTGGTGCTGGTGGGCGAAGGGCCGATGCGCGAAGAAATCGCAGCCCGCCTCGCCGCCGATCCCTCGCTGCAAGTGACGCTGGCCGGAGCGCAGCCGCCGGCCGAGGTCGCGCGCTGGATGGCTGCTTCGGATCTGGTGACCTTGCCCAGCTATTCCGAAGGCCACCCCAACGTGCTGGTGGAAGCCCTGGCGTGCGGCCGGCCCGTGGTCGCCACGCCCGTGGGCGGCATTCCCGAAGTGGTCGATGCCGAATCGGGAATACTGGTGCCGGCACGCGATGCTGCCGCACTGGCCGTCGGCCTGGCGCAAGCGCTCGACAGGCGCTGGGACGAATCCGCTTTGGCGCGCAAGTTTTCGCGCGACTGGCGCCAGGTCGCCGAAGGCACGCTGGAGGCCTGCGAGCAAGCCCTGCACGAATCGCGGACCCACCTTGCCGTCAGCGCCGTTCACGGCCGCTGAGCCGACCCACCTGTCATCGACCAGGAGCCATAGAACCGATGTGCGGAATAGCAGGTTTCAGCGGACAGGACGTCACTGCCGACGCGGCACGCCCGGCGCTGGAACGCATGATCCATACCCTGGCCCATCGCGGGCCCGATGGCTATGGCTTCCATGCCGAAGCGGGAATCGGCCTGGCGCATGCGCGCTTGTCCATCATCGATCTGGCGACGGGCGACCAGCCCATCCACAATCCGCGCCGCGACGTGTGGACGGTGTTCAACGGCGAGATCTTCAACTACATCGAACTGCGGCAATCGTTGCAGGCGGCGGGACACCGGTTCTACACGCAATCCGATACCGAAGTGATCGTGCACCTGTACGACCGCTACGGCGACGATTTCGTGCAGCACCTCAACGGACAGTTCGCCATCGCTCTGTGGGACGCGAAACGCCAGCGCCTGGTGCTGGCGCGCGATCGCGCCGGCATCCGGCCGCTGTTCCACACGCGCAGCGGCGGGCGGGTGTGGTTCGCTTCGGAAGTGAAGGCCTTGCTGGCCGTGCTGCCGGAATGCGGCAGGCTGGATCCGATGGGCCTGGCGCAAACGCTGACCTACTGGTCCGCGGTGGACCCCGGCACTCTGTACCAGGGCGTACAGAGCCTGCCGCCGGGCTGCCTGCTCAGCATCGAACGCGACGGGCGCGAGACGATGAAGCAGTATTGGGACTGGACCTTTCCCAGCGCCGCCGAAACCTCGCCTTCGCGTTATCCGAAAACCATCGAGGCCGCCACTGCGGAACTGCGCGAACTGCTGGTGGACGCGATACGCCTGCAATTGCGTGCCGATGTGCCGGTCGGCGCGTACTTGAGCGGCGGTCTGGATTCGTCCGGCATCGTCGCCATGATCCGCGGCTTCACGCAGACGCCGGTGCGCACGTTCTCGGTGGCCTTCGAGGACGGCGAGTTCGACGAAAGCGAGCACCAGCAGGCGATGGTGCGGCATCTGGGCACCGACCACACCACTCTGCGCTGCACCCGCCGCGACATCGGCGAGGCTTTTCCACGCCTGATCCGGCATACCGAAACTCCCGTGCTGCGCACCGCGCCGGTGCCGTTGATGCTGTTAGCAGGCAGCGTACGCGAGCAAGGCTACAAAGTGGTGTTGACCGGCGAAGGCGCCGACGAAGTGTTCGGCGGCTACGATCTGTTCAAGGAAGCCAAGATCCGGCGCTTCTGGGCGCAGCAACCCGGCTCGCGTATCCGCCCACTGTTGCTGCAGCGCCTGTACGGCTATCTTGAGAATTCGCCGGTGCGCAATCCGGCGTTCGCGCAGTCGTTCTTCGGTCAGGGCATGGAACATCTGCAACGCCCGATCTTCGCGCACACGCCGCGCTGGGCCACCTCGCAGCGCGCGCTTTCGTTCCTGTCCGCCGATCTGCGCGCCAGCGTCGGCGATTGGAATCCGCTGGATGCCTACGAACTGACCTTGCCGCGCGAAATATCCTCGTGGAGCGGCTTGGCGCGCGATCAATACGTGGAAGCCAAATCGCTGTTGGCCGGCTACCTGCTGTCTTCGCAAGGAGATCGCGTGGCGATGGCCAGCTCCATCGAGGGACGCGTGCCCTATCTGGACCACCGCGTCATCGAATTCGCCAACCGCCTGCCGCCCAGCTTCAAGATCCGCGGCATGACCGAGAAGTACATATTGCGCCGCGCGCTGGCCGATCTTCTGCCCGCAGAAATCCTGCAGCGAACCAAGCAGCCGTATCGCTCGCCCGACAGCCAGAGCTTCTTCTTCGATGACAAGCCGCTGGACTACGTGGCCGAACTGATGAGCGCTGAAAGCATTCGCAAGGCGGGTTACTTCGATCCGGTGGCGGTGGGCAGATTGACGGAGAAATGCAGACAGGGGCGCGCCACCGGTTTTGCGGACAACCAGGCGTTCGTGGGGATCCTTTCCACCATGCTGGTCCACCATGGACTCCACGACGACACGGGCCGCAGCGCGTGAGTAGCGCGGCGGCGAATCTGGATTTTGCGGCCCATCGGCGCAGCGGGCCCGCTGCGCGGGCTGGCGACAGCGAGTGGCACGGCACGCATGCGGTGTTGTCGAAATGCAATCACGCCCGCAAGCGCGACCATTTGATAGGTTGGTACGATATTCATGCGTGTTGACGTGCAAGGGGAAGCGGCATGCACTGGAGAATAAAAGGCCTGATCCAGAAAGCCCTGGGCGTCGTGCCCGGTGGCGAGGCACTGCACTACCATCTGCAGCGACGTTTCGGTGGGCTGCAGGATTTCCACAGGGAGCTCTCGGTCAAAGTCGAGGACTGGCGGATCATGGTCCGCCATCTGCGCGATGCGCGCGTGGTCATCGCCGACAGTCATTTCTTCGAGATAGGTACGGGTTGGTACCCGACGTTTCCGTTCGCTCTGTACCTGGCCGGCGCGCGCCGCATCACCACTTACGATCTGAACCGTCATTTGCAGGACGATCTGGTGCGGGCGGCGGTGAAGGAGCTGGGTGGTTTCCTGAAGGTCATCGCCGAGGACAGCGGCAGCGAATTGGCCGAAGTGCAGGCGCGCTATCAAAGGTTGGCGTCTGCGATAGACGCCGGTGCGGATTTGAGCGAGGCCACTGGCGGCAGGATCCAGTATTCCGCGCCCGCCGATGCCACGGCCACGGCGCTAGCCGATGGCGAAGTGGACGTGGTGTTCTCCAACAGCGTGCTGGAACATGTGCCGCCCGAGGCGATCACGGCGATGTATCGGGAGTCGATGCGCATTCTGTCGCCGGGAGGGATCATGTTCCACTCGGTCAACTGCGGCGATCATTATTCCTACGTGGACAGCAGCATCCACCAGTTGAACTATCTGCAGTATTCCGATCGCGCTTGGAAGCTCTGGAACAATGCTTTCCTGTATCAGAACCGGATGCGGGCGCATGAGTTCGTGGAAGGCGCGGCGGCGATGGGATTCGCGATCGAGCTGGACACTTCCACCGCGCGCGCCAATCGTCTTGAGCAGTTGGCGGCGATGAAGGTGGATTCCCGCTTCGCGCAGCTGACGCCAGAGAAGTTGTGCATCACCAGCGTGGATTTCATCGCTCGCAAGCCATAGGGCGGGCCCCGGCCCGCCACCGCCACGCATCAAGTCGCGACAGCGCAGAAACGGATAGCAGCAGGCCAAACCTCGTAGCCCGGGTAGAGCGCAGCGAAACCCGGGACGCCGACCTGGGAATAATTATCGCTCCGGAGATGCCTGCCAAAGTGGGCTGGCCGAGCAAGGCAGCTGTACGTCAGATCAAAGGCCCCGGGCTTCGCTGCGCTCTAGCGGGCCACGTCCCTAATTAATCCGTCAGAAATATCGGGGGTAGTCCAACCTGACCCCGTTCTTTTTCATTTTTTCCTTTAAGGCTACGGGCGTATGCGTCTATTCTGATATTCGATGGACACTCCCTTAGCGGAGGGGTTCATTTTGAAAGGGCGGGCTTCGTAGTAAATAACCTGCAGCAAAGATTCGTGCCAATTCAACTCAACATTACTGCCCTCAAAAACGGCAACTTTGTCTCGATCATAGTCGTACTCGTCGCCTGCCTTGCCCAACAGAACCCACGTTGCATCCGCAGTTGTGGCGCCGCACTGTACTGTCAGAATTCCCGCCGCGTACTCTCCGTCAGGCGATGTTATGCGTGATTTCAACTCTTTATCGCAGTCAAAAATCGCAGAATCCCCGCATCCATTTAGCGCTAAAAAGGATAGCGAAAGGGCAACAATCACAATTCCGTTACTTAGTTTCATCATGATACCTAATCCCCTGTTGTATCCAATATTGATCTCTCGGATCGTCAGCAAATGATCCACTCCCCGTCTCAGCATAGAACCTCAAAAAACGGGGTCAAAAAACGGGGTCAGGTTCACTTCCACCAGGAAAGATTGCGATAAATCCTACACACCTTCCCCACTGCTTCCGATAGCATCAACCAGATAGGCCGCTGATGCTGAACGCATGGCGCGCCTTCCACGATTCGATCTTCCCTGTATCCCTCAGCATATCGTGCAACGGGGCAACAACCGGCTTCCGTGCTTTCTGGACGATGATGACCGGCAACGTTACCTGCAGCTACTGCGGCAAGCCGCCTTGGCTGCGAAAAAAAGGGGCCAGAGTAAATATTCGTTTGAATCCAGATGTTTCTGACGCTTTTGTCCAGCAACATCCTAAAGCCATGGCAGCGCGCAGCAGACATGCTCATAGCCTGTCCATAAGGGCAAGGGAGAGGAGGACTTAGCGGCCATCCGAGCCCATCTTCAGCAAGAACGCGCCTTGGGCAATCCCCGCTTCCAAGCCATGGTGGCGAAAACATTGAATCGGCCCGTCTCGGTCAAGTCTCGCGGACGACCACGAAAGAGCGATGAAACGGGTATGTCCTAAGGACAGGATTCAAACGAATATTTACTCTGGCCCCTTTCTTGGGCCCCTTTCTTGACGCGGGAATAATCATCGCTCCGGGGACACCTGCCGAAGTGGGCTGGCCGGACGGGCAGCTGTGCATCAGATCAAACGCCCCGGGTTTCGCTGCGCTCTACCCGGGCTACGCCCCTAATTAATCTGTCCGAGAAAGCGGGGGTAGTCCAACCTGACCCCGTTCTTCTGCTTCTATTCTTGAGCAAGTTTCTCAATTATATTTCCCAGATAATCTCTTTCAGTTTTCTCTAGCAAGCAAACTGTACCGTCGCTTGGATGAGCATAAAAATGAAAAGGTGAGGCTTTCCAGATCCCGACACTCTTGCCTCGGTAAAATTTCTTGATGTAAATATAAACATCCATTTTCTCTTCTGAAGTTTGATCCGTTGGGCGGCACGGCATATTTGTCGCTTTCAACAAGCTATCTACGGCACTTCTTTCAGTCACTATTATTCTCACTGGCGCTGACGACTCTAAATCGCGCGCTGACAATGATATTGGTGTGAGCTGATTGAAACTTCGGTAATACACTTCGAGCCGATCAGATTTTACCTGCTCGGATCCGATTGCCTTTTCAGTGTGATTATTTTTGCAGTCTGCACATGCGAGTATTAATAGAATAACTACCAGTTTTAGGCCGTGTGCTCCAAGCTTATTCCTGTTCATTTGCATTCCTTAATCGGACATTTAACTTCTACCGGTGTTCCGGAATGATTGCGGAAACGGTGTCAGAGTCACTTAACCAATGCGTCTTTGCAAGGCCGATGGGCAGGTCGGATTCCAGCAAATCGACGTAGCTTGGCTTGCGCCTGCTCACGAAATGAATCGGTCCCCAAGGCCCCTTGTTGACGCAGGTAAGCTCTAATCTCGGCCAGGGTTCCTTCCGGCAAGATTTCATTCAAAAGATCACGGTAGCTTTCACGCCTATCGGCTTCGGTTCGGGGAAACGGTGTCAGGGAAACGGTGTCAGAGTCACTTAACCAATGCATCTTTGCAAGGCCGATGTGCAGCTCGGATTCCGGCAAATCGACGTAGCTTGGCTTGCACCTGCTCACGAAATGAATCGGTTCCCAAGGCTCCTTGTTGACGCAGGTAAGCTCTAATCTCGACTAGGGTTTCTTCCGGCAAGACTTCATTCAAAAGATCACGGTAGTTTTCACGCCTATCGACTTCGGTTCGGCCCAGATCCAGATAGGCCGGATGCGGCGTTAGCGAGGAATCAGGATGTCCCGCTGCATTGGCGCGACAGCTTGACCAGGCGTACTCCTTGGGATCATCGATCATCCATGCGCGAACAGGGTTGAGCTCGATGTAGCGATAACAAGTCAGCACATATCGCTCCGAATCGACGAGGCAAGACTTGTAACGACCTTCCCATAGCGTACCTGTCCGGCCATGCCGACCATTGAACATGCCAGCATAGTTGCGACCAAAGGTCTGCATCAACCGAGAAACCGCGCCTACTTCAACTGGCGTGAGCAGTAGATGTACATGGTTGGTCATAAGAACGTAGGCATGCAGCGAGCAGCCATAACGAAGAAGGCCCTCGCGCAATCCCTGAAGGTAACGTTGCCGATCCTCGTCATCGAGAAAGCAAGGGAGTCGATTGTTACCACGCTGCACGACATGTTGGGGAATGCCGGCGATATCTGGACGGGGTAGTCGGGCCATAAAGGCCACTATCGACTCACTGGCGGCCGGCTAACATCATCCAACTATGCATAGGAGATCGGAAAAGATCCCGAACGGATGTCAGAAGTGTCTCTGACACCGTTATTTCGGAAATGTCCCTGACACCGTTATTTGCCGAACGGATATCAGAAGTGTCTCTGACACCGTTATTCACACCGTTATTCGTTATTGGACACCGTTATTGGGGCTACGGACCTAATCCCGCCTTTTCCAGTTACCCGCAAAAATGGGGATTTGCAAAATCACTAGGATCGCGAGCGCGAATAGCACCCCTTTGACAAGGTTAAAAGCAAACCAGAACAATAATCCACTACCGACAGCAACTAGAACTGCTGCCTGCTGCTCTCTCCAAAATTGTCGGCTCATCAACTTATTTTCTCTCGTCTATTCGTTGCTCTATTTTTTTCTGCAACGTTGCGCCAGTAGCATTACCAACATTTTCTGCTGCCACAGATGCCGCAGACTGCGTTGCGGCCCCACCCATCGCTGATTGCGTAGTTGCAGCAATATGTGCGCCAATCGCCTGCGGTGAAGTCGCAGGAGTGGCCGCCATCTTCTGTAACGATATAGCCTTGGCATTAGCCACTCGACTATTCCCGTAACTTAGGACGCCGCCAACGACGGCCGCAACTGCCATTTTCCCCGGACTCGGAACCTCGCCGTTCGCCAAGCTATCGGCTGCTGATCCGGCAGCACTTGCCGCAGCATTAGTCCCAGCAGTGATGACAACAAAAACGGGGTCAGGTTCACTTTCTATATCGACCTGAAGTGAACCTGACCCCGCCTCCAACGGAAGCGGTGGGAAGCGGTGGGAAGCTGGGAAGCGGTGTCAGAGTCACTTAACCAATGCCTCTTTGCAAGGCCGATGAGCAGTTCGGATTCCTGCAAATCGACGTAGTTTGGCTTGCACCTGATCGCGAAACGAATCGGCTCCCAAGGCTCCTTGTTGACGCAGGTAAGCTCTAATCTCGGCGGGGATCTCTTCCGGCAAGACTTCATTCAAAAGATCACGGTAGTTTTCACGCCTATCGACTTCGGTTCGGCCCACTATGCATAGGAGACCGGAAAATATCTCGGACGGATGTCAGAAGTGTCTCTGACACCGTTATAGACATCGGTCCGGCCCAGACCCAGATAGGCCGGATGCGTCGTTAGCGAGAAATCGGGATGTCCCGCTGCATTGGCGCCAGAAGTGTCTCTAACACCGTTATTGCCGTATGAGCCCTGCTAAAAATCTGTCCGTTGAACAACTTCTATAAGTTGCCCAGATTCATCTGCAATCAGCTCCATCGAATAGTAGATTCCAGTCGTTGACCTCAGGACAAAGTCAGAGCTAAAAACAGTCCTTCCATCAGGGGTTGTGCCACGCTCAAGCACTATTCCTAATTTGACTATTTTTGCGCTAGCAGCTTCTATTTTTTCGCCAAAGAATATTCCCGCAGGCAGATCAATCGATTTATCGACCTCCCCTTTGCGGGCAGAGACTTTAGATAAGCTTCCGTCGAAGAATGCATACTGAATGCCATCGCGCCCCACGGCAGAACAATCAGAAAGTGCGGACAACTCTTTACCGCAATCCGTCGATGAAAATGCGCTCTTATCAACTGGGACGCCGCCTATTGGAATCGCTCCGATCATAACAACAGGAGATTCTTTAGTGCTTGGAGCTTGTGCATTACAAGCCGTCACCCCGAAGAGCATGAAAGCCAGTACTAACAGGCTGCGAACTAATGTATTCATCTTTTTTACCTATCAAAATCAATGACGGGTGGAGTCCACTCAGAGGGCGGAGGCGGAGGCGGAAGTTCGGAAAGTGGGTCAACCACTGTACCGCCCGCTGATCGCGGCGATTCACTGCCGGTGCGTACTTCAAAATGCAAATGCGAATCTCCAGAAGCGGGCGTATTACCCGAAGTTCCAACGGTTCCTACTATTTGCCCCCCGATAACAGAGTCTCCCGGCGCAACATCAACTGTGTCCAGATGCGCCGACTGCGTAAATACCCCGTCCCCATGGTCTATCACCACTTGATTCCCATAGGTTTCGCTCGGATTTGGCTGAATGTCTACAACAGTACCATCGCCAGCCGCGAGCACTGGTCGACCAACCGGCGCCTGAATATCAATTCCTGTATGAGTTGAAGCTCCCCGCGAGGTATTCCTGGGCGAGCCAAATTCGCCACGGCCCTCTCTAGGCTTATCAGCCTCATTAAGTGTATACGCGCCTTGCACAGGCCAATTTGTAAGTGATTGCCGTCCATCCGGATCAGTGAAGCAATATGGGTTGTTGAAGGCATAGGCGTACCGGTTGAATTGCCGCCAATCGCCGCTGTCGTAGGCCGTGACGGGATCGACGCTGAGCATCTTTCCGATGCCCGGATCGTAATAGCGCTGCTGCATATAAGCCAGCCCCGTGGCGCCATCCATCACGTGCCCGGTGTAGCCAATGCCATCGTACGCCGGCTTGTTGATCGCTGCGCCATAGGGCTCGTAGTTGGTGCGGTCGATCACTGTCCCTGCCGCATCGGTCACTGCTACCGGGCTACCCAACGCATCGGTGTGCTGGTATTTCAGCAATGGATTGCTTTCATCGTTGACCCCCGCCTCGCGGATAGCAACCACACTGCCGGCCAGATAGATGTTGTTGTAGCGCTTTCCCTTACGGTAGTCGAGATGGAAGTAGGGTTTTCCATCGAAGGCATACTGCTGGTAATCACAAGCCGTGGCGTTACAGCTCAGGATCCGGCGTCCATGCGCATCATAGGCATACCACTCGGTATCACTGCCCCGAAGGCGGTTGCCGTAATCAAAGCCGAAGTTCGCCCCATTCTTGTTGTTTACATTACCTTGCAAATCGTAGCCAATTCCGACTATCGAAGCGCCGCTGGTGTTCTTGATATTAGTCAGCTGATTCTTGGCGTCATAGACATACTCGGCATAATCCTTGACACCCGCCAATTTCCAGGATTTCAAGTTATCCAAAGCATCGTAGGTGAAACGGTGCCAAGCATCGCCCCCAAAGTGCGCACTAAGAGCTCCGGTCAACCGATCGAGACCGTCATACTCCATTTGGCGACCATAGTTGCTGCCCTGCACCAGGTCATCGATACGAGTAACGTTTCCGTTCGCGTCATACCAGTACTGATGATCCAGCGCGCCAGCACTGTCAGTGCTGCGTAGCGGCAGCTGCCTGGCGTTCTGCTGCATCGTATGCACGATGCCATTGCCGTAGGTGAACTGCTTGATGCCGCCATTGGGATGGTACTGCACGCCAGTCGCGTAGCTGCCCGCCTGGGTAGCCTGACCCAAGGCGTTTGGCGCGTAGTTGACCGTCAGTGTGTTGGGATAAGTGAGTACGCTGAGCGAACCGTTGCTGTCATAGGTGTACCCCAGCGAAAGAGGAGATCCCGCGACGTTGGTCACCTCATTGGTCAGCAAGCGGCGTTTGTTATAACTGTAAGTGTTGGTCGTGGGGACGACATTCGCCTGCGTGGTGGTCACCAGGCTGGGTAGACCATCCGGCGTGTAGTACCAAGACTGGTTGCCGTTGCCATCTGTAAAGATCAGCGTCTTGAGCCGGTTGCGAGCATCATAGGTTCGGCTGACTTTGCGGGCCGCGACCGACCCCGATGTACCGTCAGCCTCACACGCAGTACCAGAAGCTAAACCAGCAGCCGACCACTTGAGGTTGCCCGCCCCGTCGTAGCCCATCAACGTCGCACTGGTTTCCGGCTCCGTGGTCTTGCACAGTTGGCGGTAACCGTCATACACATAGTAGCGTGACTGCTGCAAGGTACCGTCGCTGTTCCGCTGGCGTACCTGCTCCGGACTGCCCAAGTGTGGATGGCGGAATATTTCGGTTACCTTGCCTCCTTCGTGATAAACACTCCAGGTCAGCAGGTCGTAACTTGGCTGATCATAGACTTGGAAGCCACTTTGAACCCGGTTACCACGTGGATTAGTTGCGAGGGTCTGAAAACCAGTCAGATATTCGGTAGTGCTGGCCAATATGCCGAGTTCGGAATCCTGTTCCACGCGCTTCACGCGATCCAACACGTCGTAGGTTGTGCGCGTGCCTTGGCTAACCGAGTTTAAATCACCCACGTTGGTTGTCGGATACGACTGGAAGGCTAGGCGGCCGCTTGCATCGTAACGCTTTACCGTCTGGCTCAAAGTGCCAGCGATATTGGCAGCATCCAACTGCTCTTCCAGTACCGGACGCCACATGCCGTCGTAGTAGGTATTGATGTGCTTGTTGCCTTCGTACCGGCTGGCCCGCCAATGGCCGGCAGGCAAGCCGTGTTCGTCTGAACTTATTTTCTGGAATGACATCGTCACCGCATTCCAGACCGTACTGTCCCCCGTCGGATACGCAATACTGGCCAAGCGCCCCATGGCGTCATGGCCATAGCTGGTGGTGAACCCGTTCTCGTCGGTCACCGCCGTGATCCAACCCTTATCGTTGACCACCGCGGTCTGCGTGGCGCCCGAAGGCGCTTCGGGCGTAACCGGATACTGGATGGTGCGCGGAATACCCCGGTACCAATTGCTCACCGTAGCAACGTTGTTGTTGCCGTCCTTGACCGTAGCCACCGTGCCATCGGCGTAATAGCTCAGGGTCTGCTGCAGCTTGCCGAAAGAGTAGCTTTGCAGCGGCAACACCGTGGCGGCATCGAAGACAGTCCGGGAAACCTCTATACCATTGGTCAGGGAGCGTTTGACCAGCCCCATGACCCACTTCGACGGATCGTTATGGTATTCGATCGTCTCGGTCTTGCTGGCGAGATACGGCACCGAGGGTTGCAGGGGCGCTGGATTTCCCGGGACATCCACCGTCGCCAGGAGCTGACTGCCATTCTTCAGATGGAAGCGCAGGCCGGGAGCCGTGATCGGGATCGACCTTGTGCCAATCGGACCCGCCGAGAGCAGCTCCTCCTCGTTTCCATTCAAGTCCGTTACCCAGACGGACACCTTCGCCGTGGTGTTATAGGTATTCCAATTGACCGTAGCCGGACAAGTCACGCTGCCCGGGGCGATGTTGCAAGCACCGGGCGAGGCGGTGAGGGTGCCGGAAGGCGGCGGAAGCGCACCCGCCTGGATGTCCACGGTAGCCAGGGTCAGCGCACCGAATTTCAGATGCATGCGCTTGGCCGTCGACGGGGGCATCACCGTAACTTGCGAACCATTCGGATCACTTGCAAACAGGACCATCCCGTTATTGCTCAAGTCGCTCGCCCACACCTCCGCGGTGGGTGCGTTCACGGAACTCCAGTTGATTGTGATGTTGCACGAGGTATTGCCCGGTGCGATGGTGCAGGGGTTCGGCGAAGCGGAGATCGTCCCCGAAGGCGGTGGCGGCGGATTTCCGAGAACGTCCACCGTGCTCAAGGTCTGGCTGCCGACCTTCAAATGGAACCTGGATCCGGCCGCCGTAATCCACGTCGCAGCCTGCCCACCGCTCTGACCATTGGCGAAAAGTTGCAATCCATTATTGCTGAGATCGGACACCCAGACACTGGCGCTGGAACTGGTCGAGTTCCAGCTGACCGTGGTAGAGCAGGTCGTGCTCCCCATGGCGATATTGCAGGGGTTGGGCGTGGCCGACACCGTTCCGGTGGGCACCGGCGGCGCAGTGATCGTTATGGTTTTCGTATTGGAGGTAACGGTGTACTCATGAAGGGTAACCGTGTTGAAGGCCGTGGCGGTCGCCTTGTAGCTGTAAGTGCCTACGGGCAGGTTGGTTTCGGTGTAGGTCGTGGTTCCGAAATTCACGCTTTGGTTGTTGCGGAATAAAGTAATGGTGTCCGCATCTATCCGATATTTGTTCGTTCCCGTGCCGTTGGTTATAGCGATCGTCAACCCGAAGGTCGCTGGCGCCTCATAGGTCGAAGCCGGTGAAGATAAAGCAATGCTCTGCGCGCCAGCCGAAAGCGGCCAACCCAGAGCGCAAAGCAGCAACCCAACCACGCAAATCCATGACCGCATATCCGATTCCCTTGATTCCTGCAACGTTACGAAGCGCTATCGACCTTCAGCGACGGAAACTACTTTTCCCCGCTACGGCGACTGCCGGCTTCCACGAAAGATCCTGGTTGGGTTGGCGAGCGCATCGAACTGCTCGTTGATGGTCGTGAATACGACGCCGTCCTGTACCGTTTCGGTACTGATAAGCGGGCGATGGAGCTCACTCTGGAAACCGTCGCCATTGCCCCGCAGGCTGTTGCCGAACCTGGCCGGATAAGCCGCACGCCTCATCGAAAAATCGTAGGTGTAAGTCTGGACGCGGAGAATATTGGACTCGCTGGTGCCCTGCTCCACTTTCAGCAACTTGCCTTCGTTGTATTGAAAGCTGTTTCCGTAGGTATACCGGATCCATTCATTGCCGGGGCCGGTGACCGTGGTCTTGCTGGAGCCGGCGCAGCTATCCGATGTACAGGGTGTCTCGAAGCAGTCGTAGACGGACCAGTTGCATACCGGGTACTGGAAGCTGGCGCCACGCCCGTAGCGCGCGCTGATTTGCGGGTCGTAACTGTAGTTCCATTCTGCCGTCGCCAATCCAGGACCCGTGACCACCTTCTTGGTCAGAGTGAAGCTATAGGCGGAAATGGCGTAAGTGTTGACGTCATCCTGGGTGTTGTTGTTGGTGCCCGGCGCTGCGCCGGCCGGAGAGGTCGTGACATTGCCGCAGGCCACCGGCACCTGGCTGCGCCCATGCTCCAGGATGGTGGTGGTGAAAGTAGCCGTGGCGCCCGAAGGGTGGGTAATGGAAGCCACCGGCGGCGGCAGATACATGTTGATGGGTATTTCGTTGACGACGCAATCGCGCAACGGCTCGCCCTGCGGCGATTCGTTGACCTTGATTTCCGCTGCCGCGAAGGCCGCAAAGCCGATGTTCCAGGCGCTGCCGTCCGGCAAGGTGACCGTGGTCAGCGTCGTGCGGCCTCCCTCGGCATCGCCGTAGGTGTAGGACCAGGTGCGGGTTCCGTCGCTGACGCTTGAAATATAGTTTCCGCTATAGGCAGCGGTGAGGACCCGGCCATCGCTGGCTTCGATCCTGGTCAGCTTGCCGCGCTGGTCGTAGGCATTGGTGTAGGTATAGGCGACCCAGTTGCCGAAACGGTCTTCCACGCGCGTGGCATAGAGCACGTTCCGGAAACGGGGGGCGGTTATATAAATGCCGGACCCCGTGACGTCCCAGTTACTGCGGCCCCGCATGCTGGGTTCGCCGTAGCGGCCCATCCAGTTGAACCAGTAGCGCGTGCCGTCGGCAGTGATGGCCAGGTAGCCTTCGCCGGTGCCGTTGAGTATCGACGTCAAGCAGGCGACATGAGTCCTGCCGTTATCGACGGTCCACGGATAGGGACCGCCGCTGGTGGGCACGGTGGCGGCTGTGGAAACCAGCATGTCGCCGCCGCCTCCTCCGGGCAGGTCCATGGTCAGGCCCTGCCAGAAATCGCGCAGCAGGAATCCGCCTGCCGGGACAGGTGGAATTCCGGGGCTCGAGCAACGGTTTCCGGGCGTGGCGCCCTGCACCGCCCAATCGCCGGAGAACACGCCGCTTATCTGCGGCACCTCGACCGTCCAGTCCGCCAGCATTTCCTGGCTGCCGTTTTGCTTGCGGTTCTTGACGTCGAAGCTGCGCGAAAACGCAACGGGCAACCCATCGTTGCCCGGCAGACTCACATCGGTGGCAGCGAAGGAAAGCGCACCGTTGGACAGGCTTACCTGGTCGCCAGCGAAATCCGGCCCCAAGGGCGCCACGGTCTGACTGGCCTTGATCCGCTTGTCGAAATCCTCCCACGGAAACTTGCCTGTCTGTGCCTGCACGGTCCAGGTCAGACCCAGCAAGAAGGCTGCAATGACGATGCGTTTCATGTTCGCACTGTTCCCTGTGTCAATTAAATGGAAGAAAATGAATTTAAAAGTATCGATGGCGCTGGAACGAAAAGTAGCGGCTGGGAGCCCACCCTGAGGCGTTTCTGTTACGACTTTTCAGCCGCACAACAGAGAGCCGACAGACAGGACACTGTCCGCTTGGAAAAAACCTGTACTTGATCCCCTTCGTGCGCCGCAGCCCCTTGCGGTATGTGGCATATATATCTGTGTCAGTTCAGAAATGCAAACAGCAATGACGTGGCATTTTTTTATTTCTATCTTTGCGGACGTCAATGGTGAGAATCAGATGAGATATCACAATTGTCCTACCGCAACCTCCATGGCCTGACGGGCGATGTGAATTATTTACATGTGCGCAAGTCACAATTTTTGACCGCCGCGTGTGCGTGGACAAAGGGCACTTCCAGAAACCTTCCGTCGCTTTCCATGGCCGATGAAAAGATCACTAGACCGTTTATCGTGGCGATCCAAGACTCATTGGGGCGCTGGTGGCGTAATCCTGAGAAGCTTCCCATCCTCCGCATCCGTCAACACATAAAGTTCCCCCTCCGGCCCCTGCCTTACATCGCGGATGCGCTGCTGCAAAGCACTGAGCAACCGCTCTTCGTGCATCACCTTGTCACCATCCAATTCCAGGCGGATCAATTCGCTGGATGCCAAGGCACCCAGGAACAGATTGCCCTTCCATTGCGGAAACAGATCGCCGGTATAGAACGCCATGCCGCTGAGTCCCGGCGATACCGCCCACACATGATGCGGCTGCTCCATGCCTGGTGCTGATTTGCCGACCGAGCCCGGCACCGGACTGCCGTTGTAGTCGATGCCGTGAGTGATGACCGGCCACCCATAATTGCGTCCGGCCTGCGGAATATTGAGCTCGTCGCCGCCCATCGGACCATGTTCGCTGGTCCATATCTGCCGCGTCACCGGATGCAGCGCAGCGCCCTGCATGTTGCGGTGGCCGTACGACCAGATTTCCCCTCTTGCGCCTGCGCGTTTGACGAAGGGATTGTCGTCGGGAATGCGGCCGTCCGGCCATATCCGCACCAACTTGCCTTGCAGCTTGTCCAGCTCCTGCGCCGCAGCGGCGGCCACGCGATTGTCGCCCTGGGTGACGAACAGATGCCCGGCATCATCGAAGACCAGACGCGAACCCACGTGGGTGCCGTGCGAAAGTTTCGGCTCCTGGCGATAGACCACTTGCGTGTCTTGCAACGCTCCACCCTGCAGGCGACCCCGCATCACCGCAGTGCCGGCTTTGTTGCCGCGCAGAGTAGGTTCGGCAAAGGACAGATAGACCAGATTGTCGCTGGCGAAGGTCGGCGATACCGCCACGTCCAGCAGGCCAGCCTGGCCATCGACGAATATCTTGGGTAGGCCGGTGATGGGCGCCGACACCTGGCCCGCCGCGGAAATGCGGCGCAAGCGTCCCGGTCGTTCGGTCACCAGCATGTCGCCGCCCGGCAGAAAGGCCAATCCCCAGGGATGCTCGAGACCGGCGACCAGCTCGATCACCGCATAAGAGCCTTTTTCGGATTGGAGCACCGTGGGCGCCGCATTCGCCGTGCGTGGCTGGGTCGCAGGGGAAACTGGCTCTTTGCCGCAAGCCGACAAGCCGAGCAACAGGAGGACAGCCAGAACGCGCATGGCAACGACTCCGTGGGAACGCAGGGGATGCCCGGATGTTAGCACCCGCTCCAGCGGCGGATGGAGACAGCACTCGGTTTCCCGGCCCGAGCACTGGCCGGTACAGGCCCCAAGCCGCGTTCATGTTGATAGCACCAAGGGAGATTGGGGGATCCGCATGCAGCAAAAACAACAGATCAAGAAATTCATACTGGAGAATTTCCTGTTCTCGGACGATGAGTCCGCGTTGGGCGACCAGGACTCGCTGATCCGTGGAGGCATCATCGATTCGACGGGCATCCACGAACTGATCTTCTTTCTGGAAGACGAGTTCAAACTGACCATCGTGCCGGACGAAATGATCCCGGCGAATTTCGATTCGATCCAGACCGTCGACGAATTCGTCCGCCGCAAACTCGCCGTCTGACCGGCAGCTCCACGTGAACGGACTACCAGGCCGCGTCGCCCGCATCGCCCGGGAAACACCGCGGCGCACCGCGCTGGTGGACGGTGCGCGCACGATCGACTACGGCCAATTCTGGCGGCAGGCGCAGGCATTCGCTGTCGGCCTGCGCGAACAGGGCCTGGTCAAGGGCGAGCGTTTGGCGCTGTTGCTGCCCAACCGCATCGAAGCCGCCGTGGCCTGCTATGGCGGCTGGCTGGCGGGCGCCGTCGTGGTGCCTTTGAACGTGCAGGCGCGCGAGCGCGACTTCGCGCCCTGGTTGCGGCACTGCGGCGCCCGCCATGTGGTCTACGAACAAGGCCATCGCGACGCGGAGCTGGCGTTGGAGCAGATCGGATACAGCGGAAGCCGCACCGTCCTGGCGGATGCAGAGCCGTTGCTTCCGCCATCGGAGGAAACAGCTACGCCGGAATTCCAGATGGTCGAAGCCGGCGACACTGCACTGATCCTCTATACCTCCGGCACCACCGGCGCGCCGAAAGGGGTGATGCTCAGTCACGCCAATCTTGCCGCCAATGCGGAAGCGGTGGTGGCGTACCTGGGACTGGGACAGGAGGACCGCGTGCTCAGCGTGCTTCCTTTCTATTACGCCTACGGTGCCTCGGTCCTGCACACCCATCTCATCAGCGGCGCCTGCGTGGTGCTGGCGCCCAACCTGCTGTTCCCGCATCTGGTGCTGCAAGCGCTTTCGCAGGAACGCGCCACCGGATTTTCCGGCGTGCCTTCGACCTATGCGCTGTTGCTTCAGCACACTGCCTTGGGCGAATACGATTTCTCTTCGTTGCGTTACCTGACCCAGGCCGGCGGCGCGATGTCGCCGCAGCTGACCCAACGCCTGCGCGCCGCCCTGCCCCATCCGCGATTGTTCGTGATGTACGGGCAGACCGAGGCGACCTCGCGCATCAGCTGGCTGCCACCGGAAAAGCTGGACGAAAAACTGGGTTCGGTGGGCGTTCCCGTGCAAGGCCTGCAATGGAAGATCCTGCGCGAAGACGGCAGCCCCGCCGACGCCGGCGATAGCGGCGAAGTGTGGGTGCAAGGACCCAGCGTGATGCAGGGCTACTGGGAAAACGCGACCGCCACCGCCAGTGCGCTCGCCGAAGGTTGGCTGCGTACCGGCGATGTGGGTTACCTGGATCGCGATGGTTATCTGTTCCTGCTCGGCCGCCGCAGCGACATGATCAAGACCGGCGCGCACCGGGTGCACCCGACCGATGTGGAGGAAGTGATCGCCGAAATGCCGGGCGTGACCGAAGTGGCCGTGGTTGGCGTGGAAGACGAAATCCTGGGCCAGGTGATCAAGGCGTTCGTCGTCGCCACCGATCTGCCGCCGCGCGCCGAAGAACGCATCAAGGCGCATTGCCGCGCTCGCCTGGCTCCCTACAAGATTCCCAAACACGTCGCCTTCGTCGACGCCCTGCCGCGCACCGCTTCCGGCAAGGTCCGGCGCGTCCAACTGATGGAACTACAGAGCACGCCATGACTACACTCGATGCCACCACCCTCGATATCGACTATGAAGCCGAAGCGGACCGCATTGCGGCGCGCCTGCGCGAAGTCACTGCGCGGCAGCTGCACCGCCGCGGACTGGTCGTGGCCATTTCCGGCGGCATCGACAGCTCGGTCAGCGCTGCGCTGGCGGTACGCGCGCTGGGCCCCGATCGCGTCTTCACCCTGATCCTGCCCGAGCAGGACTCTTCCGACGACAGCGCCGCGCGCGCGCATATCCTGGCCAAGCATCTTGGCGTACGCACCGAGACGGTAGACATCGCGCCTGCGCTGGCCGCGATAGGCTGCTACACCGCGCGCGACGCGGCGGTGCGGCATGCCTTGCCGGAATACGGAGAAGGCTGGAAATTCAAGATAGTGATCGATGGCGGAACCGAAGGCCGCATCAACCGCTTCCGTTTGATCGCGCAATCGCCCGACGGCGCAATGGTCGAACGCGATCTGCCGCTGCAGGATTATCTGACGATAGTGGCGGCCACCAACTTCAAGCAACGCATCCGCAAGACCCTGGAATATTTCCATGCCGACCGCCTTAACTACGGCGTGGTAGGCACGCCCAACCGGGTGGAATACGACCAGGGTTTCTTCGTCAAGAACGGCGATGGTTCGGCCGACGTCAAGCCCATCGCACACCTGTACAAGTCGCAGGTCTACGGTATGGCCCGCCACCTGGGCTTGCCCGAGCGCGTCTGCGCCGCCATTCCCACCACCGACACCTACAGCCTCAGCCAGGGTCAGGATGAGTTCTACTTCGCCCTACCCTACCAGCAGATGGATATCGCCCTGTGGGCGCTCAACCACGACGTGCCGGCGAGCGGGCTGGCCACAGCGCTCAAGATCAGCGAAACGCAGGCGCAAGCCGTATATGAGGACATCCGCAACAAACGCCGCACTACCCGCTACCTGCATCAGGCTCCGGTGCTGATGAGTCCGGTCGTAGAACTCGACTGAACCCGATGAACGACCTGTCGCCGCCGCCGCAATACGTGACCCGCGACGGCGACGCCTTGCGCGACCGCGACACCGTACTCTCGATCTGGCACGGCAATCTGGGACAGGAAGACCGCATTGCGGCGAAGTACGAATGGTTCTACCTGGGCTGTCCGTTCGGGCCGCCCGTCCTGCAATTGCTGCGGTACACGCCCGATGCGACCGATATAGGCACCGCTTGCGCGGGCCGTCGTCGCATGTTGTGGCGCGGTGGTGAAATACGCGCCGGTGTGTTGGTGGACCTTACCGTGATCCCCGCGCATCGCTCGCTGGGTCCGGCCCTCATCCTGCAGCAGGGATTGATCCAGTCCGGCCGGCGACAGCTGGATCTGCTGTATGGATTTCCCAATCCCAAGGCGGCGGCGGTTTTCAAGCGTATCGGCTACGAGAAATTCGCCGATATCGCACGCCATGCGCACGTGCTGCGCCATGCCGGATATTTGCGCAACAAACTTCCCGGTTGGCTCGCCGTTCCCCTGGGCGCGCTGGCAGATGTGATATTCGCGGCGAAGGACAGGTTGGCACGCGCTTTCGGGCCGCGCCTGGATTATGCGTGGTCGGACCGTGCCGATCCGGCGATGGATCGGTTATGGCGAAACTCCGAGCACGGCAGCGGATTGCTGACCATTCGGGACAGTGCGCATTGCAAGTGGCGATTCGATGACTCCCCGTTGGTGCGCACGCGCTATCTGTCGCTCACCGGCCCCGGCGACGCCGGCATGCAGGCCTGGTTTGCCACGCAAGTGGAACGGAACACCCTGCATGTGCGCGACTTCTGGTCGGTCGCCGGATGCGGCCGCATGGACCCGCCGCATCTATTGGCGTTGCTGTTCGCCGCACGCGAAGCCGGCCACGCTTCGGTGTCCATGGAAATCGCCGCCGATGCTTCGCGCCTGGAAAGCTGGAAGCGCTGCGGCTTCGTCGAACGCAGCCGCCGGCCCGTGTTTGGCCGCTGGAGCCTTGACGAAGAATCGGACCTGCAAGCGCTGGACCTGTTCCTGACCTCCGCGGATGAAGACGAATAACTCCGCGATAATCCGCGCCGTCAAACTGCAAACGACGCGTGCCTGCGTCGCCACGGCTCGCGCATCAGGCCAATCGCCTGGTCTGCCTGCGGAACAGATAAAGCGCCAGCCAGTCGGGGCGAAACCGTCCCTTCGCATCGACCACCGTATCGGTTTCGAAGCCTGTCCGCCCCAGCAGCCAGCCCGGCTGCGGCGCCACCGGATTAAGCACCGGCACGCTGGTGAACACCAGCTCATAACCTGCCTGGCGAGCGCGATCGGCGATTTCCGGCGTATGGGCGCCGTGCGGAAACGACATGGACTCGGCGCTGGGAAGCGGTTGCCCAAGATGGCGGGCCAGTTCGGCGCGCGCGCCGCCCAGTTCGGCATCCACATCGGTCGCCAGCGTCATCGGCGTATGGGTCTTGCCATGCAGACCCAGTGCGATTCCGCCCGCCTGCAGCTTTTGCAGCTCGCCCGCATCGACCATATGGCGAAGACCATCGTCGAGCGCATGCAGATAGGGAGACAGTATTGCGTTCCTACGTTCTGCGTCGAGCTTCTCGAGGCGAGCTATGGCTTCGCGCAGCGACGCCATCGATTCGTCCCGCGGCGTCCACGCTTCCGCCAGCGCTGGCGCCATGGCGCGAGCCAATTCGTCCACCCGCAACAGGCCACGGCGCCAAGCGGAAATCAGACGCTCCTGAAAAAAGGGCTGCTGCGTTCCCACCGCGTCGGCCACCACGAACATCAACCCCGGCAGTCCCGCGCGCTGCAGTTCCGGCAACGCATAGTCGGCGTTGTCGGACCAGCCGTCGTCGAAGGTGATCAACAACGCATGGAGAGGCAATGCCGCGCCGGTCCGCCGCGCTTCCAGCACTTGCTGCAGCGAGACGACGTTGTAATGCCGTTTGAAGAACGCAAGCGATCGGGAAAGATGGGCGACGGACAACGTGTAGTCGGGATCGCAGGTCCGCCAGCGCGGATCCTCCGGTTTCAATGTGCGATGGAACATCACCACGGTTAGACTGCCGGCATTGCGCAGGCGGTGGTAGAGGCCCAGCAGACCGCTGGCGTAAAGCAGTTTTTTGGAGAGATCCTTCATGGCGCCAGCGATCGAAGTTTCCGCGATTATACCCACATACAACCGGCGAGAACTGGTGGTACGCGCGATAGATTCGGTACTTTCCCAGACCAGGGCCGTCGATGAAATCGTGGTGGTGGACGACGGCTCCACCGATGGTACCGAAGCGCATCTGCGCGAACGCTACGGCGACCGCATCCGCTACGTCTGGCAGGCCAATGCGGGGGTTTCCGCGGCGCGTAACCACGGCATGTCCATCGCTCAAGGCAGATACTTCGCATTGCTGGACAGCGACGACGAATGGTTGCCGGAAAAGACCGCGCTGCAGGTCGAGTGGATGGAGGCGCGCCCGGATTTCGGCATGGTCATCTGCGACGTGGAGCGCGTCGACAGCGATCACCGGCTGATCGACGTGTTCCGACGCCGCGATACGATTACCGAGGACGGCTGGGTCCTGCGCTGGATCATCCACAACCCGGCCCTGGCCCCCGCGTCGGCTCTGCTGCGCCGCGAGGTCGTCGACGACGTGGGCGGATTCGACACCAGCCTGCGCACTGCCGAAGACATCGACTTCCATCTGCGCGTGGCGCAGCGCTGGCGGATCGGCGTGGTGGAAGCTTCGTTGGTTCGCGCCATGCGCGGGCATGACGGCTTGTCCGCCGAGTCCACGACTTACGACGATTACGTGCGTGTGGTGGAGCGTGCGGTCGAAAACGCCAAAGGCGTGGTCGACGAAACGGAATTGCGGCGCGCATTGGCCGCCACCTACGCGCGCAATGCGCGCGGGATGCTGATCCGCAAACGCTGGCGGGACGGCTGGAGCCTGGCGGCGCGGGCATGGCGGCTGACGCCTGATCGTGCCCTGCGCGGCGATCTGCTGAAACTGATTCCGTTCGGCTTGCGGCGCGCCGCTCGCAGCCTGCTTCCCGGTTGAAGCCGTCGTTGCAGGTTATCGCCGGGCAGTCGTCGCGAACCGGTCCTCGCGGATCAGCGCGCGCCACGTCCGAACATCACCACTTCCACCGTCTGCAGCAGGATCATCAGGTCGAACACCAGGCCGTGGTTCTTCACGTAGAACAGATCGAACTTGAGTTTTTCTTCCGCGTCCTGCACGGATGCGCCGTAGGGGTAGCGTAATTGGGCCCAGCCGGTAAGGCCGGGTTTCACGCAATGACGTACGCCGTAGTACCGGATTTCATCGGACAGCAGACTGACGAAATGCGGGCGCTCCGGCCGCGGCCCGACGAAGCTCATGTCGCCGCGCAGTACGGCGAACAACTGCGGCAGTTCGTCCAGACGGGTCAGGCGGATGAATTTTCCCACCCGCGTGCTGCGGTCGTCGTCTTTGCTGGCCCAACGCGCCACACCGTCCTTTTCCGCATCCGCGCGCATGCTGCGGAACTTGGTCAGGGTGAAGTTCTGGCCGCGCTGACCTACGCGGATCTGGCTGTACAGGATCGGTCCCTCGGACTCCATCCGTACCGCCAGCGCAACCAACAGCATCACCGGCCACGCTATCAGCAGCAATACGCTGGCGGCGATCAGGTCGAAGAAGCGTTTGCTCAATCTGCGCGGCGTGGAATAGTCGAAGCCGCCGGAGAACACCAGCCAGGACGGGTCCACCACATTGAGCTGCACCATGCCCGCTTCGCGCTCGAAGAAGGTGGAGATGTCGATGACCGATATGCCGCGCTGCACGCAGGTAAGCATGTCTTCCATGGGAAGACCGCCGCGGCGTTCGTCGGGGGCTATCACCAGCTCGTCGATCTGCAGGCGTTCGGCCAACTCGTGCAGGCCGTTTTCCGGCATTTCCAGCAGATCCTTGCTGACCAGAACCGCCTGTCCCGGCACGGGCACGAAGCCCACTACAACGAACGAACGACGGTCGGACTGGCGGCGCATGCGGCTGTTGATCAGCTCCGCGTTCTTGCCGGCGCCGAATACCAGAATCCGCTGACGCAATGCATCGGTACGAATTACGCGTACGGAGATCACCCGCACCAGGACCACGCCCACCAGCCCCATCGCCAGCGACATGGCCAGCACGCCACGGCCTATATAAGTCGGCGGGACCAGGTAGTACAGGACCACCAGTGCGATGCCGCCGAAAGCGAACGACAGGGTCGCCCGCAACATGAAATCCATGCGGTTGTGGCGGACGTGTACCTGGTACATGCCGAAGGCGGCCATCGCTCCGGTGATGCAGAGCGCCACCAGCACCGCGCGCAGCGGCGCCTGCTGGGAGAAGATGAAGTGGCTTTCCGGATCGTTGTGGAAACGGATCCAGGCCGCGAACATGACTGCCAGAATCAAGGCCAGCGTTTCGGCCAGCCAAAGGAAACGCACGGCACGGGTCTTGCGGCTTGCGTTGGATGCGTTCATCGGCCGCTTTCCATAGCCGAAACGCACGGCCCGTAGTGGCGGCAAGGCAGCAGCCTATAGCCCGAAGCGCGGCCGCTTCCACGCAATATCGTCGAACAATGCATCGTCTTCCCCCGTGGCATGCCGTCTAGCGCTGTCGTTCCTTCCCCGGCGTCCCACCCGGGGCCGCCGGCCCAGCGCTCGCCCACCTGTGGTGTGGACTACCCACTACAACGCCGCCGGGCCGGCAATCCGGACACGCAGACCGGCTTTGTTCCGGCGTCGGATGACGGCCGCAGGCCGCAGGCCGTCCAGAAACGATTCCAGCCGCTTGTGGGCGGCTGGAAAGGTGTTCATAGATTCGGCAAACGGCGCGCGGTGGCGCACCGCTTATCGCACCAGGGAGCGTCGATAGCGCCTTTCCGGAGTCCGGCGCCAGACGGTGGGCTTTGCCGATTGCGCGCGAACGGCCGGCACTGGCGCTTGCGGCGACGATTGCGTCGGCGAGGCCGCAGGGGCCTGGCCACGGGGCGGAATCATCGGCTGCGAGCCGTTGACGCGGATAGGCGTGGAGCCGCCGGTGGACTCGAACTGTTCCAGAGCGCCAATATCGATCGTCCCGGCCAACGGCGCACGGGGCTTTTCCGCGCCGATCGCCATTTTTGCGCGTAGCGGCGGGTCGAAAGCCGCCAATGCCAGGGGCGTCGGGAAGGGGAACGCCGCAGGCGTGGCGGGCGAATTGTTACCTGTATTGATCAGCGGACTTCCCGCGAGCGGCCGCAGCGCACGCTGGGCGACATTGGTCAGCAGCGGATCGGCGCCGCGCAAAGTTCCGGTCCATTCCGCAGGCACCAGACTGGCCGAAGTCTGCACCCAGTTGTCGCTGCCGGCGACCTTGCGACCTCCGGACCATGGCTCCCGGCTCTGCGGCCCACAAGTGGGCACATCGACGTCGCTGGCCGGATTTTCCCGCACGATGGCCGGGGCGCCCGACGGCTGATAGACCACGTTGTTGTGCATCTCAAGCGAACCCTGGCCAAGCTGCACCAGCACCGCGTTGACCGCGCCAGCGCGGTCGAAAATGATGGTGTTGTTGGCCAACCGGGTTCTGCCTTGGTTGCGGCCTTCCAGGTCTCCTCCGATGCGCAATGCGTTGCCGGAGCGACTGGTGGAGTTGTGGATGATCACATTGCCCACCACATCCGCGTCCTCTCGCCGCAGGTCGGCGGTCCATGCAGGCTTCTGCGTTTCGCAATCGGGTCCTATCAACTCGATCTCGTGCAGGTTGGAGCCCTCTATCCAGTTGTAGTAGATCTCCGCCCGTTGATGGCGCACCCGCACCAGTACGCCGCCGGTCGCGTCATGCACATAGTTGTAGCGCATGCGGAAGACGGTATCGGGAAACGCAACCTCGTCGGACTGCATGTAGATGGCGTGACGGGTATTGCCCTGGCCGGAGTTGGCTACCTCGCTGTATTCCAGCGTGAACGCGCCCGAGTTCTGGTCGGCCGCCAATATTCCGTGCGACGGGCAGTCGTGGATGTAGGCATCGCGGACGGTGACGTTATGCGCTTCGCTGAAGATGCATGTGGTCGTGCCGCCTCTGACCTCGAAGCCCTCGAACACGATATGGTTCGATTGTTCGAACTTGATGGTGTGGTCGCCGCCCTGCAACAACGGACGCGTGGCGCCAGCGACGCGGCGCCAGCGGATGATGACCGGATTGGCTTCGGTGCCGCCGTCGTCATCGCCCACCACGATCCCGCCGGTATAGGTGGCATTGCCGTCTACTTCGACGATATCGCCTGCGGCCAGATTGTTGTTATTGAAGACCGCCGACAGCTGCGTGTACTGACGGCCCGACGGCCCTACCGTGTAGGTTGTGGCCGAAGCGGCAGCGGGAATCATCGCCAGCAAACCTGCCAGACACAAAAACCTTTTCAAACATTGCATTTGCTTTTAACCCCCAGCGCCATGGCGCCGTTGATCCCCTGCCCGTACATTCTCCACACTGCAGCGTGAACACACCGCTAAAAGGGACAGGCAAAAGGCGCTTTGGGCGGATTTGCCGCACATTCCCCGACACCCCCGCCGCCGCCGCAGCGGAAAAGGGCGGCAACACTCATGGAATCGATCAGGGGGGGCCACCGCGGTCAAACCCGGACCATCCATGCCGAATGATTGACGGCTCAATTCAGTTCGTGCAAAATTCCGCTTCTAATGCGCCCGTAGCTCAGTTGGATAGAGTACCTGGCTACGAACCAGGCGGTCGGGAGTTCGAATCTCTCCGGGCGCACCATTAAAGAACGAAAAAGCCAGCGGGCGATCCGCTGGCTTTTTTGTATGTCCGCGATCGCATGCCTCGCAGACCAGTCGATGTCCCTTCCGCATCCCGGAATACATTCGTCCAACCACATCGAACCGATATCCGCAGGCACAAAAAAACCCTGAAAATCAGGGTTTTTTTGCTAGTGGCGGAGAGTGAGGGATTCGAACCCTCGATAAGGCTTTTGACCCTATACTCCCTTAGCAGGGGAGCCCCTTCAGCCGCTCGGGCAACTCTCCGGGATTTCGAAGCGGACAGCAATGCACCGCCTCAGCCGTTTAGGATACCGGCTGACGGAGATGACAGCAAACGAAATCGTCAGCTCGACGAGCTGGTTTCTGCGGGTTGCGCGGGCGTGTTGGCATCTTCACCGCGTTGGATGCGCTGATAAATTTCTTCGCGATGCACAGCCACGTCCTTGGGCGCAGTGATGCCAATGCGCACCTGATTGCCCTTGACGCCCAGCACGGTCACAGTGACCGAGTCGCCGATCATCAAGGTTTCGCCAACTCGGCGAGTCAAAATCAACATTTAATTTGTCTCCTTAATCCGGCAAGAGTAGTGCCGGGAGGGCGTTTTAGCCTTAACGGAGGCGTAAACGCTTCCTGATTCATTCATCAACGTGAAACATGGTAACGGCCGGCCACTATGGGCCGCAAGCTGATGTTTCATGGGTTTCAGGGCCGTATCCGTTGGGCTACCCATGCCGGAACGTCCGCCAGCGCCGAGGCAAGGGCGGGCCCGTCCTCACCACCACCCTGGGCGAGATCCGGGCGGCCGCCGCCCTTGCCCCCGGTCAGACTGGCGATATGCGCAAGCAGTTCCCCTGCCTTGACCCGGCCTGTTGCGGAGCCATTCACCCCCGCCACCAGCGATGCCTTGCCTCCGGCCACACCCGCCAGGACGATGACCGCGTCGCCCAGCTGCTGCTTGAGCCGGTCCATGGCTTCCCGCAATGCCTTGGCATCGAACCCTTCCAGCCTGGCAGCCAGCACGCGCACGCCTTCGATGACCACCGCCGAGCCCGCCAAGTCCGCGGTGGCGCCGGAGGCGGCCTTGGCCTTCAGTCCTTCGAGCTCGCGTTCCAGCTTTTTCTGGCGCTCGGTCAGTTGCCGCACCTTCTCGACCACCTCGCTGGCGCTGCCGCCCAGCAGGGCGGCCGCTTCCTGCAGGCGCTGTTCCTCAGCGGAAACCAGATCGAGCGCACCCTGCCCGGTCACCGCTTCGATGCGGCGCACGCCCGACGACACGCCGCCCTCGCTTACGATCTTGAACAGTCCGATATCTCCCGTGCGGCCCACGTGCGTGCCGCCGCAGAGCTCGGTGGAATAACTCCCCATCTTCAGCACGCGCACGTGCTCGCCGTATTTCTCGCCGAACAGGGCCATGGCGCCGAAATCCAGGGCTTCCTGCATTCCCATGTTATGCACTTCGGCAGCATGGTTGGCGCGGATTTGCGCATTGACGCGGCGCTCGATCTCGGCCAATTCGGCCGCAGTCACCGGCTGGAAGTGCGCGAAGTCGAAGCGCAGGCGGTCCGGCGCCACCAACGAGCCCTTCTGCTGCACGTGGGTGCCCAGCAACTCCCGCAAGGCCGCGTGCAGCAGGTGCGTGGCGGAATGATTGAGGATGACCGCGGCGCGGCGCGGCGCATCGACCGAACCCAGCAGGTGATCGCCGACCTTCAGGCTGCCGGCCGCAACCCTGCCGACATGGCCATGAAACTGGCCGGCGTATTTCAGCGTATCGCTCACGTCGAATTCGACGCCCTTCTCCGCCAGCACGCCGGTGTCGCCGACCTGGCCGCCGGATTCTGCGTAGAAAGGCGTGCGGTCCAGGATCACCACAGCCTCGTCGCCGGCGGCCACGGATGCTACCGGGCGTCCTTCCTTCAGCAGCGCAGCCACCACCAGCCCGCCCGCATCCAGCGCGTCGTAGCCCAGGAATTCGGTCGGCTTCAACTTCGCCACCAGCTCCGCAGGCAGCCCCGAGCCGGAGGAGAACTTGCCGGCGGCACGCGCGGTTTCGCGCTGCTGTTCCATCGCCGCATCGAAGCCGGCCATGTCCACCGACAGCCCGCGCTCGCGCGCTATGTCGGCCGTCAGGTCCACTGGGAAACCGTAGGTGTCGTACAGGCGGAAAGCGTCCGCGCCCGGAATCACTCCGATAGCGCGCGAGGCCACCTCATCGAAGATGCGCATGCCCGAATCCAGAGTCTCGGCGAAGCGCTCTTCCTCGGCCTTCAACGCGCGTCCTACCAGATCCTGTGCCGCCGACAGCTCGGGATAGGCTTCGCCCATCAACGCGACCAACGTCGGCACCATCTTGTGGAAGAACGGCTGGCGCACGCCGAGCATCCAACCATGGCGCAGCGCGCGGCGGATGATCCGGCGCAGCACATAGCCACGGCCTTCGTTGGACGGCAGCACGCCATCGACGACCAGGAACGAGCAGGCCCGGATATGGTCGGCAATCACGCGCAGCGACTTGTTTTCCAGGTCCCCGGTGCCGGTCAACTCGGACGCTTTGGCGATCAGGGCCTGGAAGATATCGATTTCGTAGTTGGTGTGGACGTGCTGCAGGATCGCGGCAAGGCGTTCCATGCCCATGCCGGTATCCACGCAGGGCGCCGGAAGCGGGACCAGAGTGCCGTCGGGCTGACGATCGAACTGCATGAACACCAGGTTCCATATCTCGATGAAGCGATCGCCGTCCTCATCCGGCGAACCGGGCGGGCCGCCGGCGATATGGTCGCCGTGATCGTAGAAGATCTCAGTGCACGGGCCACACGGACCGGTGTCGGCCATCTGCCAGAAATTGTCCGAAGCGTAGGGCGCGCCCTTGTTGTCGCCGATGCGGACGATGCGCTCGGCCGGTATGCCGACCATCCTGTTCCACAGTTCGTAGGCTTCGTCGTCTGTGTGGTAGACCGTGACCAGCAGGCGGTCCTTGGGCAGCTTCCAGACCTCGGTCAGCAGCTCCCAGGCCCAGGCGATGGCGTCCTTCTTGAAGTAATCGCCGAAGGACCAATTACCCAGCATCTCGAAGAAGGTGTGGTGGCGCGCGGTATAGCCGACCGAATCCAGGTCGTTGTGCTTGCCGCCTGCACGCAGGCAGCGCTGGACGTCGGCCGCACGCACGTAGCTGCGCTTTTCCGCGCCCAGAAACACGTCCTTGAACTGGACCATGCCCGAATTGGTGAACAGCAGGGTCGGATCGTTGCCGGGCACCAGCGGGGCCGAGGGCACGATGGTGTGGCCCTTGCCACGGAAAAATTCGAGAAAATCGCTGCGGATCTGACTGCTGCTGAGCTTGGAAGTGGTCATCTGGCTGGCATTTGGCGGGCGGGCACGTCTGAAGTGCCGCTATACCGACAAGATGCGGACGCGTGCTGGAGCAGACAACCCAATACGCAAAGGTTAGCAGGCCGGGGCGAATCAGTCCTCCGGGTCGCCGCGCAAGGCCAACCTGACCGTGTCGCCATCGAAGCCGCGCCGGTACAGAAAATCGGCCGCCTTACGCCGCCGCGCCGGATCGGCTGAGGCCAGATCAAGACCAAAACGGCGGCGGACCAGATCCTGGGCCGCCTGACGCCAGTCGCCATCGAAGGCCTGCATGGCGGTTTCGATGGTGTCGCCATCCAGGCCGTGGGTGCCCAGTTCGGCCCGAATGCGGATGGGCCCCTGGCCATGAGCGGCCCGCGTGCGCACCAGCAGTTCGGCAAAACGCGCATCGCTCTGCCAGCCGTCGCCTGTCAGCCTCTCAATCGCTGCCGATGCGGCTTCGCTCTCGATTCCTCGCTCGGCCAGCTTACGGGCCAATTCCTTACGCGAATGCTCCCTGCGCACCAACAGCGCCAGCGCCCGCTGCGTGGGCGTCAGTTCCCGCTTGCGCTTGCGGGAACCGGGGGGAGCATCGGCACCTGGAGCATTGGTATCCAGAGCATCGTTATTCAGAGCAGCGATATTCAGAGCAGCGGCATCTTCTTCCGGCATATCGACTCACTCCTGATCGAAAAGCGGCGCTTCCCTGCGCCAATCCCGATCAAATTTCTGCGTCTTCTTCAGCCTCTTCCGGCTTCACTTCGGTCGGCTGGAACTTGTCGCGCAGCTCACCTTCCAGGCGGGTCGCTACCTGCGGGTTGTCCTTCAGGTACTGACGCGAATTGTCCTTGCCCTGGCCGATGCGTTCGTCGCCGTAGCTGTACCAGGCACCCGCCTTGTCCACCAGCTTGGCCTCGACGCCCATGTCGATCAGCTCGCCTTCGCGACTGATGCCTTCGCCGTACAGGATCTCGGTGATGACCTGTTTGAACGGTGGCGCCAGCTTGTTCTTCACGACCTTGATCTTGGTCTGGTTGCCGATGATCTCGTCGCCCTTCTTGATCGCGCCGATGCGGCGGATATCCAGGCGCACGGAGGCATAGAACTTCAGCGCGTTGCCGCCGGTGGTCACTTCCGGACTCTGGCCGGGCATCATCGCTCCGATCTTCATGCGCAGCTGGTTGATGAACAGCACCATGCAGTTGGAACGCTTGATGTTGCCGGTCAGCTTGCGCAGCGCCTGGCTCATCAACCGGGCCTGCAGACCGGGCAACTGGTCGCCCATTTCGCCCTCGATTTCGGCCTTCGGCGTCAATGCGGCGACCGAGTCGATGACCACCATATCCACCGCGTTGGAGCGCACCAGCATGTCGCAGATTTCCAGCGCCTGTTCGCCGGTGTCCGGCTGCGACAGCAGCAGATCGTCCACGTTGACGCCCAGCTTGGCGGCGTAGATGGGGTCCAGCGCGTGCTCGGCATCGATGAAAGCCGCGGTGCCGCCGCGCTTCTGGCACTGGGCGATGGTCTGCAGGGCCAGGGTGGTCTTGCCGGAGGATTCGGGACCGTAGATTTCCACCACGCGGCCCTTGGGCAGGCCACCGATGCCGAGTGCGATATCCAGCATCAGCGAGCCGGTGGGAATGGTCTCGACGGCTTCGATGATCTGATCGCCCATGCGCATCACCGAGCCCTTGCCGAACTGGCGTTCGATCTGGGTCAGAGCCGCGGAAAGTGCGCGCTTCTTGTTCTCGTCCATCGTGGTGTCCTTGGTGGTTTGTCGGGTTGAGGGCAATTTAGCGGCCATGGGTCGCACAGGTTGCGACGCGTGAAGCCGTGATCGAAATTAACTTTGCAACGCGGACTGGGGCTAGCGGACAACGGCGTGAAGACGTGTCGGAAATTTCCTGTTTGATAAAAAAGCCTTCTTCTTTTGGTGGACGAACGATGGAACAACTGCGATATCAGCGATTGGGGCGCACCAGGCCGCAATACAGGCCTTCGATGGCGAAGTCCTGATCGGGCATGACCTCGATCGGCGAATAATCCGGATTGCGCGGCAGCAGACGGATGCGGTCTTTGCCTATCTTCAGGAGCTTGACGGTGATTTCGTCGTCGATGCGCGCCACCACGATCTGCCCGGAACGCGCATCCGGAGTGCGGTGCACGCCGATCAGGTCGCCATCGAAGATGCCTTCGTCGCGCATGGAATCGCCCTGCACTTTCAACAGGTAATCCGGCGCGGGGGCAAAGAAGGTGCGATCGAGCAGCACGAAATCGTCGGACCGGATGTCCGCTCCGATCGGCAGGCCCGCCGCCACGCGTCCCAGCACCGGCAAACGGAGCGCATTATCGGGAAGGATGGCTTCGGGTACGGGAATGTCGGTGTCGTCGTGGACCAGGCGAATACCCCGCGCCTGCCCGGGGACCCGGCGGATCGCGCCGGCGGCCTCAAGCGCCTCGATGTGGTACTGGGCGGCCCGGACGCCGCTGAAACCGAAAGCCTTGGCGATCTCGGCCTGGGAAGGCGGTACGCCGTCGGCGCCGATGCGCTCGGCGATCATGGCAAGGATGGCTTGCTGGGTGTCGGTCAGATTCATGGTTAGTAGTAATACTACTAACGAATCGGGAAAGCAACTACTTCAGCCGGCCAGCACGTCCAACCCTCGCAGCGCTGCCGCCACGGTCTGCCTACGCACCGCTTCGCGGTCTCCATCGAAGTGGAAGACCTCGGCCCGCGCATAACCGCCGCGCCGTTTCCAGCCGATCCACACCGTGCCCACCGGTTTGCCCTCGCTGCCGCCGCCGGGTCCGGCGATGCCGGTGACCGCCACGGCGATGCTGGCGCCCGAGTTCACCAGGGCGCCGGACACCATTTCGATCACGGTCTCCCTGCTGACCGCGCCATGGACTTCCAGCGTCTCCGGACGCACGCCCAGCAGCGCCTGCTTGGCCTCGTAGCTGTAGGCGGCCATGCCGCAATCGAACCAGTCGGAGGAGCCGGCGATATCGGTCACCGCCTTGGCGATCCAACCGCCGGTGCAGCTTTCGGCGGTCACCAGGCGATGGTGGGTATCGCGCAGGCGCACACCCAGGGTTTCGGCGAGCGCATGCAAATCGTGATCGGTGGGAATGGACATGGCGGGTTGGAGAAATGAAGGCGCTGCCGTTGTATCGGAAAACCAGGCCGCTGTCTGCCAAAGCCGCTTACGGCAAAGAAAACGGCCCGCCACTTCCATGGCGGGCCGTCCTTTTTCAACCCTGCGCGATCAGTACTGGATGCGGAAGGTCACTCCATAAGTGCGCGGCGCACCCAGGAAGGCGTTGTAGGTATTGCGCGGATCGTTCGGGGTCGGGCTGGCGGTCTGCAGCGGACCGTCGAAACCCACCTGCACGTACTCTTCGTCGAAGATGTTCAAGCCCCAGAACTCCACCATCCAGCGCTTGCTCTTGGCGCCAATGCCGAAGCGGGCGTTGACCACGGTGTAGGCGTCCTGCATCTTCTCCACGTCCAGATCGGAACCGGTATTGAATTCCGAGGTGTACTTGGCGCCGATGTTGAAACGGCCCACCAGGCTTGCGCCGAAATCCCACTCGTAGGTGGCCGACGCAGTACCCGACCACTCCGGCGCGAAGCTGGTCTTGTTGCCGGGCAGCTTGTACAGGGCACCATCGGGTCCGACGAAATCGGGCGTGGGCCTTTCGTCGCCGTAGAAGGTGTCGGCGTACATCAGGCCGCCCTGCAGCATCAGGCCCTTGCTGGGCTGCCACAGGAGTTCGGTATCCACACCGCGCGAAGTGACCTTGGGAATCGAGCGGACCACGAAACTGGTGCCCAGGAAGCTGTTGAGCTGGAAGTCCTCGTAGGTCTGATGGAACAAGGTCGCGTTGAGCAGCAGGTTGCCGTCCAGCCACGTGGTCTTGGCGCCCAGCTCATAGCTGTCGACGAACTCGCCTTCGAACGAAGTGTCGTTGACCGGAATGATGCCCTGCCCGCCGCTGGACAGGCCGTTGGAGGTCTGCACACGATCCAGGTTGAAACCACCGCCCTTGTAGCCGCGCGCCGCCGAAACGTAGGTCATCACGTTCTCGTTCCAGCGGTAGGCCGCTTTGAGCGTGCCGGACCATTCCTTCTCCTCACGCTCCTGCCGGGTCGAACGGCCGTTGTGCAGCGCGTTGGCCCAGGGCAGGCAGCTGAAGCCGATGATGTTGCCGATCAGTGCTTGCTGCTGCGCGGCAGGCAGAGCAGCGAACGGAATGCCGCGAGTAGTCAGCGCGGTCGCGATGCGGCCGATCGCCGCCGCACTGGGCGCGCCGGTAGGTCCGAAATACGATGCACAGGCCGGCGCGCCGTTCGGATTGGAGTAGACCGAATCCAGGGTCTTCTTTTCCCGGGTGTAGCGCAGGCCCAGGGTCAGGTCGAGCGCATCGGTCGCATGCCATGTGTTGTTGGTGAACAGGGCCAGGCTCTTGGCATTCTGGTCGTAGTGGTCCAGCGCACCCAGGCCCGGCGCGAAGGTGGTGCCGAAGGCACGGCCGGTGGTCTGCGACAGGAACAGCGGCGCGGTCGGCGATGCCGCCAGGGCCGGATTGATACGCGCCAGCAAAGCAGTGGACAGGAAGGGCTCGTAACCGACACCGATGCTGTAGGAATCGTGGCGGGTCAGGTCTTCATCGGCGTAGAACGCGCCGACCATCCAGTCGACGCTGTCGGTGGCCCCGGTCAGGCGGAATTCCTGGCTGAAGGTCTCGAAACGGGTCAGCGATTCGTTTTCGTTCGCGTTGCGGTACAGCAGGTCGGCGCCGGTGTAGTCGAAGTCCAGCGCATTGATCGACTGCCAGTCGCGCAGCGCGGTGATCGAAGTCAGGGTCGCACCGCCGAACCAGGGCGATTCCCAGTTGACTTCGGCCGAGACGCCCTTGTCCTTCATGTCCTGCTCGGTGCTGCGGTTGCTGTGGGCGATGCGCGCGAACGGGTCGGCGACCGTCGGAATGGAACCCGCGCCGCCCACGCCGTTGATGATGGCGGCGGTCGAGCCGACCACCGTCTGCACGGCCGAGCAGCAGTTTTCCTCACGGCTGGTGAAATCGCCGATGAAATTGATGTCCAGGGTATCGGTGGGCTCAAGCAAGAGCTGGGCTCGCACCGAATGGAAGTTCTGATCGCCGTCCTCGTCCAGGGTGCGCGGCCCGCGCGAGGTTTCGACATCCAGGAAGCCGTCGCGTTTGCGCTGGGTGGCGTAGATGCGGAATGCGGCATTGTCGGACAGCGCATCGTTGTAGGAACCGGACACGCCGATGGCGCCGTAGTTGCCGACGGTGATCTCGCCTTCGGCGCTCTGCGAATAGCTGGGGCGGCGGGTGATGATGTTGATCACGCCGGCCGAGGTGTTCTTGCCGAACACGGTGCCCTGCGGACCCTTCAGCACTTCCACGCGTTCGAGTTCGCCCAGGTCGCCGAAGCCGACACCATTACGGGCGCGGTAGACGCCATCGATGATCACGCCGACCGAAGATTCCAGGCCGGCGTTGTCGCCCACCGTACCGATGCCGCGGATACGCGCGGTGGTCAGGGCTTCGCTCTGGGTACTGGTCACGGTCAGGCCGGGCACCAGCACCTGCAGATCCTTGATGTCGCGCACACCGGTGTCTTTCAGCAACTGCTCGGGCAAGGCGGTGACCGAAATCGGCACGTCCTGCATCGCTTCTTCGCGCTTCTGCGCGGTCACCGTCATGGTGGCCAGCGTAGTGGGCTCTTCATCGGCTTTCGCCGGCGACGCGGCCTCTTGGGCGTGCGCCTGCGATACGGCGAAAAGTGCCGTGAGCACGGCGACTGCCAGCACTTTGTGCTGCGGTTTTGCAACGACCATTGTTATCCCCTCCCAGGGTCATCGAATCGCAATTGTTTGATAAGCGGTGTTTTGTTCTGAGTCCCCAAAAATATGTGATAGCGGACGCTTCCCCACGTCACTTCCCGAACTTAACACTATCTTTACGATACGGCATTTTGCAGTGCACCCATACCAAGTTTCCCCAATCGGGATGGCTTGAGTGTGTCACTCGATTCGCAGGCCCGCCCGTGGACCGCTAGACTTCTCTTTTCCACCCCGCAGCTCCGGCCTTGACCTTGATTGTTGATTCCCGACCGTGAGCGATCCGGCGACCCTTACCCACACCCCGCTCATGAAGCAATTCTTCGCCGCCAAGGCGGAGTATCCGGACCTGCTGCTGCTGTTCCGTATGGGCGACTTCTACGAACTGTTCTACGACGACGCCCGCAAGGCCGCGCGTCTGCTGGACATCACGCTGACCCAGCGCGGCAGTTCGGCCGGCGCGCCGATCCCGATGGCGGGGGTGCCCGTGCACGCCTACGAAGGCTATCTGGCGCGGCTGGTGGCCTTGGGCGAATCGGTGGCGATCTGCGAACAGATCGGCGACCCCGCGCTGGCCAAGGGCCTGGTGGAGCGCAAGGTGGTGCGCATCGTCACCCCGGGCACGGTGACCGACGAGGCGCTGCTGAACGAGCGCCGCGATACCTTGCTGATGGCGGTTTCGCGCGGCAAATCTGGTTATGGGTTGGCCTGGGCAGATCTGGCTGGCGGCCGTTTCCTGGTCAATGAAGTGGAAAACGCCGACGCATTGGAAGCGGAGCTCTCGCGTCTCGAGCCTGCTGAAGTCCTTATTCCTGACGAGGAAGGCCTGCCCTCCTTCCTGCAGGCACGCACCGGCCTGCGCCGGCGCGCGCCCTGGCTGTTCGATGCCGACAGCGGACGCCGCCAGTTGCTGCAGTTCTTCCGTCTGCACGACCTGAGCGGTTTCGGCATCGACGACCGGCCGCTGGCGACCGCCGCTGCCGGCGCCCTGCTCGGCTACGTGGAGGAAACCCAGAAACAGCGCCTGCCGCACCTGACCGCGATCACGGTGGAATCGGCGGGCGATGCGATCGCCATGAACGCGGCCACGCGCAGGCACCTGGAGCTGGACACGCGCGTCGACGGAGACACCAGGCACACCTTGCTGGGCGTGCTGGATTCCACCGTCAGCCCGATGGGCGGACGCCTGCTGCGGCGCTGGCTGCACCGTCCGTTGCGCGATCGCCAGGTACTGGGTCAACGGCACCAGGCGGTGGCCGCGCTGATCGAAAGCCGCGGTGACGACGCACTACGCGAACGCTTCCGCGCGTTGGGCGATATCGAACGCATCCTCACCCGCGTGGCGCTGCGTTCCGCACGTCCTCGCGATATGTCGACGCTGCGCGACGGCTTGGCCATGCTGCCCGGCATCCGCGACACGCTGGCCCCGCTCGACTCTCCCCGGTTGCGGGCGCTTTCGGCCGAGCTGGGCGAACATACCGACACCGCGCACCTGCTGGCCGCCGCCATCGCCGAACAGCCGCCGATGAAACTCAGCGACGGCGGCGTGATCGCCGCCGATTACGACGCCGAGCTGGACGAACTGCGCCGCCTGAGCACCCATGCCGACCAGTTCCTGATCGACCTGGAAACCCGCGAACGCGAAAGCAGCGGCATCAACTCGCTCAAGGTCGGCTACAACCGCGTACACGGCTACTACATCGAGATCAGCAAGGCGCTGTCCGAACGCGCGCCGGTGCACTACACCCGCCGGCAGACGCTGAGCAACGCCGAGCGCTACATCACCGAAGAGCTCAAATCCTTCGAAGACAAAGTGCTGTCTGCGCGCGAGCGCTCGCTGTCGCGCGAAAAACTGCTGTACGAACAGCTGCTCGACGCGCTGGGCGAAGCGCTTGAGCCGCTGAAGCGCTGCGCCTCGGCGCTGAGCGAGCTCGACGTGCTGGCCGGCTTCAGCGAACGCGCGCAGGCCCTGGATTGGTCGCAGCCCGAACTGAGCGAAGTGCCGGGCCTGCGCATCGAGCGCGGCCGCCACCCGGTGGTGGAAGCGGTGCGCGAGGAACCGTTCGAACCCAACGATCTTGTGCTGGGTGATGATGCCCACGACGGCGGACGCCGGATGCTGATCATCACCGGGCCCAACATGGGTGGCAAGAGCACTTACATGCGCCAGAACGCGCTGATCGTGCTGTTGGCCCACATCGGCAGTTTCGTGCCGGCCTCGCGCGCCGTGATCGGGCCGACCGACCGCATCCTCACCCGCATCGGCGCCGGCGACGATTTGGCGCGCGGGCAATCCACTTTCATGGTGGAAATGGCCGAGACCAGCTACATCCTGCATCACGCCACCGAACAATCGCTGGTGCTGATGGACGAAATCGGCCGCGGCACCTCCACCTACGATGGTCTGGCGCTAGCCGATGCAGTGGCGCGGCACTTGGCCGCGACCAATCGCTGCTACACCTTGTTCGCCACCCATTACTTCGAACTCACCGCACTGGCCGAGCCCGGCAGCGGCATCGCCAACGTGCATCTGGATGCGGTGGAGCATCACGACAAGAACGGCGGCGATTCGCTGGTATTCATGCACGCGGTCAAGGACGGTCCGGCCGACCGCAGCTTCGGCCTGCAGGTCGCCGCATTGGCCGGCTTGCCGAAAACCACGGTGCAGCAGGCGCGCCGCCGGCTGGCGGAACTCGAGCAGCGCGGCGGCGAAAGCCACGCCGCGCAGATGGCGCCGCAGGCGCTGGACCAACCGCAGCAATTCGGTTTGTTTGCACCGGCACCTTCGGTGGCACAGGAAGCGCTGGCCGCGCTGGATCCCGACGAACTAACGCCCAAGCAGGCGTTGGAAGCGCTCTACCGGCTCAAATCCCTGCTGTAGGTCGGGGCTACGCCCCCGACACACGTATGGCTTGATGTCCCGTGCGTCGGGGGCGTAGCCCCGACCTACGATTGCGCATCGCACCATTGAACAGCCCTATCGAAGTGGTTGCGAAAAACGATTTTCATTGATCGATTGCATTGGCTACTCTGCTGGCTCATCGCCAACGTCAACCAGGACGTAAGCCATATGTATGCCTCTGCAGGAAAAGTTGGCTACCCACTCTTCCTGCAGCGTCCGCAGGCGTCGCCGAACGCCGGTTTGCCGCCGGGCCGTCATGGGGCTCGCGTATTCACCGTATTCACATGGAACCTGCGCACATGCGCCGGAACGTGATCGCATGAAAGCGATCGCACCCCGGTGTTCGCGCGTCAAAAAACATCCCGAACCAGAACCCCAACTGCCAGAGGTAAAGAACCATGTCTACCGAAGCGAAGTGCCCCTTCAACCACACGGCCGGCAGCGGCCGTTCGAACCGCGACTGGTGGCCGAATCAACTCCCCGTGGAGCTGCTGCACCAGCACTCGTCCAAGTCCGACCCGATGGGCGAGGATTTCGACTACGCGAAGGAATTCAACAGCGTCGACTACAAGGCACTGAAGGAGGACATCGCCAAGGTGATGACCGATTCGCAGGACTGGTGGCCCGCGGACTTTGGCCATTACGGCCCCTTGATGATCCGCATGGCCTGGCATAGCGCGGGCACCTACCGCATCGCCGACGGACGCGGCGGCGGCGGCCGCGGCCAGCAGCGTTTCGCACCGCTCAACAGCTGGCCCGACAACGGCAACCTGGACAAGGCCCGCCGCCTGCTGTGGCCGGTGAAACAGAAATACGGCCGCAAGATCTCCTGGGCCGACCTGATGATCCTGGCCGGCAACGTCGCGCTGGAGACGATGGGCTTCAAAACCTTCGGCTTCGGTGGCGGGCGCGCGGACACCTGGGAACCCGACCACGACGTGAACTGGGGCCCGGAAAGCGAATGGGTGGCGACCAGCGACAAAGAGAACAGCCGCTACTCCGGCGACCGTGAACTGCAAGGTCCGCTCGGCGCCGTGCAGATGGGCCTGATCTACGTCAACCCGGAAGGCCCGGACGGCAATCCCGACCCGATCGCCGCCGCACGCGACATCCGCGAGACCTTCGCGCGCATGGCGATGGATGACGAAGAGACCGTTGCCTTGATCGCCGGCGGCCACAGTTTCGGCAAGACCCATGGCGCCGGCGAGACGCATCACGTCGGCAGAGAGCCCGAAGGCGACGATATCACCGCGCAGGGCCTGGGCTGGCGCAGCACACATGGCACCGGCCATGCGGGCGATGCCATCACCAGCGGCCTGGAAGTCACCTGGACCACGACGCCCACCAAATTCAGCAACAACTTCTTCGAGAACCTGTTCGGCTTCGAGTGGGAACTCACCAAGAGTCCTGCCGGCGCCAACCAGTGGGTGGCGAAGGACGCCGGCGAGATCATCCCCGACGCCCACGATCCGTCGAAGAAGCGCCGCCCGACCATGCTCACCACCGACCTGTCGCTGCGCCTGGATCCGGCGTACGAAAAGATCTCGCGGCGCTTCTTTGAAAACCCGGACCAATTCGCCGATGCCTTCGCGCGTGCCTGGTTCAAGCTGACCCACCGCGACATGGGCCCGCGCGCGCGCTACCTGGGGCCCGAAGTGCCCAAGGAAGCTCTCATCTGGCAGGATCCGGTGCCTGCCGTCGACCATTCACTGGTGGACGACAAGGACGTTGCCTCCCTCAAGCAGAAGGTGCTCGCGTCCGGCCTGAGTGTGTCGCAATTGGTTTCCACCGCGTGGGCTTCGGCCTCATCCTTCCGCGGTTCGGACAAGCGTGGCGGCGCCAATGGCGCGCGTATCCGCCTGGCGCCGCAGAAGGATTGGGAAGCCAATGAACCCGCGCAACTCGCGAAGGTGCTGGCGACGCTCGAGGGCATCCAGAAGGAATTCAATGGCGCGCAGTCTGGCGGCAAGAAGATCTCGCTGGCCGACCTGATCGTGCTGGCGGGCGCTGCAGGTGTCGAGAAGGCGGCCAAGGATGCCGGCCATCCCGTCACCGTGCCTTTCGCGCCAGGCCGCACGGATGCCACCCAGGAGCAGACCGATGTCGAGTCCTTCGCCGTGCTCGAGCCCTTTGCCGATGGTTTCCGCAACTACCTGAAGGGTCGCACCAAGGTCCCGCCGGAGTCGCTGCTGATCGACAAGGCGCAACAGCTCAGGCTCACGGGACCGGAAATGACGGCGCTCGTGGGAGGGATGCGTGTGCTCGGCACCAACGCAGGCCAGAGCCGGCACGGCATCTTCACCGATCGGCCAGGCCAGCTGAGCAACGACTTCTTCGTGAACCTGCTGGAGATGGGCACCGAGTGGAAGCCGGTCACCGATGCCGAGAATCTGTTCGAGGGCTACGACAAGACCGACAAGGTGAAATGGACGGCGACCCGCGTCGATCTGATCTTCGGCTCGCACTCCCAGCTGCGCGCTTTCGCCGAGGTCTACGCAAGTTCGGATGCGCAGGAAAAGTTCATCGCGGATTTCGTGGCCGCCTGGACCAAGGTGATGAATCTGGACCGCTTCGACCTTGCCTGATCCGGGAGGAGCCACCAGCGCGACCGACCAACGGCGGGAGGTACGCGTCTGACCAGGGGACTGTGAAGCAATACGGAGGGCGCGATTTTCGCGCCCTTTTCTTGAGCGTCAGCACATCCTTCGCTTCGGCCTGGGGGCAAAGTGTGAGTACAGCCCTGCTCCGAATAGGGATAGCATGGCCGTCCGCTTCATACCCACGTCCTGGAGGACGCCTGACATGAGCACCAACAGCCTCGCCGAAGAACTGTTCCAGCAATTGCAGGGCGCACCGTTGCAGCAGGTTTCCCAGCAACTGGGCACCGGCCAGATGCAGACCTCAAGCGCCATCAGCGCGGCATTGCCGCTGTTGCTCGGCGCATTGGGCAAAAACACCGCCGAGCCTCAAGGCGCCGAAGCCTTGTTCGGCGCGCTGCAGCGCGATCACGCCGGCTTGGACCTGGGCAGCGTGCTTGGCGCGGTGTTGGGCGGCAGCGCGGCCCCGGCGGCGCAGAACAACGGTGCAGCGATCCTGGGCCACATCTTCGGCGGCAACCAGCCGCGCGCCGAGGCCAGCCTGGGTCAGGCCACCGGCCTGGGCGGCGACAAGGCGGGCCAGTTGATGAAGATTTTGGCCCCGATCGTGCTGTCGTTCCTGGCGCAGCGTTTCATGAGCCAGGGCAATGCGAACCCGAGCGGCCTGAGCCAGGTGCTCGGCCAGGAGCGTCAAGTCGCGCAGCAGCAGGGCGGATTAGGCGGCGGCTTGCTGGGTGCAGTGCTGGATCAGGATGGCGATGGCCAATTGGGTCTGGGCGATCTGCTGAAGATTGGCGGTGGGTTGCTGGGCGGCAAGCGCTGAGTTTCGTCCAACGCTGAGGTTATTCAGCCAAAAAAAACGCCGGCAGTGATGTCGGCGTTTTTTATTTCGAGCCGAGAGATTTTCCGATAAGAACAAAAATCCCGCCCATGAATAAAAATCCCGTTCGTGGTGAGCCTGTCGAACCACGCTTTTCGAGGGAAACATCAGTTGTCCGCAGAACGACTCCACAGCAAACTGAAGCATCCAGTAGGGCGGGCACTGCCCGCCATAGCCTTGACCCGCGAAAGGCCCGGCGGGCAGTGCCCGCCCTACTGAAATAAATCGCAAAGAGCGTGGTTCGACAGGCTCACCACGAACGGATGTAAAGGGACTCAAGCCCTATTCGAATCTTCGCTACAACGCATCCAGATCCCCCAACGCCTGTATCAACCGCCGCGCCCGCTTGTCCGGCTTATGCTCCGGCGCGCGATAGCCGTTGCGTTCGGCAGCCCGCTGCGCGCGCGCCTGTTCGCGGTGCACGCGCGAGGCCTCGCTTTCGGCATATAGAGTCTGCGCAACACTGGCCGGTCCGCGCTGTTGGCTGAGCACCAGCACCTGGATTTCGAAGTGTTCTTCGCCGCGCGATATCTTCAAGCCATCGCCGACCCGCACCATCCGCGACGGTTTCGCGCGCTGTCCGCCCGCCTCCACTTTCCCGGTTTCCACCGCCTGCTTGGCCAGGCTGCGGGTCTTGAAGAAGCGCGCGGCCCAGAGCCAGATGTCCAGGCGGATTGAGGGGGATTCGGTCACTGGGGAATGATGCCGTAAAAGCGGGCTATTATCCGTTAACGCGGCGTGGTTTCCGTATAAACAATAGTTAGGCGCTCGAAATGATTACCCGTATTCCAGCTCTTGAGTTCATGCAGGGGGCCGTCGGCATTTATCAATCTCCGGACCAATTGACGTCGCTGCGTGTAACAGGCTGCGGTTACGGACAGGTAGTGGAGTTTCGCCCCAACAACAACGTTCAACTTGCTGGCGTTGTGGGTGCCACGGGCGACTCCATCGAGCTTTTCGCCCAGTTGGGCCTGCCCAACGTAGTTCGGATGAGCGGAGACCTCCAATCTCAGAACATCGTCTCGTTCCAGGCTCAAGAGCCGTCGGTGGGCCTGCTTCTTGCGCTTGACGGTGACACGCTCACCCTTACCATCTCTGTCAAAGGCGCGACTAGCGCCTGCCATGTGCTGCACCGCGCTTAGCAATTCACTCAAGCCGAAGCTGCTTCGCGGCTCGGCTTAATTCGGGCGTTAGACCTCACTATGAAGCTAATCGAGATTTTTGTTCTTTTTGGTGGCGGCTATGTCAGCGGTCTTTCGATTGGTTCTGGTTTCGCTTTCCAGGCCATTCGCAAGCTCTTTGCAGGCTCCTGGAGCCCGAGGAAGGAAGCAGCTTGGATCGCCCTTGCGATGCCAAACATCTTCATCTGCACAGTGATGTCAGTAATGCTGGTGGCTGCACTGGTTATTGAGGATCAGCCCGGGCGTTCGGATTTTTGGCCCCGGTTCGCTTGGTTCACCGGGGGTGTCCTGGTTGGCGGTTCGCTGACTATTCTCGCCGTGCATCTGATAAACATGGGTGCTCGCAACTACCGTAAGGCCGGCGAATCCTAACAATTCATTCAAGCGCTAGGCTTCATTGGGGACATCATGACAATTCGCTGGACGCAAATCACAGATACGGTCGATTGGGATGAGATGTCCGAGCTCTATCGCATCGCCCCTCTTGGCACCAAGAGCGGTGACTGGCTGAAGACCGCCTATTCGAACAGTATGTTCAAGAGCCTCGCGTTTGATGACGGAAAAATTATCGCTGCCGGACGCGCGGTTGCCGACGGTGTGGACTGCTCCTATCTCTGCGACATTGTGGTCCACCCTTCCTGTCAGGGCTCCGGCTTGGGAAAAGAGCTCATACAAAGATTGGTTGATCTTTCCAGAGGTCATCGCAAAATCATCCTGTACGCCGTTCCTGGCCGGGAGCCGTTCTATGCCAAATTCGGCTTTCGTCGCATGAACACGGCTATGGCTATTTTTGCTGACCCGCAAAGAGCAGCAGCGGATGGATATACGCAATGATGCCGAGCAATTCACTCAAGCCGAAGCCGCTTTGCGGCTCGGCTCAACTCAGGCATTAGGCCGCTGGGGACCACAGATGTTGTTTGAGTTCGATATGGCTATGACTTGGCGGGAGACTCGGTACTTCCTCTTTGCCAAGAAGATCTGCCCAAAATGCTCAGGCTCCCTTGAGCGTCAGATTGCTACGCGTGACGAGGGCTTTGGGTGGCGTCAAGATGGCCTAGAGTTCGAGTATGGCCACAAGACAAAGGCGACGGTCTCGTACGAATGCCGCCCATGCAGGGTTTGGTATTCCATTGGGCAACTTGCCTCCCGGCCAGCGGCCTAATAGTCCATTAAAGCCGAAGCCGCTTCGCGGTTGGGCCTGAACCAGACGTTCGGGCTCTGAGCGGGCGCACAACGAAGGGAGGAGCAACAATGAGTAGCAGCACTTCCCTCGGCGGTTGCCAATGCGGCTCGATCCGCTACGAAGTTCCTGGCGACCCTCTTGAGCTGTACATATGCCATTGCAAGGAATGCCGGAAACAATCGGCTTCCGCCTTCGGTATCTCTTTCATCGTGCCGTACGTCTCGTTGCGCCTGACCCAGGGAACGCCGAAGTTCTGGTCGCGTCCGACCGACACTGGCAACATGCTCGACTGCGCCTTCTGCCCGGACTGCGGATCCCGGCTATGGCATCAGCGACGCGGTTCCACCGACACCATCAGCGTGAAAGGTGGTTCCTTGGACGAGCCGGTCGACCTTCGGCAAGCTGTGCACATCTGGACCTCGCGCATGCTGCCTGGAATAACCATTCCTCAAGGCGCCACTCATTTCCCCGGCGAGCCAGAAAGTTAGTGGGTCCAGCTCGCGACGAAACCGCTCCGCATCGCATAAAGCAAAACGGCCACCCTGAGGTGGCCGTTTCGTCGACGCCGGGAAGTATCCGCTTATTCGGCGGAAGCAGCGGCGGCCAGCTTGGCGGCCTTGGCCTGCTGGCCGGCAGCCAGGTCTTCCTTGATGCGGGCGGCTTTGCCTTCCAGATCGCGCAGGTAGTACAGCTTGCCGGCGCGGACCTTGCCGCGGCGCTTCACTTCGACCGAGTCGATGACGGCGCTATGGGTCTGGAACACGCGCTCGACGCCGAAGCCGTGCGAGATCTTGCGCACAGTGAAAGCGGAGTTGAGGCCGGCGTTCTTCTTGCCGATCACCACGCCTTCGTAGGCCTGCACGCGTTCGCGGTTGCCTTCCTTGACCTTCACGTTCACCACAACGGTGTCACCGGGGCCGAAGGCGGGAAGTTCGCGCTTGATTTGGGCGGCTTCGAAATCAGCCAGGATGTTCATGTTGAGCTTGGTCATGGTGGCACCGTGTAAGTGTCGTGGGCGTGTCGTTCGACAACTGGAAACTGATGCAGTCACCGGATTGTGCTGCACGATATTATTGTTGGGGTCCACATGCCGGATCCCGGCATGCGAGCCGCGCATTCTAACCCAAAATTTGCCGGCGAAGCAAAGGGTTAGCCGACTTTAGCCCCTCTCCCGCCGGGAGAGGGGTTGGGGTGAGGGTACGGCGGAGTCCGGATGGCGCAGTGATGGCTTCCTGACCAAGTCCGCAAAGCCGCTGGTTGCCGCCTTCCTCCAAATTGGCAGTACCTGACTCCGCCGTACCCCGATCCGGCGCTATGCGCCACCTTCCCCCGATGGGGGAAGGGAATTCTGGGGAAGTGAATTTCGCCGGAATTCCTCCAGCAGTGCCCGGTCGGCCTTGGACAGGGAAGCCTCATCCAGCAGATCCGGACGCCTGAGCCAGGTCCGGCCCAGCGCCTGCTGGCGCCGCCAGCGGGCAATGGCTGCATGGTCGCCGGAGCGCAGGACCGCCGGCACCTCGCCCAGGGCGTGGCTGGCCGGGTGGGTGAAATGGGGGCAATCCAGCAGCCCATCGTTCTCGAAACTGTCCTGGATGGCGGACTCAGCGTCGTTCAAAGCGCCCTCCTGCAGCCGCGCCACCGCGTCGATGACCACCGCAGCGCCCAGCTCGCCGCCGGAAAGCACGTAATCGCCGATGGAGATTTCCTCGTCCACCTCCGCCGCGACCAGACGCTCGTCAATGCCTTCGTAACGGCCGCACAGCAGGATCAACCGCGGCAATGCCGCCAGTTCGCGCACCTTCGCCTGGGTCAACGGCACGCCCTGCGGAGTCAGATAAATCACCTTCGCCGGCAACTCACTGTCCGCGCGCGCAGCCGACAGGCAGGCCTGCAGCGGCTCGATCATCATCACCATGCCCGGACCGCCGCCGAAGGGGCGGTCGTCGACCCGGCGATAGTTACCTTCGGCGTAGTCACGCGGATTCCAGCCCTGCAGCGACAAGAGGCCGCGCTCCTGCGCCCGGCCCACCACGCCGAAACCGGCGCACTGCGCGATGAATTCCGGGAACAGGCTGAGCACGTCGATGCGCATCAGAAATCCGGATCCCAATCGACAGTGATCAGGCCGGCCTCAAAGTCCACGGACTTGACGAAATCCGGCTCGACGAACGGCACCATGCGGTCGCGGTCGCCACGGATCGACAGCACGTCGTTGGCGCCAGTGGAAAACAGGTGCGAAACAGTGCCGAAGTCCACGCCTTCAACATTGATCACGCGGAAACCTTCCAGATCGACCCAATAGAATTCGCCCGCCTTGGGCGGCGGCAATGCCGAACGCGGCACATAGATATCGGTGCCGCGCATGGCTTCGACCACATCGCGATCGGTCACGTCCGGAAACGTGGCCACCAGATGCTTGCCCGATTCCTTGCCGCGCGCGCCTTCGAACTGGCGCTCGTGGCCGGCCGCGTCGACCAGTATCCAAGGCTGGTAGCGGAAGATCGCATCGCGCGGCTCCGTCCAGGACTCGATCTTGATCTGTCCGCGTATGCCGAAGGCGCCGACGATCCTGCCCAGCAGGATCCGACGTTCGTTATCGCTCATGGGGAAAAAGGACGGCGCTCAACGCGCCGTCCTGGCGGATCAGGCCGAAGCCTGCGCCGCGACCTTGCCCGCTTCCTTGTACAGGTTGCGGACCTTGTCGGTCATCTGCGCGCCCTGGCCGACCCAATGATCGACGCGTGCGGTGTCCAGCTCGATGCGCTTCTCGTTGCCGCTGGCAACGGGGTTGTAGTAACCCAGGCGTTCGATGTTGCGGCCGTCGCGCGCGCTGCGCGAGTCGGTGACGATGATGTGGTAGAACGGACGCTTCTTGGCGCCGCCACGGGTAAGGCGAATCTTGACCATTGTGATGCTTTCCTGTGTTGCCCAGTCGCCATTGCGGCGCGGTGAACCGACAATTCTAAGCCATTGAATTGGGGAAGGAAACCCCGCCCTTCCCCGTAACACTCAGCTAGCCCGGCGCTACAGAGGCTGCCATGCCTGGGACTCAAGGGCTTTTTGCAACAACGGCGCCAATTCCGGGGCCTGCCTGAACCCAATCTCATCGACGCTTGCGATCTGCTGGATCCCATTGGCGTTGCTGGTGAATGCGGCCTTGAATCCACCCAGATCGGACAAACGTACCTCGCGTACGACCTGCGCCACACCGGATTCCCGCAGGCCTGCCTGCAGCAGCTGCTCGGACGTTCCCCGCAGTGCCGCAGCCAGCGGCCAGACCACCTGCTCTCCGTCCCAGAAACCGGTATTCCAGACCGAACCCTCCGAGATCCGGCCGGTGGCATCGACGAACAGCGCGTCGTCGTACTCTTGCCTCAGTGCCTGCCGCCGGTAGTGGAACAGGGGAAACGTGCCCACGTGCTTGATGTGCGGCAACGGGCGCTGGAATTCGAACGACTTCACCCGTAGCGCGCGCTCGGAGGATGGCGTGGGGGGCGAGAGCGAGATCAGCACTTCGGTAGCGAAACTTCCCGCCGGTTTTCTGTAGTCGAAGCTTCGAGAAAACACTGTCGCGCGCAATGTGCAATCCGGAATTGCGGTAACTGCGACGCGCATGTGTTCGCGAACCATCGCGAAGTCCAAGGTGCTATCGAACAGCTCCAGCGTGCCGGCTTGCAGACGCCGCTCGTGCAACTCAAGTCCCTGCACTGCACCATTGCGTACCTGCATGGAGCTGTAGTGGCCGTAGTTGATCAGTGCGAGCGCGCGCAGATCGTCCGCATTTGCCGGTTGTCCGTTGAGCAAAGCCATATGCATGCAGATCCCGGATTGTCGCAAAAACAAGAAAACCGTCGTTCCCGCGAAGGCGGGAATCCAGCGACTTGGTTCTTGCATGCTTGAAGTCACTGGGTCCCCGCCTTCGCGGGGATGACGGCAATAATTTCTACGTCGCGGAACCGCCGGTCCGCTCCTGCGTCAGCACCAACAGAAACGTCAACGGAACGGCATACCGCCGCCGCGCGCGCCCATCATGCCCTTCATGCCGCGCATCAAACCCTTCATGCCGCCGCCGGCCAGCTTGCCCATCATTTTTTCCATCTGCTGGTACTGCTTGAGCAGACGGTTGACGTCGGCCGGCGTGGTGCCGGAACCGCGCGCGATGCGCGCACGGCGCGAGCCGTTGAGCAGCGCGGGATTGCGACGTTCCTTCTTGGTCATCGAACCGATGATGGCGACCATGCGCGGCACTTCCTTACCGGTGACCTGCTGCTTCACGTTCTCGGGCACCTGGCCCATGCCGGGCAGTTTGTCCATCAGGCCGCTGATGCCGCCCATGTTCTGCATCTGTTCCAATTGGTCGCGCATGTCGTTGAGGTCGAACTTCTTGCCCTTGGCGACTTTGGCCGCAAGCTTGGCGGCTTTTTCCTGGTCGACGTTCTGTTCCACTTGCTCGACCAGCGACAGCACGTCGCCCATGTCCAGGATGCGGCTGGCGACGCGGTCGGGATGGAAGATATCCAGACCGTCGGGCTTTTCGCCCACACCGATGAACTTGATCGGCTTGCCGGTGACATAGCGCACCGACAAGGCCGCACCGCCGCGCGCATCGCCGTCGGTCTTCGTCAGAACGACGCCGGTGAGCGGCAACGCTTCAGAGAAAGCCTTTGCGGTGGTGGCCGCGTCCTGGCCGGTCATCGAGTCGACCACGAACAGGGTTTCGACCGGATTGATCGCCGCATGCAGCGCCTTGATTTCGCTCATCATCGCTTCGTCGATGGCCAGGCGACCGGCGGTGTCGACGATCAGCACGTCGGCGAACGACTTGCGCGCGTCGACGATCGCGGCTTTGACGATATCGACCGGCTTCTGCGAGATATCGGACGGGAAGAACAACACGTCCACTTGCTGGGCCAGCGTCTTCAACTGCTCGATCGCGGCCGGACGATACACGTCGGCGCTGACCACCATCACCTTCTTCTTGCGCTTTTCCTTCAGGTGCTTGGCCAGCTTGGCCACGGTGGTGGTCTTGCCCGCGCCCTGCAGGCCAGCCATCAGGATGACTGCGGGCGCCGGCACGTTGAGGTTGAGGTCGGTAGCGGCCGAACCCATCACCGCGGTCAGTTCGTCGCGGACGATCTTGATCAGGGCCTGGCCGGGGGTAAGGCTCTTCAGTACTTCCTGGCCTACGGCGCGCACCTTGATGCGTTCGATCAAAGCCTGCACTACCGGCAAGGCCACATCGGCTTCCAGCAAAGCGATGCGCACTTCGCGAGTGGCCTCGCGGATGTTCTCCTCGCTCAGGCGGCCACGGCCGCGCAGGCGCTCGATGGTGCCGGAAAGACGCTGGGTGAGGGATTCGAACATGCGCAAAAAGCCGTGGACAAAAGAGGGGCGAAGTATAACGGCACCCAGGCGGACCCATCCCGCAATCGAGAATGGTTCTCGGGAATGGCCGGCTATGCCAAACTCAGCGCATGTGGATCTCCCTAGCCGCCATCGCCTTCTATCTGCTCGCTGCCGGCATGCTGGTGCGTGCGGTGGCCCAGGACCGGATCGCCGCAAGCCGCGGATGGCTTTGGCCTGCGCTGGCCGGCGCGCTGCTGCATGGCCTTTATCACCTGCTGGTGGCTTGGCGTACGCCGGGCGGCCCGGACATGCACTTCTTTTCCGCACTGTCGCTGGTGGGGCTGGGCATGGCGGCAATGACCACGGCGGTCGGTGCGCAGGGGCGCATGGCGGGATTGGGCGTGCTGTCCTTTCCCCTGGCCGCAATACTGCTGATGGTCTATCACCTGTACGGGCACGAGCCCTCTCGCGGGTTGGACTGGCGCCTGCAACTGCACGCCTGGCTGGCCCTGTTGGCCTATGCGACGTTGGCGATCGCCGCGCTGCTGGCGGTCATGCTGTGGGCGCAGGAACGTGCGTTGCGCCGGCGCGAGTTCCATGCCTGGCTGCGTGCGCTGCCGCCGCTGACCGAACTGGAAGAACTGCTGTTCCGCACGATCAGCGTGGGCTTCCTGCTGCTGACGGCGACGCTGCTGACCGGCATGTTGTTCGTGGAAAACCTGTTCGCCCAGCACCTGGTCCACAAGACCGTGCTCAGCGTGCTGTCCTGGCTGGCCTTCGGCGCCCTGCTGGTGGGCCGCTGGCGTTACGGCTGGCGCGGCAACAAGGCGGTGCGCTGGACCTTGGCCGCCATGGCCCTGCTGTTGCTGGCCTTCTTCGGCAGCAAGTTCGTGCTGGAACTGGTCCTGAACCGGGCCGGCTAGGCAGGCCCCATTTGTAGGAGCTGCGTAAGCTGCGACCGGGCGTTCACTGGCGCGGCATAGATCTGTCTGTGTTGTATAGCCGCGTCGCAGCTTACGCAGCTCCTACAACGCCCTCCTGACGCACTCCATTTGCCGTGACGCAGAATTTCGTTGCTGAAACAATATTTGCCTTGACAAATATTGCACGGGCGAGGATATTTGCCTGTCATGAGCCCCTCCTCCCACACCCCCGAAACCAATATGGGCATGCTTTTCCGGCAGGTCCGCGACGCCATGTGGGCCGAAATGGCCCGCGAGATGGCCGCCGCCGGTCATGACCTCACCTACAGCCAGTTCGTGACCATCAAACGCCTGGCCACGGATTCGTCCGACGGAGTTACCGATCTGGCCCGTTGGGCGCAGGTCAATCCGGGCGCCATGACGCGCCTGCTGGACAAGCTGGAAACCCGCGGCCTGCTGCGGCGCATCGCCGACCCCAACGACCGCCGCGCACTCCATATCGTGCTGACCGATGCGGGCCAAGCCATCTGGTCCGACATCGAGCACTGCGGCGAGCGCGTCCGCGCCCGTGCCGTGCAGGGCATGGACGACGGCGAACGCGAACAGCTTTTCCGTCTGCTGAATCAGGTTTTGCAGAACCTCACGCCCCCTATCGCCAACGACGATTGATCCCATGCGTATCCCCCTCCCTATGCGCGGCCTGAAGCCGGCGCTTTCCGCATTGGCCATGGGCCTGCTGCTGGCCGGTTGCGCCAGCACCCACGGCCTGGAACCCAAGACCGCGTTGCGGGATGCGGACACTTTGTCTTCCGGTCGCAGCCTTTCCGCCAATGCGCTCAGCGCAGCCGATTTCCCGCGTCGGAACTGGTGGAGCGCACTCGGCGATCCGCAGCTCGACGCACTGATCAACGAAGCCTTGCAAGGCACGCCTTCGCTTGAAGCCGCCGATGCGCGCCTGCGCAAGGCGCAAGCCCAAGCCGGGTTGGCCGATGCGGCACGCAAACCGACCCTCAGCGCGAGCGGCCAGTATTCGGGCGTGCAATTGCCCGAAACGCTGGCGCCCGAACCATTGGGCGGTTCGTACATCGGCAGCACGGTGCTGATGCTGAACTTCAAGTACGGACTGGATCTGTGGGGCGGCAAGCGCGCGCAGTTCGAAGCCGCCGTCGGTCAGGCCAAGGCGGCCGAAGTCGATGCGCAGGCCGCGCGTCTGACGCTGTCTTCCAATATCGCCCGCACCTATGTCGCGCTGGCCCAGGCTTATGCCGCACTGGATGTAGCCACGCGCGAACACGAACGTGCGACGCATCTGCGCAGCCTGGGCGAACAACGGGTCAAGGCAGGCCTGGACAACCAGTTGCAGCTACGCCAGGCCGAAAGCACCATCGCCAGCGCCGAGCAGCAGGCGCAAGCCGCGCAACAGCAGATCGACATGGCGCGCACCGCGCTGGCTGCATTGCTTGGCCAGGGGCCGGACCGTGGACTGGCGATCACTCGCCCGACTGTGTTGCAAGCAGGCACTCCAACGGTGCCGCAGGTGCTGCCCAGCGAATTGCTGGGACATCGCCCGGACGTGGTGGCCGCGCGCTGGCGCGTGGAAGCCGCAAGCCGCGGCATCGATGCCAGCAAGGCCTCATTCAAACCCAGCATCAACCTCAGCGCGATCGTGGGCCTGGCTTCGGGTGGGCTCTCGGATCTGTTCAGCAGCGACGCGTTGCTGGGTCTTGGAGGCCCTGCCATCAGCCTGCCGATTTTCGACGGCGGACGTCTGCGCGGCCAACTGGACGCCAGCGATGCGGATTACGACCTGGCCGTCGCCGACTACAACCAGTCCTTGGTCGGCGCGCTGCACGAAGTCACCGATGCGCTGCAGACCGCGCGTTCGCTGGATCAGCAGATCGAAACATCGCAACGAGCGCTGACTGCCGCCAAGTCGGCCTGGGATCTTGCGCAAACCCGCTATCGCGCCGGCCTGGGCACGCAACTCGACGTTCTGGCCGCACAGCGCCCGCTGTTGCAACTGGACCAGCAGATCGCGGCGCTGCAGGCACAGCGACTTAATGCAGACATCGATCTGGATCGCGCCCTGGGCGGCGGTCTGGTTCTTGAACAACCCCTTCCTGAACAACCCCGTACCCCCATTGCCAACACCACGGCCACGCCATGACTTCCCAAATCAATCCTGAAGCCTCCACTCCCGCCGCCGCGCCCGCCGCGCCGAAGAACAGCAAACGCAAACGCGCGCTGGCCATCGTCGCGCTGCTGGTGATCGTCGGCGCCATCGCATGGCTGGCGTATTACCTGATGTATGCGCGCTGGCACCAGGACACCGACGATGCCTACGTGCAGGGCAACGTGGTCAGCATCGTGCCGCAGACCAGCGGCACGGTGATCAGCATCGATGCGGACGACGGCATGAAGGTCGAAGCCGGACAAGCGCTGGTGCACCTGGACGCCAACGACGCGCAGGTCGCCTACGACCAGTCGGTGGCGAATCTGGCCGGCACCGTGCGCCAGGTCCGTGGCTTCTACAGCAGCGTCGATGCCGGTCAGTCCGATCTGCGCGCACGCGAAGTCGCAGTGGCGCAGGCGCGCGCCGATGTCGCCCGCCGCAGCGGCCTGGTCGCCAGCGGCGCGGTTTCCAGCGAAGAGCTGGCGCATGCGCGCGATGTGCTCGCCGCGGCCGAAGCGGCGCTGGGCAGCGCGCGCGGCAGTCTGTCGCGCAGCCGCGCGCTGGTCGATGCAACCACTTTGTCCAAGCAACCGCAGGTGCAGGTGGCCGCTTCGCAACTTCGCCAGGCGTATTTGAACCTGCAGCGTTCGGCCATCGTCGCGCCGGTTTCCGGTTACGTGGCCAAGCGCCAGGTACAACTGGGCCAGCGCGTACAGCCCGGCACCACGCTCATGACCATCGTGCCGCTGGAACAGGTGTGGGTGGAAGCAAACTTCAAGGAAACCCAACTGGGCCACATGCGTATCGGCCAGCCGGTCGAAGTGCATGCCGACCTGTACGGCAGCGACGTCGAATACAACGGCAAGGTCGCCGCGCTGGGACTGGGCACGGGCAGCTCCTTCTCGCTGTTGCCGGCGCAGAACGCCAGCGGCAACTGGATCAAGATCGTGCAGCGAGTGCCGGTGCGCATCGAACTCGACCCGAAGCAGCTTGCCGAGTACCCACTGCGCCTGGGCCTGAGCATGAGCGTGGATGTAGCCGTGCGCGACCAGGCCGGCCCGTCGCTGGCGCTCGCGCGCAAGGACGTCAAGCCGGTGCTGGCCACGCTTGCCTACAAACAGCAGTTGGCCGACGCAGATGCGTTGATCACCCAGATCGTTCAACAGAACCTGCCCGCCTCCGCACGCAACTGATCCGCACATGGCCACCATCGCAGCAGAGGAAGAAAGCTACGGCCTGCCGGTGACGCCGGAGCCGGCGGCCAAGCCGTTCGCACCGCCGAATCTGGCGCTGACCACCATTGGTCTGGCGCTGGCTTCGTTCATGCAGGTGTTGGACACCACCATCGCCAACGTTTCGTTGCCGACCATCTCCGGCAACCTGGGTGCCAGCTCCAATCAGGCGACCTGGGTCATCACTTCGTTCGCGGTGAGCAATGCCATCGCCCTACCGCTGACAGGCTTCATGGTCCGCCGCTTCGGCGAGCGCAAGGTGTTCATGTGGGCCACGCTGGCCTTCGTCATCGCTTCATTGCTGTGCGGCCTGGCCAACAGCATGGGCCTGCTGGTCGCCGCGCGCGCGCTGCAGGGTTTCGTCTGCGGTCCGATGTATCCGGTGACGCAGGCATTGCTGATCTCCATCTATCCACCGCAGAAACGCGGACAGGCGATCGCGCTGCTGGCCATGGTGACGGTGGTCGCGCCGATCGCCGGGCCCATCCTGGGCGGCTGGATCACCGACAACTATAGCTGGGAATGGATTTTCTTCATCAACATTCCCATCGGCATCTTCTCCAGCATCGTGGTCGGTCGGCAGCTCAAGGGCCGCCCGGAAAAACTCGAACGCCCGAAGATGGACTACATGGGCCTGTCGATGCTGGTGCTGGGCGTGGGTGCGCTGCAGATCCTGCTGGACCTGGGTAACGACGAGGACTGGTTCAACTCCACCAAGATCGTGGCGCTATCGGTGATCGCCGCAGTCGCGCTGACCGTGTTCGTCATCTGGGAACTCACCGACAAGGACCCCATCGTCAATCTGCGTCTGTTCCGCCACCGCAATTTCGCGGCGGGCACTGCGGCCATGGTCATGGCCTATGCCGCATTCTTCGCCGTCGGCCTGCTGGTGCCGCTGTGGCTGCAACGCAATCTGGGCTATACCGCCATCTGGGCGGGTTTCGCCAGCGCGCCCATCGGCATCCTGCCGGTGTTGCTGACGCCGTTGGTGGGCAAGTACGCCACCAAGATGGACCTGCGCTGGCTGGCTACGTTCGCCTTCATCGTCATGGCCGCGACCAGCTTCTTCCGCTCGGGATTCAACCTGGACGTGGATTTCGAACGCGTGGCCATGGTGCAGCTGGTACAAGGACTGGGTGTGGCCCTGTTCTTCATGCCGGTGCTGACCATCCTGCTGTCCGATCTGGAACCGCATGAACTCGCGGCAGGCTCGGGGCTGGCGACCTTCGTGCGCACCTTGGGCGGCAGCTTCGCCGCCTCGTTGACCACCTGGGCATGGAGCCAGCGCACCACCATCCATCACGCGCAGTTGACCGAACACATTTCCGCTTACGATCCGGCCACCATGCAAACCGTGGAAACGCTGGGTCGCGGAGACGTGCAACGCGGCGCGGTAGTACTGAATCAGATGATTTCGCAGCAGGCCACGCAGATCGGCTTCAACGAGATCTTCCATCTGCTGGGCATTCTGTTCCTGGTGGTTATCCTGTTCGTCTGGTTCGCCAAGCCGCCGTTCGCGGCGAAGATGGGCGGTGGCGCTCCCGCTGGCGGCGGGCACTGAGCTTGTTGTAGGAGCGACGCGAGTCGCGAAGCCCTCGGTCTATCCGTCCAGACGAGCTTCGCGACTCGCGTCGCTCCTACAAGGGCTTATTCGGACGCGGCTTCCAATGCATCGGACAATCGCTCCACCGCGATCACTTCCATCGCTTTGAACGCACCCGACTTCGGCGCATTGCCCTTGGCGACGATCGCCCGTTTGAATCCGTGGGTGGCTGCTTCGCGCAATCGCTCTTCGCCATTGGGTACAGGCCGTATTTCTCCAGACAAGCCCACCTCACCGAAGGCGATGGTCTTCTCAGGCAACGGCTTGTCGCGCAGCGAAGACAACACCGCCAGCAGCACCGGCAGATCTGCAGCGGTTTCCTGCACGCGGATGCCTCCGACCACATTGACGAACACGTCCTGGTCGCTGGTAACGATGCCGCCGTGGCGATGCAGCACCGCCAGCAGCATCGCCAGACGATTCTGTTCCAGCCCGACCGCCACGCGGCGCGGATTGGACAACGGCGATGAGTCCACCAGCGCCTGTACTTCCACCAGCAAGGGGCGCGTGCCCTCGCGGGTGACCATCACGCAGCTGCCGGGCTGCTGCGTGCTGCCGCCGGACAGGAAGATGGCGGACGGGTTGGGTACTTCTTTCAGCCCCTTCTCGCCCATCGCGAACACACCCAGCTCATTGACCGCGCCGAAGCGGTTCTTGAAAGCACGCAACACGCGAAAACGGCTGCCGCTTTCGCCTTCGAAATACAACACCGCATCGACCATATGCTCGAGCACGCGCGGGCCGGCGATACCGCCTTCTTTGGTAACGTGGCCGATCAGGAACACGGCGGTGCCGGTCTCCTTGGCGTAACGCACCAGACGCGCTGCGCTTTCGCGCACCTGGCTGACCGAACCCGGCGCGGCGGTCAGCGAATCGGTCCACAGCGTCTGCACCGAATCGGCGACGATCACCTTGGGTTGCGCTGCGACGGCATGGTCCAGGATCTTCTCGATCCCGGTTTCAGCCAAGGCCCGCAACCCATCCATCGGCAGCCCCAGACGCAACGCACGGCCCGCCACCTGCGCCAGCGACTCCTCACCAGTCACGTAAAGGGAAGGCAAGGTCTGCGACATCTGCGCCATCGCCTGCAGCAACAAGGTCGATTTGCCGATGCCCGGGTCGCCGCCGACCAGCACCACCGCGCCCTCGACCAACCCACCACCCAGCACGCGGTCGAACTCGCCGATTCCGGTGGAAACGCGCGCTTCCTCGCTGCTGCGCACGTCCTTGAGTGCGGTGATCTGAGGCGCTTCCAGTTTGCCGGCCCAGCCGCTGCGCCGGGACGCCGCGGGTGCGCCGGCGGCCGGCTCCAGTACGATTTCGGACAAGGTGTTCCAAGCTCCGCACTCGGCGCACTGACCCTGCCATTTGTTGTGTTCGGCGCCGCATTCGCTGCAGACGTAGGCGGTCTTGCTCTTGGCCATGATGTTTTCGTTCGGCGATCCCAGCGCACAGGATAGACGCGCGCTATCGCGCAGGGCGAGACTTGCGCCGGGCGAACCCGGCTTCGTCAGCCCTGTCAGGCCATCCGCAGGGCGGCCCGGGTGACGACTTCGGCGTCCTGCTGCTGGGTCAGCGCGGAATTCCGCGTTTGCTCCTGCCGGGCGCTCGCTTCCGCCATCTGCTGCGTGCTTTGGGCCAACGGGGTATTCAGACCCTGCACGGTGTCCACGCTGGCACGCTGGTGGGCGGGATCGTCCAGCCGCCCTTGCACCGCGAAAGTAACCTTGGCATCGCCGCTCATCACCACGTGATCGATACCGCGCATGCCCTGCTCCTTGGCAGCGACGGCCAGATGGCCGCTCAGTTGGTCGCTGCGCAAATCGGAGGTGCGGTTGTGTGTGGCATCGATGGCGTGAACGCCGCGCGCGGCATCGCGGAACAGGGAATGATCGGGGTGGTTCTGATCGTTGAGCAGCACGCCTTTACCTGGTGCGGGTTGCGGCAGGCCCTCCGTCTGCTTCGGTGGCGCGAATCGCGATTCTGTCGCCGGCGACTGTTCGCCGGATTGCCTGGCCGGCGCCGGTTGCATCAGCTGCTTGACCGCAGAGTGTTCAAGCGACTGGGTCCGCGCATCCAGGCTCGGTATCACCGTCTCTGTCATCAGATGCCGTTGGGTGGCCTCACCGCCCGCTCCCGACCCATGCTTGATGGCGGCCCCCGTCCGCCAGGCGTTCATTAGTCCACCGGGACCGAGATAGGTGGCTTCCGCGGCAATGACGCCGCCAACGCCCGCGCCGGTGACGGCCAGGGCCGTGGGTGCGTGCCCAGTCAGATTGCGCACTCCACGACCGGTCTGGCCCAGGGCCTGGTCGATATTGGCGCCGACACGCTCGGCGGATTTGCGCAGATCTGCGCCGGTTTGATTCGAGGCCTGTTCCAGCGCCTGCGCACCCTGGGCTGCGACATGCCTGATGGTGTTTGCGTCGTGTCCGGCATGACCCAGCGATCCTTTGGCCTGCGCGATTTTGATATCGCAGTACGCTGCCGTGGCCTGGTCGCGCCGATCCGCTTCCTTGCCAAGGCCTGGCGCGATCTTGTCGGCGAAAGGCAGATGGCTTGCGGCCCGCAGAATGGCATTGCTGGTTTCGTTGCCCCAGCGCTGGGTCACGCATTGCGCCATCGGCACCGAGGCTTCCAGGTATCCGGTCGCCATACGCACTTGTGCGACCACCTCGCCACCGGCGCGCACCTGCAAGCCCGACACTTTTCCGAACGTCTGCGCACCGAGTTCGGCGGCCTGACCCGTGACCTTGCCGCCTACCCGGTAGCCATCACCCAGGGTATCCAGAGCAACATCGGTAACCTTGCCGCCAGCAGCGACCGCTTCGCCGGCCCGCTTTCCAACATACGCCCCCGCCACCGCCCCGCTAAGCACGTTCAACAGCGGCCCTGCGTCCTTGGCCACTTCGCTGATCGCAGGTTCTTTGGGCCGGTCTATGAGATTGCCCTGCGCGTCCCGCATTTTGGCTTCAAGCACGGGTTGTACCTGACCGGCCGCGGTAGGTACCTGCTTCAAGGTCTTGCTTCCGGAATGCTCGGCAAGATAGTCGATCAGACCCAGCGCATCCTGCTGGGCTTGCTTGCTATGGGGCAGGACTTCACCCAACTTGGTGACCAACAATTGCCGCGCTTCCGGCAGGCGCGAAACGTCGGCAGCCATGGTGGCCACCGCACCCATCTGCATCCGTTGCAATGCATCCATGCGGCCGATCATGGCTTGGCCGTCGGTTAGGACTTCGCCTTTGACTTGGTAGGCCGTCACTGTTTGATCAGTATCTACAACTGTAAGGCCGTGTTTTTCGGCGTAACGTTGCGGCGTTGCGGGATTCAGTCCTGAGGAATTGAAGGTAATTGCAGGAATGCCTGTCACCGCAGAAGCGGCCGAGCCCTGCCCTCCACCTAGCGAATGTCCAGCTATCTCGAATCCTGGGCCATAATCTTTCTGAAAACGAACGGCCAATTCCATTGCCCGGTTGTAGTAATCGCTTTCCAGCCCCGCACCCTGAAGACCGTTATTCAGCCAATCTTCTGCTGCCGACTCTCGAATAATTTCCTTTCCGTCGCTGTCATGCGCGACTACGGACCCATTGGAACCCTTGTAACAAACGATTGGCTTGGCTTCAGGACCATAGACACGAGGATCGGGCAAATAGATCTCGGCACGAAAATTGGAATCGTCAGGTTGCAAATATTGCTTGACCTGCTTATCGGTCCAATTCACGCCTGCCTGACGTAGAAGTTCCGGGTACTCACTGGCGCGTATCCAACCTAACGTTATAGAAGGACGGTGGGCCGCCGATTCGTAGACATCATCCGTTACCCCCGCAACGTCCCGGACATGATATTGCCGCTCCAAGGCATCGGCCTGATGAGCAAGCTGCATGTCGCCGGATTGTGCCGACTGGACGCGCATAGCCGACAGCAATTCGTTCTGCTGCTGCACCTGCAGTATCTTCTCCTCCAGCGTCCGCGGATCCTGGGACGGGAGTAGTGGCCCTACAGTTACAGTGGGCGTGGTCATACACGGCTCCTTGCCTTGGGTTGACACGACAATCAACGCTGTTCAACCTGCCACTGCCCGCTGCCCGTGTCAATCGCACGTACCTTTAGGTGGATGGGCATCGCTGCAACAAGAAGGGAAATCGAGCAATGTCACGGAATAGATATTTGTGCGCTTTTGGTAACCTCACATTAGCGTTGCTGCTATCCGTCACTCTGACGGCATGCCACGCGCAGTCCTCGCATGAAACCGCTGTTACACGCGTTCCTGCCAGCAACTACTTTCAGGGCAAGGCGCTCGAGTTGGCCGAAGCAGTCGACCGCAACGGTGCGGCCGATGTCCGACGATTAATTAAGCAAGAAGGCGTCAACCCGGATGTGATCTTCGACGAGAGCGCCATGCCCATGGTGGCTTGGCCGGTGTTCAACAAGAACCTTCCGGGCTTGAAGCTACTGCTGGACAACGGTGCCGACCCCAATGCGCGTCGCATCGATTCGCAACGCCCGAGCGGGCAACAGCGCAACAATGCGTTGGTCTTTGCGGCGGGCGATGCGGACTCGCGTTATCTCGCCATGTTGCTCGACTACGGCGGTGACCCCAATACTCGCAATTCGAATGGTGAAACCCTGACCCATGTCGCCTACCTGCGCGATCAATGGAAGAACGTACAACTCCTGATCGAAAAAGGCGCGAACATAAATGAAGGGCTCTATGTGCCAGAAGACTACGACACCGTGGCGAGCTGGTATTCAGGCATGGGGGATTTCGACAAAGTGTACTGGCTACTACAACATGGCGCCGATCCTTCCAAAAAGATGATTGCTCCCGCCCGATCAGCCAATGAGGGGAGAATGCCCATTCTGGAAAGCATTTTCTGGTTGCCGGTCAAGCCACAAATGATCGAATGGCAGAGGAAATGTCAGCGGCTATTGACCGGCCGAGGGATTCGTCGACCTCCGATGCCTGCCTATCTAAAACAAAAAAGGCTACAGCTCAATTTGCCGAGCGAAGAAAAAGACATTCCGCTTCTATAAGGCGTCTCACTACAAGAAGCACGGGCGCATCGAAAAGATCGACTGGAAGCCCGATTCGGCCCTAAGAGCCGCGAATCCGATCGAATGAAATCGGACCTTTCCTGCCATCAATTTGAAACAAACCCTTGCAATACTTCCATTATTCCGGAATTATGGAAATATGTACACCTATCAAGCAGTCGAAGCCCTTCGCGCTCTAGCCCATGACCACCGACTCGCCGCCTATCGGGCCCTGGTACAGGCAGGCCGCGACGGCATGGCGGTCGGCGAGCTTCGCGACGCGCTGGATTTGCCAGCCGCCACGCTTACCGCCCATTTGAACCAATTACGTGCGGCGGGACTGGTCAACGACGAAAGAGAAGGGCGTGTCATCCGGATACGTGCCGACTACGGCCGCATGAACGGCCTGATCGGCTTCCTGACGGAGAACTGCTGCGGCGGCAAATCCTGCGCGCCCACTTCCAAGAAAGTTCTGCGTTGACCCACGACCATTGGAATCGAAATGAAAGACAAAACCTACAACGTTCTGTTTCTCTGCACCGGCAACTCTGCCCGCAGCATCATGGCCGAAGCGATCCTCAACGTCCTGGGCAAGGGACGATTCAAGGCGTTCAGCGCCGGCAGCAACCCGAGCGGGCAGGTCCAGCCCATGGCGCGAGAGCTTGCCGAGGCCATCGGCTACGATGCCAGCAATGTCCGCAGCAAGAATTGGGACGAATTCGCCGTCGAGGGCGCGCCCGAGATGGATATTGTCATCACCGTTTGCGACAACGCGGCCGGCGAATCCTGCCCTGTCTGGCTGGGCCATCCCGCACTGGCGCATTGGGGCGTCCCCGATCCGGTTTCTGTTACCGGCGATGAAGAAACCCGCCGCCATGCCTACACCGCCGCTTTCGCCACGCTGCGCCGACGCATCGAACTACTACTGTCGCTGCCGCTCCAAAGTCTGGATCGCCTCGCTGCACAGGCGAAACTCAAGGAAATCGGGAAGGTGGGCGCGGAATGATCTCGAAGCGGCTGCTGTCCGAATTCCTGGCTACCGGACTTCTACTGGTAACGGTAGTAGGTTCCGGGATCATGGCCGAACGCCTGGCCGGCGGAAACGATGCCATCGCCTTGATCGCGAACACATTGGCGACCATCGGCGGGCTCTACGTCCTGATCGAAGTATTCGGCCCCATCAGCGGCGCGCACATGAACCCTGCGGTCAGCGCCGTCATGGCTGCGCGCGGCAGTTTGCCTTGGACGATGCTGCCCGGGTACATCGTTGTCCAACTGGCCGGCGCCGCATGCGGCGCCTGGCTGGCCAATGCGATGTTCGAACTTCCAATTCTGGAATTTTCCACGAAAACCCGCACGGGAACTGGGCAATGGCTAGGCGAGATCGTCGCAACCGCCGGTCTTCTGCTCGTCGTTCTGCGCGCACCGTCCACACGCGTTGCGGCGTCGGTCGCCGTCTACATCGGCGCTGCCTACTGGTTTACCTCGTCGACCTCTTTCGCCAATCCCGCGGCCGCCTTCGGAAGAATGTTCAGCGATAGTTTCGCCGGCATCTCTCCGCACGACGTACCCGGATTCGTCATTGCCCAAGGCATCGGCGCAGCGACAGGAATGGCCATCAACAAGCTTTTGGGTCGCCTCGATCATGTCTGATTCCGGACTATTGCCGAACATCGACGCCGAGCTGTTTGCGCTCCCCTCCCTGGAGCGGCTTTCGCCATCCGCCAGGGCGACTCATCCGCCCCGTTTCCTGTTGCTGTACGGCTCGCTTCGCAAACGATCCTTCAGCAAGCTCCTGGCTCTTGAGGCTGCCCGCCTGCTTGAAGCGATGGGCGCGGAAACACGTGTATTCGATCCTGCGGGCTTGCCGTTGCCCGATGCCGAACCCGATACGCACCCGAAAGTGCAGGAGCTTCGCCAGCTTGCCCAATGGGCGGAAGGAATGGTTTGGAGTTCGCCCGAGCGGCACGGCGCAATGTCGGGGATCATGAAAGCGCAAATCGACTGGATACCTTTGTCGCAAGGTTCGGTGCGTCCAACGCAAGGAAAGACGCTCGCGGTGATGCAAGTGTCCGGCGGTTCGCAGTCGTTCAATGCCGTCAATCAGCTCCGGATCCTTGGGCGATGGATGCGGATGCTCACGATTCCGAATCAATCGTCGGTCGCCAAGGCCTTCAACGAATTCGACGAAGCCGGCCGGATGAAACCGTCGGCCTTCTACGATCGCGTCGTGGATGTCATGGAGGAGCTGATGAAGTTCACCCTGCTCACGCGCGAGGTTTCTCCCTATCTCGTGGACCGCTACAGCGAAAGGAAAGAAAGCGCCGAAGCGTTGTCCAAGCGCGTCGGTATCCGAGCCATTTAACGAAAAGGCCGCCCTTTGGAGGCGGCCTTTTGCGAAATCTGGTGCCGGAAATAGGAATCGAACCTACGACCTCATCATTACGAATGACGCGCTCTACCAACTGAGCTATTCCGGCGTGGACGCGAATTCTAGGGGTCGCAGGGGGTGGGGTCAATTCACCAGCTGCAGGCGGAGTTCCTTGGGCAGGGCGAAAACCATGCTTTCCGGCTCGCCGTCCAGCTCGGCCACCCCGCTGGCGCCCAGTTCGCGCAGGCGCTCGATCACGCCCTGCACCAGCACGTCCGGGGCCGAAGCGCCCGCTGTCACACCGATGCGGGACTTGCCCGCTACCCATGACGGTTCGATTTCCGCGGCCCCATCTATCAAATAGGCCTCCACGCCTTCGCGCTCGGCCAGCTCGCGCAGACGGTTGGAATTGGAACTGTTAGGCGAGCCCACCACCAGCATCAGGTCGCAACGCGCGGCCAGCTCGCGCACGGCGTCCTGGCGGTTCTGGGTGGCGTAACAGATGTCGTCGTGGCGCGGCCCCTGCATCTCGGGGAAACGGGCCTGCAGCGCCTCGATGATCCCGCGGGTGTCGTCCACCGACAGCGTGGTCTGGGTGGTGTAGGCCAGATTCTGCGGCTGACCCACCTCCAGCGTGGCCACGCCTTCCAGGTCTTCCACCAGGTAGATCCGCCCTGTCCCGCTTTCGCTGTTCCACTGACCCATGGTGCCTTCCACTTCCGGGTGCCCGGCATGGCCGATCAGCACCACATCGCGGCCGGCGCGGCAATGGCGCGCGACTTCGAAATGGACCTTGGTGACCAGCGGACAGGTCGCGTCGAATATCTTCAGGCCGCGCGAAGCGGCTTCGGCGCGCACCGCCTGCGACACGCCATGCGCGCTGAAGATCACCGTGGCGTTGTCGGGCACCTCGTCGAGCTCTTCCACGAACACCGCGCCGCGATTGCGCAGGTCTTCCACCACGAAGCGGTTGTGGACCACTTCATGGCGGACGTAGATAGGGGCGCCCAGGGTTTCGATGGCGCGCTTGACGATCTCGATGGCGCGGTCGACCCCGGCGCAGAAACCCCTGGGATTGGCGAGAAGGATGTCCATGCGCCGATTATGGACCTTTGGCCTTGCGCTTGCCGTCAAGCAGGCCGAACAGGGCGATGCCGACGGCCCCCGCGACGATGGCCGAATCGGCCAGATTGAACGACGGCCAGTAATGCTCGCGCCAGTGCCACTGGATGAAATCAACGACATGCCCGTGCATCAACCGGTCGATGACGTTGCCCAGCGCTCCGCCGATCACCAGCGCGTAAGGCGCTGCCTGACGCCAGTCACCGCGCGCAGTGCGCGACAGCCAGAAACCCAGCAGGCCGCTGATGGCGACTGCAAGAATCGTGAAGAACCAGATCTGCCAGCCGCCAGCGTCGCTCAGGAAGCTGAATGCCGCCCCGGTATTGTAGGTGCGGTACCAGTTCCAGAAACCGTCGATAACCGGGATCGCGGTGTATTCCGGGAGCTTCGCCAGCACCCATGCTTTACTCAGCTGGTCCAGCACGATGACTACGGCTGAGAGGATCAGCCAGGTGAGGGCGTTGGGTTTTGAAGTAGTTTTCATGATGGAACGAGCCTTGCTTTGTTTCCTTCTCCTACCGGGAGAAGGTGGCGCGAAGCGCCGGATGAGGGCGTGGAAATTCCAACCCTCGGAAACTATCTGTCAACCTGAAAATCCACGCCCTCATACCCCAAGGGTACTTCCTGCGGGGCGTCCACCCCTTCGGGGCACCCCGTATCAAGTACGGGGCAGGCTCTTCTCCCGGTGGGAGAAGGGAAACGCATCAGAACCACTTCCTGTCTTCGCCCGGACCTTCGATATTGGAAACGCAGCGGCCGCACAACTCCGGGTGCTTTGCATCCACACCAACATCGGCGCGATGGTGCCAGCAACGCACGCACTTGGTCTTCGTACTCGGTTGCGCCAGCACGAACACCTCGTCGGCATTGACCGCCGTTACGCTGACATCGCCGCTGATGAACAGGAAGCGCAGCTCATCGGCCAGCGGTTGCCACTTGGCGGCCGTTTCAGCATTCGCCGAAACCGCGATTTCCGCGTCTAACGCCGCGCCGATCACGCCGTTGGCGCGCATCGGCTCAAGCACCTTGGCCATCTGCTCGCGCAGCGCAAGCAGTTTGTCGAAGTCTTCGGCCGACAAAGGCGCGTCCGCAGGCAATGGCGCCAGGCCGTCGTACCAGGTGGTGAACAGCACGTTGGCCGCGCGTTCTCCCGGCAGGAAGCCCCAGATTTCGTCGGCGGTGAAGCTGAGGATCGGTGCGACCCAACGCGTGAACGCTTCCAGGATATGGAACATGGCGCTCTGCGCCGAACGGCGGCCGCGCGAATCTTCGCGCATGGTGTACAGGCGATCCTTGGTCACATCCAGATACAGCGAACCCAGATCGACGCTGCAGAAGTTGAGCAGGGTCTGCACGATTTCGGCGAAGTCGTAGCGCTCGTAAGCCGCAACGATCTTCTGCTGCACTTCGAAGGCGCGATGCACAACCCAGCGATCCAGAGCCACCATGTCGGCAGGCTGCACCAGGTCGCGCGCGGGATCGAAACCGTCAAGATTGCTCAGCAGGAAGCGCGCGGTGTTGCGGAGGCGGCGATAGGCATCGGCGTTGCGCTTGAGGATTTCCTGCGACAACGACATCTCGTTGCTGTAGTCGGCCGAGGCTATCCACAGGCGCAGGATGTCCGCGCCCAGCGTCTTCATGATGTCCTGCGGCTCGATGCCGTTGCCCAGCGACTTGGACATCTTGCGGCCGTTCTCGTCCACGGTGAAACCGTGGGTCAGGCACTGCCGGTAAGGCGCGTGCTTGTCGATGGCCACACCGGTGAGCAGCGAAGACTGGAACCAGCCGCGATGCTGGTCCGAACCTTCAAGATACAGATCCGCCGGTTTGCCGAAGCCGCGTTCCAGCAGCACGCCTTCATGGGTGATGCCGGAGTCGAACCACACATCCAGGATGTCGGTGGTCTTCTCGTAATCCTCGGCTTCAGCGCCCAGCAGTTCGGCCGCGTCCAGCGAATACCACACGTCCACGCCGCCCTGCTCCACCTTGTCGGCCACCGCGCGCATCAACTCGACCGTGCGCGGATGCGGTTCGCCGGTTTCGCGATGCACGAACAGGGTGATCGGCACACCCCAGGTGCGCTGGCGGCTGATGCACCAGTCGGGCCGTCCTTCGATCATGCCCGCGATGCGCGCCTCGCCCCAGGTGGGGTACCACTTCACGTGCTTGATCGCAGCCAGCGCATCGCGGCGCAGATGCGCTTGTTCCATGGAGATGAACCATTGCGGCGTGGCGCGGAACACCACCGGCGTGCGGTGTCGCCAGCAATGCGGATAGCTATGCTCCAGTTGATGGAAGGCGAGCAGCGCACCGCTTTCGCGCAGGCCGCCGACGATGGCGTCGTTGGCCTTCCAGATATGCATTCCCGCAAGCACCAGCTCGCCAGCCGGCGGTGTCGATGGCAAGTACACGCCACGCCCATCGACCGGATTCATCTGAGCGGCGGTGTATTTCTCGATCAGGCCGTATTTCTGCCCGACCACGAAGTCTTCCTGACCATGGCCGGGAGCCGTATGCACCGCACCGGTGCCGTCTTCGGCGGACACATGGTCGCCAAGAATGATCGGGATCTCGCGCTCGGCATAGAAGGGATGCTTCAGCACCACGCCTTCCAAAGCACTGCCCTTGGCGTGCGCGTGCGTCACCAGATCACCGACGCCGTAACGCTGCAGCGCGCGCGCGGCTAGCGCTTCGGCGACTACCAGCCAGCGACGCTGGCCGTTATGCGGAGGCCCTTCGACGAGTGCGTAGTCCAGATCTGGGCCCAACGACACAGCCAGCGATGCGGGAAGCGTCCAGGGCGTGGTGGTCCAGATCGGCACCGCCACTTCCACGCCTTCCGGCACGGCAACGTCGAATGCGGCGGCCAATGCCTTGGTATCGCGCACGACATAAGCGACGTCCACCGCCGGCGATACCTTGTCCTGGTATTCGATCTCCGCTTCGGCCAGCGCCGAACCGCAGTCGAAACACCAGTGCACCGGCTTGGCGCCGCGCAGCAGATGGCCGTTGGCCACGATCTTGGACAGCGCGCGGATTTCGTCGGCTTCGAACTTGAAATTGAGCGTGAGATACGGGTTTTCCCAATCGCCGATCACGCCCAGGCGCTTGAAATCGCGGCGCTGGATGTCGATCTGTTCGTTGGCGAACTCGCGGCATTTCTCGCGGAACTGCGCAGCGTCGAGCTTCACGCCGACCTTGCCATGCTTTTTCTCCACCGCGATCTCGATTGGCAACCCATGGCAATCCCAGCCCGGCACGTACGGCGCGTCGAAACCCGCCACGTACTTCGATTTGACGATGATGTCCTTGAGGATCTTGTTGACCGCATGGCCCAGGTGGATGGCGCCGTTGGCGTAGGGCGGGCCGTCGTGCAGTACGAACAGCGGGCGGCCCTTGGCGTTGGCCCGCAGCTGCGCATACAGACCGTCGGCCTCCCAGCGCGCCAGGGTCTGCGGTTCGCGCTTGGGCAGGTCCCCGCGCATCGGGAATTCCGTGGCGGGCAGGTGCAGTGTTGCTTTGTAATCCTGGGTCACGCGGTCGCTCGTAGTCGTTGTTCGGAAAGGAGGCGGCGCGCGGTTTCGGCGTCGCGTTGCATCTGCTCGGTCAACGAAGGCAGATCGGGGAATTTGAGTTCGTCGCGCAGCTTGGCGACGAATTCGACTTCGATATGGCGCCCGTACAAGTCGCCGTCAAAATCGAACAGATGCGCTTCAAGAAGAGGTTCGACGCCATCGACGGTGGGGCGCGTACCGAAACTCGACACCGACGCGTGCGGGCGCTCGCCCACTCCATGCACCCAGGTCGCGTAGATGCCGGAAAGCGCCGGTACTTTCGGGAAACGCAGGTTGGCGGTGGGAAAGCCCAGCGTACGGCCCAGCTGCTTGCCGCGCACCACGCGCCCGCCGATCGAATAAGGACGGCCCAGCAAGCGCGAGGCGTCGGTGAAATCGCCGCTGCGCAGGGCTTCGCGGATGCGGGTGCTGGAGACGCGTTCGCCCTGCAGCAATACTGGTTCGATTTCGTCAGCCGAAAAGCCGAGTTCCCGGCCCATCTGCTTCAACAGGGGCAGATCGCCCCCGCGACGATGGCCGAAGCGGAAATCCGGGCCGATCCAGACTTCGCGCGCTCCCAGCCGTCCGACCAACAGCTTGCGCACGAATTCCGCCGCGCTCATGGCCGACAAATGCGCATCGAAGCGCAACAGACCGACGCTGTCCGCGCCCAGGGCGCGCAGGCCTTGGTACTTGCCGCGCGCCAAAGTCAGGCGCGGCGGCGGCAGGTCGCGGGAAAAGAACTCGCGGGGCAGCGGCTCGAAGCTCAGCGCCACCGCCGGCAGCGCCAAATTCCGGGCACGCGCAACGGCATGGCGCACCAGCGCCCGATGGCCCAGGTGCAGACCGTCGAAGGCGCCGATGCAGACCACGCTACCGTGCGGGAACAACGCCCCGCCATCGACGTCACGAAACAGCCTGCTCATCGTCATGAAGTATAGCCGGGCAGCCGCAACTCAATGCCGCCTATATCAGTGTTCGCGCAGGTCGCGGGGGCGGAAACCCAGCGCGACCAGGCCGATCAGATACACCGCACCGCCGCCGCAAACCAGTGCAGCGAGCCATCCGATCCGGTGCCATTTGTCCATAACGGTGAAATCCGGAACCCAATGCAAGCCAAGAAGCAAAATACCGGCCATAGCGGCGCAGGCCAGAACCAGGCGAACCAGATACTTCCCCCACCCCGGCTGGCGTTGGTAGACGCCGTCTCGCCGCAGCCAGTACCAGAGCATCGCAAGGTTCAAATAACTTGCCAGTGCGCTGGCCAATCCCAACGCCAGATGCAGCCCGGGCACGGTAGCCAGCGCGACGAAGACGCCCTGGTCCTGCACGTCTTGCGGGACCCACAGCTGGTAAAGAATCGCCAGGAAGAGCACGTTGAGCACCATGTTGGCGACCAGCGATATGACGCCGGCGCGGACCGGGGTTCGCGTGTCCTGACGGGCATAGAACGCGGGAAGCACCACTTTCACCAGAGCGAAGGCCGGCAGTCCGAAACTCAGTCCGAACACGGAAAGCGCGGTCATCTTCGTATGGAAAGCCGTGAACTTGCCGTACTGGAACAGCGTCGCCACTAGTGGTTCCGCCAGCAGCATCAAGCCCAACATGGCGGGGACCGCGATGATCAGCGTAGTCCGCAGCCCCCAGTCCAACGCGTTCGAGAATCCAGCCTTGTCCGTCTTGACATGGTGTCGCGCCAGCGCCGGCAGGATCACAGTCCCGAGCGCCACGCCGAATATTCCCAACGGCAGCTCCAGGAACCGGTCCGCCTGGGAAAGCCAGCTTTGCGATCCATCGATCAGATAGGCGGCGATCAGCGTATCCAGCAGCAGGTTGATCTGCGCCACCGAGGAGCCGAACAAGGTCGGTACCATCAGCTTCATGACCTTGCGGACATCGGCGTTCTTCCAGCCCCAACGCGGCAAGGTCAGCAGATCCAGCCCGCGTAAGGCCGGTAGTTGGAACAAGAGCTGCAACACACCGGCAGCCAGGACTGCCCACCCCATCGCCAGAATCGGTACCTGCATCTGCGGCGCCAACCACAGGGCGCCGGCGATCATGCAGAGATTGAGGATGACCGGAGTCAGCGCCGGCAACGCGAACCGATGGAAACTGTTCAGCGCGCCACCCGACAGGGCAGTCAGCGAAACGAACAGCAGAAAGGGAAACGTCAGGCGTAGCAGGTCGACCGTCAGGCCGAACTTCTCGGGATTGATCGCGGCCCGCGGATTGAACAAGGCGGCCACTTCGGGTGTGAAGATCAGGCCCAGCGCCGTCACCAGCAACAGGATGCCGCCCAGGGTTCCGGAGACGCGGGAGATCAACTCCTTCAGGTCCGCGTGAGGCCGGGTTTCCTTCACCTCCGTGAAAACCGGCACGAAAGCTGTGGAGAAAGAGCCTTCGGCGAACAGCCGGCGCATGAAATTGGGGATGCGAAAAGCCACCCAGAACGCATCGGTGGTGGCGTTGGCCCCGAACGAATAGTTGATGGCCTGGTCCCGGACCAGGCCCAACACCCGGGAGATCATGGTCATGCTGCTGAAGGAGACCAGCCCCTTGAGCATCCGGGGAGGGCTCATCCGGCCGCCCCTTCCATGACCTGCTTGACCCAAGTCCTTGAATACCCCATAATTTCGCGTTCGTTTTTCCGCATTCCGCCCATTACCGCTCCACCCAACGATTTCCTAGGATACCCACCGTGGCAAATATCAAGTCCGCCAAGAAGCGCGCCAAGCAGGCCGTCGTGCGCAATATGCGCAACACCGGCCAGCGTTCGATGCTGCGCACCGCCGTCAAGAAAGTGCTCAAGGCGCTGGACGCCAACGACGCCGCCGGCGCCCAGGCTGCCTTCGCCGTGGCTCAGCCGATCCTGGACCGCTTCAGCTCGCGCGGCCTGATCCACAAGAACAAGGCTGCCCGTCACAAGAGCCGCCTGACCGCCCGCATCAAGGCCCTCCAGGCCGCTTGATCCGCAGCGCTTCGCAATACCGAAAAACCCGGCTCCGGCCGGGTTTTTTGTTGCCCTCGTAGAGCCGAGCTTGCCCGGCTGCTTCTGATTCCAGGCCTGCCGCAAAGAGCAGCCGAGCAAGCTCGGCTCTACAAAAGCGGGACCGCCACCGCCAGCCTCAGCCGGCATCGCGCGCTTCCTGCTCGTCTTCCTTCAAACGGTCGAAGAACGCCATCACGTCCTTCATGATCGGCCAGGTGCCTTCACGCGAAACCGCGGAGGTCACGTACCAGGGCTGGGTCCAGCCCAGTTCGGCGATCACTTCGGCGGCGCGGCTCGCGGCCTCGTCCTCGAACATCAGGTCGGCCTTGTTCAACACCAGCCAGCGCGGCTTCTGCAACAACTCGGGATCGTGCTTTTCCAACTCGTGCTCGATCGCGCGGACCTGCTCGGCAGGGGAGATCTCCACCCCGCCCTCCATGGGCGCCATGTCCACCAGATGCAGCAGCAGACGGGTGCGCTGCAGGTGGCGCAGGAACATCGCGCCCAGGCCGGCGCCGTCGGCCGCGCCCTGGATCAAGCCGGGGATATCGGCGATCACGAAGCTACGGTGGGCTTCCACGCTGACCACGCCCAGGTTGGGGTAGAGGGTAGTGAACGGATAGTCCGCGACCTTGGGGGTCGCCGCGGACACTGCGCGGATGAAGGTGCTCTTGCCGGCATTGGGGAAGCCCAGCAGGCCTACGTCGGCCAGCAGCTTCAATTCCATCTTCAGCGTGCGCGCCTCGCCCTCGTCGCCCGGCGTGGCCCGGCGTGGCGAGCGCGTCACCGAACTCTTGAAATGCATGTTGCCCAGGCCGCCCTTGCCGCCCTTGGCCACCAGCAACCGGTCGCCATGGCTGACCAGGTCGCCGATGACTTCATCGGTACCGACGTTGACGATGGCCGTGCCGACCGGAACGCTGATGATCAGATCGTCGCCGCCCTTGCCGTAGCGCTGCTGACCCATGCCGTTCTCGCCGCGCTGGGCCTTGAAGATGCGCTGGTGGCGGAAGTCGACCAGAGTGCTGATGTTCTCGTCGGCCTCGATCCACACGCTGCCGCCGGTACCGCCATCGCCGCCATCTGGCCCGCCCAGGGGAATGAACTTCTCGCGACGGAAGCCGATGCAACCATCGCCGCCATTGCCGGCTATGACATCTATTTCTGCTTCGTCTACGAGTTTCATAAGGTTTGATTCGGGAAGTTGAATAAGGAACAACTGAAGATCTTAGCGACCATCATCTCTTACCGGCCGTCATCCCAGCGAAAGCTGGGATCCATTTTGACTTGGCTCGGGATTCGTGGGGTGCACCGTCAAAATCAGAATCAAGATGGATCCCAGCTTTCGCTGGGATGACGGTCGTAATTTGTACGATCGCACTCGATTGCTAACGATTACCGCACGAGAAACGAAAAGCCCCGCACGCGGCGGGGCCATTCGCTCGTTGCCGCGAAAGCTTACGCCTCGGCGACCACGCTCACGGTGCGGCGCTTTTTGGCGCCCTTCACCGAGAACTCGACCTTGCCGTCGACCAGCGCGAACAGCGTGTGGTCGCGACCCAGGCCTACGCCCGGACCCGGATGGAACTCGGTGCCGCGCTGGCGAACGATGATGTTGCCTGCGTCGATGGCCTGGCCGCCGTAGATCTTGACGCCCAGCATCTTCGGGTTGGAGTCGCGGCCGTTGCGCGATGAGCCTACGCCCTTTTTATGTGCCATGACTTATCTCCTTACTTGTTGTCACCGGAACCAGAGATCCCGGTGATTTCGATTTCGGTGTAATGCTGCCGGTGACCCATCTGTTTCTTATGGTGCTTGCGGCGGCGGAACTTGATGATGCGCACCTTGTCGGCGCGACCATGGGACTTGACGGTAGCGGTGACCGAAGCGCCTTTCAGCGCGTCGCCGAGCTTGACGCCCTCGCCGTCGCCCAGCATCAGGATCTGGTCGAACTTGATCTCCTGGCCGGCTTCGGTTTCGAGCTTCTCGACGCGAATCGTTTCGCCCGTCATCACGCGGTATTGCTTACCGCCGGTGACTACAACTGCGTACATGGGTGTTTCCTCTTCTGTAGTTATTTTATGACCCTGCCGCCATCGAGGGCGGACAGAAGCGGAATTGTAAGCCTTTCAGCAGGTTAGGGTCAACATTCCAGGCTGCCGGACACCCGAGCGCGGCCCTTTGACCCTCCCTGAGGCCATCCCGGGCCGATTCAGGCCCCCGGAACCTGTCCGCGAACCGCACAGGCCGCCCCACAAGGCTTTCAATCCGGGCAATTGCCCCCAGATCGTGGGATCGCTACGCTCTCCTGTTCGCTGACCGGATCCCCACCCGATGGCCATGGACTTCATCCGCATTCGCGGCGCGCGGACGCACAACCTCAAGAATATCGATCTCGACCTGCCGCGAGACAAGTTGATCGTGATCACCGGCCTGTCCGGGTCGGGCAAGTCGTCGCTCGCCTTCGACACCATCTACGCCGAAGGGCAGCGCCGCTATGTCGAATCGCTGTCGGCCTACGCGCGCCAGTTCCTGAGCGTGATGGAGAAGCCAGACGTCGACCATATCGAGGGCCTGTCGCCGGCGATCTCGATCGAACAGAAATCGACGTCGCACAACCCTCGCTCCACGGTCGGCACCATCACCGAGATCTACGACTACCTGCGCCTGCTCTACGCACGCGTAGGCCTGCCGCGCTGCCCGGACCACGGCTACCCGCTGGAAGCGCAGACCGTCAGCCAGATGGTGGACCAGGTGCTGGCTCTGGATGGTGAGCAGCGCTACATGATGCTGGCACCGGTGATTCGCGAACGCAAAGGCGAACACGCACAGGTCTTCGATCAGCTCCGCGCACAAGGCTATGTGCGCGTACGCGTGGATGGCGAGCTTTACGAGATCGACGCGGTGCCCGCGCTGGCCTTGCGTCAGAAGCACACCATCGAAGCGGTGATCGACCGCTTCAAGCCGCGCGAAGACATCAAGCAGCGCCTGGCCGAAAGTTTTGAAACCGCGCTGAAACTCGGCGACGGCATGGCCTCGGTGCAATCGCTGGACAACACCGACGCCGCGCCGCTGTTGTTCTCCTCCAAATACAGCTGCCCGGTCTGCGATTACTCCCTGCCGGAGCTGGAACCGCGCCTGTTCTCGTTCAACTCGCCAGTCGGCGCCTGCCCGACCTGCGATGGCCTGGGCGTCGCCCAGTTCTTCGATCCGGCGCGCGTGGTGGTGCATCCGGAACTCTCGCTCTCCGCCGGCGCGGTGCGCGGCTGGGATCGGCGCAACGCCTATTACTTCCAGCTGATCGCTTCGCTGGCCAAGCATTACCAGTTCGATGTGGACGCGCCGTGGCAGTCGCTGCCCGAAAGCGTGCGCCAGGCTGTGCTCTACGGCAGCGGCAGCGAGCTGATCACTTTCACTTATCTGACCGACTCCGGCGGGCGTAACCAGCGCAAGCACAAGTTCGAAGGCATCGTGCCGAACCTGGACCGGCGTTATCGCGAAACCGAATCGGCGGCGGTGCGCGAGGAGCTGGCCAAGTACATCAGCGACCAGCCCTGCCCCGACTGCGGCGGCGCGCGTTTGAACCGGTCCGCGCGCAACGTGTTCTTGGCCGACCGTGCGTTGCCGGAACTGGTGGTGCTGCCGGTCGACGAAGCGCTGGCGTTCTTCCGCAAGCTTTCGCTGCCGGGCTGGCGTGGCGAGATCGCGACCAAGATCGTCAAGGAAATCGGCGAACGCCTGGGCTTCCTGGTCGATGTCGGACTCGACTATCTGACCCTGGAGCGCAAGGCCGACACTTTGTCCGGCGGTGAAGCCCAACGCATCCGCCTGGCCTCGCAGATCGGCGCCGGCCTGGTGGGCGTGATGTACGTGCTGGACGAACCCAGCATCGGTCTGCACCAGCGCGACAACGAGCGTCTGCTCGGCACGCTGACGCGTCTGCGCGACCTGGGCAACACGGTGATCGTGGTGGAACACGACGAGGATGCGATCCGCGCCGCCGATTACATCCTGGATATCGGGCCCTATGCCGGCGTGCATGGCGGCGAAATCGTGGCCGAGGGGCAGCTGGCCGATATCCTGAAAGCGCCGCGCTCGCTGACCGGGCAATTCCTGTCGGGCAAGCGCCGCATCGAGATTCCGACCCTGCGCCACAAGGCGAATCCGAAGATGACCCTGCATCTTCGCGGCGCCAGCGGCAACAACCTGAAAGATGTGGATCTGGATATCGCGGCTGGTCTGTTTACCTGCATCACAGGCGTATCCGGTTCCGGCAAGTCCACACTGATCAACGACACGCTGTACACATTGGCGGCCAACGAGATCAACGGCGCCTCGCACAAGCCGGCGCCGTATCGCGAAGTGGAAGGCCTGGACCTGTTCGACAAAGTCGTGGACATCGACCAGTCGCCGATCGGACGCACCCCTCGCTCCAACCCGGCGACCTACACCGGTCTGTTCACGCCCTTGCGTGAGCTGTTCGCGCAGGTGCCCGAATCGCGCGCGCGCGGCTATTCTCCGGGGCGTTTCAGCTTCAACGTGCGTGGCGGCCGCTGCGAAGCCTGCCAGGGCGACGGCCTGATCAAGGTGGAAATGCACTTCCTGCCCGATGTCTACGTGCCTTGCGATGTCTGCCACGGCAAGCGCTACAACCGCGAGACGCTGGAGATCACCTACAAGGGCCATAACATCAGCGACATCCTGGAGATGACGGTCGAGGACGCGCTGAAACTGTTCGAGCCGGTGCCCGCACTGGCCCGCAAGCTGGAAACCCTGATAGACGTGGGCTTGAGCTACATCAAACTGGGCCAAAGCGCGACCACGCTGTCCGGCGGCGAAGCGCAACGCGTGAAATTGTCGAAGGAACTTTCGCGCCGCGACACCGGACGCACGCTCTACATCCTGGACGAGCCGACCACCGGCCTGCACTTCCATGACATCGAGCACCTGCTGGCGGTGCTGCACAAGCTGCGCGACGACGGCAACACCATCGTGGTGATCGAGCACAACCTGGACGTGATCAAGACCGCCGACTGGGTGGTGGACCTGGGTCCGGAAGGCGGCCATCGCGGCGGACAGATCCTGGCTACCGGCACGCCCGAGCAGATCGCAGCCCATCCGGCGTCCTACACGGGACAATTCCTGGCCAAACTGTTGCCCAAGTCGAAAGCCGCCAAGGGCGAGAAGCCGGCCGCGCTGGCCAAGCCGGCGGTTCTGCCGCAGCGCAAATCGGTACTCAAGCAAGCCGCCAAAGATGCCAAGGCAGCGGCGAGCGCAGCGAAGAAAACTGCGAAAAAGAAGGCGGCCAAGTGACGGTCCAGCCAGGCTTGCCGGTCGCGCGGACCGCTATCAGCGTGCGCTGGGGCGACATGGATGCGTTCAACCATGTCAACAACGCGCAGTATCTGCGCTATCTGGAAGAAGCGCGCGTGCAATGGCTCGCGAGCATTCCCGGCATATCGCTGTCCGACCGCATCGCTCCCGTATTGGTGGCGAGCAACGTCAATTATCGGCAGCCGATCGAGTGGCCGAGCGAAATCGCGGTGGAATTATTCATCGAAAGAATCGGCAACAGCAGTCTGACCATGAGCCATCGCATGCTGTCTTCGACCGATGCCTCCGTACTGTATTCCGACGGCAATGTGGTGATGGTGTGGATCGATACGCAGACCGGCGAAAGCGTTGCGCTGCCGGATGCGGTACGGGCCGCCTGCGCTGCCTGACACTAGAAAATCCAGCTCATTACCTGACGGTAGAAAATTCCTGTCCGTCGCCTGACGATAAAAAAGAACACATTCGTGGTGAGCCTGTCGAACCACGCCTTTCGCTGGAATCTCGAACAGAAGGTTTTACTGGTCCGCTAAGAGCGTGGTTCGACAGGCTCACCACGAACGGGTTTCAGAATATCTTCCCGCGGCCACCTATCGTTTCATGGCCGCTCACTAAGGCGCCGGCTTCCTTACCACCAGCTCGGACAGCACCTCACGCCCATCCTGCAGTTTGAACTGCACCACTACCTTGCTGCCTTCCTTCAATGGCGCGCGTGGCTGCATCAGCATCAGATGCAGACCGCCAGGCTTGAGCGTGGCCGAATCGTCGGGCGCAATCCGCAGTTGCTCGACCTCGCGCATGCGGTTGACGCCGTCTACGTTGCGGGTTTCGTGGATCGACACCTCGCCGAAGGCCGGGCTGCTGGCCGACACGATCACCACCGGCATCGGACAGGGATTGGCGATACGGCCGAACCCGGCCATCATCGGCATGGCCGCGGGCGGCAGCCTTACCCAGCCCTCTTTCATGACCGGTGCGCACTCTTTCGCGCTTGCCTGCAATGCGCTGGCAGCCAACAGCAGCGCAACCGCCCATTTCCCAAAATGTCGTTTGTCCATGGGCTTATGATATCCGCCGAACCCACCGGAGAAAGTGAATGACCGCACTCGTCGAAATCATCGCCCACGGCGATATCCGCGAGATCCGCCTGGCGCGCACGCCGGTCAATGCGCTCAACACCGACCTGTGCCGGGCGCTGATCGCGGCATTGAATGCGGCGGCGGCCGACGGCGTGCACGGTATCGTGCTTTCCGGCAACGAGAAGGTGTTTTCCGCCGGGCTGGACGTGCCTCATCTGATGTCGCATGGCGAAGACCGGCATGCCCTGCTGGACAGCTGGCACGCCTTCTTCGGCGTGGCCCGCACGTTGGCCGAATCGCGGGTGCCGGTGGTGGCCGCACTGACCGGGCATTCCCCCGCCGGCGGCTGCGTGCTGGCGCTTTGCTGCGACTACCGGATCATGGCGCGCAGTCCCGACCCGTCGCGGCCGTTCGCCATCGGTCTCAACGAAACCCAGGTGGGCCTGGTGGCGCCGGAAGGTATCCAGCAGTTGATGCGCAGAGTGGTCGGCATCTATCGCGCCGAGCGTCTGCTGGTGGCCGGCGAACTGGTGCCCGCCGATCGCGCGCTCGAAATCGGATTGATCGACGAATTGGTCGCCGGCAACGAAGTAGTGCCGCGTGCGGTGGCCTGGTTGCAGCGGTTGTTGCAGCTGCCCACCCATCCGATGCTGCAAACCCGCACCATCGCCCGTGCTGACCTGGTGGCCGCATTGCATCCCGACAACATCCAGATGGACCGCTTTATCGAGGCATGGTATTCGCCGGACACGCAGACCGCCTTGCAGGCGCTGGTCGCGAAATTAGGCAAGTAGGTCGGGGCTAAGCTCCCGACTTGGGGAAGGACGGTGCCCGTGCATCGGGGGCGTAGCCCCCACCTACGGGCCGGTGGCTATCGGCCGCGAGGGATCGCTGATCCAGCCGCTCCAGGAGCCTGCATAGACTCGCGCACCATGCAGGCCGGCATGCTCCATCGCCAGCAGCAGATGGCAGGCAGTGACGCCGGAGCCGCACATCACCACCGCTTCCTCGGGCTTGCGCCCTGACAGCATCGGCGCAAGCTGATCGCGCAGTTCGGCGGACGATTTGAAGCGGCCGTCGCGCAAGCTCTGCGAGAACGGATGATTTACCGCACCGGCGATGTGGCCGGCAACCGGGTCCAAAGGCTCTACCTCGCCGCGGAAGCGCTCTGCGGCACGGACATCGAACAGCCAGCCCGTGGGATCGCCCTGGCGCGCTAGCACCTCGTCAGCATCGGCGATCGCTGCGCGATCAAAACGCTCGGGATACGGCGCGACCTCATCGATGCGGGTCGGTTCGCTGGTTTCCGGCAACTGCCCGGCACGCCATGCATCCAGTCCGCCATTCAGGACCACGACGCGCTCATGCCCAAGCAATTTCAGCAACCACCAAAAGCGTGCGGCCGCCATGCTGCCGTCGCCCGCATCGTAAACCACGACCTGATGCTCGGGTGCGATGCCCCACTGGCCGAGCTTGCGGGTGAAATCGTCGTCTTCCGGCAACGGATGCCTGCCCTGCCCGGTCTTTTGCAGATCCGAAAGATCCTGGTTGAGATCGGCATACACGGCACGCGGAATATGCGATTGCCCGTAACCCTGGCGACGCTGCGCCGGATCGACGAGCGAGAATCGCGCATCGACGATGCGTAGATCGCTGTTGCCGAGCTCGGCAGCCAGGTCCTGCGGTTCGACCAACGTGGTCCACTTCATGCTCATGCGATGCCCGCCAATCTTTCGCGCAAGTTGAACAGCATGGCCGCGGTCGCGCCCCAGATGCGCTGGCCGGGCCAGTCGTACTCCAGCACCGCACGGCGGCGTCCGCGGTAGTCCACTTCCACCCGGTGCAGGTTCTCCGGCGCCATCAGGAAATCCAGCGGCACTTCGAACACGTCCGCTACCTCGTCCGGATTGGGCACCGCGACGTATGCGGGATCGATCGCCGCCACCACCGGCATCACCCGGAAACCGCTGATAGTGGTGAAAGGATCGAGGAATCCGATCGGGGATATCTGCCTGGCGGTGAGCGCGATTTCCTCATTGCTTTCGCGGATGGCCGCTGCGATAGGACCAACATCGCTGGCTTCGACGCGGCCGCCCGGAAAACTGACCTGCCCACCGTGGTGCCGCAAGCCGTCGGTGCGGCGGGTAAGCAATACCTGCGTACCGTGCTCGCGCGGCACCAGCCCTGCCAGCACCGCCGATTCGACCGGCGGTCCAGGCGGCAGCAAGTCGGCCAGTTCTTCGTGATTCCAGCCTTTGCGGGTGGGCATGGCGGTCAACGGGTGCAAGGCTTTCAGCAATGCATCGCGCTCGCGCAGCAATATCTCGAAACCCGCGCGCGTCTGCTCACGCCCTGGCAGGACCGACTCCATCAAACGCAGGCGTTCGTCATCGTTCATTTGCGACCAGCGGGCGATCTCTGCAGTCGTCCGCAGACAACCTTGACATAGCCCGTCGTCAGCCAGGATACAAACGCCGATGCACGGGCTGAGTACGGCGCGGTAAGCGGAATTCATCGAATGGGACACCAACCGAAGCATACCGCCTGTACGGCGCATATTGTTCGGAACAAAACAGCATTTCAGAAAAGGCTACGCCGGCGCTGGGCCGGCGTAGCGGAACTTCACGACTTGGTGATTTCTAGGTCGCTGGATCCCCGCTTGACCAGCCATTGGGCTGTTAATAACCGCGGGGATGACGCGTGGATCCCCGCTTGACCAGCCATTCGGCTGTTAACAACCGCGGGGATGACGTTTCGGCAAAGCCGCCTGCGCTATGCGCAGGCGGGCCGAAACGTCACTTGACGCTGACCAGCTTGACTTCGAAAACCACGGCCTGGTTCGGACCGACAGGCGACTGCGGAGTGTTGCCATAAGCCTTGTCGGCCGGCAGCACCACTTCCCAGCGGGCCCCGGTCGGCATCTGCATGATGGCTTCGCGCAGACCGGTCAGCGGGATCTCGCTGACCTTGATCGCCATCGGCGCGGGCGCCGCGGTCTGGCCCTGCTGCGGGTTGAAGGTGTCGACGAAGGTGCGGCCGTCGCTCAGCGAACCCTTGTACTGCATGGTCACGTTGCTGGCCTGGGTCGGCTTGGCGCCGCTGCCGGCCTCGATCACGCGGTACTGGATGCCGCCCGGCAGGCTCTGTACGCCAGCCTTGCTCTTGTTCTGGGCCAGGAAGGCGTCGCTCTTGGTCTTGTTCTCGGCCGAGGCCTTGTCGAACGCGACCTTGGCCTTTTCCATCTGGCGCTTCTGCATGGTTTCCACGGCGGTACGCAGTTGGGCGACCGGAACGGTGGGTTCCTTCTTGCCGTAGCCTTCCTGCAGCGCCTTGACGACCGTATTGATGTCGACGGCTTCGCCGCTTTCGACAAGATTGCGGCCAAGGTCGTAACCGAGCGCGTAGCTCAGTGCATTTTTATCGGGCGCCGGCGTGGTTTGCGCGAAGGCGGAGCCGGCTACCAGGGTCATGGCCGCAAGGGTGGCGGCAAGCAAACGCAACTTCATTATCAACAAACCTCCGGTTATGGAATGGGGCGGTCGAACCGCCCCAGCAGGACGCGCTAGGATAGCGGCCGAGGGGCTTAACCGCCAGTGACGACGGGGCTTGTGACCTGCCCTCAGGCCTGAAGTTCCGGCTGATTTGCCTGCTTTCCAGCGGCGACCATGGCCGATTCCCCGTTGGTGCCGGAAAAATTACGCCGGCCAAGGGCCGGCGTAACGGGATTTTAAGACCCCCCCCTTGGGCTTATTTGACGCTGACCAACTTGATCTCGAACGCCACCGCCAGGTTGGGCGGAAACTCGCTGCGGGGATCGTTTCCATAGGCCTTGTCGGAAGGCAGGACGATTTCCCACTTGGCGCCAGCGGGCATCTGCGTCAATACGTCACGCATGCCCTGCATCTTGATTTCGCTGACTTTGACACTGGGGATCTGCTGCGCAGGACGCGCTTGGGCAGGACGCTGGCCCAGCGGAAAGGGACCGGAAAACTCGAGCTGCACGGTACTGGACGCATTCGGCTTGGCACCGCTGCCTGCCTCGATGACGCGATACTGGATGCCGCTCGGGAGCGTCTGTACGCCGGCTTTCGTCTTGTTCTGGGCGAGGAACTGGTCGCTTTTGGCCTTGTTGTCGACTGCCGCCTTGTCATAGGCCGCCTTGTTCCTTTCACTGGTCCGCTTCTGCAGAGCTTCGAGCGCCGTGCGCAGCTGCGCCACGGGAACGGCCGGATCCTTCTTGGCATAGCTGTCCTGCAGCGCCTTGATGACCGTATTGAGGTCGATGGGCTCACCCATCTCGTTCAAGTCGAGCCCTGTCTGGTAACCGAGCGCATAGCTCAGGTCGTTCTTGTTGGGCGCTGGCGTGGTTTGCGCGAAAGCAGAGCCGGCCAACAGGGTCGTGGCCGCAAGGGCAGCAGTGAGCAAACGTAACTTCATCATCAACAAACTCCAGTGAGTGAAATGGGGAAGTCCAACCGCCCCAGTAAGGCCGCGCCTGCGAGACGCGGTAGCATAGCCGGCAAAGGGCTTGACCGCGGGCTTGTGACCCGCCTGCAGGCCTGAAGTTCCGAGTAATTTCCTCACATTTATCGATAGCGACCATGACCGACTCCCCCATTGGCATCAGCGATCAGGACGGCATTCGCCGTATCGCCGTCAACCGGCCCGACAAGCTCAACGCACTCAACGCGGCCACCTTGGATGCATTGCTGGCGGCCTTCGGTGAAGCGGCGGAAGACCCTGCAATCAAGGTTCTGGTGCTGACGGGCACCGGCCCCAAAGCCTTCGTAGCCGGGGCGGATATCGCTGAAATGGCGGACCTGCGCGCCACCGAGGGCCGCGATTTCTCGCTGCGTGGCCAGCGTCTGATGCGCCGCATCGAGACCATGCCCAAACCGGTTATCGCAATGGTGAACGGATTCGCACTGGGCGGCGGACTGGAGTTGGCCATGGCCTGCCATCTGCGGATCGCGGCCGATACGGTCAAGCTGGGGCAGCCTGAAATCAATCTGGGCCTGATTCCCGGATTCGGCGGCACCCAGCGCCTGCTGCGCCTGACCGGACGCGCGGCCACCCTGGAACTCTGCTTGCTGGGCGCACCGATCGATGCCGCACGCGCCCTGCAGCTGGGCATCGTCAATCGCGTGGTCGCCGCGACCGATCTCGAAACCGAGACCATGAAAGTCGCCGAACAACTCGCCCGCTCCGCACCGCTGGCACTGCGTGGCCTGCTGGATGCGGTGAATGTCGGCGGCGAATGCGCGATCGAGGAAGGCCTGCAGTACGAGACCGCGCAGTTCGGCCTGATGTTCTCCACCGACGACATGCGCGAAGGCACGCGCGCGTTCCTGGAGCGTCGCAAGCCGGTTTTCAGCGGGACTTGAGTGGGCGGGACTGAGTGGAAACGAAAGCAACCGACGATCCGCACGACTGCCACCACGGCGAACTGCTGTCGCGATTGCTGGCGACCGACGACATCGATGCGGCAATCGAAGCGGGGCTGATGCGATTCACTCCCTGCCCTGCCTGCGACTCCATCGCCGTCGCGCGAGTGGTTGCAGAACAGCAGCGTCTGACCACCGCCTGGGCAGCGCGCGACCGATACCTTGCCCGCAAGGCGAGACTGGCGCGACGCGCTGAAGAACGCGATGCCCGTCGCTCTGCGCCTCTGCCCGAAAGAAAAAGCGCACTGCCCGCCGCTGCCGCCGCTATCCTGGCGCGCGCCAAGGCCAAGGCTGCGGAGCGCACCAAGCAATGACCGTTGCCGCCAAGCGCAGCAGGACGCTGAAGCCCCAGGAAGTGCGCGAATTGTTCTCGCGCCTGGCCGAGCTCAATCCTCACCCGACTACCGAACTGGCCTACGCCACCCCTTTCGAACTGCTGGTGGCGGTGATCCTGTCCGCGCAGGCCACCGACGTGGGCGTCAACAAGGCCACGCGAAAACTCTATCCGGTCGCCAACACCCCCGCGGCCATCCTCGCATTGGGCGAGGATGGTCTGAAGCCTTATATCGCCACCATCGGCCTGTTCAACGCCAAGGCCAGGAACGTCATCGCCACCTGCCGCATTCTGGTGGAGCAACATGGCGGCGAAGTGCCACGCGATCGGGCCGCGCTCGAAGCCTTGCCCGGCGTAGGCCGAAAAACCGCCAATGTGGTGATGAACACCGCCTTCGGCGAACCCACTATCGCGGTGGACACGCATATCTTCCGCGTCTGCAACCGCACCGGGTTGGCGCCGGGCAAGGACGTGCGTGCGGTCGAAGACAAGCTGATCAAGGTGGTACCCGACGACTACAAGCAGGACGCGCACCACTGGTTGATCCTGCACGGACGCTATGTCTGCAAGGCGCGCAAGCCCGATTGCCCGCAATGCGTGATCCGCGACCTGTGCCGCTTCAAAGACAAGACACCCGACGAATCGAATCGCTGATCGCAGGTCGGGGCTACGCCCCCGACGCATGGATTCGGGGAAGAGGAAATTCAGCCAAGAGCTCGCGGCGGGACGCCGCTCCCACCTCTCTCGATATCCCGCTGTCGGTCAGATAACGCGACGGCCCTGCGCATCGACGACTTGCTCACCATCTTCTTTGGCGAATGCCGCTTGTTGCGGCTGCGGCAGCAGCTCGAGCACCCGTTCGGAGGGCCGGCATAGCGCCACGCCCAGTGGCGAGACCACGATGGGCCGGTTGATGAGCAGGGGGTGCGAAACCATCGCATCGAGCAAAGCGTCTTCGCTCAGCGTTTCGTCGTCCAGACCCAGTTCGTGGAACGGCGTGCCTTTTTCGCGCAACAGTTCGCGCGCGCTCGTTTTCATGCGCTGCAGCAAAGAAGCCAGCATGGCCCGGCTCGGCGGCGTCTTCAAATACTCGACGACATGCGGCTCGATGCCCGCATTGCGGATCATGGCCAGCGTATTGCGCGAGGTACCGCAATCGGGGTTGTGATAGATGACGATGTCGATAGCGGAGAGACCCACAGCACGTTCCCGGCGAGAAAACAGATGCATATCGTCCCCCAGGAACCGATTAGGGGTCCGATTGCCACCGCCGACGCATAAAAAGTGTCATCGCGGCGAAATAAGACAGCTTTGTCACAATAACGCAAAGTTCACGGATTAGCCTGCGCGGCATCTTCCCACGCCCGAAGGGCTTTCCCATGAAACTGTCGCGCTCCACCCTGTCTCTCGCCCTGCTCGCGGCGCTGGTCGCCCCTGCCGCGCACGCCGAAATCGCCATCGACGTCATCGGCGGCTCGGAAGTCTCCTTTGAAGGCCTGGTACAGGCCGACTATGACTACTTCGACAACGATTTCACCAATTACAACGGCGACCTGCCGGACGGCGACGATTCGGACAACGAACTGCGCCGCGCCGAACTGGTGCTCAAGGGCAAAGGCCCAGGCAATATCGAATGGGTACTGGGCTACGACGCCAAGGACGACAAATTCCTGGACGCCAACGTCAAGTACAAATTCGGCAACAACGCCAACCATTTCATCCAGGTTGGCCAGTTCAAGCAGCCGGGCGCCTCGATGGAAGAGCTGTCCAGCACCAAGAACAACGACTTCATCGCCAAGTCCTCCATCACCAACAGCCTGGGCACACCGCGCCGCGTCGGTTTCCAGTACAACTACGGCGACACCAACTGGGCCCTGACCGCCAGCTATTTCGGTCGCGAACTGACCCGCAACCGCGAACACGGCGGTGGTTACGCCCTGCGCGGCTACTGGGCGCCGATCAATGAAACCGGCAGCATCCTGCACTTCGGCCTGTCTTACCTGGACCGCGACACCGACGCCGATTTCCTGCGTCTGCGCGCCCGTCCGCTGGCCGACCTGACTCCCGTCCGTTATGTCGATACGGGCAGCACCGGTCTGCGCAACAGCGACCGCGTCAGCAACATCGGCGCCGAAGCGCTTTGGGTCACCGGACCGTTCAAGGTGCAGGCCGAGTACATGAAGACGGACGTGCAGCGCTACGGCGGCTTCGACGATTTCAGCGGCGACGGCTTCTATGTCTCCGGTTTGTGGAACATCTCCGGCGAAACCTGGGGTTACAAGTCCGGCGTGCCGGTCACCAACCTTCCGGACGATCCGAACAAGGGTCTGTGGCAGGTCGGCCTGCGCTACGACACTCTGGATCTGAACGACGGCAGCGTGGCCCCCGGCGCAACTCCGACCGCGGCGCCGATCGTCACCGGCGTGCTGGGCGGCAAGATGGATTCGTGGACCGTTGGCGTGAACTGGTACTGGCGCTCCAACTTCAAGTTCATGCTGAACTATGTGATGGTCGAGCAGGACAAGTACAACAACGCCGTGGGCTTCCGCCGCGTTGTCGACGACAACCCGAACATCCTCGAAGCGCGCGTTCAGTTCTACTGGTAAGTCCAGCGAGTCACCGCCTGCGACCCCTCCCCGCAGGCGACCGAAGCGCGGCCATTGGCCGCGCTTTTTTTATGGGGCGCCGCAAGGGTAGCGCTGTCATATTTCCGTCTTTTTGAAGACACAACGTTGTCACGAAAACGTCGTGGAATGCGCATCAGCGGCACGAGCCGCCTATTTCCCATCAGGAGCCACCCGTGTTGAACTCCCTCAAATCCCGCGTCGCGGTGTTGGCCCTGGCGGCCGCATTCTCGACCAATGCAATGGCCGCCGATGTCACCGGCGCCGGCGCCTCGTTCGTGTATCCGGCCATGTCCAAGTGGTCGGCCGACTACAAAAAGGCCTCCAGCAAGCAGGTCAACTACCAGTCCATCGGTTCCGGCGGCGGTATCGCCCAGATCAAGGCGGGTACGGTCGATTTCGGTTCCTCCGATGCGCCGCTGAAGCCCGATGAGCTGGCCAAGTTTGGCCTGGCGCAGTTCCCATCGGTGATCGGCGGCATCGTGCCGGTGTTCAACGTGCCCGGCGTCGCCGCCGGCGCGCTGAAACTGGACGGCGAAACCCTGGGCAACATCTTCCTGGGCAAGATCACCAAGTGGAACGACCCGGCCATCGTCGCCTTGAACGGCGGCGTGACCCTGCCCGACACCAAGATCACCGTGGTGCACCGTTCGGACGGTTCGGGCACCACCTTCAACTTCGTCAACTACCTGTCCAAGGTCAACGCCGAATGGAAGAGCAAGGTCGGCGAAGGCACCTCGGTCAAGTGGCCGGTGGGCATCGGCGGCAAGGGCAACGAAGGCGTCGCCGCTTATGTGAAACAGATCAAGGGCGGTATCGGCTACGTCGAACTGTCCTACGCGCTGCAGAACAAGATGGCCTATTCGCGCATGAAGAACGCCGCCGGCAACTTCATCGTGCCCAGCGACGACAGCTTCGCCGCTGCCGCCGAGAGCGCCGAATGGGGTTCGTCCAAGGATTTCTACCTGGTGATGACCAATGCGCCGGGCGCCCAATCCTGGCCGATCACCGCCACCAACTTCATCCTGATGTACAAGCAGCCCAAGAACGCCGCCGGCGCCAAGGGCGCCAAGGAATTCTTCCGCTGGGTCTACAAGAGCGGCGACGGCCAGGCCAAGGCGCTGGGTTACGTACCGTTGCCGGCTGCGCTGGTGCAGCAGATCGAGACCTACTGGTCGCAGAATATGGCTTATTAACAAGAGCACGGCGTATTGAGCGACGGGCCTCTCTCCCCCAAGGTCGTTCTAAGGGCGCGGATCGCAAGATCCGCGCCCTTTTTCTGTCCTTTGGACGTAGAAAGCGTCCAAGCGGGTGCTCGGGCCGCCGAAAGGGATTAGAAGCAGGCCTAGTCTCAATCGGCGCAGAAAACGGCGCGCGCGGGTGTCGTGAAAACTCGCACCACCTCCAGAGGCGCTGCCTGCGCGGGTGACGGAGCGCACAAATACGGCGTCATACCCCTGTAACAAAAACATCATTTCATGGCGTACCCGCCGGCGATATCGTCGGCACCCTGGTTATACGGAGCCATCACCATGAACCTGAAGCCGGCGCGCACCGCTCTGCTTGCTCTTTCCGTCACCCTGATTCTGGCGGCCTGCAAACCCGCGGATAACGCCGCGCCGACCACGGGCGCGCCGGAAGCAGGCGCCTCCTCCACCGCCACGGCCAACAATCCCAACGCCGCCGAGATCTCCGGCGCGGGCGCTTCCTTCATCTATCCGCTGGTGTCCAAGTGGTCGGCCGACTACAACACCGCCACCGGCGCCAAGGTCAACTACCAGTCCATCGGTTCGGGCGGCGGCATCGCCCAGATCAAGGCCGGCACCGTGGATTTCGGTTCCACCGACAAGCCGCTTTCTCCCGAAGAACTGGCGCAATCCGGCCTGGGCCAGTTCCCGTCCGCGATCGGCGGCGTGGTTCCGGTGATCAATGTGGAAGGCCTGCAACCCGGCCAACTGAAGTTGACCGGCGCACTGCTGGCCGACATCTTCCTGGGCAAGATCACCACCTGGAACGATGCGGCCATCGCCGGCGCCAACCCGGGCGTGGCCCTGCCAGCCGGCAAGATCAGCATCGTGCACCGCTCGGACGGTTCGGGCACGACCTTCAATTTCTCCAACTATCTGTCCAAGGTCAGCCCGGAATGGAAGACCAGGGTCGGCGAAGGCACTTCGGTGCAGTGGCCGGGCGGCGTGGGCGGCAAGGGCAACGAAGGCGTGGCTTCCTACGTGAAGCAGATCAAGGGCTCCATCGGTTATGTGGAGCTGGCCTACGCATTGCAGAACCAGATGCCGTACGCCTCGCTGCAGAACGCGGCCGGCAACTACGTGCAGCCCAATGCGGAGACTTTCGCCGCCGCTGCCGCCAGCGCCGACTGGGCCAACGCCAAGGATTTCAATCTGGTCATCACCAACGCGCCGGGCGCCAACGCGTGGCCGATCACCGCCACCAACTTCATGCTGATGTACAAGCAACCGAAGGACGCCAAGCGCAGTGCCGACACGCTCGCCTTCTTCAAGTGGGCCTTCGAGAACGGGCAGAAACAGGCCAGCGAATTGCACTACGTGCCGCTGCCGCCGGAACTGGTGAAGCAGATAGAGGCGTACTGGGCGAGCGAATTCAAATGACGGATTGGCCCGCGCGCGGCGCGGTTTCGCCAACCCGTCATCCCCGCGAAGGCGGGGATCCATGGACTTGGCTCGATGTTCGTACCGAAAACAAAGCCACTGGGTTCCCGCCTCCGCGGGAATGACGATTCTAGGAATCCATGAACGCCATCGCCACCTCCATCGTTCCCCATAGCAAGCGCGATCTCGCCGATGCGCGCAACGATCGCCTGTTCCGCTGGGTGCTGACCGCCACCGTGGCCTTCGTGCTGGTGGCGCTGGCCACTGCCGCCCTGTCCATGCTGTGGGGCGGCCGCGAAGTCCTTGAAATCGAAGGCCTCAGCTTCTTCTATTCGTCGGAATGGAATCCGGTCGAGAACAAGTACGGCGCACTGGCGCCCATCTACGGCACCATCGTCACCGCGGTGATCGCCATGTTGATCGCGGTGCCGGTGAGTTTCGGCATCGCCTTCTTCCTCACCGAGGTCGCTCCGCGCTGGCTGCGCGGCCCGGTGGGAACGGCGATCGAACTGCTGGCCGGCATTCCCTCCATCATCTATGGCATGTGGGGCCTGTTCGTGCTGGTGCCGGTGATGACCGAATACGGCACTCCCTGGCTCAACGATCATATCGGCACCATTCCCTATATCGGCGTGTTCTTCCGCGGCCCGCCGTTGGGCATCGGCGTGCTGACCGCAGGTTTCGTGCTGGCGATCATGGTCATTCCTTTCATCAGTTCGGTGATGCGGGAAGTGTTCCTGACCGTGCCTCAGCGACTGAAGGAATCGGCCTACGCGCTGGGTTCGACCAAATGGGAAGTCAGTTGGGACATCGTGCTGCCTTATACGCGCTCGGCGGTGATCGGCGGCATCTTCCTGGGTCTGGGCCGCGCGCTCGGCGAAACCATGGCGGTGGCTTTCGTCATCGGCAATACCGTCAGCCTGTCGGCGTCGCTGCTCGAGCCGGGCACCACCATCGCCGCCCTGATAGCCAACGACTTCGGCGAAGCCACCGAAACCTATCGTTCCGCGCTGCTGCTGCTGGGTTTCGTGCTGTTCATCGTCACCTTCATCGTACTGGCCATCGCCCGTTACATGCTGATGCAGCTGTCGCGCAAGGAGGGCAACTGATGAGCACCAACAAAGCCGCCGCCGGTCTCTACCGCCGTCGCAGCATCGTCAACGTGGTCGCATTGGTGCTGTCCTGCGCCACCGCGCTGTTCGGCCTGTTCTTCCTGGCCTGGATCCTGTGGACGCTGGTCGCCAAGGGCATCCACGGGATCAACTGGCAGCTGTTCACCCAGATGACGCCGCCGCCGATGCAGGAAGGCGGCCTGGCCAATGCGTTCTTCGGTAGCGCAGTGATGTGCGGGTTGGCGATCGCGATCGGCACGCCGCTGGGCGTGCTGGCCGGCACCTGGCTGGCCGAATACGGCAACGCGCGCAAGGCGGGAACCATCGTGCGTTTCGTCAACGACATTCTGCTGTCGGCGCCGTCCATCGTGCTGGGCCTGTTCGTGTACACCCTCTTCATCATGCAGTTCGGCGGCGGCTTCTCCGCGCTGGCCGGTGCGCTGGCGCTCGCCTTCATCGTGCTGCCGGTGGTGGTGCGCACCACCGACGAGATGCTGCGCCTGGTGCCTTCGCAGATGCGCGAGGCGGCCCTGTCGCTGGGCGTGCCGCAATGGAAGGTGATCGTGCAGGTGCTGTACCGCAGCGCCTCGGCCGGCATCGTCACCGGCATCCTGCTGGCGCTGGCGCGCATCAGCGGCGAAACCGCTCCGCTGCTGTTCACCGCCTTCGGCAGCCAGTACTGGAACGCCAACGTGACGCAGCCGATGGCCAGCGTGCCGGTGGTGATGAACCAGTTCGCCGGCAGTCCGTACGAATCCTGGCAGACATTGGCCTGGGCCGGCGCATTGGTCCTGACCGTGTTCGTTCTCCTTATCAGCCTGAGTGCGCGCGGCATCCTGCTGCGCAACAAGATCTCCAATGACTAATCTCTTTTCGGACCCGGCCATGAACGACGTTCAACGCAACGATTCCACCCAGCGGATCACCACGGTGACCACCGAACGCGGGGCCATAGCGCCGTCGCCGGTGAAGCTGGAAGCCAAGGGACTGGATTTCTACTACGACAAGTTCCATGCGCTGAAAAGCATCAACCTGGAAATCCCCGAGAAGCGCGTGACCGCGTTGATCGGCCCCTCCGGTTGCGGCAAGTCGACGCTGTTGCGCATCTTCAACCGCATCTATGCGCTGTACCCGAAGATGGAGGCCAAGGGCGAAGTGATCCTGGATGGCGAGAACATCCTGTCGCCGAAGTATCCGATGAACCGGTTGCGCAGCAAGGTTGGCATGGTATTCCAGAAGCCGGTGCCGTTCCCGATGACCATCTACGAAAACATCGCCTACGCCATCCGCCACCACGAGAACATCTCCAAGGCCGACATGAACGACCGCGTGGAGCACGCGCTCAACCAGGGTGCGCTGTGGGGCGAAGTGAAGGACAAGCTGGGCCAGAGCGCGCTGGGCCTCTCCGGCGGCCAGCAGCAACGTTTGTGCATCGCGCGCGCGGTAGCGCTGAAGCCGGACGTGCTGCTGCTGGACGAACCGACTTCGGCGCTGGATCCCATCTCGACCAGCCGCATCGAACAACTGGTCGAGGAGCTGAAGAAGGACTACACCATCGCCATCGTCACCCACAACATGCAGCAGGCCGCGCGCGTTTCCGATTACACCGCCTTCATGTACCTGGGCGATTTGATCGAGCACGATGTGACCTCGAATATCTTCTCCAGTCCTAAGAAGCAGCAGACGGAAGACTATATAACCGGGCGTTTCGGCTGATCGCCGTCACGACATACAGGAATCAGGAGCAAACGCCATGAGCACCCAACCGCACGAACACATCGTCAAAAGCTACGACGAAGAACAGCGCCGCCTGGTCGGCGAGATCCTGCACATGGGCGGGATGGCCGTCGCCCAGCTGGAAGCCGCGCTGGACGTCGTGGAACGCCGCGACGACCGCGCCGCGCAGCGCATCATCGCCAACGATGTCGAGATCGACAAACTGGAATCCAAGATCAGCCACGACGTGATGCAGCTGGCGCTGCGCGGGCCGATGGCGCGCGACCTGCGCGAGATCCTGGCGGGCCTGCGCATTCCTTCCGATATCGAACGCATCGGTGACTACGCAGCCAATGTGGCCAAGCGTTCCATCGCGCTGAACGTGTCGCCACCCGTTCCCCACACCACCAACCTGCGCGCACTGGGCCGACTGGCCGCGCGCCAGGTCAGCGATGTTCTGGAGGCCTACCGCGAAGGCGACGCCGACCGCGCCCTGATGGTGCGTGCGCGCGATGCGGAACTGGATGCGCAGTACACCGCCCTGTTCCGCGAGCTGCTGACCTACATGATGGAGGACGCGCGCAACATCACTCCCTGCACGCACCTGCTGTTCATGGCCAAGAACCTGGAACGCATCGGCGACCACGCCACCAACATCGCCGAGAACATCTGGTTCCTGATCCACGGCGACCAGCCCCTGCCCCCGCGCGATAAGCGCGACGACACCAGCACCACCGGCGCGGTCTGACCGCGCCGGCAGCATGAATCGCGAATAACCAGCACGACGACCGGACGGGCGGCCGCGAACCCTTTCCCGCCCTACCCCTCTCTTTTGTCACTGTCAGGCATGGCGCAACGGCGGCATGCTGCAGTCACGGAGAGGGAATGAACAGCGCAATGGCGAGCACTCACTATTCGGCCGACGATCTGGCCGCCGCCCGCGACGGCGATCTTGCCGCACTGCAGCGCGTGCTGACCCAGTCGCGCCAGAACCTGCGCCGCTACGCCGAATACCACTGCAACATCAACGACACCGAAGACGCGGTGCAGGAAAGCATGATCCTGGTCTCGCGCCGGATCGGCGATTTGCGCGTGCTGGAATCCTTCTCTTCCTGGCTGTTCCGTATCGTCAAACGCGAATGCAACCGTCTGAAACGCGGGTTACGCATGTTGACGGGCGACGCGATCACCGAGGATATCCTGCCTTCCTGCAGCTTCGAACCGGTGGAGCTGCGCCATGATGTGGCCGCCGCGCTGGAGTCGCTGCCCCCTCACTACCGCGAAGTCATCCTGCTACGGGACCTGGAAGGCTATTCCATCGAGGAACTGGCGCAACGTCTGGGACTGAACCGCGCAGCGGCCAAATCCCGCCTGCACCGGGCGCGCGTACTGACCCGCGAGTACTTGATCCCGGCAGGCCCCGCATGACCGATTGCGCAAAGCCCGCGTTGCCGCAGTGCACACAGACCACCAATCCATCACCGCTACACTTCCATCACAACCCGCGGTCAATCCGCATCCCCAGGAGCAATGCCATGAGCAAGTCCAACCAGAAACCCGTTTCTCTCGCCCTCTCTGCCGCCCTCGTCGGTGGACTGGCCCTGTCCGCTTCGGCTTTCGCCATGCAGCCACTGGCCCAGGGTTACCTGCTGTCGGCCACCGCCGACGCCGGCGAGAAAGCCGCCGAGGGCAAGTGCGGCGAAGGCAAGTGCGGCATGGAGAAGGTCGACACCGACAAGGACGGCAAGGTCTCGCGCGCCGAATTCACCGCGGCCCATGCCGACAAGGCCGACAAGTTCGACGGCATCGACACCAACAAGGACGGCTTCATCGACGCGGCCGAACACAAGGCCCATTCGGAAGGCAAATGCGGCGAAGGCAAGTGCGGCGCGGACAAGAAGAAGACCGACGCCAAGGCCGACCATGCCGAAGGCAAGTGCGGTGAAGGCAAATGCGGCGGCAGCATCTGATCCCTCGCGGCATCTGACCCCTCAGTGCTGATTGGATGAAACCGATCCTGCCCGATACCAGTGCCGGAATAGGTCTGCGGCGCGCCCTGTTGGGCGCGCTGCAGGAAGCGCCCGCGGGCGCATTCGATTTCCTCGAATGCGCCCCGGACAACTGGATAGGGATCGGCGGCAGATACGGTGCGGCGCTGGAGCAATTGTCGGCACGCTACCCGATCACCTGCCATGGACTTTCCCTCTCGCTCGGCGGCGTTGCGCCGCTGGACGAGACTTTTCTGGCGCGCGTGCGCCGCTTCCTTGACCGCCACCAGGTCGCCCTCTACAGCGAACACCTGAGTTACTGCACCGACGATGGCCATCTGTACGACCTGATGCCCATCCCCTTCACCGAGGAAGCCGTGCGCCACGTCGCCGCCCGCATCCGCCGCGTGCAGGAAGTTCTGGGCCGCCGCATCGCGGTGGAGAACGTCTCTTATTACGCCGCCCCCTACCAGGCCATGGACGAAGTCGATTTCGTCAACGCCGTTTTGGCCGAAGCCGATTGCGATCTGTTGCTGGACGTCAACAACATCTACGTCAACGCCATCAACCATGGTTACGACGCTCATGATTTCCTGGCGCGCATGCCGGCGGCGCGCATCGCCTCGTACCATATCGCCGGCCATTACGACGAAGCGGACGACCTGAAGGTCGACACCCACGGTGCCGCAGTGAAGGAAGACGTCTGGTCGTTGCTGCAAAGCGCCTATCGCCTGCACGGCGTGCACCCGACCTTGCTGGAACGCGACTTCAACTTTCCCGCGATGCCGGTCTTACTGGCCGAAGTGGAATGCATCCGCGAGTTGCAGCGCGCCGCTTCCGATGTGACAGCTCCACTTTCCGCCCGTGGCTGAAACGCTGCGACAGCAACAGTTCGAACTGGCCGCGCACCTGCGCGACCCCGACGCCCATGCGCCTCCTGCCGGGCTGGAGGACCGCCGCCTGGCGATCTACCGCGATCTTTTCTTCAATAATATCGAAGGGCTGCTGTCGGGTAATTTTCCCGTCATCCGCAAGACCCTGGGCGAGCAACGTTGGCGCTCGCTCGCACGCCGGTTCTACGCGCAGCACCGCAGCCACACGCCGCTGTTCGCCGAGATAGGCCGGGAGTTCATCCGCTTCCTGCAGGAACGGGCCGAACGCGACACCGGCGATCCTGCCTGGCTGGCCGAAATGGCGCACTACGAATGGGTGGAACTGGGCCTGCAGATCGCCGACGACGAAATCCCCGCCCACGATGCGGCCGGCGATTTGCTGGTCGGTATTCCGGTGTTGTCGCCAACTGCATGGGCCCTGGCCTACGCCTGGCCGGTTCAGCGCATCGGTCCGGACTACCAACCAGAGGCACCAGCCGAAGCGCCGACATTGCTGCTGGTAAGGCGCGATACGCAGTACGAGATCCGTTTCGCGGAAATCTCGCCTTTGGTTTACCGTCTGATCGAAATCCTGCGCGGAGGCGAAAACAGCGGCCGCCAAGCGCTGGAGCAGCTGGCCGCAGAAGCCGGCGTCGCCGACCTGTCCGACTTCATCGAGCAGGGCCGCGCTATGCTCGTACGCATGCGCGAAGAAGGCACCCTGCTAGGCACAACCCCGTAGGAGCGCCCCATGGGCGCGAGCACTTCACTTGGGCGAAGGAGCTCGCGCCCATGGGGCGCTCCTACGGGAATCGTTGCGGGCTCTGCTACGCTTGTCGCGATGAGCAACTCTGAAGAAGCGATCACCCCCACCCCCATGTCCCGCCGTTTTCGCGGTTTCCTGCCTGTGGTCGTGGACGTGGAAACCGGCGGCTTCGACTGGAATCGCCATGCCCTGCTGGAAATCGCGGTGGTGCCTATCGACCTGGACGAAAGCGGCGCGTTCGCCATGGGCGACACCGCCAGCGCGCATCTGATTCCCGCGCCCGGCACCGAGATCGACCCGAAATCGCTGGAGATCACCGGCATCGTGCTGGATCACCCCTTCCGTCTGGCCAAACCCGAGAAGGAAGCACTGGAGCACGTGTTCGCGCCGGTGCGCGCGGCGATGAAAAAACATGGCTGTCAGCGCGCGATCCTGGTCGGACACAACGCGCACTTCGACCTGAATTTCCTCAACGCCGCCGTCGCCCGCTCGGGACACAAGCGCAATCCGTTCCACCCTTTCAGCGTCTTCGATACGGTGACCATGGCCGGCCTGGCCTACGGCCAGACTGTACTGGCCCGCGCAGTGCAGGCAGCCGGCATGGAATGGAACGCCGACGACGCCCATTCGGCCGTCTACGACACCGAACAGACCGCGCGATTGTTCTGCAAGATAGCCAACGCTTGGCCCAGGCCCGCCTAAGAACCTGTTCAAGGTCTCGTCCAAAAGAGCAATTTTTGCCACGGATCAGAGCAGATCGACGCGGATGAGCAAAGACTGAGCTACCTCAGCGTGATCTTGCCTGGCCGCTTGGCCCTATTCGTGTTGATCCGCTCTGATCCGTGGCAAAAAAAACGCTTCTGATCGAAACTCTGAACAGGCTCCAAGGCAGCGTCAGTCGGGCACCGGTGCTGCTGACGGCGCGCGTGCGCCCAGTGTGGCGCCTGCCGAAGCGACCACTACCGCAATGATCGCCAGCCATTGCAGCAGGCCCAGTTGCTCATGCAGGAAGGCGAATCCGCACAACGCGCCGATGGCAGGTTCCAGACTCATCAACATGCCGAAGGTACGCACCGGCAAACGGGTCAGGGCCACCATCTCCAGGCTGTAGGGCAACGCCATCGACAGCACGGCCACGCCGATGCCGACCGGAAGCAAAGCGGGCGCCAGCAGCGCCATGCCCGACTGCAGCACACCCCACGGAACGGCCACCAACGCGGCGATGGCCGCGCCCAGCGCAACGGTCTGCGCGCCATGCTCCGCGCCCGACTTCTGCCCGAACACGATGTACAGCGCCCAGCACAAGCCTGCGCCAAGCGCATACGCAACACCCAGTGGGTCGAGCGCTTCGTGCTGTTGCGTCCAAGGCACCAGCAGCAACAGTCCTGCCACCGCCAGCACTACCCAACCCACGTCCCGCAGCCGACGCGATGCCAGCAGCGCCAGACCTAGCGGCCCCGTGAACTCAAGGACGATTGCGATGCCCAAGGGCACGGTTTGCAACGCAAGGTAGAACAGCGAGTTCATCACCCCCAGCGAAATGCCGTACCCCACCAGCATCCGCCATGGCAGCGTGCGCCAAGGCATGCGCCACGGCCGCAGCACCAGCCACAGCAGCAAGGTTCCAAAACCCAGGCGCAGCGACGTGGCCCCCATCGCTCCGACCGCTGGAAACAGGCTCTTGGCCAGGCTTGCGCCCAGCTGGATGGAGAACATCGCTACGAGCAACAGCAGCACGGGCATCAATACCGATGTAGTGGGACGTGGGGCGGTCATTGAAGTGTCCGGTGTGGAATTGCGGTCGCCGAATATCGACGGCTCAGGGCGCGCGCACGCCGTGCTTGCGCAGGATCTCGCGCACGCGATCCAGTGGGATGGCTTCGGCGGTGTATCCATTGCCGCTGACCGTGGTGGCCATGAACAGCGAGTTGTAGATCGCTTCTTCGACCGCATCCACGCCGGCCTGGAATACGCCGCTCATCTCGTCGTTGGCCAGTTCGGTGGTGGTACGCCGTGGCGCATCGAAAGCGCGGCGCACCGAAGACGCGGTGGAGAACGCCAGCGCATAGTCGCCGCTGCCGTTGGACGCCGAACTGCCCGTGCGCCCCAGTCCCATCATCGCCCGCGAAGCGAGCCGCCGCAGATTGCGGTCGCTCAGCGGTGCATCGGTGGCGATGACAATGATCACCGACCCATCGCCGCGATCGTCGGCCGGCCCGTCCCCGATTCCAGGTTGTACTGCGACTGCATTCTGGAATGCATAGCGTCCCAGCTCGCGGCCCACCGGCGCGCCCGCCACCTGCAGCACGCCGCCGAAATTGGTCTGCACCAGCACGCCCACGGTCCAACCGCCAAGACTTTCCGGAAGCACGCGCGAAGACGTGCCGATACCGCCCTTCCAGCCGAATGCGATGGTGCCTGTACCTGCGCCTACGCTGCCTTCCTGCACCGGGCCGGCCTTCGCGCTTTCCAGCGCGCGCCTGACCGCTTCTGCAGTGATCGGCCGTGCACGGATATCGTTGAGGTCGCCGTCGTTGGTCTCGCCGACCACCGGATTGATCGAACGCACCTGCTGCATGTCCGGCTGCTGCAGCAACCACGCGGCCATCGCATCGGCGGCTTTCCACACGCACAGGGTGCAGGTGAGCAGGATCGGCGTTTCCAGTTCGCCCAGTTCGTTGATCTGCGTGCTGCCGGCGAATTTTCCGAAGCCGTTGCCGACGTGCAAGGCGGCAGGCACGCGCGAACGGTAGGCGTTGCCTTCATGCGGCAGGATCGCGGTGACGCCGGTACGTACGCGCTCGCCTTCGATCAGGGTCACCTGGCCTACCCGCACGCCGGCCACGTCGGTAATGGCGTTGTTGGCGCCCGGGGCGAATATTCCCGGCGCCACGCCCAGATCGCGCGCGCGCACGCGCTCCTGCGCGGCCAGCGGCGCGATCGAAGCGGCGAACAGCAAACCCACCGCGATGCAACGGAACAGGGTCAGTAACGGATTGCGCATGCGATCTCCGTAGAGTGGTTCCGAAAAATCCCGGCGGCCGACCGGTCAGCGTCGCTGGCGCACCGCTTCGAACAGCGTGATGCCGGTGGCGACCGAGACATTGAGGCTTTCGATATCGCCCGGCATCGGGATCTTCACCAGACCATCGCAATGCTCACGCGTCAGCCTGCGCATGCCGTCGCCCTCGCCACCCAGCACCAGCGCCACATTGCCGCGCAGATCGATGTCGTAGAGCGAAGCTTCGGCTTCTCCGGCAAGTCCATATATCCACACACCCAGCTGCTGCAGATCGCGCAGGCAGCGCGCCAGATTGGTCACCGGAAAAACCGGGAGCCGGTCCGCTGCGCCGGCCGAAGTCTTGCGCACCGTCGCGTTGACCGGAGCCGATTTGTCTTTGGGAATCACCACCGCCGTGGCGCCTGCCGCTGCCGCGCTACGCAGGCATGCGCCCAGATTATGCGGATCCTGCACGCCGTCCAGCACCAGCACCAAGGCCTTGCCTTCGGCCGCCTCGATCAATCCCGCCAGCTCGCCCTCATCCCAGGTCTTGGCTGCGGCATAGCGCGCGACCGCGCCCTGGTGGCGTACCGATCCGCCGACGCCATCCAGCGCCTGCTGGGTGACACGGCGCACTTCGATGCCCTTGCGTCGCGCATTCTCTTCGATCTCGGTGATGCGCGAGTTCTTGCTGCCTGCTTCCAGCAGTATTTCGCGCACGTTGTCGGCATCGTTCTCGATGGCCGAAGCCACTGCGTTGATGCCGGCGATCCATTGGTTCTGTTTGCTCATCTAAGACTCTTCAATGCTGGCTTTTAACCCCCTCTCCCACCGGGAGAGGGGTTGGGGTGAGGGTACGGCGGAGTCCATGACGCTCAAACGCGACTGGTTCTTCCGCACCCTCATCCGCCCTTCGGGCACCCCATATCAAGTATGGGGCAGGCTCTTCTCCCGGTGGGAGAAGGAAGCAACGTCAATACTTCTGTTTCTTCTGCTTGGCCGGCTGCCCACGCGGCGGCAACCCCTGCACCTGCTTCTCTTCCGCAAGCTTGAAGTCGATCTTCCGCTCTTCCAAACTGGCCTTCATCACCACGATGCGCACCTGGTCGCCCAAACGGAACACCATGCCGCGGCGCTCGCCGGACAGCGTCTTGCGGATCGGGTCGAAGTGGTAATAGTCGTGCGGCAGCTGGGTCACATGGACCAGGCCATTGACCTTGGAATCGTTGAGCTCCACGAACAGACCGAAACTGGTCACCCCGCTGATCACGCCGTCGAACTGCCCGCCCACATGCTGCTCCATCCACGCGGCGCGGTAGCGTTCGTCGACCTCGCGCTCGGCTTCGTCGGCGCGGCGCGCGCGCTCGGAGCATTGCAGCGACAGCGCCGCCATCTGGTGCTGCGAATACAGGAATTTCTCCGGCTTGCCGCCGGTCAGCGCGTACTTGATCGCGCGATGCACCAGCAAGTCGGGATAACGGCGGATCGGCGAGGTGAAGTGCGCGTACGCCGCCAGCGCCAACCCGAAATGGCCGGCGTTGTCCGGTGTGTACACCGCCAGGCTCTGGCTGCGCAGCACCACCGATTCCAGCAGCGCCACGTCCGGGCGCTCGCGGATCTTCTTCAGCAACTGGGTGAAGTCGCGCGGCTGCACCTTGGACCACGGCGGCAGGCTCAGTTTGAATTCTTTCAGGAACTCCAGCAGATCGGCGTACTTGGACTCCGGCGGCCGGTCGTGCACACGGTATGGTGCGGGAATATGGGCGGCCAACAGATACTTCGCCGCTTCCACGTTCGCCGCGATCATGCATTCCTCGATCAGCTTGTGCGCGTCGTTACGCTGCAGCATGCCGGCCTGGGTGACTTCGCCGCGGTTGTCCAGCACGAAACGCACTTCGGACGTCTCGAACTCGATCGCCCCGCGCTTCTCGCGCGCCTTGGCCAGCACCTGGAACAACTGGTACAGACGATCGACCTGGGGCATCTGCGCGCCGATGGCCTGCCGCGTGTCCTCGTCGTTCTCGCCAACCGCATTCCAGACCTGGATGTAGGTCAGACGCGCATGCGAGTTCATCACCGCTTCGTAGAATTTCGACGAAGTCACTTCGCCGCTGCGATCCACCTGCATGTCGCAGACGAAGCACATACGGTTGACCTTCGGGTTCAGCGAGCAGATGCCGTTGGACAAGGTCTCCGGCAGCATCGGCACCACGAAACCGGGGAAGTACACCGAAGTGGCGCGCTTCTGCGCTTCGTCGTCCAGCGGCGTACCGGGGCGCACGTAGTGCGATACGTCGGCGATAGCCACCACCAGCCGGAACCCCTGCTTGTTGCTTTCGCAATACACGGCATCGTCGAAGTCCTTGGCGTCCTCGCCGTCGATGGTGACCAGCGGCATGCTGCGCAGGTCCACGCGACCGGCGAACATCGACTCGTCCACCGCCAGCGGCACCGCGGCGGCTTCATCCAGCACTTCCCGCGGAAACTCGTTGGGAATCTCGTGCCCGTGGATCGCCGCTTCCACCACCAGCGACGGCGTCAATTTGTCACCCAGTACGGCCACGATGCGGCCCATCGGCGGACGCCGGGCATCCGGCGCCTGGGTCAGCTCGGCCACGACCAGCTGGCCGTCCACGGCATCGCCGCGCTGATCGGGCGGAATCAGCAGGTTGCGCTGCACGCGTTTGTCGTCTGGAACGACGTAACTGATGCCCGCTTCCAGAGTAAAGCGCCCGATCAGACGGCTGAGCCGGCGCTCCAGCACTTCCACGATGCTGCCTTCGCGGCGGCCGCTGCGGTCGATGCCGGTGACGCAGGCCATGGCCCGGTCGCCGTGCATGACTTTGCGCATTTCGTTGGGCGGCAGGAACAGGTCGTCGCCGGTGCCCTCATCCGGCCTGAGGAAGCCGAAGCCATTGGGGTTGGCGATCACCACGCCTGGAATCAGGTCCATCTGCTTGGTCGGAGCGAAGCCGCCGCGGCGATTCTGCAGCAACTGCCCATCGCGGACCATGGCGCCCAGGCGCTTGCCCAGCGCGTCGAAACGGTCGGGCGCGGTGAGCTCGAGTCTGGCGGCCAGATCTTCGGCGGTCTGCGGGCCTTCGGCGGCGCTGAGCACGCCCAGGATGGCTTCGCGGCTGGCGATCGGATCGGCATAGCGCTCTGCTTCGCGCGCTGCATGCGGATCCCTGAACTTACCGCGCTGCGGAGGTGCGGGCTGGCGGGAAATCGGCGGCCGGACGGCGCCGCGCGGACCCTTGGCAGCGTTGCCGCCCGCTTTGGCGGGCAGGTCGGGCATCCACGGGGGAAGCTTGGATTTGGTCGCCGGCTTGCCGCTGCCGCTGGTCTTTTTCGCACGCGTGTCGGGCTTGCCAGGCTTGCCTGATGCGGGCTTGGACCCGCCTTTCGTTGGCTTCTTCGTCATGGGTCCATGGTACACCCCACCTGAATCCGGGCCGTGGCCACCGGATCATCCGTTGACATCCTGCCGCGCAATCCGGAGAATGCGCGCCCTGCACCTGCCCAGGTGGCGGAATTGGTAGACGCACTAGCTTCAGGTGCTAGCGGGGGCAACTTCGTGGAGGTTCGAGTCCTCTTCTGGGCACCAAGGTAAAAGCAAAACCCTCGCGCAAGCGGGGGTTTTTGCTTTCCGGGGGTGGGAAACGCGGTGCGACGGTTAGAATCGGGGCCACGATTCGCGAACGCACACGGAACAATGACAGAGACCATCCGCCCCACCTTCCACGGCTTCGAACAGATTCCCCTGCGCGAGTACGCCGAGCGCGCCTATCTCGATTATTCGATGTACGTGGTCCTGGACCGCGCCCTGCCCTTCATCGGCGACGGCCTGAAGCCGGTGCAGCGCCGCATCATCTACGCCATGAGCGAGCTGGGCCTCAACGCCACCGCCAAGCCCAAGAAATCCGCACGCACCGTGGGCGATGTGATCGGCAAGTTCCACCCCCATGGCGACAGCGCCTGTTACGAAGCGCTGGTGCTGATGGCGCAGCCGTTTTCGTACCGGTACCCGCTGATCGAGGGCCAGGGCAACTTCGGCTCGCCGGACGATCCCAAATCGTTCGCGGCCATGCGCTACACCGAATCCAAACTGACCCCCATCGCCGAAGTGCTGCTGGGCGAACTGGGCCAGGGCACGGTGGACTGGACGCCCAACTTCGACGGCACCCTGCAGGAACCGACCTGGATGCCGGCGCGCCTGCCGCATCTGTTGTTGAACGGCACCACCGGCATCGCGGTCGGCATGGCCACCGATGTGCCGCCGCACAACCTCAACGAGATCGTCAGCGCCTGCATCCGCCTGCTGGACGATCCGCAGGCCACGGTCGCCGACCTGTGCGAACACGTGCGCGGTCCCGACTACCCGACCAGCGCCGAAATCATCACTCCCCTCGCCGACCTGCGTGCGATCTACGAGACCGGCAACGGCAGCGTGCGCGCCCGCGCCACCTTCGTGAAGGAAGGCCAGAACATCGTCATCAACGCGCTGCCTTACCAGGTATCGCCGTCCAAGGTGATCGAACAGATCGCCGCGCAGATGCGCGCCAAGAAGTTGCCGTGGCTGGAAGACATCCGCGACGAATCGGATCATCTCAATCCGGTCCGCGTGGTGCTGATCACCCGTTCCAACCGGGTCGATGCGGAACAGCTGATGGGTCACCTGTTCGCCACCACCGATCTTGAGAAGAGCTACCGCGTCAACCTCAACATCATCGGTCTGGACGGCCGGCCACAGGTCAAGAACCTGCGCACGCTGCTGAGTGAGTGGCTGGTATTCCGCACCGATACCGTCACCCGCCGTCTCAACCATCGCCTGGAAAAGGTCGAGCGCCGCCTGCACCTGTTGGAAGGCTTGCTGGTCGCGTTCCTCAACCTGGATGAAGTGATCCATATCATCCGCACCGAGGACGAACCCCGCGCCGCGTTGATCGCGCGCTTCAAGTTGAGCGAGGAACAGGCCGACTACATTCTCGACACGCGCCTGAAGCAGTTGGCGCGCCTGGAGGAAATGAAGATCCGCGGCGAGCAGGATGAACTGGATGCCGAACGCGACCGCCTGATGTCCACGCTCGCCTCCAAGGCCAAGCTGAAGAAGCTGATCAAGGACGAACTGCTGGCCGATGCGAAGAAGTTCGGCGACGCGCGCCGCTCTCCGCTGGTCGCGCGCGAGGCCGCGCAGGCGCTGGACGAAACCGAACTGGTCGCCAGCGAACCGATGACCGTGGTGCTGTCCGAGAAAGGCTGGATCCGCGCGGCCAAGGGCCACGACGTGGATGCCGCCGGCATGTCCTACCGCGACGGCGACGGCCTGCTGGCCGCGGTGCGCGGACGCAGCACGCAGCAAGTCGCATTCCTGGATTCGGAAGGCCGCAGCTATTCCACCGCGACGCATACACTGCCTTCGGCGCGCGGCAACGGCGAGCCGCTGACGGGCCGCTTCTCGCCCGCTTCCGGCGCCTCGTTCGTGGCCTTGGCCACGGGCGACAACGACGCGCGTTTCGTGCTGGCTTCCTCGCATGGGTACGGTTTCGTCACCCGCTTCGAGAATCTCACCGGCCGCCAGAAAGCCGGCAAGGTGATGTTGAATCTGTCCACAGGCGCCAAGGTGCTGCAGCCGGCGCACACGACCGATCCGAAAGCCGATCGCATCGTCGCCGTCACCAGCGCCGGACACCTGCTCGCCTTCGCGCTCGCGGACCTCCCCGAGCTGGACAAAGGCAAGGGCAACAAGATCATCGAGATTCCGAAAGCGAAGCTGGGCACGGAACGCGTAGTCGCCGTGGCAGCGGTATCGCCCGGCAGCACGCTGCTGGTGAAGAGCGGTCAGCGCACGATGAGCCTGTCGTTCAAGGATCTGGACGAATACATCGGCGCGCGGGCTTCCCGTGGTGGATTGTTGCCGAGGGGTTGGCAGAAGGTAGACGGGCTTGACGTTCAATAGTTCACCGTCCACGCGCGCTGCGGCGCGTTCGTCATGTGCGACCGTGGCCCGGCAGAATATCGACGGACCCGATGTCCAATAGTTCCTTATTTCCGCGCGCCGCATAGAAGCCAAACCGATCGGAGGTGAAATGATGGAACACGGATTCTGGCAGCAACGCTGGCAGGAAGGCCGGATCGGTTTCCACCAGGACGAGGCGACGCCGCTACTGCGGGAATACTGGCCGACCCTCGCGCTTCCCTCCGGCAGCCGCGTGTTCGTTCCCTTGGCCGGCAAGAGCCTGGATATGTCGTGGCTGGCCGCGCAAGGGCACCGGGTATTGGGAGTGGAGCTGTCGCAGATCGCGGTCGAGCAGTTCTTCGACGAACACGGGCTGACGCCGACGCGCCGCCAATCCCGCTATGGCATGCATTACCTCGCCGGCAGAGTGGAACTCATCTGCGGCGATGCTTTCGCGCTCGATGCGGATCTACTGTCCAACTGCGACGGCGTATTCGATCGCGCAGCACTGATCGCATTGCCGCCCGAATTGAGGCAGCGCTATGCCAACGAACTCTACGCGCGTCTGCCGACAGGATGCCGCGGCCTGGTGATCACGCTTGAGTATCCCCAGCACGAAAAGGAAGGTCCGCCGTTCTCGGTCGATGAAGACGAAGTGCGGGCGCTGTATGCCGGCCACTGGCGTATCCAGCGCCTCGAGCGCCGCGACATCCTGGCCGCGCAACCGGGATTCGCCGCCGAGGGCGTGACCCGGCTGGCGACCGTGGCCTATCGCTTCGAGCGGAATCCACAATAGCCGGCGTACTTGGTGGTGACACGCACCGCTCCTACAATGGGGCTACGCATACCGGGGAAACCGCATGGTCCGTTGGCTGAAGCGCATCGCTCTGCTCTTGCTCGTGCTTATCGTTCTTGGCCTGGCCGCCGGTTGGTGGCTGTTGCGCGGCAGCCTGCCGGAATTGGAAGGCGAGCTGGCTCTTCCCGGCCTCAGCGCGCCCGTCAGCATCCAGCGCGACGCGCTGGGCGTGGTCACCATCGATGCAGCCAACGAAACCGACATGGCCCGCGCATTGGGCTACGTGCACGCGCAAGAGCGCTATTTCGAAATGGACCTGATGCGCCGCACTTCGGCGGGCGAGCTCTCGGAACTGTTCGGGCCCATCGCACTGAAGCTGGACAAGGAGCGCCGCGTGCATCGCATGCGTGCGCGGGTGATGGCCGATCTGGACGGCTTCGCCGGCGACAAGCGCGCGCAGCTGCAGGCCTATACCGATGGCGTGAATGCCGGCCTGCAAGGTTTGAGGGCGAGGCCTTGGCCGTACCTGCTGCTGCGCCAGCAGCCAAGGCGCTGGGAACTGGCCGATTCGGCCTTGACTGCCTATGCGATGTACTTCGACCTGCAGGATTCGCAGAACACGCGGGAACTGGCGCTATGGAGAATAAAGAACACGGTTCCGCCTGCGCTGTACGCGTTGCTGGCCCATGACGGCACCGAATGGGATGCACCCTTGTTCGGCGCCTCGCGCGGCAATGCCTCATTGCCCGGCGCCGAGGCCGTCGACTTGGCCAAGCTGCCTGTGCCGGCGACCAAGGATCTGATGCCTTTGGCCGAAAAAGGTACGCCGGGCAGCAACAACTGGGCCGTGGCAGGCGCGCTGACCGCCGATGGCCGCGCCATCGTCGCCGACGACATGCATCTTGGCCTGCGGGCACCCAATATCTGGTTCCGCGCGCGCTTGCGGTATTCGGATACCCGTGCGCCCGGTGGCAAAGTGGATATCTCCGGATTCACGCTGCCGGGCTTTCCGGCGGTGGTGGTCGGCAGCAACGGCCACGTCGCTTGGGGCTTCACCAACAGTTATGGCGACTGGGCCGATTGGGCGGAACTGCCGCCGTGCCCGGCGGGCGCGCAAGACTGCGCCAAGCGCACTGATTTCCACGAAAGCATCAAGGTCGCCGGCGCGGCGCCTGTCGACTTCGTGGTCCGCGAAACCGCATGGGGCCCGATCCTGCACGAATCCAAGAACGGCACTTCCCTTGCACTGCGCTGGACGCCGCAGTTGCCGGGATCGCTGCGGGTTTCGTTTACGGATCTTGCCGTTGCCCGCGATATCGCCGGTGCGTTTTCCGTCGCGGACGCTTCAGGCATCCCCGCGCAGAATTTCACCGTGGCCGACTCCGGCGGCAATATCGGCTGGCGCGTGATCGGCGGATTCCCGAAACGCGATCCGGGCTGTCTGGCCATAACGCCCGAACAGCACGTCGCGATTCCGGGCATGCAAGCCAATGCCGACGATGCCGGCGCAGCACTCACCTGTTCGCCATGGATGACGGACGCTACCGCCTCTCCGCGCCTGATCGATCCGCCTTCCAATCGCCTGTGGACCGCCAACAACCGCACCATGGACGAGGCCGGCCTGAAGCTCGCCGGCGACGGCGGTTACGCGCTTGGCGCGCGCGCCAAGCAGATCCGCGACGATCTTTTCTCCCACGATCGCTTCACCGAAAAAGATCTGCTGGCTATCCAGCTGGACGACCGCGCGGTGTTCCTGCAGCGCTGGTGGGCCTTGCTGCAGAAAGAGAGCGAACGCGACAAAACCCCGGCACTGGGCGCATTGGCCAAAGCCGCGTATCACTGGGAAGGACGCGCCAGCATCGATTCGGTCAGCTACCGCATCGTCCGCGCCTGGCGGCTGGCCGTGCATGCCCGCATCGCGGACGGCCTGACCGCTCCTGCGCAGGCCACGCTTGGCGAAGACTTCATCATGCCCGACCTGCCGCAATTGGAAGGCGTGGTCTGGCCTTTGCTCAGCGAACGCCCCGCCAATCTGCTGTCGCGCCGTTTCGCCAGTTGGGAGGCGTTGCTGGAAGACGCCGCGCGCCAGGTCCGCGACGATCTTTCCGCGCAGGGCCCGCTGGAACAACGCACGTGGGGTGAGCGCAACACCGCAAAGATCTGCCATCCATTGGCCAATGCCCTGCCCGCGATGCTCAAGCCCGCGTTGTGCATGCCCGCCGATCAACTGCACGGCGACGGCGCCATGCCGCGCGTACAAGGCCCTTCCTTCGGCGCCAGCGAGCGCATGGTGGTCTCGCCCGGCCACGAAGCCGACGGCATCATCCACATGCCCGGCGGCCAGAGCGGCAATCCGCTGTCGCCGTTCTGGGGTGCGGGGCATGAAGACTGGGTGCACGGAAGGCCAACACCTTTCTTGCCGGGGAAGGCGGAGTACACGTTGACGCTGAAGCCGTAGCTCGCTGTTCCTTCTCCCCCGGGAGAAGGTGGCGCGAAGCGACGGATGAGGGAAAGAGAATTCCGACCCACGGAAACTATCCGTCGATCTGAAAATCCATTCCCTCATCCGCCCTGCGGGCACCTTCTCCCGAGAGGAGAAGGAAAGCTAAAGCGCCGCGTTATGCACCCCCGCAATCGCCCGACCCGAAGGATCGGCCGCGCTTGCGAAACTCGCATCCCACGCGATCGCCGCAGGCGACGAGCATGCGATCGACTTGCCGCCCGGCACCGTCTCAGCCGCCGCAGGACCAGGATAGAACTCCTCGAACAGACTACGGTAGTAATAGGCTTCTTTGGTCAGCGGCGAATTGATCGGAAAACGCTTGGCCGCCGCGGCCAGTTCGCGATCGCTGACTTGCGCTTCGGCATGCGCTTTCAATCCATCGATCCAGCCATAGCCCACCCCGTCGCTGAACTGCTCCTTCTGCCGCCAGAGGATGGAATCGGGCAGATAGCCTTCGAACGCCGCCCGCAGAATCCCTTTTTCCATGCGCTCGTGGCCCTTCGAGCTCTTGTCGATCATTTTGTATTTGGCGTCCATCTTCATCGCTACGTCCATGAACTCGACATCCAGGAACGGCACGCGCGGCTCCACGCCCCAGGCCATCATCGACTTGTTGGCACGCAGGCAGTCGTAGTTGTAGAGCGCGTCCAGTTTGCGCACCAGTTCCTCGTGGAACTCGCGCCCGTTTGGCGCCTTGTGGAAATAGAGATAGCCGCCGAAGATTTCGTCCGATCCCTCGCCCGACAAAACCATCTTCACCCCCATTGCCTTGATCCGTCGCGCCAGCAGATACATGGGCGTGGAAGCGCGGATGGTGGTCACGTCGTAGGTTTCGATATGGCGGATCACTTCCGGCAACGCATCCAGGCCTTCCTCGAAGGTGTATTCGAAGCCATGGTGCACGGTGTCCAGCGCCTTGGCGGCGATCTCGGCCGCCGCCAGATCGGGAGAACCCTTCAAGCCGATGGCGAAGGAATGCAACCGCGGCCACCAGGCTTCCGATTTATCGTCCTCCTCGATGCGATGGCGCGCGTAGCGCGCGGCCACTGCAGTGACCAGCGACGAGTCGAGTCCGCCGGACAGCAATACGCCATAGGGTACGTCGGTCATCAGCTGGCGATGCACGGCACGTTCGAACGCTTCGCGCAGTTCCTGTTTGTCCACTTCGACGCCGGCGACCGCATCGTAGTCCCGCCAGGGGCGCTGGTAGTATTTGACCAATTCGCCGCTCACGTTGTCGTAGTAGTGTCCCGGCGGAAACTGGGCAACGTCTGCGCAGAGGCCGCTGATGGCTTTCATTTCCGAAGCCACGCAGAGCCGTCCTTCGCGGTCGTGGCCCCAGTACAGCGGACAGACGCCCATCGGATCGCGCGCGATCAGTGCGCGCTTGCGTACCTTGTCCCACAACGCGAAGGCGAAGATGCCATTGAGCCGGTTGAGTAGCGACGCGGGTTCGTCCTCTCGGTACAGCGCATTGATCACTTCGCAATCCGAACCGGTCAGGAATTCGTACGGCTGCTTCAATTCCTTCTTCAACTCGCGATGGTTGTAGATCTCGCCGTTCACCGCCAGCGCCAGTTCGCCATCGGCCGAACGCAAGGGCTGCGAGCCGCCGGCCGGGTCTACGATGGCCAGGCGCTCGTGCACCAGAATCGCGCCTTCGTCGGTATACACGCCGCTCCAGTCGGGGCCGCGATGGCGCTGCCGTTGCGAGAGTTCCAGAGCCTGCCGTCGCAGACCCTGCAGGTTGTCGCCCGATTGCAGGCCGAAAATGCCGAAGATGGAACACATGGGGAAAACTCCTGGAATGAAATGAAAATTCGAAGGGCGTAAATGAAAAAACCCGCATCTCGCGATGCGGGTTTCCTGTTGATTCGGCTTGTTCTTTTCGCCTAGTCGCAGACCCGCATTGGCCGCGCACGATTATTCGTCCGCGCAATATTGCGGCGGTTGGAATTGGTGCGGGCGGAGGCGGAGGCGCTGGGCATGGATCGAAACTAACCGGTTTGAGGGGCAGCTGGCAAGCCCTGAGCCCCTCTCCCACCGGGAGAGGGGTTGGGGTGAGGGTACGGCGGAGCGGCATTTCTACGGCCGAACGCGGAACCAATAGCGATCGCTCACCAACATCGCTCCCCTCGAACCCTCACACCCCAAGGGTGCTTGCTGCGCGGCGTCCGGCCTTCGGCTACTGTATCAAGTGCGGGGCCAGGCTCTTCTCCCGATGGAAGAAGGGTTAGAAGCAGCAAAAAGGTTACGGTAGCAACAATCTCTCGATCAGCTGCCGATAAAGCGCAGGCAATGCCTCCAGATCGGCAACCGATACGTTCTCGTCCACCTTGTGGATGCTGGCGTTGACCGGACCGACCTCGATGCATTGCGCACCCAGCGGCGCTATGAACCGTGCATCCGAAGTACCTCCCGCAGTGCTTTCTTCGGGAGCTGCGCCGGCGAACTCGCCCAGCACGTCCCGCGCAACGGCGCGCAAACGTCCTTCGGGCGTGTAGAACGGTTCGCCACCCCGATGCCAGTGCATGTCGTATTCAAGACCATGCCGGTCGAGCACAGCATCGATCTCCGTTTCCAGTTGCGCCGCATTCCAATGCGGGTTGTAGCGCAGGTTGAACAGCACCTTCGCTTCGCCCGGAATCACGTTGTTGGCGCCGGTGCCGGCATTGAAGTTGGAGATCTGCAGACTGGTGGGGGGGAAGGTTTCGTAGCCTTCGTCCCAACGCCGCGCGGCGAGTTCGGCCAATGCCGGCAGCGCCTGGTGGATCGGGTTGCGCGCTTTGTCGGGGTACGCGACATGGCCCTGCACTCCTTTCACCGTCAGCGTCGCCGACAATGTACCGCGCCTACCGACGCGCAGAAGATCGCCGAGCTTGCGGGTAGACGAAGGCTCACCGGTGATGCACCAGTCGATGGACTGGCCACGCGTGCGGAAAGTGTCGGCGACGCGGCGAACACCATCTATCGCATCGCCTTCTTCATCGGAAGTGACCAATAGCGCGATCGTGCCGGCGTGGTCGGGATGCGCATCGACGAACTGCTCCAGCGCGATCACGAATGCGGCTACGCTGCCTTTCATATCGGCGGCGCCGCGTCCATACAACACGCCATCGCGGATCGTCGGCCGGAACGGATCGCTGACCCAATCCTCGACCGGCCCGGACGGCACCACGTCGGTGTGGCCAAGCAGCACGAGCACCGGCGATCCGCTGCCATGTGCGGCCCACAGGTTGTCCACTTCGCCGAAGCGCATGCGCTCGCAGACGAAGCCTGCACGCTGCAGGCGCGCAGCGATCAGCTCTTGGCAACCTTCATCGAGCGGCGTCACCGAACGGCGACGGATCAACTCGCTGGTCAGCGCCAGGACATCGCTCATTTCCCGATCCCGAAGCGCTGCTTGAATCCATTGTCGCTGAAGCCTTGGGTCATCACTCCATCGTCGATCACCACCACCGGACGGCGGATCAATTGCGGATATTCCCGTAGCAGCAGCTTCCATTCGGCGTCGGACCCTGGCGCCTTGCGGTTCTCAGGCAGCTGCCGCCACGTGGTCGAGGATTTGTTGATCAGCGCATCCCAACCGCCGGCCTGTTTCGACCACTCCAGCAGAGTCTCCGGCGTGCGTTTGTCGTCGCGGTAGTCGACGAACGAATACGCCACACCGAAGCGGTCCAGCCATTTGGTGGCCTTCTTGCAGGTGTCGCAGTTTTTCAAACCGTAAAGGGTGGCCATGCAATTCCTGTCATTCCGAATTTTAAGCCCCTCTCCCGCCGGGAGAGGGGTTGGGGTGAGGGTACGGCGAAGCGAAATTGCGGCAGCCGAATGTGGAAGCTAAACGGTTCTTCACCATTCCCGCTCCCCCGTACCCTCATCCGCCCTTCGGGCACCTTCTCCCGAGGGGAGAAGGGAAAAACCTAGTCTGCCAACCCGCGCAGCAACTCATTAATGGAAGTCTTCGACCGCGTCTTCTCGTCCACCTGCTTGACGATCACCGCGCAATACAACGAATGCGAACCGTCGGCGGCCGGCAACGAGCCCGATACCACCACGCTCCTTGGCGGCACATAGCCATAGGAAACCTCTTTCGTGGCGCGGTTGTAGATTCGCGTGGACTGCCCCAGGAACACGCCCATGCCGATCACGCTGTGATGGCCGACCACCACGCCCTCCACCACTTCCGAACGCGCGCCGACAAAGCAATGGTCTTCGATGATGGTAGGCGATGCCTGCAACGGCTCCAGCACGCCGCCGATGCCGACGCCGCCGGACAGGTGGCAGTGCTTGCCGATCTGCGCGCAGGAGCCCACGGTGGCCCAGGTGTCGACCATGGTGCCCTCGCCGACGTGCGCGCCGATGTTGACGAAGCTGGGCATCAGCACCACGTCCTTGCCGAAGTAGGTGCCGCGACGCGCTACCGCACCCGGCACGACGCGCACACCGGCTGCCCGGAAACGCGATTCGTCATAACCGGCGAAGCGCGATTCGACCTTATCCCAGAACGGCGCAGGCTGCGAATCGACTACCGCCATATCGTTGACGCGGAAATACAACAACACCGCCTTCTTAAGCCACTCGTTGACTTTCCACTTGCCTTCCCCGCCATGCTCGGCGACGCGGAAACCGCCCGATTCCAGGCCGCTTATCACCCGCTCCACCGCAGGCCTCACGGAAGCCTCGATCTCTCCCGCGGCCAGGTCGGCGCGCCGCTCGAACGCATCTTCGATGAGGATTTTCAGTGCTGCGTCATCGTGGATCTGGCTGGTCATCTGTTTCCTGTCTTTCCAATCAAGGGATGTTTTCGAAGCTGGCCCGCAGCGCGTCGCGCAGGGCCTGCTGGGTTCGTTCGTCCAGCGGCTGGCCGTTGGCGTCGGTGATCTGGAACAAGTCTTCGGCCCGTTCGCCGAAAGTAGCGATGCGTGCGTCGTGCACGTTGAGCCCCTGTGCGCGCAGCACCTGCGCCACATCGGACAACAGACCGGGACGGTCGGGCGCCACCAGGCTCAACAAAGTGCGTCGCCCGTCGGGCGTGCCGCCGAATTCGATTTTGGGCGCAAACCGGAAATGTTTGAGCTGCCGCGGCACCGCGCGGCGGGAAGTGCGCACTTTCTCCAGCGGACCGTCCAGCGCACCGCTCAGGCCGGCTTCGACTTCGGCAGGGTCGGAACTGGCGTAACTGTCGGCCGGCAGGACTTCGAAGGTATCGAAGATCGTGCCGCGCGGGCCATCGAGCACGCGCGCCTGATGGATGCCGAAACCCATGCGGTCCAGCGTCGCCAGGATCGCCGCGAACAGGCCGCTGCGGTCCGGCGAATGCACGAAGACTTCCAAAGCATTGCCGTCGTCGGCGATGCGGCGCACACGCACCCGGGTTTCGCCCGGGGCGACGTTGCGCAAGGCGCTGGCCTGCCAGGCGATCTGTTCCGGACGGAAACGCAGGAAGCCCTCGTCCGGCATGATGCCGAACAGCGCATCGGCGGTAGCCGCGTCGAAACCCTGCACCGCCATCAGCGCGCGCGCCGATTCGCGCGCCTCTTCCATCCGCGCATCGGCAGCGATGGGCTGCTCGAGGCCTTCACGCAATACGCGGCGTGTGGCGAAGTACAGGTCGGCGAGCAACCGGTCTTTCCACGCATTCCACAACTTCGGGCTGGTGCCGGCGATGTCCGCGCAGGTCAGCAGATACAGATAATCCAGGCGCTCGCGGTCGCCGACCAGCGTGGCGAAGCGATGGATCACCTCCGCATCGGAGATATCCTGTTTCTGCGCAGTGATCGACATGCGCAGGTGCTGTTCGACCAGCCAGGCGATCAGCGCGGTGTCGGCGTCGCTGAGAGCGTGCGCCGCGCAGAACTCGCGTGCATCCACCGCACCCAATTCGGAATGATCGCCACCGCGGCCCTTGGCGATATCGTGGAAAAGGCCGGCGATCAGCAGCAATTCGGGTTTGCGCAAGCGCGGCCACACTTCGTGGGCGATGGAAAAACGCTCGTCGGCGCGGCCCGACGAAAACGCAGCGATGTTACGCAGCACCATCAGCGTGTGCTGATCGACGGTGTACACATGGAACAAGTCGAATTGCATCCGCCCCGAGACCCGGGAAAATGCGGGGATCCATTGCCCCAGCACGCCGAGCCGGGCCATGCGGGTAAGCGTTTCGACGGCACGCGGCGCGCGCAGCAAAGCCATGAAATCGGTGCGTTGGGCCGTGCTGGCGACTTCGAACGAAGGCAGCCGCGTGAGCGATTCGGCCAGGGCGCGCGCGGTACGCGAATGCAGCCCCCTCACTTCCGGATGCGCTGCCCACATGGCGAACAGCGCGAAGACCTGGGAGGCGTCGGTCCGCGGCCAGGCCGGGTCGCGCGCGGCCAGATAACCACGGCGCAAAGCGAAGAAATCGTCGAGCGGTTCTGGCAGCGCCTCTCCATCGAACTGCTCTTCGAAGCGCTGCAACAGACGGTCGCTGACCCGGCGCACAATGGCTGCGCTGCGGTAGAACCCCTGCATCATCTTCTCGACGCCCAGGGTTTCCTCGTCGTCGGCAAAACCCAGGCGTTCGGCCAGGGTCTTCTGGTAATCGAAGCGCAAGCGTTCTTCCGGGCGCCCGGCGACCAGGTGCAGCCCGTAGCGCAAGCGTCCGAGTGCGCGGCGTTCGCGCGCCAGCGCGGCCGCTTCGTCGGGACCGACATGACTCAGGCCGATCAACGGTTCCAGTTCGCGCACGCCGAAGGTACGCAGCGCCATCCAGCCCAGCGTATGCAGGTCGCGCAAGCCACCCGGCCCGTCCTTGAGATTGGGTTCGAGGTTTTCCGAGGTATCGCCGAAACGCGCGTGGCGCAGACGCAGTTCTTCGCGCTTGGCCACGAAGAAATCGCGCGGCGGCCATACCTGCTGCGGGGAAACCGCCGCCGTCAACCTCGCTTGCGCCGCTTCGTCGGCGCATAGCGCGCGCCATTCGATCAAGGCGGTGAGTACGGTCTGATCGGAGGCGGCCTCCGTGCACTGGTCGGACGAACGCACGGCATGGCTGACCGGCAAACCGGCATCCCACAGCATCGCGAAAAAACGGGAAAGCGCAGCGTGCTGCGTTTGCTGGGCGTCGGTATCGGCCAGCACCAGCAGGTCGATGTCGGATTGCGGAAAGAGTTCTCCGCGCCCGTAGCCGCCGACCGCGAACAAGGCCAGTGGAGCTTCAGCGGGAACGCAGTGCGCCCAGGCGTCCTTCAGAAGATGGTCGGCCGCGCGCGCGCGCAGCGCGACCAGGCGGTCCACTTCTTCGCCCTGATCGAAACGTTTCGCCAGTTTGGCGTCGGAACCGTTCAGCGTCGCGCGTGCGTGCGCCGACCATGCGATATCGCTTTCGCCACCCGGCGGCCGCGGCCCAGTTTCCTTAGCGGCAGCCGTGATGCTCACAGATCGTTGTCGTCGCCCGGCACCCGGGTCAGGATCTCCACACCGTCTTCGGTCACCGCCACGGTGTGTTCCCACTGCGCGGAGAGCTTGCGGTCCTTGGTAACCACGGTCCAGCCGTCGGGCAACAGGCGCGTATAGCGTGTGCCCTCGTTGATCATCGGTTCGATAGTGAAGGTCATGCCGGGTTTGAGCACCACGCCGTCGCCGGGCCGGCCGTAATGCAGGACCTGCGGTTCGTCGTGATAGACCTTGCCGATGCCATGGCCGCAGTATTCGCGCACCACGCTGAAACGTTGCGACTCGGCGTATTCCTGGATGGCATGCCCGACATCGCCGAGCGTGGCGCCCGGTTTGACGGTGCGTATGCCGCGGAACATGGCTTCGCGCGTGGTTTCCACCAGGCGCCTGGCCATGACCGAAGGCGTGCCCACGTAGTACATGCGGCTGGTGTCTCCATGCCAGCCGTCCTTGATCACGGTGACATCGATGTTGACGGTGTCGCCGTCCTTCAGCACCTTGCCCTCGCTGGGCATGCCATGGCAGATCACGTTATTGACCGAAGTGCAGACCGTGAACGGGAACGGGATGCGCCCATGGCCGCCGCCATAGCCGACGTTGGCGGGAATGGCGTGCTGCACGTTGACGATATGGTCGTGGCAGACCCGGTCCAGTTCGGCGGTGGTCACGCCGGGCTTCACGTATGGGGCAACGACCTGCAGCACTTCGGCGGCCAGACGGCCGGCGACGCGCATGTGCTCCAGGTCTTCGGGGGTTTTGAGGGTAATGGCCATAGCTGATTATCGCCGATTTCGCTTTGCTCCTGAACAAAACGCCCACCGGGTAAGGCTTGCGGGCCTTTGTGGGCTCGTTGAGCGACGATCGGCACCGATCTTTCCCGCCGTATGCGCTGTAGCAACTACGTGCACTTAATAAAGTGTGATGTAAATCACGCTTTATTAAGCATTACGTCACATTTCGTGAAAATGTGAGACGACTCTCCCAAATTTGAGTGTGAACTAATTCACACTGCCCTCCGCTGGGGGCGCCGATCACAGGGGATCCGCTGAGGGGTTGGGGAGGTGGCATGGGTCCTGCCTATGCCCTGCCCAAAATCCGGCATCAACCTGATTCTAAAGGGATTTAAACCGACGATTGCCTTTCGGGGCATCGCCAATCTTTTGTTGAACCTAGCAACCGATTTCAGTACTTCCCAACTCCCTTTAAGGATCGAACGAACATGCGTATTTCCACCAAGACCCTCTTGGCCGCTGCCGCTCTGGCTGTCATGCCGATGATGGCCAACGCCGAATCCACCTATACCACCGGCACCGGCACCCCGATCACCGCCTCGGCCCGTCTGGACTTCCAGATCACCGTTCCCAAGATCCTGTTCCTGCGCGTCGGTACCGGCGCCGATTTCACCACCAACGCCGCCATCAACCTGATCGCCTTCAACGTCCCCGCCGCCAACCTCGGCGACGGCACCCCCGTGGCCGCTACTGCCGGCTCGGGCGACGTGGGCAATGGCACCGTGACCGCCAAGGTGGTGGGCAACAACGGCAACATCACCTTCACCTCCACCACCCTGGGCGCACTGGGCAATGGCGCCGGCGACACGATCTCCTACGGGCAGATCGGCACCTCGGTGGCGGTTCTGACTTCGGCTACGGCTCTGCCGCATCCGGCCCTGGTCGATGGCGCCACCAGCACCCTGACCCTGACCCCGATCACCGGCAAGGTGGTCAACCGCGATGCGCGCTGGACCTACACCTACGCCAACGGCGCGGTGGCGGCCCCGGGTACCTACGGCGGCGTGGGCGTCAACAACGGGCGCGTCACCTATACGGCTTCGATGCCGTAACTGCTGAGCATTTGCTAGGTCCGCAGGGAGCCGGCTGTTGATAACCGGCTCCCTTTTCTGCTGCCCGAGTCCTGCATGAAAGAACGAACTGCAATCGCCGCGGCGCTCTGCTTCCTGGCTCTCGCCGGAACCGCGTCGACGGCCCATGGCTTCACCGTCAACATCACCAATGGGCTGACCCCGTCGGTCTACCTGCGGGTCGGCAACGGCGTCTATACCGGCACTTTCAATTCCAACGGCACGCCCGGCAGCGGCGGCGGCATCAACCTGGTGTCGGTCACCGTGCCTGCGGCCCAGTTGGGCAACGGCACCGCATTGGCGATGACCGGCAACGGCACCCAGCCGAACAGCAACTACGACGGCTTCGCGTTCTGCAACGTTCCGGCGGAAATCTACGTCGGCGGCTTCAATCGCGGCGGTCTGCTTTCCGGCGGCACCGGCACCTTGAGCGTGACCGCGCCCGCCAACCTCACCAATGCCGCTGGCGACAGCATTCCGTTCTCGCAGATCACCTGGACCAGCAGCGGCAATGGCGACACCGGTGCGCAACCGTTCCCGGCAGGCGCCTTCACCGGCGGCACCCAGACCCTGGCGAGCTTCCCGGTGAATACTTGGCGCGAAAGCTGCCACTCATTTTCCTATCACAACAGCAACGTGGTAGCGTCGGGCGTCTACAACGGCCGCGTGACCTACACGCTGACCGTGCCATGAGCCTGCGCGCATCGTTCTTCGCGGCGATTGCGGCCTTGGCCGTTATCGCGGCCTGCATTGCTCCAGCTACGGCCCAGACCTATCGGGTGGACGACAGCGCCAGCCAGGTTTTGGGCGGCACCTTGCGTCTGAAACCGCAGCCACCCTCCGGGCGCAGTCAATTGGATTCGAACGTCGCCGGCGAAATCGCCGTAGCCGTGCGCCTGGATGTGTCTCCCTGGAAAGGCCGTCTGGCACGCATCTACCTGACGGTTCCAGCGCGGCCGGGCGCTGCGATCACCGCCCGTTGGAGCACCCAGGGACGTCTGCTGCCCGGTGTGCTGGGCAGCGGTGAGCGCACCTTGGTCTACACCGGTCCGATCCAGACCGAAATGATCGAAGACACCCTGCGCCTGGCGATCCAGGCCGATGGACGCAAACTCCGACGCGACGAGCAATTGGCCTTCGCATTCGAAATCGACTTGGGAACGCCTTGATGTCCACGCAACGAAGCCGCCTCCGCGGAATCTTTCTCGCACTGTGCTGCCTGACTCCCGGCCTCGCCTGGGGACAAGGATTCTCCGCTTTGGTTTCGCCGCCCCGGATCGAAGACAGCGCCAAGCCTGGCGAGATCTATCGCAACGTCATCGAAATCACCAACGTCTCCGACAATGCCGCCCACTACACGGTCAAGACCGCCGACTGGACGCTGCAAGCGGACAACACCGTGCAGTTCTCCGAGGCGCTGGCGCCGGGCAGTTGCCGTCCCTGGGTCGGAGTGGAAGCGGGCGAATTGAGCATGGCCCCCAACGCCAAGAAGCGTTACCGCTTCGAAGTCGCGGTGCCGGCCGACGCGCCGGCTGGTGAGTGCCGTTTCGCGATCATGATCGAGGGCGATCCTGAAAGCGTGCAGGGCGGCGTCGCCGTCCCGGTGTCCGGGCGCATCGGCGTCATCGTCTACCTGACCCTCGGCGATGCCGCTGCACAGCTGTCGATCGTCGGACAGAAGCTGCAGACCGTCGATGGTCAGCTCGTGCCGGTACTGTCGGTGCGCAATGCCGGCAACGCGCACGCGCGCCTGCAGGGTTTCGTCGATGGCAAGGACGGCAGCGGCAAGACCTACGCGTTCGCGCCTTCCACGTTGCCCATCCTGCCTGGCGAAACCCGTGAGATCCCGCTTACACCGCAAGGCGATAGCGAAGACGCACCTGCCCCAGCTCTGACTTATCCCCTGCAGCTGAAGGGCCGTCTTGACTGGGGCAAGCAGCATCTGGATATCGAGACAACGCTGTCGCGATGAGTTTGCGACACGGCCATCCGCGCCTGGCGCTCGCCCTGAGCATCGCCGGCATTCTGGCGATGCGCACCGCATGCGCGCAGCAGGCCGAGGCTGCTCCTGCGTACCGCGACCGGATCATCGCGCCGCAGAATCTGCAGACCTTGCCGCCGGACGAAGAAACCGCAGAAGACAGCAGCGGCCTGCCACGCTCCATCCACATCGAACTGCTGGCCAGCCGCAACGAGCGTGGCGACGACAACTACGATGAGCACGGCATTTCCGCAGGCGGTTATTGGGAAACCGCTTCCTGGGGCGCGTTCTCGTTGGACGCCACTCTGTTCGACAGCGACCGCAAGCGTTTCGACGGACTGCAAGGCAATCAGGGCGGACTGGGCGGCGCGGCCACGCTGTGGCAACGCGATCTGTACGTGGATGGCGGCTGGCGCGTGAACAACGGACTGGGCGTATTGAACACGCCATCGACCCCGCTGCAGCGCAACCAGTACCGCTTCTATCTGCCCACCGTGGCCTTTGCGGGCGTCAGCAGCGAATGGCAGGACGACCGGCAGGGACTATTGGTGCAAGGCTCCTTCGGCCGCGCCGGCCTGTACAACGGCACCCGCATGGTGGGCTTCGAACTGGCCGACGGCGAAGCCGCATCGTTGGGTGCGCAAGGGCAATGGGCGCCGCAGTGGAGCGGCGCCGCATCGTTCCTGGGTACTCATGGCCGCATCGTGCCCGACGATCGCGGCGAAGCGGTGTTCGAGCAGGGCGACACCCAAGCCCTCTACGCCGCCACCGCCTGGCAAGGCGAACGCGACAGCGTGCAGCTGAACCTGCTGGCCAGCGACAGCGACATCGGCAACGCCACGGGCGCGTGGATAGATGCCAGCGCGCGGCGCGGGCGCTATAGCCACAACTACGGCGGGTACCGGCTGCAGCCGGACCTTGCATGGGGCGCGCTGCCGATCAACAACGATATCCAGGGCGGTTATTACCGCATCGCCTATCAATACGCACGCTGGATCTGGAATGCCAGCGTGGACCGGATCGAATCCATCTCCGGCGCCGGCTTCGACGGCACTTACGCTACCGGATACGCGCGTTACCAGGCCGACAGCACGCTCGGTTACGGCGCCAGCCTCAATCTGCGTCATTCCAGCAGCACCGCCCATAGCGCGCAGTTGTTCCTGGACAAGAACACCGCCTGGGGTCAGACCCGTGTGCAGATCGACCAGGCCGGCGCCGACGGCGATGCGGAAAGTTGGCAGGTCAGCGTGGATCAAGCGCTGCCCTTGCAGCAGGGCGCTCGCCTTTCGGCTTCTCTGGCCTATGGCGAACTGCACTACGAAGACCAGGACGAAGCGACCCGCGCCGCCACGCTTTCGCTGTATGGCGGGCGCGACCTGAGTGAGCGCCTGTCGATCGACGGCAGCGCGCGCTGGACCCACGGCGACGGGGACGGCGCTGTGCGCGGTACCGATTTCAACCTGGGCCTGAACTGGCGTATGACTCCGCGCTGGTCGGTGAACGCGGCGCTGTACCAGAGCACGGGCTCACAGCGCTCGCCCTTCATCCTGGATCCGCTGGTGACCGAAACCCCCTTCATCTCGTTGCCGCGCGACCGTTCGGTATTTCTGACCTTGCGCTATGAACGCAATGCCGGGCGGCCGCAGGCGGTGTTGGGCGGCAGCGCTGACGGCCCCAACGGTTCGGTGGCCGGCAGCCTGTTCTTGGACGAGAACGGCGATGGCGTGCGCGCCGCCTCCGAACAACCCGCCGCCAACGTCACCGTGCTGCTGGACGGCCGCTATGCGATGCGAACCGACAGCCTGGGCAATTTCGAATTCCCACGGGTCGCCGCCGGGCCGCACCGCGTGACCGTGGTGCCGGACAATCTGCCGCTACCCTGGTATGTCGACGATAGGGCGGCCCAGCGCGTGATCCAGGTGCTGGTCAGGCAGGCGGCGCGAGTCGACATAGGCGCGCGCAAGCAGCGCTGAGCGGATTGGGCGCACCACCAGCCAGCGGCTGAGGCCAATTTGCGCCTCACCACCCGCACCGCTATAATTCCGCGGCTTTGTTGGGCCTGGCCCATCAGACCGCCCATGCCGGGCGACACCGGCAAATACACACCTGCTGCCACAGCCCGTGCCGGGGTGCCTCGAGATTCCTTTGGAATCAAGGGGTTCGGACACGGAAGCCGCAGGGAGGCCCAACCCCGGAACCATCGCTCCGCCCGCGCTCAGCGGTCGGGCAACCGCCTTTACCCAAAGCTGGCGGCCGGTTCCCCATCAGGAGTTACTGCAATGCCCCAAGTCACCATGCGCCAGATGCTGGAAGCCGGCGTCCATTTCGGTCACCAGACCCGCTATTGGAATCCCAAGATGGCTCCGTACATCTTCGGCGCCCGCGGCAAGATCCACATCATCAACCTCGAGAAGACCGTTCCGCTGTTCGCCGACGCGATGAACTTCATCTCCGGCATCGCCCAGAGGCGCGGCATCGTCCTGTTCCTGGGCACCAAGCGCAGCGCGCGCGAGCCGATGAAGGAAGAAGCCATCCGCAGCGGCCAGCCGTACATGACCCAGCGCTGGCTGGGCGGCACCCTGACCAACTTCGCCACGGTGAAGAAGTCGGTGGCGCGCCTGAAGGAACTGGAAGCCGGCGAAACCGACGGCACCTTCGACAAGCTGGTCAAGCACGAAGTGCTGGGCCTGCGCCGCGAGCGCGAGAAGCTGTTCGCTTCGCTGGGCGGCATCAAGGACATGAATCGTCTGCCCGACGCGCTGTTCGTGATCGACATCGGCCATGAAGACATCGCCATCAAGGAAGCCAAGAAGCTCGGCATCCCGGTGATCGCCGTGGTCGACAGCAACTACGACCCGGCCCTGGTCGACTACCCGATCCCGGGCAACGACGACGCCATCCGCGCCGTGCAGCTGTACGCACGCGCCGCTGCCGACGCCGTGCTGGAAGGCAAGGCCGCCGCTCCCAATTCGGCCTCCGTGCGCGAAGAAGAGTTCGTGGAGCTGGGCGCCGACGGCAAGCCGACCAAGGCCCCGCGCGGCCGCGCGCCGGCCAAGAAGGCCGCCGCTCCGGCCGCTGAAGGTCTGGCCCGCGCCGAAGCCGAAGTGGCAGAGAACGAAGCCGCCGACAAGCAGGCCGCCGAGTAATCACGGCGCAATGCGGCCGCGCCAGAATGCGCGGCTGCATTACCTATCCATAGGGCGGGCCCCGGCCCGCCATTGTTTCAACGATGGCCGGCTTCGAATTGGCCGGCTATTTCATAACGGCGGGCCTGGGCCCGCCCTACGCATATCGAGGTAATTCCGTGGAAATCACAGCTTCCCTGGTCAAGGAACTGCGCGAGCGCACCGGCGCCGGCATGATGGAGTGCAAGAAGGCGCTCACCGAAAACGGCGGCGACATCGACGTCTCCGCCGAGTGGCTGCGCAAGCAGGGCCTGGCCAAGGCCGACAAGAAGGCCGACCGCGTCGCCGCCGAAGGCCGCATCGCCGTGGCCCAGGCCGACGGCAAGGCCGTGCTGGTCGAAATCAATTCCGAAACCGACTTCGTCGCCAAGGACACCAATTTCCTGGCGTTCGCCGACTCGGTGGCCCAGGCTGCCCTGTCCTCCGGCGCCGTCGATGCCGACGCGCTGAAGACGGCCAAAGTCGCTTCCGGCGAGAGCGTCGAGGAATCCCGCGCTGCCGCCATCGCCAAGCTCGGCGAGAACATCCTGATCCGTCGTCTGGCCCGTGTGGACAGCGCCAACAATGTCGCGGCCTACGTGCACGGTGGCCGTATCGGCGTGCTGGTCGAACTGAAGGGCGGCGATGCCGAACTGGCGCGTGGCCTGGCCATGCACGTGGCGGCGATGAACCCGCCTTACGTGAAGGCCAGCGATGTGCCGGCGGAGTTCGTGGCCAAGGAAAAGGAAATCGAACTGGCCAAGATGACCGACAAGGACAAGGCCAAACCTGCCGACATCCTGGAGAAGATCATCGGCGGCAAGATCGCCAAGATCGTCAACGAGGTCACCCTGTACGGCCAGCCCTACGTGCTGGACACCAACCAGAACGTGGAGGCCGTGCTGAAGGCCGCAGGCGCCGAAGTGGTAGGTTTCCAGCGCCTGGCCGTCGGCGAGGGCATCGAGAAGGTGGTGGAAGACTACGCCGCAGAAGTGATGAAGCAGGCGGGTCTGGCGTAAGCGCCGACTTCCCGCAGAAAACAAAAAAGCCGCGGAATACGCGGCTTTTTTGTTGGCCGTAGGTCGGGGCTACGCCCCCGACACAAGAGCCATGCACATAACCGCAAATCAGGGCCGGCATGGACTTATGGCAAACATCGCGTCGGGGGCGTAGCCCCGACCTGCTTCATTCCTTGGCCTGGAACACCACTTCCTCGTAAGGCTGAACCACTACCCAGCCCTCGCCGGCGAACTTCAACTGCACGCTTTCGCCCGAGCCGCGGCCCAATAGCGTGCCCAGGGAAATATCGGTGACGATTTCCGGGGTCAGGCCGCCGGACCAGGCGACGGTGGCATTGGGGTCGGTGAATACCGGGCCGGTCTGTGCGCTCACGGGAAGGGTCAATGGTTCGTAATGCGAGGTGATGGCAACGATGCCGCTGCCGCTCAGGCGCACATTGAAGAGACCGCCGGAGAGCATGCCGGCAACCTTGCGCATCATGGTGATCTTGCTTTCAATGCCCGACTCGACCGCCAGCACGTCGTTGCCGTTGACGAAAATGGCTTCGCCGGCCAGGCGCAGCAGGGTGATCTTCTTGCCGGCGTCGGCTAGGTACACGCGGCCCTCGCCTTCCACTTTCATCAGCTGCATGCCTTCGCCGCTTACCATTTTCTTCAGCAGATTGCCCAGGCCCTGCTCCATGATGCCCTGACGGGTGAACTTCACGTTGCCCTTGCGCGCCACCATGGACCCGGCCTTGGCCCAGACCAGGCCGTTCAGGCGCACCTCTAGCATGTGCGAACTCTCCAGTTCGAAAGCATCGCTGCTTACGTCTTTTTCCTTCGACGACGCCAGGAATTCCTGCAGGGTACGTACACTCATATCGGCTCCTTGATGATGGACGGGCGACAATTCGCCACGGGCGCCATAATAAATGTTTCCCGTCCTGGAGCCCGGCCATGTCCGGCATCGTCCGCATTCCGCACCACACCACGGGCAGCACGCCGGAAGCCGTGGCCAGCGAGCGTCTGGTCGCGGGAACGCCCACGCAGACGGTTGCCAACGCCTACTCGGATGCGGGCAATGCCTTCCATTGCGGCCTCTGGGAAGGCGGGGTGGGCGCGTGGCGCGTCAGCTATTCCGAGCACGAGTTCTGCCATCTGCTGACCGGACGCGTGCGGCTGCTTGGCGACGATGGCAGCGAGATCACGCTGCAGACGGGCGACAGTTTCGTCATACCCGCCGGTTTCGAAGGCGTATGGGAAGTATTGGAACCCGCGCGCAAACTCTATGCGGTGTACGAACCCAAACCTGACGATGGACATGCGCTCGGCTAGAATAAGCGCGCCGACACCCCACGCCCAGAGGCATTCATGACCGCTCCCCTCGCCTATCGCCGCATCCTGCTTAAACTTTCCGGCGAGGCTTTGATGGGAGCCGAAGATTATGGAATCGACCCGGCGGTGATCGGGCGCATCGCCCGCGAGATCATCGAAGCGCGCGAAGCGGGCGCCGAGATAGGCCTGGTGATCGGCGGCGGCAACATCTTCCGCGGCGCCGGTTTGGCCGCCAGCGGCATGGACCGGGTCACCGGCGACCAGATGGGCATGCTGGCCACGGTGATCAACGCGCTGGCCATGCAGGACGCCCTGGAAAAACTCGGCGCGCGCGTGCGGGTCATGAGCGCGCTGAAGATCAACGACGTATGCGAGGACTACATCCGCCGACGCGCCGTGCGCCATCTGGAAAAGGGCCGCATCGCCATCTTCGCCGCCGGTACCGGCAATCCGTTCTTCACCACCGACTCGGGCGCGGCCTTGCGCGCGATCGAAATCGGCGCGGACCTTCTGCTGAAAGCGACCAAGGTCGATGGCGTCTACGACAAGGACCCGGGCAAGTTCCCCGATGCCGTGCGTTTCGACCAGCTGACCTACGACGAAGTCCTGAGCCGCGACCTGCAGGTCATGGATACCGCTGCTTTCGCCCTGTGCCGCGACAGCGACGTGCCGTTGCGCATCTACGATCTGTCGGTGCCGGGCAACCTGATGCGCATTCTGCGCGGCGAGAACATCGGCACGCTGGTGAAGGGCCGTAGCTGAAGCTGGAATCGCGAACCAGGAATGTCTTGCTTTGCCCCCTTTGGAAAAGGGGGCTACGGGGGATTTGCTTTTGATCTTGATCCAGAAACAAGCAAAAGCAAAAACAAATCCCCCTCAATCCCCCTTTTTCAAAGGGGGAGGCAAGAAAAAAGCAGAAGCCTTGCTCCTTGATGTAATTGTGTCCGCCACTCCGCATTGGCCACGCTAACGGCATGGCACACACCCACGCTCCGCACCTTCCCCACGGCTCTGCCACGCGCGCGTTCGGCTGGGCGATCGTAATCAATCTGGCTTATACGGCCCTGGAAGCCGGCTACGGTTTCCACACCAATTCGCTGGCCCTGCTTTCCGATGCCCTGCATAACCTGGGGGATGTGCTGGGGCTGGGCCTGGCCTGGGCGGCTGCCAAACTGGCGCAACGTCCGCCCACTCAGAGCCATACCTATGGATGGCGCCGCGCCACCCTGTTGTCGCCGCTGGCCAATTCCATCCTGCTGATGGTGTTCTCCGGGGCCCTGGGCTGGGAAGCCATACGGCGCTTCAGCGCGCCGCCTTCCATCCCCGCCACACCGGTGATGGTGGTCGCAGGAATAGGAATTTTCGTGAATCTGGGCGCAGCGTGGCTGCTGCGCGACGGGCATGGGCACGACTTGAACAAGCGCGGCGCATTCCTGCATCTGATAGCCGATGCGGCAGTCTCGCTGGCGGCGGTCTTGGCGGGCGCGGGCATGCTGGTGTTCGGATGGGCCTGGCTGGATCCGGCCATTGCCCTGCTGGTGGGCGTGGTGATTGCGGTCGGCACCTTCGGCCTGCTGCGCGACAGCTTCAATGCGGCGATGGACGCGGTGCCGGCCAATATCGACCAGACCGAAGTGCAGGCTTTCCTCCTGTCCCAACCCGGCGTGAAGGCGGTCCACCACCTGCACATCTGGCCGCTGGGCGCGAACGAGATCGCCCTCACCGCGCACCTGGTGCGTCCGGAAGACCGGGACCACGACGCTTTCATCGACGCCACCACGCATGCGCTGGACCACCGTTTCGGCATCAATCACGCCACCTTGCAGATCGAGCGCGGCATGGCCTGCGGGCACGACCTGCACGATGCCGCGCCGCATCATTCGCATTGACCACGGCGGGCCGGCCGCCCTCCAACCCCAACCGGTCCAGCAGTCAAACCCCGTATAATCAGGGGTTCGTAGAAACTGCTATGGAATCCGGCGATGCTCAACGAAATCAAGAAAGACGCCCAGGCACGCATGGCCAAGAGCATCGAGGCGCTGCGTCACGACCTGACCAAACTGCGCACCGGCCGCGCCACCACTGCGCTGGTCGATCATTTGAAGGTCAACTACTACGGTTCCGACATGCCGCTGACCCAGGTCGCCAGCGTGGCGGTGACCGATGCGCGTTCGCTCACGATCAGCCCGTGGGAAAAACAGATGGTCTCGGCGGTGGAAAAAGCGATCCTGGCCTCGGACCTGGGGCTGACCCCCAATACCGCCGGGACGGTGATCCGCATCAATATCCCTGCGCTGACCGAAGAACGCCGCCGCGACCTGTCCAAGCACGTGCATGGCGAAGGCGAGAACTCCAAGATCGCCATCCGCAACATCCGTCGCGACGCCAACCAGCAGGTCAAGGATCTGTTGAAGGAAAAGGAAATCACCGAGGACGAGGAACGCCAGACCCAGGACGAGATCCAGAAAATCACCGACAAGGCGATCAAGGATGTCGATGAAGTGGTGAAGGCGAAAGAACAGGAACTGATGTCCGTCTGACGCAGTCGCATATCCGATGACTGCCATGCCGCCCGCGCCCACTCCCGTCCCTGCTCCCGTGCCGCGACACCTCGCCGTCATCATGGACGGCAACGGACGTTGGGCGGAGCGCCGCCGGCGTCCGCGCATCATCGGCCATCGCGCCGGCGCGCGCGCAGTCAACGTATGCATCGATTTCTGCCTCGAACGAGGCGTGCGCGCACTGACCCTGTTCGCCTTCTCCAGCGAAAACTGGGGGCGTCCGCAGGAAGAAGTGGGCGCGTTGATGAAGCTTTTCATGAATGCGCTGGACCGCGAAGTCGAAGAACTGGACCGCCGCGGCGTGCGCGTGCGTTTCATCGGCGAACGCGAGCGCTTCTCCCCGGCTATCCGCGAACGCATGGACGCCGCAGAAAACCAGACCCGCGGAAACCAGCGGCTGGACCTGGTCATCGCCGCCAGCTACGGCGGACGCCAGGACATCGTCGCCGCTGCGCGCGCACTGGCCGCCGACGTCTCCGCAGGCCGGCTGCGCGTCGAAGACATCGACGAAGCGGCGGTTGCGGCAAGAATGGAACTGTCCGACCTGCCGCCGCCCGATCTTTTCATCCGTACCGGCGGCGACCACCGTATCAGCAACTTCCTGCTGTGGCAGTTGGCCTATACCGAACTGTGGTTCACCGAACTCCTCTGGCCGGAACTGGATGCCGCCACCCTGCAATCGGCCATCGACGATTACGCGCGCCGCGAGCGTCGTTTCGGGCTGACCAGCGCACAGGTGGCCGACGCCACCACGGAGCAATCACCCGCATGACCAGAACCCGAATCATCGCCGCGCTGGTCATGGCGCCCGTCGCTATCGCCGCGATCCTTCTCCTGCCCACGCAATGGTTGTCCGCGGCCGTGGCGCTGGTATTTCTGATCGGGCTGTGGGAGTGGTTCAAGCTGGCGGAAATCGACGACACCTTGTCGCGCACCCTGCTGCTGATAGCGAACCTGATGCTGATGGTGCTGCTGTTGTGGGCGTCGCGCACGGGGTCCGGGCTATCGCCGGCGCTTTTCCAGATCGTGGTCCTGGCCGGGGTCGGCTGGTGGTTCCTGTCCCTGCTGTGGCTGCGGTTCTTCAACTTCGCCTCCGACCACGAGACCTACGCCCGGGTCTTCAAGCTGGCCGCCGGCACGCTTGCGGTGATCCCGGCCTGGTGCGCGCTTTGCCTGATCCACTCCGACAACTTCCAGACGCCCGCCGCCGACAGCGTCGACAACCTGCGCGGCCATCTGTGGCTGCTTGCGGCATTGGTCATCGTGTGGGCCGCCGATAGCGGCGCGTATTTCGTTGGCCGTCATTTCGGCGGCAGATTGTTCGGAAACCGCAAACTCGCCCCGCGCATCAGCCCCAACAAGACCATCGAAGGTCTGTTGGGAGGGTTGCTGGCCGGCGTCGCGGCGGGGCTTGTGTTCGCGGCGGTCGCCGGGCTGGCACCGTCTCAGGTTCCGGCCTTCATCGCGGTCGCCACCGTCACGGTCTTGTTCTCGGTGGTGGGCGATCTGTTCGAGAGCCTGCTCAAGCGGCACGTCGGCGCCAAGGATTCGGGCAATCTGATTCCGGGGCACGGCGGCATTCTGGATCGCCTGGATGGCGTGCTGGCGGCTTTGCCGATCTTCGCGCTGGGCAAGGAACTGTTCGGTTTCTGACATGACCGCAGCGCGCGCCATCGCAGTACTTGGAGCCACCGGTTCGATCGGCGCCTCGGCGCTGGACGTGATCGCGCGTCACCCCGACCGCCTACGGGCTTCGGTGCTGAGCGCCGGCACGCAGGTGGACGCACTGCTCGCGCTTTGCGTTTCCCACCGCCCCGCCCACGCGGTGATCGCCGACCCATCGCGTTTCGCCGCGCTGCGCGACGGACTGCGCGAGGCCGGGCTGGATACTCGGGCGCATGCCGGGGACGAGGCGCTGGATGCCCTGGTTTCGGGCGATGCGTGCGACACGGTCATCGCCGCGATCGTGGGCGCCGCTGGCCTGCGCTCCACCCTGGCCGCGGCCCGCGCCGGCAAGCGCCTGCTGCTGGCCAACAAGGAGTCGCTGGTGTTGGCCGGGGGGCTGCTGATGGCCGCGGCGAACGGCGCAAATGCCGAAATCATCCCGATCGACAGCGAGCACAATGCCGTCTTCCAGTGTCTGCGTTCACGCCAGACTCAGGGCGATGTGCGACGCATCGTGCTCACCGCTTCGGGCGGGCCGTTCCGGGGCCGCAGCCGGGATTCGCTGGCCTCGGTCACGCGCGAGCAAGCCATTGCCCACCCCAAATGGTCGATGGGCCCCAAGATTTCGGTCGATTCCGCCACCTTGATGAACAAAGGCCTGGAACTGATCGAAGCCCATCATCTGTTCGACATGCCCGGCGAAAAGCTGGGCGTGCTGGTGCATCCGCAGAGTCTGGTGCATTCGCTGGTGGAATTCGTGGACGGTTCGACGCTGGCCCAACTGGGACTGCCGGACATGCGCACCGCGCTGGCGGTCGGCCTGGGCTGGCCGCAGCGGATCGAATCGGGCGTGGCCGGATTGGACCTGCTGACCCAGGGCCGGCTGGATTTCGAAGCGCCCGACACCGACGCCTTTCCCTGCCTGCGCCTGGCCTGGCAGGCGCTGGAAGCCGGCGGCACCGCTCCTGCGGTGCTGAATGCCGCCAACGAGGTCGCTGTTTCAGCCTTTCTTCAGGGCCGAATCGGTTTCCTAGCCATTCCCGCGCTGGTCGAGGAGACTCTCGCCCGGTTGCCCGCCGCCCCGGCCGAATCGCTGGAAGCGCTGCTGGCGATCGACGCGCAGGCGCGCCTTTTCACCGAACATGCCGTCTCACAGCATCCCATCTCACCACCAGCGCAATCACAAGGCCACAAGCTCCCCGCATGAGTGACATCGTTGGCTCAATCTGGTGGATGGTCGTGGCCCTGGGCGTGCTGGTGACGTTCCATGAATTCGGCCATTACTGGGTGGCCAAGCGCTGCGGCGTGAAGGTGCTGCGCTTCTCGGTGGGCTTCGGCAAGCCGCTGTGGTCGCGCCGCGACCGCCATGGGACCGAATTCGCGATCGCCGCCATCCCGCTGGGCGGCTACGTGAAGATGCTGGACGAGGCTGAGGGCGACGTGCCCGCCTCCGAACTCTCGCAGGCCTTCAATCGCAAGCCGGTCCTGCAGCGCATCGCCATCGTGGCGGCGGGCCCCATCGCCAATCTGGTGCTGTGCGTGGCGCTGCTGTGGGCGATGTTCGTGATCGGACGGCAGGATTACAGCGCCACGGTAGGTCAGGCGCGAGGTCTGGCCGCCAAGGCCGGCTTCGTGGCTGGCGACAGGATCCAGGCGGTCGACGGCCAGACTATCAACACCTGGGGCGACGCCCTGCAGGCCATGACCACGGCGGCGATGGACCGCCACGACCCGCAGATCGTGGTTTCCGATCGGATGGGCGTGGAGCACACCCGCAGCCTTTCCCTTTCGGATCTGCCGCCGGACTTCGATCAAGAGAACGTGGCTGGGCTTGCCGGTTTCGCCTGGCAACATCAGCTGGCCCCGGCCCTCGTCGAAACGACCAAGGCGGGTTCGCCCGCTTCCAAGGTACTGGTCGCGGGCGACCGGATCACCGCTGTCGATGGCGATCCGGTGCGCAGCTTCGGCGACATTTCGCCGCTGGTGCAGAAACTGGGGGCCAAGGGCGGCGGCGCCATGATCGAAGTCGAGCGGAACGGCGAGCGCCTGGCGCTCGACATCAGCCCGGTCTGGTCGCGCGACCCGGACTCGGGCAAGGAATATTGGACCTTGGGCATTGCTCCGCCAGCCCAGCTCCAGCCGGCAGCCTACGACGCCAAACAACAATTCGGCCCGCTGGCCGCGATCCCCGCAGCGTTCAGGGAAACCGGCAAGCTGGCTTCCGGTTCGCTGGGCATGATTCGCCGCATGCTGACCGGACAGGCGTCCATCAAGAACATCTCCGGCCCCATCACCATCGCCCAAGTGGCCAATGCGACCGCCAAACGCGGCTTCGATTGGTTCCTGTATTTCCTGGCTTTACTGTCGCTCAGCCTGGCCATCATCAACCTGATGCCGATCCCGGTCTTGGACGGCGGACACCTGCTGTATTACCTTATAGAGTTGGTCAAAGGCAGTCCGCTTAGCGAGCGCGCCATGGCCACCGGGCAATATGTGGGTCTGGCCATGCTGGCCAGCCTGATGGGTCTGGCGTTCTACAACGATATTTTCCGCCTGGTGACCTGATGCATCCGCTTTTCCGGTTTTCCCCGGCTCACTTTCACCTGATTTCCCCGCCGGCCCCATTTCGGCAAACCCCTGCGCCCTTGCAGGCAACAGCAGCACCCACCCAATCGGATGTGATGATGACGCGACTCCCCACCCGCCGCCTGCTCGCCCTCGCCCTGGCCTCGGCCATCGCATTGCCGGCCTGGGCGCAGACGACGGAATTCGGCCTGCCGGCAACCGCCAGTGCGGACGGCTTCACCGCCAGCGACATCCGCATCGACGGCCTGCAGCGCATTTCGGCCGGTACGGTGCTGACCTATCTGCCTATCGAACGCGGCGACACGGTCGACTCCGCCAAGATCGGCGAAGCGATCCGCGCGCTGTACAGGACCGGCTTCTTCGAAGACGTCAAACTCGATCGCCAGGGCGACATTCTGGTGATCACCGTGGCCGAGCGCCCGGCGATCAACAAACTGACCCTGAGCGGCAACAAGGACATCAAGACCGAAGACCTGACCAAGGGCCTGCAGGACATCGGCCTGGCCGAAGGCGAAACCTTCGACCGCCTGGCCCTGGACCGCGTCACCCAGGAGTTGACCAAGCAATACAACAACCGCGGCAAGTACAACGTCGAAATCAATCCGACCGTGGCCAAGCTGGACCGCAATCGCGTCGATGTCACCATCAACGTCAAGGAAGGCAAGGCCGCCAAGATCCGCCACGTCAACCTGGTGGGCACCGAGAAGTTCGAGAACAAGGACATCCTGGACAGCTGGGAATCGAAGGAAAGCAACTGGCTGTCCTGGTACCGCCGCGACGACCAGTACTCGCGGGAAAAGCTCTCGGGCGACATCGAGAAGCTGAACTCCTACTACCTCGACCGCGGTTACGTGGATTTCGCGCTGGACTCCACCCAGGTGGCGATCAGTCCCGACAAGCAGAACATGTACATCACCGCCGGCGTCACCGAAGGCGAGCAGTACAAAGTGTCCGACGTGAAAGTCACCGGCGACACCATTCTTCCGGTCGAAGACATCGAGCGGCTGGTACTGTTGAAGAAGGATCAGGTGTTCTCGCGCGCCATCATCGAATACACCTCCGACGCCATCACCTCCACGCTGGGCAACATCGGCTACGCCTTCTCGCAGGTCAATCCGATCCCCACCGTGGATCGCGAAAACCGCACCGTCGCCATCAACCTGCAGGTCGTTCCCGGCCCGCGCGTGAACGTGCGCCGCATCGTGTTCAAGGGCAATACCCGTTCGGCCGACGAAGTGCTGCGCCGCGAGATGCGCCAGTTCGAAGGCAGCTGGTATTCGCAGGCCGCCATCGACCGCTCCAAGATCCGCCTGCAGCGTCTGGGCTACTTCGAGACCGTCGATGTGGAAACGCCGCCGGTACCCGGCAGCAACGATCAGGTGGACGTGGTCTTCAACGTCAAGGAAACCACTTCGGGCAGCTTCGTGTTCGGCTTGGGTTACTCGCAGTTGTCCGGCCTCACCACCTCGATCCAGCTGTCGCAGAACAACTTCCTGGGCGGCGGCAACCGGGTCTCGGTGGAAGCCCAGCGCAGCGACTACCTGCAGCGTTATTCGTTCTCGTTCGTCAACCCGTTCTTCACCGACGAAGGCATGTCGCTGGGCTACAACCTGTGGTGGCGCGAGTTCGACTACTCCAGCTTCAACACCGCGCAGTACTCGACCACCAGCGCCGCTGCGCAGGGCGTGCTGGGCCTGCCGATCACCGAAAACGACACCGTCTCGCTGCTGTTCGGCATCGACACCAACGAAATCCTGACCTTCCGCGGGTCCACGCCCGCATCGATCATCGACTACATCGATGCCGTCGGAACGCGCACCTTCCATGCCTGGCGCACCGAGCTGGGCTGGGCGCGCGATACGCGCAACGACTACTTCATGCCGACCCGCGGCACCTACCAGCGCATCTCCACCGAAATCACCCTGCCCGGTTCCACGGTCGAGTACTTCAAGCTCAACTACGAGTTCTCCAAGTACTGGCCGCTCAGCCAGTCGCTGGTGCTGAACACGCGCGCCGAGCTGGGTTACGGCGACAGCTACGGCAGCGATACCACGCGGCGCTTCTGCTCGGTCCTTCCCAGCGATCCGCAGACCAAGGCGGCGGCTGCCGAGTGCGCGCCCGGTAGCATCGAGACCGGCTCGGTTACCGCCACCGGCCTGCCTTTCTTCGAGAATTTCTACGCCGGCGGCGTGCGCTCGGTGCGCGGTTTCCGCGACAACACGCTGGGCCCGCGTTCGGAAACCATCAGCGGCATTCGCGGACAGCCGTTGGGCGGCTCGCTGAAGACCACCGGGTCGCTGGAAATGTATTTCCCCAAACTGTTCGACTCCAAGGCCGCCCGTGTTTCGGCGTTCGTGGATTTCGGCAATGTCTATGCCGACACCGACAGTTTCGACGCAGGCGAGCTGCGCGCCTCCACCGGCATCTCGCTGCTGTGGCGTGCGCCGGTCGGGCCGATCTCGATCAGCTACGCGTTCCCGCTGCGCAAGGAAGACGACGACGAGGTCGAGCGCCTGCAGTTCACCTTCGGCGGCGCGTTCTAAAGGCCGCCGCGCAGGCGTTGCACCCCTCAAGGCCCGGGCAACCCCGGGCCTTTCTTCTACGCGGCCGGCCCAAGACGTTAAACTGCTCACAGTGGACACCTTCAGCATCACCGCCGACGAGATCGCCGAACGCTATGCCCTGGCGTTGCGCGGCAACGGCAGCCTGCGTATACGCGGCGTGGGTACTCTTTCCAGCGCGAGCGAGGGTCAGCTGGCTTTCCTGGCCAACCCGCGTTACCGCAACCAGTTGCAGGGCAGCAGCGCCTCGGTCGTGGTGCTGCGCGAAGAAGACGCCGCCGGAGCCCCCGGCACCGTGCTGATCGCCCGCGATCCATACACCACTTTCGCCAAAATCGCCGCCCTGTTCGACCGGCAGCCGGTTCGCGATCCCGGCGTCCACCCCTCAGCGGTGATCGACCCTGCCGCGCGTATCGCGGACGGCGTGCATATCGGCCCTTTTGTGGTGATCGGCGCCAATAGCGTCGTCGGCGAAGGCTGCGTGATCGGGCCCGGTTGCGTGATCGGCGAAGATTGCGAAATCGGCGCGGGCTGCGAGCTGATCGCGCGGGTGACTCTGGTGACCCGGGTGCGCTTGGGACGACGCGTACGCATCCATCCTGGCGCGGTATTGGGCGCGGACGGTTTCGGCCTGGCCATGGACGCCGGGCGCTGGATCAAAGTGCCGCAACTGGGCGGCGTGACGGTCGGGGACGATTGCGAGATCGGTGCCAACACCTGCATCGATCGCGGCGCGCTGGGCGACACCGTGCTGGAAGAGGACGTGCGCCTGGACAACCAGATCCAGATCGGACACAACGTGCACATCGGCGCGCATACGGCGATGGCCGGCTGCAGCGCGGCGGCCGGCAGCGCCAGGATCGGCCGCTACTGCCTGATCGGCGGCGCCGCGGGCGTGCTGGGCCATCTGGAAATATGCGACAAGGTGACGATCACCGCGATGTCGCTGGTCACCCATTCGATCCGCGAACCCGGCGAGTATTCTTCGGGCACGCCGCTGACCGACAACCGCAGCTGGCGCAAGAACGCGGCCCGCTTCAAACAGCTAGATTCATTGGCGCGACGCATCCCCGGCGTGCGCAAGGAGGAAGAGTGAACGAACCCGTGAAACTGCCCATCGACGTGACCCGCATCCAGCAATTGCTGCCGCACCGCTACCCGTTCCTGCTGGTGGACCGCGTGGTCGAGTTCGAAGCCCACAAGAGCATCGTCGCGTTGAAGAACGTCAGCATCAACGAGCCGTTCTTCCAGGGCCATTTCAGCGGGCATCCGGTGATGCCGGGAGTACTGGTGATCGAAGCGTTGGCGCAGGCGGGCGGCGTATTGACCCAGCTTTCACGCGGCACGGTCGCGGACAACAAGCTGTTCTACCTGGTCAAGATAGACAACGCGCGTTTCTCGCGCATGGTGGTGCCGGGCGATGTGCTGGAACTGCACGTGCAGATCAAGCGGATCATCCGCACCATGACCTTCTACACCTGCGTGGCGCGCGTCGGCGGCGAGGAAGTGGCCTGCGCTGATGTGCTGTGCGCTGAAACCGAGAAGGAGTAAGGCATGAGCGCGGTGCCCGCGATCCATCCCAGCGCATCGATCGATCCGGCCGCAAGGCTCGGCTCGGACGTACGCGTCGGTGCGTTCACCAGCATCGGCGCCGATGTGGAAATAGGCGACGGCAGCGTCGTCGGACCGCACTGCAGCATCACCGGTGCCACCCGCATCGGACGCGGCAATCACATCGTGGGGCATGCGGCGATAGGCGGCGACCCGCAAGACAAGAAATTCAAGGGCGAGCGCACCGAGCTGGTCATCGGCGACCGCAACACCATCCGCGAGTTCGTCACCCTCAACCGCGGTACCGGCGACGGCGGCGGGGTTACCCGTATCGGCGACGACAACTGGCTGCTGGCCTATACGCATGTCGCGCACGACTGCAGCATCGGCAACTTCTGCGTGTTCTCCAACAACTCCACCTTGGCCGGCCACGTGCAGATCGGCGACTGGGTGATCATGAGCGGCTTCGCTGGCGTGCATCAGTTCTGCCGCATCGGCGCGCATGCATTCCTCGGCATGGGCGTTCTGGTCAGCGGCGATGTGCCGCCCTACACCATGGTCGCGACCGAAGCCCAGGGCCGCCCGCGCGGCATCAACAGCGAAGGCCTCAAACGCCGGGGCTTCGACGCCGATCGCATCAGCGCGATAAAGCGCGCTTACCGCACCCTGTACGTCGCCGGCTTGCCGCTGGCCGAGGCCAAGCAGCAACTGGCCGAACAGGCACGCGACAGCGCCGATGTGCGCGCGCTGCTGGATTTCATCGAAAGCGGCGAACGGCCCCTGTTGCGATGAGCGGCTGGCGGCACGGCGCGGCGAACGGCAACGACGCTACGGCGCCGACCCTGTCCGACCTTGCCGCCGATCCTGGAATGTTGCAGACCCGCCAGCGCGCGCAGCGCATCGCGCTGGTCGCCGGCGAGGCGTCGGGCGACGCACTGGGCGCAGGATTGATCGGCGAACTTCGCCGGCGTTTTCCCGGCGCCGAATTCGCCGGCATCGGCGGCAAGGCGATGCGCGAGGCCGGTTGCGATACCTGGCACGACGCCGGCGAACTGGCGGTAATGGGCCTGTTCGAAGTCCTCAGCCACCTGCCGCGCCTGTTGAAGTTGCGGCGCCAGTTCCGCGATCGCGCGCTCGCCTGGAAGCCCGATGTGTTCATCGGCATCGACGCGCCGGATTTCAATCTGGGGGTGGAGCGTTGGCTGAAGCAGCGCGGAGTGCGCACCGTGCATTACGTCAGTCCGTCGATATGGGCCTGGCGCGAAAAGCGAGCGCAGAAGATCGGCGCCAGCGCGGACCTGGTGCTGTGCCTGTTTCCGATGGAGCCGCCGATCTATGCGCGCCATGGCATCGATGCGCGTTTCGTCGGCCACCCGATGGCCGACGAAATGCCGGTCGAGCCCGACCAGGGCGCCGCGCGCGAATCGCTCGGTTTGCACGCCTACACGCCGGTCCTGGCGGTGTTGCCTGGCAGTCGGCTGGGAGAGATCGGAAGGCTCGGCAAGATTTTCCTGGAGGCGGCGCGAATCGTTTCCCAATCCGTTCCGTATCTGCAGGTCGTGGTGCCTGCGGCCAATTCCGCCTGCGCGGACGCACTGCGGCCGTTGATCTCCGAAGCCGGATTCGCGGCGCCGCCGGTACTTGCCGATGGCCGCGCGCGCGAGGCGATGGTGGCGGCCGACGTGGTGCTGCTGGCCTCCGGCACCGCCACGCTCGAGGCGATGCTGGCCAAGCGCGCGATGGTGGTCGGGTACAAAGTGGCGCCGCTGACCTACCGCATCGTCAAAGCGTTCGGGATGCTGAAAGTGGATCGCTACGCGCTTCCCAACGTGCTGGCCGGCAGCGACGTGGCGCCGGAACTGATGCAGGACGAGTGCACGCCGGAAAATCTGGCTGCGGCGGTGTTGAACCAGTTCCAGCACCCGGAAATCACCGGCGCGCTGCAGCCGCGTTACCGCGAGATACACGAAACGCTGCGCCGGGATGCGTCGGCGCGCGCAGCCGAGGCCATCGCCGGGTTGCTGCCGAAGGACGCCGGGCCATGAACCAGCATCCGCTCGATTTTCCTGCGGCCCCCGGCATCGCCGGCCCGCTGTCCGTCCCCCTGCTCGTCGCCGGCGTGGACGAAGCCGGCCGCGGCCCGCTGGCTGGACCGGTCGCAGTGGCGGCGGTGGTGTTCGACCCCGCGCGTCCGCGCATCAACGGACTGGACGACTCCAAACAGCTGAATGCCGCGCGCCGTGAAGTGCTGTATTCGCGCATCGTCGAACGCGCGCTGGCCTGGCATGTGGTGCTGGTGGAAGTCGAAGAAATCGACCGTCTCAACATCTACCAGGCGACCATGCTGGGCATGCGCCTGGCGGTGGAAGGCGTGGCCCATGTCGCCGGACTTGCGCGCATCGACGGCAACGCATTGCCGAAGGGTCTTCCCTGCCGCGCGGAAACCCTGATCGGGGGAGACCGCTTGGATCGCGCGATCATGGCTGCCTCCATCGTGGCCAAGGTCACCCGCGACCGACTCATGAAGCAGTTGCATGAGCAGCACCCGCAGTACGGATTCGACGTGCACAAAGGTTATTCGACGCCGTCCCATCTGGCCGCACTGGCCCAGCATGGCCCCTGCCCGCACCACCGCCGGAGTTTCGCCCCGGTCCGGCGCGCGCTGGGCGAAGAAACGCCGGCACAGGCCGAAGTTCTGACCTGAGGCATTCCGCGGACCACGCGCGGCGGGCGTTCGGGCCTGTCAAGCCTTGTTCCACTACACCCCTCCCGCTACCCTGCTAGCGGTATGTCCTCGCGCTTCATCCACCTCCACCTGCACACCGAATTCTCGCTCGCGGATTCGACCATCCGCGTGCCCGAAAAACCGGAAGAAGCGCGGCCGGACAAGGCCAAACGGCCCAACCTGCTGAGCCGCGCGGTGGAAATGAGACTGCCCGCGCTGGCGGTGACCGACCGCAACAACCTGTTTGCGCTGGTCAAGTTCTACAAGGCCGCCGAATCGGTGGGCATCAAGCCCATCGCCGGCGCCGACCTGAGCATCGTCGACGGCAAGGAAAGCCCCTGGCAGCTGACGTTGCTATGCCGCGACCATACCGGCTACCTGTCGCTGTCGCGGCTGCTGACGCGCGCCTGGATGGAAGGCCACCACACCGACGGCGTGGCCATCGCGCCGGAATGGCTGCGCGAGGACTGCGAAGGTCTGTTCGCCATCGCCGGCCGCCACAGTTACGCCGGACGGCTGGCCGCAGGCGGGCGCCACGAACTCGCCGAACAGCATCTTGCCGATCTGCAGCGCAGCTTCGGCGAAAACCTGCATCTCGAAATCACGCGTACCCAACGCGAAGGCGAAGACGCGTTCAATGCCTTCGCCCTGCATGCTGCCGCCGCGCGCGGACTTCCGGTCATCGCCAGCAACGATGTGCGTTTCCTGGATCGCGACGGCTACGACGCGCATGAAGCCCGCGTGTGCATTTCCACCGGCCGCGTGCTGGACGATCCCAAGCGTCCGCGCGAATACAGCCCCGAGCAATACCTGAAATCGCCCGATGAGATGGCCGCGTTGTTTGCGGATGTGCCCGATGCGATCGACAACACCTATGCGCTGGCGCAGCGCTGCAATCTGGAACTGACGCTGGGCCAATACGCCCTGCCGGCCTACCCGGTGCCCAGCGACGAAACTCTGGACAGCTGGATCCGCAGTCAGTCGCACGCGGGCCTGGAGGAGCGCCTGCGCAGGAACCCGCTGGCCGACGGACACAGCGCCGACGACTACCGCGCGCGCCTGGACCTGGAAGTCGACGTCATCGTGCGCATGGGATTCCCCGGCTACTTCCTGATCGTGGCCGACTTCATCAACTGGGCCAAGCAGCACGGCATCCCGGTGGGTCCCGGCCGCGGTTCCGGCGCCGGCTCGCTGGTGGCGTGGGCGCTGGGCATCACCGATCTGGATCCGCTGCCCTACGGCTTGCTGTTCGAGCGCTTCCTCAACCCCGAACGCGTGTCGATGCCCGACTTCGACATCGACTTCTGCATGGACCGCCGCGACGAGGTCATCGACTACGTCGCACGCAAATACGGCCGCGACCGGGTCAGCCAGATCATTACCTACGGCACCATGGCGGCCAAGGCCGTGGTGCGAGACACCGGCCGCGTACTGGGCTTCCCCTACGGCCTGGTGGACGGCATCGCCAAGCTCATTCCCAATATCCTGGGTGTGACCTTGAAAGACGCGATGGGCGAAGGCGACAGCAGTATGGTGTCGCAGGAACTGATCGACCGTTATCGCGACGAAGACGACGTGCGCGATCTGATGGACCTGGCGCGGCAACTGGAAGACCTGACCCGCAACGCCGGCAAGCACGCAGGTGGCGTGGTGATTGCGCCTTCGCCGTTGTCGGACTTCTGCCCGCTGTTCGCCGAACACGACGTCGAGGGCCGCGGCAAGTCGCCGGTGACCCAGTTCGACAAGGACGACGTGGAAGCGGTCGGTCTGGTGAAGTTCGACTTCCTGGGCCTGCGCACGCTGACCATCATCGATTGGGCGGTGAAGGCGATCAACGTGCGCCGCCAGTCCCTGGGCGAGGCGCCGATGGACATCTCGGCGCTTCCGCTGGACGACGCGGCCACCTACGAGCGCGTGTTCTCCACCGGCGACACCGGCGCGGTGTTCCAGTTCGAATCGCGCGGCATGCGCGAGTTGCTCAAACGCGCCAAACCCGACCGCTTCGAAGACCTCATTGCCCTGGTCTCGCTGTACCGTCCGGGCCCGATGGATCTGATTCCTTCCTTCATCGAACGCAAGCATGGGCGCGAGCCCGTGGAGTATCCGGATACACGCGTGGAGCCGGTGCTGCGCGACACCTACGGCATCATGGTGTATCAGGAGCAGGTCATGCAGATGGCGCAGATCGTCGGCGGTTACTCGCTGGGCGGCGCCGATCTGCTGCGCCGCGCGATGGGCAAGAAGAACCCGGCGGAAATGGCCAAGCACCGCGAGATCTTCCGCGAAGGCGCCGGCAACAACGACATCGACGCGCGCAAGGCCGATTCCATCTTCGACCTGATGGAGAAGTTCGCCGGCTACGGCTTCAACAAGTCGCACGCCGCCGCCTACGCGCTGGTGTCCTACCAGACCGCGTGGCTGAAGACGCACTACCCGGCCGAGTTCATGGCTGCGGTGCTGTCTTCGGACATGGACAACACCGACAAGGTGGTGGGGTTCCTGGATGAATGCCGCACGCTGAAACTCGAGGTGCTGCCGCCGGAAGTCGGCTCGTCGGAGTACATGTTCGTAGCCACCGACACGCGCACCGTGCGCTACGGGCTGGGTGCGATCAAGGGCGTGGGGCGGGGCGCTTGCGAAGCCATTTCGGCCGAACGCGCCAGCAGCGGCGCTTTCCACGATCTGCTGGATTTCTGCAAGCGCGTGGATTCGTCCAAACTCAATCGCCGCGCGCTGGAAGCTCTTGTCAACGCGGGCGCACTGGACGCGCTGGGCAAGAATCGCGCTTCGCTGATGCTGCAACTTCCGGAAGTGGTGAAAGCCACCGATCAGTTGGCGAGGGAACGCGACGCCGGCCAGGTCTCCCTGTTCGGCGGCGGCGACGCGGCGCCTGCGCTCGAAGTGCTGCTGACCGAAGTGGACGAATGGCCGCTGTCGCAGAAACTGACGGGCGAACGCGAGACCCTGGGCCACTACCTGAGCGGACATCCGCTGGATCCCTACCGCGACGATCTGCGCTCGTTGGTCGGCACCGACCTGGGCGAGCTGGACAAGTTGTGGAGCGGCGCGCCGCAGGCCGAGAAGAAAGGCTGGCGTCCGGAAGTGGGTGTGGTCATCGCCGGGCAAGTGGTCGCCTTGCGCCGCAAGGGCGACAGCCAGGTATTCGTGCAGTTGGAGGACGGCCGCGGCCGCATCGAATGCAGCGTGTTCGCCGAGGCTTACACGCAGCTGGCCCCACTGCTGACCCGCGACCGCATCCTGATCGTTCAGGGCGGCTTGCGCGAGGACGAGTTCAGCGGCGGCTTCAGCCTGCGCGTGCGCCAGTGCTGGGACTACGCGCAGCTCTGCTCCAGCCATGCCCAGCGTCTGTCGCTGCGGCTGGACATGCGCGTGCCGGGGCTGTGGGACCGCATCGACGCCCTGCTGGCCAAACACCGTCCGGGAGCGACCCCCCTGCGCCTGGACCTGTTGCTGAAGTCCGGCGAACGCGGCGTGGCGGGCGTGCTGGATTTGAACGGGCCCAAGTCGGTGCGCGTGGATACGGAGCTGCTGGACGCGCTGAGGGCGCATCCGGGGGTGCGGACAGTGAAGGTGGCTATCTCGAGGCCTTGGGCGAATTGAGGTGTTCCTTCTCCCACCGGGAGAAGGTGCCCGGAGGGCGGATGAGGGAGTGGATTCTCAGATCGCAGGACAACTTTGGCGCGGATGGCTCCTTCCCTCATACCCCAAGGGTACTTCCTGCGGGGCGTCCGTCGCTTCGCGCCACCTTCTCCCGATGGTAGAAGGAAAAGCACTGGCGCCCTACCCACCCGTACGGGCTCCCGACCCCGCTTCGGCTAAACTCCCCTCCTTTCCGGTCCGCAGTCCATAAATGAACCCGAATTACCTGGATTTCGAACAGCCCATCGCCGACCTGGAATCCAAGATCCAGGACTTGCGCAGCGCCAGCACCGGCCCGGCGGTCAATATCGACGCCGAAGTGCATGCGCTGCAGGACAAACTCCGCGTCCGTACCGCGCAGATCTTCCGCGACCTCACCCCGTGGCAGGTCTCGCAGCTGGCCCGGCACCCCGCGCGGCCGTACACGCTGGACTACATCCGCGTGTTCTGCGATGAGTTCCAGGAGCTGGCCGGCGACCGCGCTTATGCCGACGACGCCGCCATCGTCGGCGGCCTGGGCCGTATCGACGGACGCAGCGTGGTCATCATCGGTCATCAGAAAGGCCGCGACACCAAGAGCAAGATCGCGCGCAACTTCGGCATGCCGCGCCCCGAGGGCTACCGCAAGGCGCTGCGTCTGATGAAACTGGCAGAGCGCTTCAAGCTGCCGCTGCTGACCTTCATCGACACCCCCGGCGCCTACCCCGGCGTGGGTGCGGAAGAACGCGGCCAGTCCGAAGCCATCGCCCGCAACCTGATGGAAATGGCCGAATTGAAAGTGCCTATCGTGTGCACGGTGATCGGTGAAGGCGGCTCGGGCGGCGCGCTGGCGATCGGCGTCGGCGATCGCACACTGATGCTGGAATACGGCACCTACTCGGTGATTTCTCCGGAAGGCTGCGCGTCGATCCTGTGGAAGTCGGCCGACAAGGCCAAGGACGCCGCCGAACAACTCGGCATCACCGCCAAGCGCCTGCTCTCGCTGGGCCTGGTGGACAAAGTGGTGCGCGAACCCATCGGCGGCGCGCACCGCAATCCGCGGCAGATGGCCACGCGCCTGAAAGCCGTGCTGCTCAACGAGTTGGATGCGTTGGAGCAATTGCCGATGGATGAGTTGCTGAAGCAGCGCTACCAGCGGCTGCGCGGCTACGGAGCGTACGAAGCCGCATAACGTTTCTCGGCTCCTGTAGGAGCGACGCAAGTCGCGAAGCCCGTAACCATTCAATTCTCCATGGCTTCGCGACTCGCGTCGCTCCTACAAATCTTCATCGCGCACGACGTCGGCCTTCATGAACCCACTCTTCATCCTCTCCATCGCCCTTCAGATCGCGTGCTGCGTCCACGTCGTCCGCACCGGCCGGCCGTTGTACTGGATCTTTATTCTGCTGGTGTTCCCGTTTCTTGGAATGCTGATCTATTTCATCGCCGAGATATTGCCCGGCATGCGCAACGATCCGAGCGCGCGGCGCGTGGTGCGAAAGGTCGCCGCGAAGATCGATCCCGAACGCGAAAAACGCCACGCCAGCCGCCAGTTCGGACTTTCCGACACGCAGATGAACCGGCGCCGTCTGGCGGAGGAAAGCCTGGCGAGCGGCGACTTCCAGCAGGCGGCCGAGCTTTACAAGGGTGCGCTCAAGGGTCTTTACGAAACCGACCCGGAAACGATGACGGGGTTGGCGAAGGCGCAGTTCGGCCTGGGCCAGCCGCAACAGGCGCGGCAGACGCTGGATGCGCTGATCGCGGCCAATCCCGACTACCGGTCCAAGGATGGGCATCTGCTCTACGCGCGCACGGTCGAAGCCAGCGGCGATGTACCGGCCGCGCTGCACGAATACGAGAATGTAGTGCAGGGATATCCCGGGGAAGAAGCGCGGGCGCGCTACGGCTCGTTGCTGGTACGCCATGGCGACACGGTCAAGGCCAAGGAAATATTCAACGAAATACTGACCCGCTCGGCCGCATCGCCCAAGTACTACCAGCGCGAACAACGCGAGTGGATCGATGTCGCCCGGCGCGAGTTGGCCGCCTTGCGTTCGTAGGAGCGACGTGAGTCGCGAAACCGAGGCACGGTGAAAGAGTGTCTATTCGCGACTTGCATCGCTCCTACGACGGGACGCTTCGCTTCGTAAAGGCGACTTGAGTCGCGAAACGGTTGCTTCACCAGGCACGTTGATATTGCAGCGGCACTTCGATTTCCACCCCAAGCGCCTTGGCGGCGCGGCGGGGCCAGTAGGGATCTCGCAGTTCCTCGCGCGCCAGCAAGACCACGTCGGCTTGGCCACCCGCGACGATGGCTTCGGCCTGCTGCGGTTCGGTGATCAGCCCCACCGCGCCGGTGGCGATGCCGGCTTCGCTGCGCACGCGCGTAGCGAAATCCACCTGGTAGCCCGGACCGACGGGAATCTTCACTCCCGGCACCAATCCGCCGCTGGATACGTCCACCAGATCCACGCCCAGTCCGGATAATCCGCGAGACAATTCGATGCTTTGTTCGATGTCCCAGCCACCCTCGGCCCAGTCGGTAGCGGAGATGCGCACCCACAGCGGATATTTTTCCGGCCATACCTCGCGCAATGCAATGAGGACTTCGCGAGCCAGTCGCACACGGTTTTCGAAGCTTCCGCCCCAGCGGTCGTTGCGCCGATTGGATAGCGGAGAAAGGAACTGGTGCAGCAGGTATCCATGCGCCGCGTGCAGTTCTATCAACTGGAAACCGGCGTCCAGGGCACGCACCGCCGCTGCACGAAAGTCGGCGACCACCTTCGAGATTCCCGTTTCGTCCAACGCCTGCGGAAACGGATAGTCGTCGCTGAAAGCCAAGGCCGAAGGCGCCACCGGTTGCCAGCCACCGTCCGCGATCGCTACTGCCTTGCCGCCTTTCCATGGCTCGGCCGTGCTGGCCTTGCGCCCGGCATGCGCGAGCTGCGTGCCGGCAATCGCGCCCTGCCCGCGAATGAAAGCCGCGATCCGCGACCAGGCCTGCGCCTGGGTATCGTTCCAGAAGCCCGCATCGACGGGCGAAATACGGCCCTCGGCGGAAACCGCGGCGGCTTCGGTGATGACCGCCGAAGCGCCGCCGACCGCGCGGCTGCCCAGATGGGCCAGATGCCACTCGCCGGGGACCCCATCGGGCAGCGAGTACTGGCACATCGGCGAAACCACGACACGGTTGCGCAGCGTCAGCGAACGCTGACGGAAAGGTTCGAACAACGTCATGAAAATCGCCTGGGGAACGGCCCTGCAATGTAACCGGGCGCATCGTGCCGCGATGGCACCGGCCATGGATCGCTGCATGTCACTGGCGCAACCGCTAGCATGCGCACATGACCGCCGCCGACCCTACCGCCACTTTGCACGGCGTCCTGCGCAGTACGAGCGCCGCTCCGCTGCTGGTGGGCTTAAGCGGCGGGCTGGACTCCACGGTACTGCTGCATGCGCTGGCGCAGGATCCGCAGACGCGTGCGCAAGGCCTGCGTGCCGTGCACGTCCATCATGGCCTGCATTCGTCGGCCGGCAAGTGGGCGAGCCACTGCGCCGAATTCTGCGATGCGCTTGAGGTACCGCTGATCGTGGTCGAAGTCATAGTCGAGCGCGATGGTGGCGAAGGACTGGAAGCGGCGGCACGCAAGGCCCGCTATGCCGCGTTCGAAAACCTGCTGGAGCCGGACGGGATCCTGATCACCGCCCATCATCGCGACGACCAGGCGGAAACCTTCCTGCTGCGCGCGCTACGCGGATCCGGGCCGGATGGATTGGCGGCGATGCGGCCATGGCGGAAATTCGCTGCGGGAAAACACTGGCGCCCCCTGCTGGACACCCCACGAAGCGAACTGCTCGCTTACGCGAACCAGCACGGCCTGGCCTGGCTGGAAGATCCCAGCAACGAAGACCTGCGCCACGACCGCAATTTCCTGCGTCAGCGCGTGCTGCCGCTGCTGCGCGAACGCTGGCCGCAGGTCGATGCCGCCTTCACCCGCAGCGCGGTGCTGAGTGCCGATGCCGTCGAACTGCTGGAGCGGGAGGACGCCTTGGCGCTGGCGATGGCCCGCACGGCTGATCCGCGCGCGCTTTCGGTAACGGCGCTGCTGGAACTGCCGGCGACGCGGCGCGCGCGCGCGTTGCGCCGTTGGATCGATGAACTCGGTCTCCCGCCGCTGCCTGGCGAAGGCGTTGAGCAGATCGAGACCGACTTGCTTCCTGCACGCGCCGATGCCCAGGCACGCTTCGAATGGCGCGACGGGGTAATCGAACGCTGGCGCGACCTGCTGCATGCGCAACGGCGGCGCGAACCGTTGCCGGTCGAGTGGAACGCGGAATGGAACGGACAGGAGCCGCTGCCGCTGCCGGGCGGAGATCTGCTGCGACTGGAGGGCGTGGCCGCATTTCCTTCGCCCTTGCGCGTGTTCGCACGCCAGGGCGGAGAGCGCATCGCCCTGCCCGGCCGTGCGAATTCGCATACGCTCAAGAACCTGCTGCAGGAACTCGGCGTGCCGCCCTGGGAACGGGAGGCTCTGCCCTTGCTGTCCAATGAGTCAGGCGAGCTGGTGGCGATCGCGGACCTGGCTTATTCCGCCGGTTTCGATACATGGCTGCGCGAGGCGGGCGCGCGCCTGCACTGGGCGCGCCAACCATGAACGACCTGCATTGACCTATTCCCCCCGCATCCCCAAACTTCCCCCATGCCACGCAAACCCGCCACCGAAGCCCCCGCAGCCTCCCCCGTCGCCCATTTCGAGCAGTCGCTGGACGAGCTGGAACTGCTGGTCGAGAAAATGGAACAGGGCGAGATGAGCCTGGAAGAGTCGCTGGCCGCGTACGAGCGCGGCGTGAGCCTGTACCGGCGTTGCCAGGCCGCATTGGAACAGGCCGAGCTGCGTGTGCGCCTGCTCAGCGATCCGGAGCAACCCGACGCGGCCGAACCCTTTGCGCCGCTGCCCGATGGAAACTGAAGCCCCGTTCCTGCGCTGGGCCCAACGCGTCGAAACCGCTCTAGGCCAAGCCCTGCCCTCGGCCTCGATTCCTCCGCAACGCCTGCACGCAGCCATGCGCCACGCGGTGCTGGGGGGCGGTAAGCGCATACGGCCCTTGCTGGTCTATGCGACAGGCGCGGTGTTCGGCACCGACGAGCGCTGGCTGGACGCGCCCGCGGCGGCGGTGGAGTTGATCCACGCCTATTCGCTGGTGCACGACGACCTGCCGGCGATGGACGACGACGCCTTGCGCCGCGGCCGGCCCACCGTGCATGTCGCCTTCGACGAAGCCACTGCGATACTGGCCGGCGATGCGTTGCAGTCCCTGGCTTTCGAAATACTGGCCGAAGCGCCGGTCGCCTCCGAACTGCGCGTGTCCTGGCTGCGCGCCTTGAGTGTTGCCGCCGGCGCGGGCGGCATGTGCGGCGGGCAGGCGCTGGATATCGGCGCCACCGGCCAGGTGCAGACGCTTGTCGACCTGGAACGCATGCACCGCCTCAAGACCGGTGCGCTGATCCGGGCCTCGGTGCGCATGGGGGCGATGGGCGGCAGCATCGATGAAGGCACGCTCAAGTTGCTGGATACCTTCGCCGACGCGCTGGGCCTGGCCTTCCAGGTGCGCGACGACATCCTGGACGTGGAATCGAGTTCGGAGCGGCTGGGCAAAACTATCGGCAAGGACGCAGCGCAGGCCAAATCCACCTATCCCGCCCTGTTGGGCATGGACGGCGCGAAAGCCAAGCTGGTCGAGCTGGACAGGGTCATGCACGATGCGCTGTCGCCTTTCCGCGAACATGCCACCGCGCTGTGGGCGCTGGGCAAGCTGGCCATCCATCGCACGCATTAACGCTTTCTTGTAGGAGCGGGCCCTGCCCGCGACGAAGCCTTACCGGTAACGCCTGGTCGCGGGCAGAGCCCGCTCCTACAAAATCAGTCTTTCAATCGCTCGCACGTTGCGGCTATCGGGAAACACCTGCGTCTCCAGCGCCGATTCGGACACGCGAAGATGCGCTGTCAGCACACCCTTGAGTAGCGCACGCGTGTCGCTGGTAGCGCGCAGATCGCGTCCTTCGTTCAAAGCGCCTTGCGCCAACCCCGGCCAATCACCGGCGATGCGTCCGCCATTCACCGCGCCGCCGGCGAGCAACGCAACGCCGCCGGTGCCGTGATCAGTGCCGCCTGTGCCGTTAACGGCCGCGGTGCGGCCGAATTCGCTGACCACAACCACCACTGTCCTGTTCCAGAGCGGCACCATGCCGTCGTGGAAGGTACGCAGCCCCGCATCCAGTTCCTTGAGCTTGCGCGTCAGCACAGCGGCCTGATTGCTATGCGTGTCCCAGCCGGAATCCTCGACGAAGGCGATGCGCGGCCCGCCCGTTTTGGCCATGAAACCGGCAGCCGAAGCCATCGCCTGCGGCAGACGCCCGCCTTTGCCACCGCTCATCTCCATGTCCTGGCTATCGACTGCGCGCGCGAAGGAAGCCGCCAACTTCGGATCGGCCGCGTATAGCGTCTGCAGTCGCTGCAGCAGGACCGGATTGACCTCCTCGGGCAAAGGCGGCGACCAGGTGGTCGCATCGCCCGGACCGCGCATGATCAACGGCATCACCGTGGTGAGCGACAAGGCTTCGGTACCGGCCATGGCCGAGACGCAGCGATTGAGCCAACCGGTCGGGATGCCGCCCGCCCGCGCCGTACCGTTTTCCAGGCAGTCCTGGGCTTCGAAATGGGAGCGCTGACGATACGGCGGAGCGATCGCGATCACCGGCAACAACTGCTTGCGGCCGTAGAGTTCGTGGGCGAAGAAAAGCGACGGGTGCAACGCGAAATCCGTATCCAATGCCCGCGCATCGGCAGGAGCCAGATTGCCGCGCAGACGGGTGTAGGCAGGGTCGTTGCGTGGCGCCACCACGTGCAGCCCATCCACGCCGCCGCGCAACAACACGACCAACATGCGGGTGTCGTTCGCGGCCGCCATGCCCAGACTCGGCCATAGGGTCAAGCTGGTCAATGCGCCCGCGGCGCCGATGAAACCACGTCGGGTCAGGCCCATTTCAAGTCCTCCACTGAAAAGCGGGGCTGGCGATCAACAACGCCAGTCCATCGCGCGGCGATTCGGCGCGCCGCAATGCGGTCATGGTTTCGCCATCCAGATTGCCGGCGAATATTTCCTGCGACACCCTCAACGGATCGGCGCGTTCGGCAGGCGCCGCGTCGGCGATGCTGCTGGCGGCCTGCACGCGTTTCCACAACGCGTCCGGTCCGCTCCACTGCGCGGTGTCGTCGGCGAACCCCGCCGGCGATCGCGGCGTGAACGGGGGCTGCCCCATGCGCGTGAGCAATCCAATCGACATGCGCGGATTGTCCGTTGGCGGCATATCCAGCGCGCGCAGCGCCGATACCAGGAAATCATCGGGCGTTTTGAACTTGCGTGCTGTCGGCGACCAGGCTTCCGGGCTTTCTATCAAGGCGCGATACACGGTGGGCAAATCGCCCTCGCTGCGCCGCCACGCGCCGGCCATGCGCTCCACCAGCGCAGCGGGTGGATCGTCGCTGACGAAGTGCCGCGCCAGTTTGTACGCCAGGTGACGCGCGGTAGCCGGATGCAGCGACAGATCGGACAGAATGGCTCGGCCCTGCGTCTCCCCGCTTTCCGGATAGCGCTGGCCCAACAGCTCACGCGTGCCTCCCTCATGCGCCACGGCGCGGAAGACGAAAGAAGAACGCGGCGTACCGCGCTTCCAGTCCTGCGCCAGGGGCACGCCCCATCCGGTGATCGCGCGCGCCAGTTCGGTGACATCGCCCTGGGTGTAGCCGCCGTCCACGCCCAGGGTATGCAGTTCCAGTATTTCCCGCGCCAGATTCTCATTCAGCCCCAGCTCGCGTTTTGGTTTGTCCGCGCGCTTAGCCGCACGTTTCCGCATGCGTTCGGCATACACGGAATCGGCGCCGACCGAACGCACGTTGTCCAGATAGCGCAGCATGCCCGGATGCGTTTCCACCGCCAGCAGCAGATCGGAAAAGCTTCCCAGCACGTTGGGACGGATCGCTTCGCGCTCCATCGGCGCGGCATACAGCGCAGCCTGGCGCTTGTCCACGGAAATGGCGAAATGATTGGACCAGAAACGCACCAGTCGTTCGACGAAACTGTTTTCGCTGGCGACGGCGACCTGGTAGCGGCGCCCGAGCTCCTGCATCAGAGACTGCCGGTAGAGTTGGCCGATCTTCATCTGCTTGGCCTGGGAATTTTCGCCCGAACGTTTGCTTTGGCGGCGCTGCTCCAGGTATTCGGTTTCGCGGCGCAGGTAATCCAGGCTGGAGGGCAAGCCCGAAAAAGCGGACTGCGACGCGTCGCCACGCAACTGCGCATTCAGCCAGACGCGGGCATCGCCGATGCCTGAGAGCTCTCCTGGCCTGGCACCCAGGCCGAAGCGGTTGACTGCGCTGACGGCTTCCGTTGAAGGCATGTGCTGACTCCACGACACGATGGACAACAGGGCTAACGCCCCACAGCACATTACGTTGACGAAGAAAGCCTTTCTGCGGCGTCGAGCCGCCGGAATCGCGCGCAGCTGCACGAATCGCCGTACGGAAACGACAAAGGCCCGGACTAGCCGGGCCTTCGTGCAGGAATCGATGCCTGGTTACTTGATCAGGCGCAATGCGAACGGGTAGCGATAAGCTTCACCGCTGTTGGCCTTCATCGCACCCAATATGGTGAAGATCAGCCATGCCAGACCGACGAGCGGCAACAAGACGAATCCGATAAGCACCAAAGTCAACAAGCCGCAAATGATCGCTGCAATGGCGACCGTAATATTGAAATTGAGCGCTTCTTTGCCCTGATCGGCAGCAAAAGGAAGAGTGTCCTTCTTGACCTGCCATACGATCAGCGGACCAAGCACATTACCGAAAGGAATGATCAGACCTGCAAGCGACGATAAATGCGCAAACAGGCCCCATTGTTTCTCTTCAGCTGACGGCACACCCGACGGCGGTGGCGGTGCGGCGGTCACGTTATCGAATTCACTCATTGCGTATTCCCCTTGCGTAAGTGTTGTGGGTGGCGATCGGTAGGCTAGCCGGTGCGACACTACGGGCGCAGGCCGCCTGTGTCTAGGATAACGTCAATCGCCACCGGCAACGGCCAAGCGCTCGACCGCGCCGCGAACAACCCGACACGCCGACCATGGCAGCGCGCCGCGACCGCTCCCGGAGGAAGAATTGCGGGCTTTCTAGTCCCCGCCTGCGACGGTCATGCTACCCACCAGGATCGAGCCGCAGCTGATGTGCGACCTGGGATCTACATCGTGGCCCACCGCCTCTATGCCGGAGAACACATCCTTCAAGTTGCCGGCGATGGTGACCCCATCCACCGGATAAGCGATGGCGCCGTTCTCCACCCAGAATCCGGCCGCGCCTCGCGAGTAATCGCCTGTGACCGGGTTCACACCCTGCCCCATCAGTTCGGTGACCAGCAGTCCGTTGGACAGGCCACCCACCATTTCCTCGAAACCGCCCGCATTCGCGGCGACCTTGAGGTTATGCACGCCACCGGCATTGGCCGTGGTCTGCAGGCCCAACTTGCGGGCCGAATAACTTCCCAGCACATAACGCTGCAGTACGCCATCGCTCACCAGCGGCGCTTGGCGGGTCGCTACGCCTTCGGCATCGAAGGCCGCCGAGCGCAGGCCGCCGCGCAGCAGCGGCAACTCCTCGATGGCGAACCAGTCCGGAAAAATCCGCTTGCCGGCATGGTCCAGCAAGAAACTGGCGCGCCGGTACAAGGCGCCGCCGGAAACCGCACCCAGCAGATGTCCGATCAGCGAACGCGCGACTTCGGCCGCAAACAGCACCGGATACTGGCCGGTGGCCACCGATCGTGGCGACAGGCGCGCCAGCGTGCGCTCGGCCGCATGGCGGCCGATGGCCACAGGCGCTTCCAGGCCTTCGCGCGACAGGGCGCTGCTGTACCAGCCGTCGCGCTGCATGTCATCGCCTTGACCTGCGATCAACGCGCAGCCGATGGAGTGCTGGGTACTGCGATCGTGTCCGAAGAATCCGTGCGAATTGGCGTAGACGGAAATGCTTTCGCCGCTGCCCACGGAGGTTCCATCCGAATTGGCGATGCGCGAATCGAACCCGCGTCCGGCCGACTCGCAGGCCAGGGCCAGATCGATGGCGTGGTCGGCCTCCAGCGCCCAGGGATGCCAGGCGTCCAGATCCGGAAATTCGGTGGCCATCAGCGCCGCGTCGGCCAGGCCGGCGGCTTCATCGTGCTCGGTGTAGCGCGCTATGGCACAGGCCTGCGCCACCGTGGCATCCAGGCTTTCCTCGCGCAGGTCGGCGGTGCTGGCACTGCCCTTGCGCTGGCCGAAGTACACGGTGACGCCGATGCTGCGGTCACGGGTGGACTCCACGGTTTCCACCGCACCCATGCGCACATTGACGTTCAGGCCCCGGTCTTCGCTGCAGCTGACCTCGGCCTGGCTGGCGCCCGAAGCGCGGGCGCGGTCCAGCAGGCGCCGGGAGAGGCTCTCCAGCGCGTCCAGTCGCTGCAGGCTGTCGTCGGCTGAAAAATCGGCGATCGCGTTCAATGGCTTATCCTGTATCGAAGTTTTGGAGAACGAACATGCGTGGAACCGACCCGGAGACCGGCGAATTCCTGGGCCCCAGCCGCAGCGAACAAAGGCGCGAAGCGCTGGACATCCGCAGCCTGGGGGAAAAACTCGTCGCGCTTGCGCCGGCGCACCTGGCCAAGCTGCCGATTCCCGAGGAACTGCTGGAACATATCCACGAAACCCAGCGGATCACCTCGCACATCGCGCACAAGCGGCAGCTGCAGTTCCTGGCCAAGCAGATGCGGCGGGAAAGCGACGAGACTCTGGATGCGATCCGCGATGCGATGGAAGTAGGCGGCGACGCCAAGCGGCGCGAGACGGCGATCCTTCACACGGTGGAAACCTGGCGTTCGCGCCTGCTGGAAGACGGCGACGCTGCGCTGGCCGGCCTGTTGTCCGAATTTCCGACGGCCGATCGTCAGCACCTGCGCCAGCTGGTCCGCAACGCGGGCGAAGAGCGGAAGAAAAACAAGCCGCCGCATGCGTACCGCGAATTGTTCCGCGAGTTGCGCGAGCTGCTTGTAGAGAACGACGATAGCGCGGACGAAGACGAGCTTTAGCCCCTCTCCCGTCGGGAGAGGGGTTGGGGTGAGGGTACGGCGCAGACGCGGTAGCGCGGACCGCGATTTCCGGACATCGTTCCCCATGACGCTCGTTGTTGGGCTCCCAGATACCGACGAAATGTCCCTTCGCCGCACCCTCATCCGTCGCTGCGCGCCACCCCGTATCAAGTACGGGGCAGGCTCTTCTCCCGAAGGGAGAAGGGAAAGGCAAGACAATTTCAAGCCCGCGTCCCACCCACAGTAATGCCTTCGATCAACAACGAAGGCTGCCCCACACCCACCGGCACGCTCTGCCCGTCCTTGCCACACACGCCCACGCCGGCATCCAGCGCAAGGTCGTGACCGATCATCTTCACCTTCTGCATGGTTTCCGGGCCGTTGCCGATCAGAGTCGCGCCCTTGACCGGCGCGGTGACCTTTCCGTCTTCGATCAGATACGCCTCGGTAGCCGAGAACACGTACTTGCCGCTGGTGATGTCGACCTGGCCGCCGCCGAAATTCACCGCGTACAAACCCTTCTTCACCGAACGGATCATGTCCTGCGGATCGTGCTGTCCCGCCAGCATGTAGGTGTTGGTCATGCGCGGCATCGGCAGGTGCGCGAAGGATTCGCGACGGCCGTTGCCGGTGGGCGCAACGCCCATCAAACGCGCATTGAGCGTGTCCTGCATGTAGCCGACCAGCACGCCGTCATCGATGAGCGTGGTGCAATTGGTCTGCGTGCCCTCGTCATCGACATTCAGCGAACCGCGGCGACCGGGCAAGGTGCCATCGTCGACGATGGTGACGCCCGGCGAGGCGACGCGCTGGCCCATGCGGCCCGCATAGGTCGACGTACCCTTGCGGTTGAAGTCGCCCTCCAATCCGTGACCCACGGCTTCATGCAGCAACACGCCCGGCCAGCCGGAACCCAGCACCACCGGCATCATCCCGGCGGGCGCGTCCACGGCTTCCAGATTCACCAGCGCCTGTCGCAACGCTTCGCGGGCGAACTGCTCCGGTTTGCCGCCGCCGAACAACTCCGCGTACGAATAGCGCCCGCCAAAACCGGCATAGCCGGATTCACGCCGGCCGTTCTGTTCCACGATCACCTGGATATTCATGCGCACCAGCGGACGCACGTCGGCGGCCAGCACGCCGTCGCTACGCGCCACCAGCACCGTGTCGACGCCGCCCGCCAGGCTCACGGTGACCTGTTGTACGCGCGGGTCGGCGGCGCGCAGCAGTTTGTCGACTACGCGCAAAGCTTCCACCTTGGCGTCGTTGTCGAGCGCGTCGATGGGATCGTCGCTGGAGTACAGCGCACGGCCGCTGCCGCGCACCAGCGCATGCGGCGAATGCGAACTGCCGTCGCGAGCGATGGCGCGCGCCGAACCGGCCGCACTCAACAGCGCCTGCGGATTGATGTCGTCGGAATAGGCGAAACCTGTCTTCTCGCCGGAGATCGCACGCACGCCCACGCCCTGGTCGATGGAATGCGCACCGTCTTTGACGATGCCGTCCTCCACCGTCCAGCTTTCGCGCCGGGAATGCTGGAAATACAGATCGCCGAAATCGATGCCGGGGCCCAGCAAGGTGCCGAAGGCGCGATGCAGGCCGTTCTGGTCGAGGCCGGCGGGGAGGAGGAGGCGGGTTTCGGCGAGAGCCAGCGAGGAATTGGTCATAGAAGCTCAGTTTGGGGCAGGAATTAGTAAAGACAAGCAGCCTTTCCCTTCTCCCGCCGGGAGAAGGTGGCGCGAAGCGACGGATGAGGGAGGGAGAATTCCAACCTACGGAACCTGTCCTTCGATCTGACAATCCATTCCCTCATCCGCCCTTCGGGCACCTTCTCCCAGTGGGAGAAGGGAAAATCGCATCAAGGCGCTCCAGCTGCGTTAGCCGTTCCGGCCGCCTCGGCCCGCGACTGCTCGCGCCCGACGACCTCCACCTTGGGGTCCTTCCAAGGCCCGGTCACGCGATAGGTCTTGGCGCCGATCTCGCCCAATGGTTTCTTCAATACCGCATTGGCGGCCGCGCCAATCGCCGCGCCCAGCGGACCGCCCGCCACCGCACCCACCACCGTCAACAGATTGCCGGACTTGGGCAGCACTTCGATGGTCTGGTCGAAACGTTGCGCGCGCAGATCGGTGCTGCCGCGGATGTTGATCTGCGCGGCCGGGCCATCCATCACCATGTCCTCGCTGCGCGCGACGCCGGCGCCGAAACGCACGTTGCCGTCGATGCGGTTGAACGCGAAGCCCTTGGAAAAGAAATCGCGGAAGTCCAGCATCATCCGTCGCGGCAACTGGGTCAGGCTGAGCAGGCCCAGCACCCGTCCGGCGCCGGGTTCCACTTCGAGCAACTGGCCGTTGCGCGCGGCAATGCGCAGGTTGCCCTGCATCGTGGACAACGAGAACGCAGCCGGACTGCCCGACCAGTTCGCATCGAATTTCACCTTGCCGGAACCGCCGCCCACGCGGCCCTTGATTCCCAGATCGTCCAGCAGATCGCCCAGGTCCTGGCTGTCGATATCGGCGGTCAGCTGCGTGCGCGCAGCAGCGCCGCGTCCCAGCCAGTCGCCCTGGATGTCGATCTTCTGCTTGGGCGATCGCAACGCCAGCTGCTGCACGCGCATACCGGCAGCGGTTTGCTGCGTGCGCAGTTGCGCGCTGCCCAGGCGGGCATCGCCGAAGCGCAAGTCGTCGATATCCAGATGCTGCGAGGGAATGACGGCCGGATCGAAAGGATCGCTGACGTCGGCAGCGGCTGCATTGGCGGCACCGGGGTTACCAGGCGTCGCCGAGCGCCAATACAGACGCGCGAACTTGCCGGTGATGGTTGCGCCTTTCGCGTCGGGCACCAGTACCGACCCGGCCAGCGCCGGACCTGCCAGCGTCACTGCCAGCGCATTGCCCGAAGGCACGGCTTGCAGACGCGTGTCCGGAAACGCCGAACCCAGCAGCAGCAAGCGATCGGCGGTGATGTCTATGCGACGCAGGGGCAGGCCGTTGCCGTTGCCGTTGCCGCTACCGCTCTTGTTGGCGAGCGCGATCCATTCGATCGCATCCAGCACAGCCGTCCGGCCACTGGCGACCAGGCCGGAGGCAGGAGCCACCTCGGTCACTACGCTGGAGCCCAGCACCACGCGCACGCCGCTCTGCCGGCCATCGCCGCCGCGCGCGCGCAAGGCCAGCAGTTTTCCGAAGGCGACATCGATATTGCCCGCGCCCATCGGCATCGAGGTCTGCACGGTGGTTGGCAGCGCCATGAAAGCCGGTTTGTCCAGCGGCGCGGGCAGCTTGAGCGTGGTGCCCACCAGATCCGAACGCAGGCTCAACCTGCTGGGCGTGTTGGGTGCTCCGCCTTTCGGCACGGTTACTCCAACCGTCCATTGCGAATGCCCTTCCACATAAGGCTTGAGCCAGACGATTTCGGGTACGCGATCCAGCAGCTCCGATGCCGACAGATTCGCCGACAGCTCGGCCTCGAAAGCATGCTGCCTGTCGCGGACGCCGCCGCCGGCGCGCAGGGAAAGCTGGCCGGGCTGGGCAACGCCAGATTGCACTTTCCGGCTGACCGCCAGCTTTTCGGCGGTGAAGCCTTCATCATCGAAATCGGCCTTGCCGCGCACATTCTCGAAGTCCAGGTTCCAACGTTTGTCGGACAGGCGCGCGTCGGACAGTTCGACTGTGCCGCGGGTTTTCCTTGCCGTGCTGCTCTGCGCATGCAGGGGCAGCAGCATTTCGTAAGTGGCACGCGCCGGACCGCTGGCGGTCAGGCTGGTCAGGGTGTCGCCGTATTTCTTCTGCAGCGGCGACTGCCGCAGCATCGCCAGCATCTGCGCCGCGTCGGAACCACCGCGCGCGCTGATCGAAAGCTCAGCCTTGGAGAACTCGGGAATGCCGGCCTTGAATTGGTCTATGCGCACGCCGGCCAGTGCACCCTGCCCCTCGATGGAAAAGCCATTGCCGATGAAGGCGATGTCTGCGCTCACCTGATCCATCGCCGGCCAGTCGGGCTGGAACTTGAACTGCCCGCCCTCGATCCGCGCCACCGCTTCGAAACGTCCGTTGTTGCGGGTGAACGGCCAGTCGTCGAGATCGCCGGAGACGATCGCGCGTCCGTTGCGCACCTTGCCGCCAACCAGCGCGCGATTGAGCCAGTCCACCGCGGCCTTGGACATCTTGTCGTGTATCCAGAATCCCTTCGCGGCGAATACCGGGGTTTCGTCGATATCGGCGGCGATGTCGATCCATGGCCGCGTGCCGTCGCCTTGGAACCACAATCCGCCGCGCGCCTGGACGCCGAAATCCTTGCCCCGGATCCGCAACGACGAAGTGCCCACCCGCCAGCCCGCGCCCTCGCGCCAACCTGCCAGGGAACCCTCCAGCCTTGCTTCATGGACCACGCCGAAACCGGTGGGCCAGTCGAAACGAAAAGCGGTCTTGGGGTCCAGCTTCAACGCAAAGCCCTGTTCGTCGCCGACGAATTCGCCCGCCAACCCATTGAGGCCGGGCGAATGGCCTATCGCATGGAAGCTGATGCCCTCCAGCCGTCCTTGCGCGCGCATGCCCGCCGTACGGCTTCCGATCAGGGTCACCCGGGCCAGACGGGCGCCGGGTTTGGCCTGCGACAGCCATCGGCGCAGTCCGGGATCGACGCGGTCGCTCAATCCCATCAACGAAAATAGCGGGGCGGCATCGATCTGGTTAGCCAGCAATGCATACTCGCGACCGCCCGCGAGCACCAGCCCATCCAGCTTTTGCGGCGCCTGCTCATTGCCCACCAACAGTTGCGGCGCATCGAAGCGCCAGCCGTTGCTGGAGAGGCGCCAGCGTACCCGGCCTTCCACACGATCGAATTGCACGCGCGGCGCACTGCCGTTGCCTGTCAGAGCAGCACCACGCAGACCCACGTGTTGCAGCTTCAATTCCGAAGTGGCCAGAACCACGCGCCGTTCGCGCAATTCGACCCACCCCTGCACCCGTCCCTTGCCGGTTTCGGCAGTCACGCCGGCATAGCGCAGCAAGGAAGCCCACTCCGCCATGTCCACCGCCTGCGCATCCAGATAGGCGCGGCCATCGCCGCTGCTGCGATCGAAGTCGAATGCGACCTGCACCGGCGCGCCGTCCTTGCGTATCCATGCGCGGGTGCCGGCGCGTACGCGGTCGCCATCCACGCGCAAACGCAGATCGATCTTCGGCAGTTGCAGATTCCAGCCCAGCGCCGGCGCCAGCACCGACAGCTTGCCGTCGATCACCTGCAGCTCGCCCAGGCCTTCGAGATTCTTCAACGGATCGCCAGCGGCTTTCTGTCCAGGCAATCCGAGCACCGACCACGTTCCGTCGTCGGCGCGCTGCAGGGTCAACGACAATCCACGCAAGCGCAGCTCTGTGAACGACCGCCCCGGCAACAGCCCCGCGTACATCGACACCAGCACTTCGGCTTCGCCGATGCGCACCGCGTCGCCGCCTTCGCCCAAGCGCAACCCGTCCAGGCGCAACAACGGCCCGCGGCGCGTCCATTCGGTCGTCACATGATCGAACGCCACCGGCCTACCGGCGCGCGCGCTCAACCAGGCGGCGATCTTCTCCGGATGGCTTTCGGCAAGCGGCAGCACCTGGCTGGCCACGCCCAGCACCAGCGCCATGCATACCAGCAGGCCGGCCGCGACGTACCAAACGCCACGACGCGCAAGACGCAAACGGCGACGCAACGGAGTGGGCATCAACCCGCCATCCGCATCAAGACCGGACCGGAATCAGAGCAGCACCACATCGAACTGCTCCTGCAGGTATTGCTCATCGGCCTGGAAGCGGATCGACTTGCCCAGGAATTCCTCAAGCTCCGCCACCGCCGGCGATTCCTCTTCAGTGATGCGGGCGACCACTTTTGGCGAAGCGATCACCAGCAAACGCGCCGCTTCGAACTGGCGCACGGCGCGGGTGATCTCGCGGAAGATTTCGTAAGTGACGGTCTCGGCGGTCTTCACCGTGCCGCGGCCGCCGCACTCGTGGCAGGACTCGGACAACTGGCGTTCCAGGCTTTCGATGGTGCGTTTGCGCGTCATCTCCACCAGGCCCAACGGCGAGAACTCGTACACCGTGGTCTTGGCGTGATCGCGCGACAGCGCCTTCTCCAGCGTACGCAGCACCTGGCGGCGGTGCTCCGGATCGTCCATGTCGATGAAATCGATGATGATGATGCCGCCCAGGTTGCGCAGGCGCAGCTGGCGCGCCACCGATTGGGCGGCTTCCAGATTGGTGCGGTAGACGGTTTCCTCCAGATTGCGCTGACCCAGAAAGGAACCGGTGTTGACGTCGATGGTAGTCATCGCCTCGGTCTGGTCGATCACCAGGTAGCCGCCGGATTTCAGCGGCACCTGCTTCTCCAGCGCACGGCCGATCTCGTCTTCCACACCGTACAGGTCGAATATCGGGCGTTCGCCGGCATAGTGTTCGATGCGCTCGGCCAGCACCGGCATGTATTTCGCTGCAAAGGCTTGCAGGCGGTCGCAGGTTTCGCGCGAATCCACCTTCACTTTTTCCACGTCGCGGCGCATCAGGTCGCGCACCGCGCGCAGCGGCAGGGTCAGGTCCTCGTAGATGCAGGCGCCCATCGCCGCTTCGCGGCTGCGTTGCTCCACCAGCGCCCAGACCCGCGAGAGATAGGCGATGTCTTCGGCCAGGGCCTCCTGCGATTGGCCCTCTGCGTTGGTGCGCACGATGTAGCCGTGGCCGCCATGGGCGGCCGCCAGTTCGCCGACCAGCGTCTTCAAGCGCAGGCGTTCGGCTTCGTCTTCGATGCGCGCGGACACGCCGATCACCTTCGATTGCGGCAATAGCACCATGTAACGCGAGGGGATGCTGATCTGCGTGGTAAGCCGCGCGCCCTTGCTGCCGATGGGGTCCTTGACCACCTGCACCACGATGTCCTGGCCGTCGCGCAGAAGCTCCACGATGGGCGTGGCGGTGGCTGGCGACGGAGATACTTCCACTTCGTCGCCGGTGGTCGCCGGCACCGCGCGCACGACGTCGTTGGCGTGCAGGAAAGCGGCACGGTCCAGGCCCACCTCGACGAAAGCGGCCTGCATGCCCGGCATCACCCGCTGCACCTTGCCCTTGTAGATGTTGCCGACCACGCCGCGGCGCCAACCGCGCTCGATGTGAAGTTCCTGCAGCATGCCGTTTTCGACCACGGCCACGCGGGTCTCGCGCGGGGTGACGTTGACCAGTATTTCCTCGGACATCAATGCACCCCGAACGACTTCAACAACTGCGATGTCTCGAATAATGGCAAACCCATCACCCCCGAATAGCTGCCGGACAGACGGCGCACGAACCGCTCCGCCGCACCCTGGATGCCGTAAGCGCCGGCCTTGCCTTCGGCCTGGCCGGTGGCGACATAGGCGGCAATCTCGTCCTGCGTCAGTTCGGCGAAGGATACTTCCGATACCGATACCGCCTGGGCCTCACGGCTGGCGCTGACCAGCGAAACCGCCGTCACCGCCAGATGGGTACGTCCGGAAAGACGCCGCAGCATGGCGGCCGCATCAGCGGCATCGCGCGGCTTGCCGAACACCTCTTCGTCCAGGATCACTTCGGTGTCGGCCCCCAGCACCAGCGCGTTGGGCACCGACATGACTGTCAGCAGGCCGGCGCCGGCCTTCTCCCGGGCGACGCGGCGGACGTATTCTTCGGCCGGTTCGTTGGGTTGGCGGTGTTCGGGGATATCCAGGTCCAGAACGCCGAAATCCACCCCCAGACGGGCCAGCAGCTCTGCCCGGCGGGGCGATTTCGATGCGAGATACAACATAGGGGCAGGATACCCTGCGCATGCTGACTGAATGGCCGCTCAAGCAGGCGGGCCATGCGGAACCCCGACGCGGCTCACAACGCGTTCATGCTTACCCGAACACCCTAGCCCGCGCTTTTGCATGGCTTAGGCAATACACGCATACCTCAAGGAGAAATCAATGCGCATCCGTTCGTTACGTCCACTGCTGCTCGCCCTGTCCCTCGCCCTCGGAGCCACCGCCATGACCGCCCATGCCCAGAACGCCGCCGGCTACGCGGTCCCCACCGACGGCACCCTGCTCTCGGTCTCGGCCAACGCCGAAGCCTCGCGCGTACCGGACGTGGCCACCATTTCCGCCGGCGTGGTGACCCAGGCGGTGGACGGCAACGCCGCCATGCGCCAGAACGCCGAGCAGATGGCCAAAGTCATGGCCGCCATCAAGGCCGCCGGCATCGCCGAAAAAGACATCCAGACCAGCGGCATCAACCTCAGCCCGCAGTACCGCTATGTGGAGAACGAGGCGCCGAAGATCACCGGTTTCCAGGCCAGCAACACGGTCAATCTGAAAGTGCGCGATATCGCCAAGCTGGGCAAGGTACTGGACGCGCTGGCCGCGCAGGGCAGCAACCAGATCAACGGGCCCAGCTTCGAGATCGACCAGCCCGAGCCGGTTTACGACGAAGCCCGCCTGGCCGCGTTGAAGAAGGCCCAGGGCCGCGCGGAAACCTATGCCAAGTCGCTGGGCCTGAAGGTACGCCGCATCGTCAGCATTTCCGAGGGTGGCGGCAACAACTTCCGTCCAGTGCCGATGATGGCGATGGCCAAGAGCATGGACCGCGCGGAATCGACCGCGGTTTCGCCGGGCGAGACCACCCTGTCGGTCAATCTGGACGTGGTGTTCGAACTGGGCAGGTAAGCCTGCAGCGGTCGGACCCTGAAACGGCGCCTCACGGCGCCGTTTCTCGTGGGTCGGGGCTACGCCCCCGACGCGCGGGAACTGAAACCCGTTACGTGAAATACCTCATGCCCGGCTTTCATGCGCCGGGGGCGTAGCCCAACCTACTCAGCCATTGGTCTAAGCCCTCTTGTCAGCCCGGAAAAGCCGGCGCATTGTCGGCTTGGGGCGCGGCCTTTAACCCCGTAACTCGCGCTCAGGCGTTGTTCCTACCGCATACCCAATATGGAGGTGGATCATGGTTCGCACACTGCCCCTGCAATCCGAAAACCGTCCCGAACTGCCGCGCATCCTGGCCATCGCCTTCGCGATCGCAGTGCATGCGTTAGCACTGTTGTTGCTGTTGATTCCGATGGCGACGCCCGTGCTACGGCCTGTCGTCGATGCCAAACCCGACTTCTTTTTCATTGAACGGGAAAAGCCGGTCATCGAAAAGAAGATCGTCGACATCGTACCGAAGCCGACCGTCCCGACGCCCACCACCGAACCGCAGGACACCGCGACTCCGAAGCTGGATCCGCCCGTGATAGTGGACGGCGGCACCGTGTTCACCAACAACACCGGCGCCTTGGATCCAGGCCCTGTCGTCGTTCCCGGCCCTGTGGAAACCGGTCCGGTTACCGTGGGTAGCTTGTCCTACGTGAAGGCACCGCCGCCCGCTTATCCGCGGACAGAAATCCGTAACGGAATCGGGGGCACCGTGTTGTTGCGTGTCTTGGTGGACGTGGACGGCCGGCCGCTGGAAGTGGTGGTACTGGACAGCAGCGGCAACCGCAACCTGGATCGCAGCGCACGCGAAAACGTTCTGAAGAATTGGCTGTTCCAGCCGGCGATGCGCGACGGCCAGCCGGTGCAGGCCTACGGCAAGGTGCCGGTGGTGTTCTCAGTGCAGTGAGCGCGTCGCAGAACTATCTGCGTCGGTGATACAACTTCACGTCATCCCAGCGGAAGCTGGGATCCATCTTGATTTTCGGGGTCGCCAAGCGGCATCAAAGCCAAGGGCAAAGTCAAAATGGATCCCAGCTTTCGCTGGGATGACGGTTCTTCAGAAATTCGCAAGGCAGTGACGCTCAGGCCCGGTGGTAGGGATGGTTGGCCAGCATCGCTGCAGCACGGTACAGCTGTTCGGCGACCAGCAGGCGAGCCAACATATGCGGCAAGGTCAGCGGCCCCAGCGACCAGGTTTCATGGGCTGCGGCCAGCACTTCCGGCGCATGCCCTTCAGGCCCGCCGATCAGAAACGCCAGATCGCGGCCCTGCCCACGCCAGTGTTCCATGCGCTGGGCCAGCTGTTCCGAGGAATAAGGCTTTCCGGTGACTTCCAGCGCTATCAGGTGCGCGTTCTTCGGCAACGCCGCCAGCACCCGTTTGCCTTCCTCATCGATGGCGCGCTGCGCATCGCGGCCCTTGCCGCGCAGGCCGGGTTCTATCTCAACGAGTTCCAGCGGCAGCCAGTGCGACAGACGTTTCTGATATTCGGAAAAGCCCTGTGCGACCCATGCGGGCGCGCGTTCGCCGGTGGCGATGAGCCTGGCTTTCATGTTTCAAGCTCGCTTCGAAAAGAGGAGCCTGCTGTCCCGTGCCGGATACGGAGTTGGGCAGTGATGGTTTTGCTTGTGTTTGCGGCTCACCTGGACGGATGGGAACACCATCCCCATCCCAAGCTTCCCCTTGAAGGGGAGGGAGTCAGATGCGGTCTTCATCCGAAGTTTCGTAGCCTTCGGGCGGCTGGTCGCCCACCGTCCACAAGCGCTCCAGCGCATAGAACTCGCGCACGCGCGGCAGCATCACGTGGACGATAACGTCGCCCAGATCCACCAGCACCCACTCGGCTTCGCGCTCGCCCTCCACACCCAGCGGCATCACATCGAGCTTCTTGGCGAACTTGACCACTTCGTCGGCGCTGGATTTGACATGCCGGGTGGAGGTGCCGGACGCGATCACCATGTAGTCGGCGACACTGGACTTTCCGCGCACGTCGATTTCCACGACATCTTTGGCTTTGAGCTCTTCAAGTGCCGCGTGCACGGTGGCGAGCAGGACAGGGACCGAGGGCGGCGGATTGGGCAGACGGGTCTTGATGACTTGTGCTTGGCTGGACAAAGGCTTGGAAGCTCTGGGGGTTGGTGCGAATTATAGCGGACTGGGTCCGGGTGCCGGCTGTGAATACAGGCCGTTGCGGGCGATGAAGCCCGCCACTGCAGGCGATACCAGGCCTTGCCAGGGCTCGCCGCCGGCGATCCGGCGACGTATATCGCTGGCCGATTCCGGATACAGCGGCTGATCCAGCAGGAACAACCGGCCGGCCGGGGTGGATTTGAGGGTCCGGGGCGAATCCGCCCACCGCCCCGCCACCGCAGCCGTCAGCTCGGGGGACAAATCGCCGTCCAATGGGCTTCCCGGGCGCGGCGCCACCACGAAATGGGTGAAATCGAGCAATGCCTCCCATTCGCGCCAGGTCGGCAGGCCGACGAAACTGTCGGCGCCGATCAGCAGGGCGATAGGCATGGCGGGACCGAATTCCAACCGCAATTCGCGCAAAGTATCGATGGTGTAGGAGCGGCCTTCGCGACGCAGCTCGCGTCGGTCGATGCGCAGCCCCGGCTGATCGGCCACCGCCAACTCCAGCATCTCGGCGCGTTGCCCCGCATCGGCGCCGGGCGGCGACCGGTGCGGCGGGTCGGCCGCGGGCATCAGGCGCACGGTGCAATCCAACTCGTCGCGCGCGGCACGCGCAATGGCGACATGCCCGTTGTGCACGGGATCGAAGGTGCCGCCGTAGAAGAGTTTCAGCATTGAGTGGCGATGGGTCTGGAGAAAGGAATGGCCAGGAAACCGTACGAACCCACTATCGTCATCCCAGCGCAAGCTGGGATCCATTTTGACTTTGCTCTTGCTTCGAGGCCTTACGACGAGAAGCAAGATCAAGATGGATCCCAGCGTGCGCTGGGATGACGACTGCAGGGGTCACTGGGCATACGAGCAACGCGTACGTCCCCTGACCCACTCACGCCACCAGCAGACGCACCGCCTTGGCTTCGGCAATGGCCAGCAACAACCGCTCCAGCGCCACCCAGGCGTCGCCGTCGGCGCGGCCCTTGGCGATACGGTCGATGCGCGAGGCCTCGGCGGCGAAGCGATCCCAGCGGGCGGGATTGGGGTGGCGCTGCAGTGCGCGCTTGAACGGCGCCTGCTTGGTCTCCCAGATCCCCTGCGCTTTCATTTCCGAAGCCAGGTTGGCACCGCGCGCCTGCGCACGCGCCAGCGCAGCGGTGCGCAGCAGGTCTTTGACCACCATGGGCATCAGCCCGGCGACCACGTCGCCTTCGGCGCGCAGGCCCGCGAGCATGCGCGCCACCTGCTGCCCCTGCCCGCCCAATACGGCATCGGTCAGGCGGAAGACGTCGTAACGCGCAGCGTCTGCGACCAGCGACTCCATCTTTTCCGCATCCAGGGTATCGCCGTCGGCCAGCAGGGCCAGCTTGTCTATTTCCTGCGCGGCGGCCAGCAGGTTGCCTTCCACACGCTCGACCAGGATCTGCACCGCATCGCGATCGGCGCGCAAGCCCTTGGCGCGCAACCGGCTTTCGACCCAGCCAGCCAGTTCGTGCGGTTTGATCGCCCAGGCGATGGCGATCGCTCCGGTTCTGGAGACCGCATCGGTCCACTTGCCGTGATGCGCCTTGCTCCACTCGCCGGCCGTGATCAGCAGCACTACATCGGGCGGCGGATTCGCGCAGAACGCGGCGATGGCTTCGGCGCCGTCCTTGCCGGGCTTGCCGGTAGGCAGGCGCACTTCCACCAGACGGCGTGCACTGAACAGGCTGGGCGCGTTGAACGTGGCTTCCAGGGTGCCCCAATCGAAATCGCGGCCGTCGGCATCGAAAACCTCGCGCTCGCCTATTCCTTGCGCGCGCGCCTGACGGCGTACGGCATCGGCCGCCTCCAATACGCGCAGCATTTCCGGACCGGCGATCAGGTAGACCGGATGCAGCGCAGCGTCATCGGGCAGCGCGACCAACCGTTCCGGGGCAAGTTCCATCAGGGCGCGGGTTTCTGGCCCTGGGCGCCGCCCTGGATCACGCCATCGACACGGCGCAGGATCGAGGCGGCCATCTCGCGGCGCAGTTCGTCGGCCAGGATTTCGCGTTCGGTGGTGGTGCCGGTGGCGGCCTCCGGCGGCGAGACGTAGTCGCGGGACAGTTCGACCACCTGCTGGGGCACCAGTTCGGAACCATCGGCCCGGCGGAATACGAACACCGCGGCGTAGCGCAGGCTGAATTCCTGCGCGCGGCCCCGGTCGTCCATGGCGATGGGCAGGTCGCCCCAGCGCTCGGAAAGGATCTCCAGACTCGCGACGTCCTTGGCATCGGCTTCAGCCGCCACCGCTCCTGCGTGCCTCAATCCGGTAGCTACCGCTTCTGCCAGCGGGCTGTACTGCGTGGTCGAGGTGACCCGCACCGGGCCCAGATCGGCCGGCAAGGCGATCTTGTTGCGCAAATGGAAGCCGCAGGCGGAAAGGCCGAGGGCTAGCACCAGGGCCGCCAGCAGGCGCAGGACGGGTAACACGGAGCTTCTGATCATGGGCGAAGTCTGGACGAGCCCGGCATGGCCGGCAATAGCCAACCCGGATGGCAGGTGAATATCGTCCGCCCCGCTCATGCCGCCACTATATTGACGATCTTGCCAGGCACGATGATCACCTTGCGCACTTCCATGCCCTGCAGGAACTTGGCAGTGTTGGGTTCGGCCTTGGCCATCGCTTCTATCTGATCGCGCGGCGTATCCACAGCCACCTCGATGGTGCCACGCAGCTTGCCGTTGACCTGCACCGCCAACGTCAGCTGGTCGCGCACCAGCGCTGAGCTGTCGGCCTGCGGAAACGGCAGGTTCTCCAGCAGCGTCTCCGCGTGGCCCAGGACCTGCCACAGCGCATGACTGGTGTGGGGAGTGATGGGGTTGAGCAGCAGCACCGCCGCTTCCAGCGCTTCCTGGCGGATGGCGCGGCCGTTGTCGCTGGTGTCGTCGAACTTGTTCAACGCGTTGGACAGCTCCATCACCGCCGCGATCGCGGTATTGAAACTGTGGCGGCGGCCGTAGTCGCCGGCGACCTTGTCGATGGTTTCGTGGGTCTTGCGGCGCAGCGCCTTCTGCTCCGCCGACAAGGCAGCCAGATCGGGGGCCAGGACCACGTCCGATTCCGCATGCTTCTGCACCTGCGTCCACAGACGACGCAGGAAGCGCGACATGCCTTCCACACCGGCTTCGTTCCACTCCAGCGATTGTTCCGGCGGCGCGGCGAACATGGAGAACAGGCGCACCGTGTCGGCGCCGTACTTGTCCACCATCGCCTGCGGATCCACGCCGTTGTTCTTGGACTTGGACATCTTCTCGCTGCCGCCGATCGACACCGGTTGGCCGTCGGCGACCAGCGTGGCGCCGACGATGCGGCCACGTTCGTCGCGCTGCACTTCCACATCGGCGGGATTGATCCATTCCTTGTTGCCGTTCGCGGTTTCGCGGTAATAGGTGTCTGCGATCACCATACCCTGGCACAGCAGGTTGGCCGCTGGTTCGTCGCTGTCCACCAAGCGCGCGTCGCGCAAAAGCTTATGGTAGAAACGGAAATACATCAGGTGCAGGATCGCGTGCTCGATGCCGCCGATGTATTGATCGACGGGCAGCCAGTAGTTGCCGCGCTTGTCGACCATGTCCTTGGCGCCGGGCGAGGTGTAGCGCGCGTAATACCAGCTCGACTCCATGAAGGTGTCGAAAGTGTCGGTTTCGCGCTCGGCCGCGCCGCCGCATTCCGGGCAGGTGGTCTTGCGCCACTCCGGATCGGCCTTGATCGGCGACTTCACCCCATCCAGGGTGACGTCTTCCGGCAATACCACCGGCAACTGCGATTCCGGCACCGGCACCGCGCCGCAAGCCGCACAGTAGATGACGGGGATCGGACAACCCCAGTAACGCTGGCGCGAGACGCCCCAATCGCGCAGGCGGTAGTTGACGCGGCGCTGACCGCGGCCCTGGCGCTCGAAACGTTCTGCCAGCGCTTCGAAGGCGCCGCGATAGCCCAGACCGTCGAACTCGCCGGAGTTCACCAGTTCCAGATCGGTGCGGGTCTTGTCGCCGTACCAGTCGTGCCAGGTATTGGAATCGTAATTCTGTTCGATCTCGCTCTTGGGCGACTTCAGCGCAATCACTTGCTGGATCGGCAGCCGGTATTTATGCGCGAATTCGAAATCGCGTTCGTCATGGCCAGGCACCGCCATCACCGCGCCGGTGCCGTAGCCCATCAGCACGAAGTTGGCCACCCACACCGGCACCTTGTCGCCGGTGACCGGATGCACCGCGCGCAAACCGGTGTCCATGCCGCGTTTTTCCTGGGTTTCCAGTTCGGCCTCGGACACGCCACCGTGTTTCAATTCGTCCAGGAAAGCGGCCAGTTCCGGATTGGAAGCGGCGGCTTTCAACGCCAGCGGATGTTCGCCGGCGATCGACACGAAGGTCACGCCCATCAGCGTATCCGGACGCGTGGTGAACACCGTCAGAGGCTCCTGCCCTTCCACCGCGAATTTGATCTCCAACCCTTCGGAGCGGCCGATCCAGTTGCGCTGCATGGTCTTGACCGAATCCGGCCAGCCCGACAGCCCATCCAGTCCATCCAGCAATTCCTGCGCGTAGTCGGTGATGCGCAGGAACCATTGCGGTATTTCGCGCTTTTCCACCACGGCGCCGGAACGCCAGCCACGGCCGTCGATGACCTGTTCGTTGGCCAGCACGGTCTGGTCCACCGGATCCCAGTTGACCACCGAATTCTTGCGGTAGGCGATGCCCTTGCGCAGCAGGCGCACGAACATGCGTTGTTCGTGCACGTAATAGTCGGGACGGCAGGTGGCGAACTCGCGCGACCAGTCGATCGCGTAGCCCAGCGCTTTAAGCTGGCTGCGCATGTGCTCGATGTTGGCGTAGGTCCACTTGGCCGGTGCGGTGTGGTTCTTGATCGCGGCGTTTTCCGCCGGCAGACCGAATGCGTCCCAGCCCATAGGCTGCAGTACGTTCTTGCCGGTCATGCGCTGATAGCGGCTGATCACATCGCCGATGGTGTAGTTGCGCACGTGGCCCATGTGCAGCGCGCCGGACGGGTACGGCAGCATCGACAGGCAATAGAACTTGGGCTTGTCGGAGGTTTCGTCGACCTCGAAGGCCCGGTTCCGATCCCAGAAGGACTGGGCGGCGGTTTCGGCGGATTTGGGATCGTGGACGGCGGGTTCGGCGGCAACTGACATGCGTGGGCGGACTTCGGTGCTGAAATCAAGCTGCGCAGCGTACCGCAGTGCACCAAGCACCGCCATGGCGACGGTGATGATGGCGGACTCGTCCCGGAGCCCGTTATGCGCCTGAAGCCCCTTTTTCCGGTCATATTGGCCAATCAGGCCGCAACCGCCGCCGAATCCGCTGCCCCCGCCCCGAGTACGCCCCAGGCGATCCGCATCGGTTCGCGGATCCAGCAGACCGCAGGCCGTGCGTACAAGAACGGGGTCAAGGTGGCCTTCGGCACCGACATGGGCGTGGGTCCGCACGGCGACAACGCGCGCGAGTTCCTGTACATGGTCGAAGCCGGCATTCCCGCCTCGTATGCGTTGCAGGCTGCGACAGTGCACGCCGCCTCCGTGCTGGGCGTGGACGACCAGGGCGTGATCGAGACCGGCAAGCGCGCCGACATCATTGCCATGCCGGGCGATCCGGTGGCCGAGATCGACAACGTGATGAAAGTGGATTTCGTGATGAAGGATGGCGTGGTTTACCGCCAACCCACCGCCGAATGACGTAGGTCGGCCCCCGTATCAAGTACGGGGCAGGCTCTGCGCGGCCGGCATCGTTTGCGGGCAATCAATCGCGATAGTCCGCGTGTCGGGGGCGTAGCCCCGACCTACGGGCCCGTTGTCTATCGCGCGCAAAAAAAAGCGGCCGCCAGGGCCGCTTTTTTGTTACTTGCGCTGCCGAATCAGCGGTATCACCACACGCATTTCCAGCCGATAATCTGACCCTGCGCGTTATAGTAAAACTCCTTGGTCTGGCCCTCCTGGCATATCGGACGTAGCCCGTAGGTGTAGCTCGTTTCCTGTGACATCGCACTCTCCACATCGCCCGCTCGCACCGCACCCGACACGCCCAACACCGCGATCATTCCCAGAATCAACATCTTCATAATATCCATTGCTCCATTTTTATCGGTGACCCCTTCGACTGCGCGTATCGAGCCGTAGCGGGGAACAGTCATCGCCACAGTATTTACCTGCGGCGAATCGATGCTAGCAGCGGTTTTTTTCGCTCACAAGCAAAACGATGCTTGCAACGACAACTGTTCTATCGATCACAGATAGTTCGTTTTTTCGCAAACCGCTGCAGCGCATATTTTTTGAATGCGCTGCATGTAGGTCGGCCCCGTATCAAGTACGGGGCAGGCTCTACGCGGCCGACGCTTGGGAAGCGAAACGACCTGCTCCTACGAGCCACAGCAACCACAATCCGAACGCAGTGCGCTGCGCCAATCCTGCAGGCATGAACTCGGTGAACACGAATCCTGCCAGCAACACGCCAGCGGCCAACACCAGGCACAGCCATGCGAAACGCCGCGCACCTGCATAAGCCAGCATTCCAGCGCCCAGCAGAACCGCACCGGGAACGAACGCCACTGTCCACAGCATCCACGCGGTGCCGTGCAGTCTGCTGCTTTCGTTTTCCAGATCGCGGGGATCCAGAGGCAATAGGCCCATGGCGATGAAGGCCAGCGCCGACAGGAGCACCAGCTGTGCGCCGATGCGCAGCGACCAGCCGGCACCCGCCGGCAACCGGCGACGCAACAGCATCGCCACGACTCCGGCCAGCATCCCCGGCAGCACGAACGCCAGCAGGTTGAACGCCAACGCATTCGGAAAACCCTTCGCACCCAATAGCGCGACCGGGAATTGCAGTTGCGAGTACCCGTCCAGCGCCGCGCCGAACCCCGTCACCGCTGCCGGGAACAACAGCGCCGCAATCCAGCCCGCATGGTTCAGCAGCGGCTTCATTCGCTCTTCCATCGAAACACCTCCTCCACGCCAACGCCGAACGCACGCGCGATACGGAAGGCCAATTCCAGCGACGGCGAATACCTGCCTGCTTCCAGCGCGATGATGGTCTGCCGTGTGACTCCGCACGCTTGCGCCAGTGCTTCCTGGGTCATCTCGCCGCGTTCGAAACGCCAGCGGCGGATGTCGTTGGCGAGAGCAGTGCCGGTCATCGGCGATCGCCCCAAGGCATCAACGTTGTCGCGAAGTTTCGCGCACCTGGACCGATATCAGCGCGAACGCACTCGCCGGCAAATGCTCCGGCCAACCGTCCATTCCGTGTCGTCATCACGCAACCCAAAAGCGGCCATATGTAATGTTTACATTACATTGACGCCTAGTCGTGTCAAGTGGTTTTTACATCAACTTGTTTCCCGCCCGGGCTGGCACCATGTCACCCGCAGATTTTCAACGAGCCTCGCCATGTCCGACTCTATTCACGTCTTCGACGCCACCACCGAGACCTTCGAAGCCGAAGTTCTGCAGAAGTCTATGCAGACCCCTGTGCTGGTCGACTTCTGGGCGACCTGGTGCGGGCCTTGCAAGACCCTGGGACCGATCCTGGAAAAGCTGGCCGGCGAATACAACGGCGCGTTCCGACTGGCCAAGGTCGATGTGGACAAAGAGCAGGAGATCGCCGCTGCTTTCCAGATCCGTTCGGTGCCGACCGTATTCCTGGTCAAGGGCGGACAGATCGTCGACGGCTTCCCCGGCGCGGTGCCGGAAGGGCAGCTGCGCGAGTTCCTGAAACAGCATGGGATCGAACCGGGCTTGGCCGCCAATGAAGAACCCGTTGCGGAAGAAGCCGCTCCGCTGGATCCGCATGCGGAAGTGCTGACCCTGCGCAAGGCGATCGAAACCGAGCCGGACAAAGCCGAACTCAAACTCGATCTTGCCCTGGCCTTGCTCAAGACCGGCGCAGCGGCCGAAGCCGAAGCGCTGCTCGACGCCCTGCCCGCCAATCTGGCCGCCGACGACCGCGCAATCCGCGCCCGGTCGCGGCTGGGTTTCGTCGCGATCCTGAAGGACGCGCCACCGGTGGAAGTGCTGGAGGCCGCTATCGCTTCCAATCCGGACGACCTGCGCGCACGCCGCCTGCTGGGTGTGCAGCAGTTGCTGGGCGGGAAGGAAGAACTTGCACTGGAGCAGTTCCTGGAAATGCTGCGGCGCGACCGCAGCTACGAAGATGAGCTGCCGAAGAAGCTGCTCATCGATGCGTTCCGCGTGGTCGAGGACCCGAATTTGGTGGGGCAGTACCGACGGAAGATGTCGTCGCTGCTGTTCTAGATTCATTCAGCGCGTTCCGCAAAGTAACGGGCAGTCCAAGCAAAAACAGCGACCGTCATCCCGGCGAAAGCCGGGACCCAAGCATCGCCTCTCGCACAGTTGGGTCCCGGCATTCGCCGGGATGACGTCTCTTGGGATGATGATCTCAGAACCTCCATACCCGATCGTATGGTAGTGTTCTGATTGATTTCCCCATGAGCTGCCCCGTGAAACCCTCCACCCTGCGCCTGATCTTCAATCTCTGGCCGCCGTTTGTGGCCAGCGGCATCCATGTCACCCACCTTTCGCCCGATTGGCGGTATGCCCGCGTGGAATTGCGCATGCGCCCGTGGAACCGCAACTACGTCGGCACCCACTTCGGCGGCAATCTGTTCGCCATGACCGATCCGTTCTGGATGATCATGGTCAAGGAATGCCTGGGCAACGATTACCTGGTCTGGGACAAGGCGGCCGAGATCGAATTCGTCAAACCCGGTAAGGGCACGGTGCGCGCGGAGTTCAATGTGGAAGACAGCGCTCTGGACGAAATCCGTGCGGCCGCCGCGGGCGGCGAGAAATCTCTCAAATGGTTTCCGATGGATATCGTCGATGCGCAGGGTGAGGTGGTGGCGCGGGTGCGCAAACAGCTCTATGTGCGGTTGAAGCCGAGGCACCGATAGCTGCAACAGAGCATGGCCTGGTCGGCTATTGCAGCGAAAAATTACCCGTCATTCCCGCGAAGGCGGGAATGACGGTCGATAGATGACGGTGAGGGATCGGGACGTCGCTGCTGCCCCGCACCTACACCCGCCCACCGCTACAATGCGGCCATGCACAACGACTCCCCCGCTCCCCGCCCTTCCCTGCAGAAGCTCTTCCTGACCGGTCTGCTGACCCTGCTCCCGATCTGGCTCACCTGGGTCGTGGTCAAGTTCGTGTTCGTGCTGTTGTCGGACATCAGCCGGCCGTTGATCGAACCGATGTCGCACCAGATCGCCGCTTCCTTCCCGGATTCCATGTGGTGGTTCAACGCGCAATGGGTGCAGGCCAGCATCGCGCTGATCGCCACCCTGTTCGTGATCCTGGCCGTCGGCGTGCTGACCCGTCGGGTGATCGGGCAACGGCTGCTGGGCTGGTTCGAGCTGCTGGTGCTGCGCATTCCGCTGGCCAGCACCATCTACACCAGCGCGCGGCAGTTGCTGGATATCCTGCAGACCAAACCGGGCAACACGCAACGCGTGGTGCTGGTGGATTTCCCGCACAAGGAAATGAAATCGGTCGGCCTGGTGACGCGCATCCTCAAGGAGGAAGGCACCGGGCGCGAACTGGCGGCCGTATACGTGCCGACCACGCCCAACCCTACCTCCGGCTATCTGGAAATCGTGCCCATCGAGCTGCTGACGCCGACCGACTGGACCGTAGACCAGGCGATGAGCTTCATCATTTCCGGCGGCGCGGTTTCTCCGGAAAGCGTGCCCTTCACCCGCGATGCGGACAGGGTGAAGGTTTCCGCATCCGGGGCTGGAATCACGCCACCGTCCATCCTTTGATTCTGGTAGTTCTTCAGTACCGCTGAGAGGTGAGCGAATGCGCCAGGCACCGATGTTTCCCTGCGATATCTGCGGAGCCAGGTGCAAGGCAGGCGCCGGCGTGCACGGCTACCAGCGGATCCCCGGTTACGATCTGATTGTGTGCAAGGGCTGCTTCCAAGGCAACCACGACGGATGGGCGCCGGCTCATGAAGAAGCATTCGAGAACCATCTGCAGCTGAAATCGATTCCGCTTCCAACCCGCAATGCGCAAGGCTGGTACCCGAGGGAGCCCGAATGACCAAGTCGCGCACGCTCGACGACCGCGCGGTAAGGCTGTTCATCGCGCTGGCCGCGTTCTTCTGCGTCAACGCGGTGCTGGCCGAATTCATCGGCGTCAAGATCTTCGCCCTGGAAGACACGCTGGGCATCGCGCCGTTCGAATGGAACCTGTTCGGGCAGAAAGGCTCGTTGAGTTTCACCGCGGGCACTCTGTTGTGGCCGATGGTGTTCATCCTCACCGACACCATCAACGAATTCTTCGGTCGACGCGGAGTGAAGTTCATTTCGTGGGTGGCGGTGGCGCTGATCGTTTACGGCTTCCTGTTCGCCTTCGCCGCCATTGCGTTGGCCCCGGCCGGGTGGTGGGTGTCCGCCGCTCAGTCGCAGGGCGTGCCCGACTACCAGAAAGCTTTCGCGGCGATCTTCGGTCAGGGCATGTGGACGATCGCCGGCTCCATCGTCGCTTTCCTGTTGGGACAGTTGATCGATGTGGCCGTGTTCCACCGCATCCGCAACGCCACGGGCGAAAAGCACGTGTGGCTGCGCGCCACCGGTTCCACTGCGGTATCGCAGCTGGTCGACAGCTTCGTGGTGCTGTACATCGCCTTCGTACTGGGGCCGCAGAAGTGGCCGACCTCGCTGTTTCTGGCGGTGAGCACGGTCAACTACGCCTACAAGATGCTGGCGGCGATCGCGCTGATCCCGCTGCTGTATCTGATGCGGCGCGGCATCCGCACCTACCTGGGCGCTACGCGCGAGCAGGAACTGCGCGAAGAAGCCGCAACCGACTGACCGTAGGAGCGGGCCCTGCCCGCGACGCTTTTCCTGCACATGGCGACGAAAGCGTCGCGGGCAGGGCCCGCTCCTACGGCATCCGTGACTTTTGTCGCTGGCTCTGAACACCCGCATGCGGCACTCTCCCCGGCTACCGCCCTCCGGAGCCTTGCGATGACCCGTCTGTTGCCCAGCCTGCTTGCCCTAGCCACCGCCGCCGTCCTGATGACTGCGGTGCCGCAAGTCGAAGCCGCTAACAAGAAAACGGCAGAGACCACTCAGGTCGCGGAAGAAAAAGGCGCACGGCTGACCAAGCTGTATGCCGAATACTGGGAAGAAGTGCTCAAGCTCAATCCTGTCCAGGCCACCTTCCAGGGCGACAACCGCTACAACGATCTGTTGCCCGACTTCGGCTCCGCCGAGTACCGCAAACAGCAGCACGATTCCACCGTGCGCTGGCTGAAGACCATCCAGGATGTCGGCAGCTCGGGCCTGCAGGGCCAGGACCTGCTGAGTTACGAGATCTTCGTGCGCGACGCCGAGAACTCGCTGGAAGGCGAAAAATTCCCGGACTGGATGATGCCCGTCAACCAGATGGCCAGCATCGCCAGCTACGCGGTGATGCTGGGCGCGGGCACCAGCGCACAGCCGTTCAAGACGGTGAAGGACTACGACAACTGGCTGGCGCGCGGCAACAAGCTGCCGACCCTGTTCGACACCGACATCGCCAACATGCGCGAAGGCATCAAGGCCGGCGTGGTGCAGCCGCGCGCGCTGATGGTCAAGGTCATTCCGCAGCTGGATGCGCTGATCAAGGACAAGCCGGAAGACACGCTGTTCTGGGGCCCGATCAAGAATCTGCCCGCCGATTTCAGCGCCGCCGACAAGCAGCGCCTCACTGCCGATTACCGCAAGATGATCGGCGAGCAGCTGGTACCCGCATATCGCAAGCTGCGAGCTTTCATCAATGACGAATACCTTCCCGCCACGCGCGACAGCGTGGGCCTGGACAAGCTGCCCGACGGCCTTGCCTGGTACGCCTACAACGCTCGCAACTCCACCACCACCGACATGAGCCCCGACGCCATCCATCAGCTCGGCCTGAGTGAAGTGGCGCGCATCCACGGCGAGATCCGCAAGCTCATGGCCGAGACCGGCTTCAAGGGTTCGCTGCAGGATTTCTTCAAGTTCATGCAGAACGATCCGCGCTTCAGCTTCAAGGACGAACCCGCGCTGCTGGCGTACTACCGCGCGCTGGAAGCACGAATCAACAAACGCATTCCCGAGCAGTTCTCGCTGACGCCCAAGGCACCGTTCGAGATCCGTCCGGTGGAGGAATTCCGCGCCAAGTCCGCGGCCGGCGGCGAATACCAGAGCCCCAGCGAGGATGGCAGCCGTCCCGGCATCTTCTACGTCAACACCTACGACCTGCCGACCCGCAAGACCTGGGATGCGGAAGATCTGTATCTGCACGAAGCGATTCCGGGTCACCACTTCCAACTGGCGCTGCAGCAGGAGCTCAGCGGAGTGCCCGCGTTCCGACGCTTCGGCGGCGAGACGGCGTTCATCGAAGGTTGGGGCCTGTACTCCGAATCGCTGGGCAAGTCGCTGGGCGTCTACGAGACTCCGTACGACTACTTCGGCTATCTGCAGAACGAACTATGGCGCGCGATCCGCCTGGTCACCGATACCGGTCTGCACAGCAAGGGCTGGACCCGCGAACAGGTGATCAAGTACATGCTGGACAATTCCGCCGAGAGCGAAACCCAATCCACCGCCGAAGCCGAACGCTACATCGCCTGGCCGGCGCAGGCGCTGGCGTACAAGATCGGCGAGCTGAAGATCAAGCAAGTGCGTGCGAAAGCGGAGAAGGAGTTGGGCGACAAATTCGACATTCGCGAGTTCCATGCCGAAGTGCTGAAGGATGGCTCGGTGCCGCTGGACGTGCTGGAAGCGAAGATCGACCGCTGGATCGCGAGCAAGAAGGGCTGATCCCCGCGGAGTGGGCATAACGCCCACCCGCCTCGTGTTGTAGGAGCGACGTAAGTCGCGAAGCACTGGACGTCTGAACGAGGGCCAGCTTCGCGACTCGCGTCGCTCCTACAAGGCAGGAATTCATCAACCCAGGTCGGCGATTATCACCTTGGCCGCATTGTGCCCTGGCGCACCGGTGACTCCACCGCCGGGGTGGGTGCCGGCACCGCAGAGATAGAGTCCCGGAACCGCACCGCGGTAGTCCGCCTGACCGACCATGGGACGCGCACTGAAGAGCTGGTTGAGCGAAAGCGCGCCATGGAAGATGTCGCCGCCGATCAGACCGAAGGTGCGTTCGAGATCCATGGGCGTCAGCACCTGCCTTCCCAGCACCGAGGCAGCGAAGCCCGGTGCATATTTGTCGACCGTTGCGATCATCAGGTCCGCGACTTCGTCGCGATGGTCGTCCCAGCTGCGGCCGTGGGACAGTTCGGGCTGCACTTGCTGACAGAACAAGCTGGCGACGTGCTGGCCGGGCGGCGCCAGAGTGTCGTCCAGCGTGGAAGGGATCAACATTTCGACAATGGGCTCGCGCGACCAACCGTTGGCGCGCGCATCCAGATAAGCGCGGTCCATGTAGTCCAGATCGGGCGCCATGATGATACCGGCGGTGAGATGATCGCCTTCGCCCGGCAGCGCGGTGAAATCGGGCAGTCGCGACAGGGCGACGTTCATGCGCAGCGTGCCGGAACCGCAACGCCAGTTGGCCATGCGTTCGCGGGTGGGCGCAGGCACTGCAGCCGGCGACATCAGACGTTCGTACAACAGTTTCGGGTTGACGTTGGCGACCACCGCGCGCGCATGCAGAGTCTCGCCGGACTCGGTGAGCACGCCGACGGCACGTCCCTGGTCAACCAGCACTTCGCGCACGCCCGCATCGGTGCGGATTTCCACACCCGCGGCGACGGCTGCCTTCGCCATGGCCTGGGTGATGGCGCCCATGCCGCCGATGGCGTGGCCCCATGCACCCTTGACGCCGTTCACTTCGCCGAACACATGGTGCAGCAGCACGTAGGCCGAACCCGGCGTGTACGGACTGGCGTAGTTGCCGACGATGCCGTCGAAGCCCAGCACGGCCTTGATCGGCGTGCTCTCGAACCAGCGGTCCAGGTATTCGCCCGCCGAGACGGTGAACAGGTCCAGCAGCTCCTGGCGCATGGTTTCGTCCAGCTTGTGCAGCTGACGGCCCAGGCGTCCGGCCCGCATCAGTTCCGGCAATGCCTTCCACCAACCGCCATCGGTGACATTGGGCGGCGGCTGCATGGCCAGCGCGCGCAGAATGTCGGCGATGGCGTCCAGGCGACGTTCGTATTCAGGCAGGCGCTCAGCGTCGCGACGGGAGAACTTGGCCACCTGCTCCAGGGTTTCGCCGCCTCCGGTCAACAGATAGCGGCCATCGGGCAGTGGCAGGAAATTGCTGCGCTTGCGCTGCACGATCCGCAACCCGTGCCCGTGCAGGTCCAGGTCGGCGATGACCCTGGGCTGCAGCAGCGACACGGTGTAGGACGCTACCGAGTTGCGGAAGCCGGGGTGGAATTCCTCGGTCACGGCCGCGCCGCCGACCACTTGCCGGCGCTCCAGCACAGTGACCTTCAATCCGGCCTTCGCAAGATAAGCCGCGCAGACCAGGCCGTTATGGCCGCCTCCCACCAACAGCACATCACATTTACCCGGCATCTTGGACTTCCTCATCCTTCCGGCTTGGAATAGCCGGCCGGTAGGAATCATCCCCGAAAACGACCCGCATAACGCAGGTTCCCGCGCGACCAGGCCACTTAATGCCAAGCGGTTCACCTATAATCGTGGAAGCGGGGAACCGGCGACATGATGGGCATGCGGGACAGTTTCTACATCGACCATTCCAGCCAGTGCCGCGCTGGCCTGCTGGCCCGGTGCTGTGTGCTGTTGCTGCTGCTGGCTTGCAGTCCGCTAGCCTCGGCCGAAGACTGGAACTACCGCATCCGCCCCGGCGACACGATCTGGAACCTGGCCGGCGAGTACCTCAAGCCCGGCATCCCCTGGCAGCGGCTGCAGACGCACAACCGCATCCCCAACCCCTACCAGCTGCCCCCCGGTTCCACCATCCACTTTCCGCTTGCCTGGCTGCGCATACAACCGGCGCGGGTGCGGGTGGTCGCCGTTCGCGGGCAGGCCCTGGTCGACGGTCCCGGAAGCGGCGCTGCCGTTCCGGCGAGCGAAGGCATGCAGTTGGGCGTTGGCACCCTCTTGCGTACTGCGCGGGACGCGACCTTGACCCTGGAATTCGCCGACCACACACGCCTGCTGCTGCAAGGCAACAGCGAACTTCGCCTGGACCGCCTGAGCCAGTACGGCAAGAGCGGCATGGTCGACACCCGCTTGCGTTTGCAGCGCGGCCGCATCACCAACAGCGTAACTCCCAGCCATGGCGCTTCGCCCGCCTTCATCGTGGACACGCCCAACGCCACCTCGGCGGTCCGCGGTACGCGCTTCCGGGTGAATGCGGAAGAATCGCGCACTCAAGCGGAAGTGACGGAAGGCAGCGTTGCGGTCGGCGCCGGCTCCCGCAACACACTGGTCGGGCATGGATATGGCACGGTGGTGGCTGCCGGACAGACGACACCGATCCGGGCCGTACCGTTGTTGCCCGCACCGGATCTTTCCAGTGTTCCAGCGACCTTGAACGGCGCGCGCGCCGAAGTGAAATGGCGCCCGCTGGAACATGCGCTGCGTTACCGCGTGCAGGCCAGCAATACGGCCACATTCGAGACGCTGCTCGCCGACCTGGAAACCACCGGCCCGCTGGCTACCCTACCCATGCTGCAGGAGGGGGAATATTTCCTGCGCGTGCGCGCCATCGACGCGCAGGGACTGGAAGGCTACGACGCCACTACCCGTTTCGTTGCCGAGACGTTGCCCGAACCCCCTTTCGCGATCGCGCCGCAAGCCGACAGCCTGGTCCGCGAAGTACAGCCCGAGTTCCGCTGGGCGGACGTCGCCGATGCGGCGGCGTACCGTTTCGAAATGGCCGACAACGCCGGCTTCGCAAATCCGCTTTCCTTGCGACAGGAAAAGGGCACCCGCATGCGCGCGCCACAGGCCTTGGCGCCCGGCCGCTATTACTGGCGCATCGCCAGCGACGCCAGCAACGGCCGCCAAGGCCCGTACAGCGATCCCATCGCTTTCACCCTGCAGCCCTTGCCGGAAACGGGCGAGATAGAAAATGAAACCGGCGACTCGCGCAGCGTGACTTTCCGCTGGCGCGCCGGAGAACCGGGCCAGCGCTATCGCTTCCAATTGTCGCGCTCGCCCGATTTCAGGAAAACGCGCGTCGACCAGGTGGTGGATCAATCGCAGATCACTCTGCCCAAACTTCCGGCGGGCACCTGGTACCTGCGCGCGCAGGCGATCGGCAGCGACGGTTATGAAGCGCCCTTCCCGCCGGCGCAACGCGTGAAAGTGCCGTGCGGCTTCTGCACGGGCATCGCGGCGGGCGGCATGCTGTGGGTCCTGCTGGCGCTATGAGCGGACCCCGCGCCCACGGCATCCGCAGCAGATCGCGTCTGCTCACCGCGCTGGCTGCGGCCTCTATCGTGACCCTGTTGCATTTGTTCGCAGTCACTTGGCGCGCGGATGCGTGGATGTACGACACGCTGGTCCAGGCCTCTTCCCGCACCGCCGACGACCGCATCGTGATCGTGGCGATCGACGAAAAAAGCCTGACCGAACTCGGCCGCTGGCCGTGGTCGCGGCGCACGCACGCGGAACTGCTGGAACGCCTTGGCGATGCCGGCGTACGCGGCGTGGCCCTGAACATCCTGCTTTCGGAACCTGCCCTGTTCGATCCGGAAGGCGATGCGCTGCTGGCGCAGGCCTTGAACCGGAACGGCAACGTGGTGCTGCCGGTATACGCCGAGGCCGAGCACCTCAACGGCCCTTCGGTTGAGCTCATGCCGATTCCGGAGTTCGCAGCCGCGGCCGCTTCGCTGGGCCATGTGGACATGGCGCTGGATGGCGACGGCATGGCGCGCAGCATGTTCCTGCGCGCCGGTCTGGGCTCGCCGCACTGGCCATCGCTGGCCTTGGCGCTGAGTCAGATCGGAAACGAGCCCAACCCCACTGCCGAACTGCCCGGACTACGCGTGGCCGACCTGCAGGATGCGTCTCCGCACCGGTGGGTGCGCGACTACCAGGTGTTGATTCCGTATACGGATCCGCCCGACGGCTTCCAAAGCGTCTCCTATGTGGACGTGCTGAAAGGAAACGTGCCGCCTTCGCTGCTGCGCGGACGCTGGGTGCTGGTGGGCGTGACGGCCGCCGGCATGGGCGACGAACTGGCTGTACCGGGTTGGCACGCCACGGAACCGCGCATGTCGGGTGTCGACTATCAGGCCAATGCGCTGAACATGCTGATGCGCGACGATGCGGTAGTGCCGCTGTCGATCACCTCGCAGATCGGCCTGTCGATCCTGATGGCGATCCTGCCGTTGCTGCTGCTCGGACTTCCGGGCCTGCACCGGATCTGGCGGCCGGTGCTGGTCGCATTGCTGGCAGCACCGCTCCTGTCCTGGCTGCTGCTGAAATTCGCGCATGTGTGGTATCCGCCTGTCCCCGCGTTGATCGTGCTGGGCCTGGGCGCCTTGTTGCTGATCCTGCGCACGCTGCGGCGGACGCGGCTGCAAGCCCAGTCCGACCCCCTTACCGGCCTGGCCAACCGCATCAAGTTCGACGAGGAACTGGAACAGGAGCTGCGCTCGTCGCGACGCACCGGCCAGCCGCTTTCGCTGCTGCTGTTGGATGTGGATCATTTCAAACGTCTCAACGACGGCCTGGGCCACCCCGCCGGCGACGAAGTATTGCGTGCGCTGTCTGCCATCCTGCGTGGCCGTGCGCGCCGTCCCCGCGACCTGGTGGCGCGGCTGGGAGGCGACGAGTTCGCCGTATTGCTGCCTGAAACCACGCCGCAGGCCGCCGCCGCCATCGCCACGACCATCCACGTGGATCTGGCCAACCTGTCCTCGCGCACCGGCAACCATGTGCCTTTACCGCCGTTCACGGCAAGCATCGGCATCCACACCACCCAGAGCGAAGAAGAAACCGCGGCTTATGTGTTCGAGCTCGCGGACAACGCGCTCTACCAGGCCAAACAAGCCGGCCGCAACCGCAGCTTCAGCCACACGGGCGAACGGGGCTGCGCACCGAGCTGAGGCAATCCGCTAGACCTGCAACACCATGCCAGGCCTGGCCAGCTGCACTTCGATACCGTCGCGTTCGCCGATCTCGCCCGCCAGGGCTTCGCGCGCCTTGTCTTCGCCATGCACCAGCACCAACGGTGGGTGCGCGGTGAATCCGCCGTACCAGGCCATCAGGCCACGCTGGTCGGTATGCGCGGACAGTCCGCCGATGGTGTGCCGCTTGGCATGCACCCGATAATCGCGGCCATGGATGCGCGCCCATTGGGCACCGTCGACCAGACGCCTTCCCAGCGTACCTTCGGCCTGGTAGCCGACGAACACCAGGTGCGTACTGTCTCGGCCCAGGTTGTGCTTGAGGTGGTGCAGGATGCGTCCGCCATTGGCCATGCCGGAACCGGCGATGACGATCGCACCGCCCTGCACTTCGTTGATGGCCATCGAGTCCTGTGCGCTTTCGGCGATGCGCAGGTTGGGCAGCTGGAAGGGATTGAGCTTCTGCTTCCACACCGCTTGCGCATCGGCGTCGAACAGGTCGGTATGGCGGTCGTAAACCGAAACGACTTTCGCTGCCATCGGACTGTCCAGGAATATCTTCCAGCGCGATAGCTTCCAATCCTCCCAATGCCGGGCAAACCAGTACAGCAATTCCTGGCTGCGGCCTACCGCGAATGCGGGAATCAGTACGTTGCCGCCTTCTCGCCACGCCTGGGCGAATATTTCACCCAGCTCATGAAGGGTATCCAGGCGATCGCGATGGTTGCGATCGCCGTAAGTAGATTCCATCAACACCATATCGGCCTGGCCGATGAGTTCGGGATCGCGCAGGATCGGCGTGCCGTTCGGGCCAAGGTCGCCGGAGAACACGAGTTTCTTGCCGTCCGCCCACAGTTCAGTGATGGACGAACCCAGGATGTGGCCCGCATCGCGGAACGCTATCTCCACACCCGGCAGGATCTCGTTACGTGTTCCATAAGGCATCGCCTGCACTTGGCGCATCGCCTGTTCCACATCGGCGCGCGCATACAGCGGCACCACTTCGGTCTCGCCAGGACGCAACCTGCGATTGGCACGCTCGGCGTCGGATTCGGCCAGCGACGCCGAATCCAGAAGCATCACCGGCATCAGATCGCCGCCGGCTTGCTGGATGAAGATCGGTCCTGCGAAACCGCGTTTGACCAGCAGCGGTACGCGCCCGATATGGTCGATATGCGCGTGGCTGATCACCAGCGCGTCGAGTTGCGCCGGTTCGAACGGGAAAGGATCCGCGTTGCGCGCTTCGGCCTCGCGGCTGCCCTGCATCATTCCGCAGTCCAGCAGGATGCGTTTGCCGGCGGCCACCACCAGATGCATGGACCCGGTGACTTCGCCCGCGGCGCCATGGAATTCGACCTGCATCGCCCGCTCCCTGTCAGACACGCTTTCCGTGCCGTCCGAACCCTAGCACGCGCCCGATAAACCCTTGATGTGAAGGAATAATTATGACCGCGGCATGACCTTCGACACCCTCAGCGCGGCCACGCCAGGCGTAGAGTCCGCGCACGCCCCCGTGCAGGGGGTTTTTCCTTATCTATGCCCTTAGGGGCCGGAGTAGTCTGTGATTCGTAAACCCCAGATCCTGTTGTTGTCCCTGGCCGTGAGCGTGGCCTTGGCCGCCTGCGGCAAGAAAGAAGAAGCCGCCACCCCGGCCGCCGGCGCCACCGCAGCCACGACGGCCGAACCGGCCGCGCTGAAGCTGGACGAATCCAAGCTGCCGCCGGTCAACCGTTTCCTGATCGGCGATCTGGATACCGCCAAGAACGCCTGTGCCGACTTTGGCGGCTACGTGAACGGCAAGTGGCTCGCCGCCAATGCCATTCCGGGCGATCGCGCCAGCTGGGGCGCCTTCGAGATGCTGACCGAACGTTCCACCGCTGCCCAGCAGCAACTGGCCGAGCAGGCAGCGGCCGACAAGAACGCAACCGGCGTGGAAAAAATCGTCGGCGATCTATGGTCTACCGGCATGGACGAGGCCAAGGTCAACGCACAGGGCATCGAGCCGATCAAGGGCGAGTTGGCCGCCATCGACGCACTGAACGACAAGGACGCGATCATCGCCTATCTGCGCAGCAGCGCGGCCAAGGGCCAGAACGGCCTGTTCGCTTTCGGCGCCAATGCCGACTTCGACGATTCGACCAAGAACATAGCTTATGCGATGCAGGGCGGCCTGGGCCTGCCCGATCCGGAGTACTACAGCAGCCCGGCCAACAAGAAGGAACTGCAGGCCTACGAGGCCCACATCGCCAAGACGCTCGAACTATCCGGCATTCCGGCAGCCGATGCGGCCACCCAGGCCAAGTCGGTGATCGCGTTCGAAACCCGCCTGGCCAAGCACTCCAAGACCAGCACCGAACTGTCGCGCGACACCAAGCTGTACTACAACCCGGTCACCCTGGCCGAAGCCGACGCGCTGACCCCGAACTTCTCCTGGACCGAGTTCTTCAAGTCTCAGGGCGTTGCGCCACAGGAGAAATTCTCGCTGGCCATGCCGGCGTTCCACCAGGAACTCAGCAAGATGCTGAGCGACACGGTGCCGGCGACCTGGCGCAGCTATCTGCGCTTCCATGCGGTCGATGGCGCCGCGCCGTACCTCAGCCAGGCCTTCGTCGATGAGAACTACAACTTCAACGGCAAGGTGCTGAACGGGCAGAAGGAAATCAAGCCGCGTTGGAAGCGCGTGCTGGATACCGTAGACAACCAGGCCGGCGAAGCGCTGGGCCAGATGTACGTGAAGGTGGCTTTCCCGAAAGAATCCAAAGCCAAGATGGAAGTGCTGGTCGGCAACCTGCGCACCGCATTGAAGGCGCGCATCGAAAACCTGACCTGGATGAGCGAAGAGACCAAGAAGAAGGCCATCGCAAAGTGGGATACCTTCACCCCGAAAATCGGCTTCCCCGACAAATGGCGCGACTGGACCGGTCTGTCGACCAATCGCGACAGCTACTTCGGCAATGTGATGGCCGCCAACGAATTCAACTACAAGTGGAATCTGAGCAAGATCGGCAAGCCAGTGGACAAGACCGAATGGGGCATGAGCCCGCAGACGGTCAACGCCTACTACAATCCGCAGCAGAACGAGATCGTGTTCCCGGCCGCCATCTTGCAGCCGCCTTTCTTCGACGCCAACGCCACTGACGAAATGAACTACGGCGGCATCGGTGCGGTGATCGGCCATGAGATGAGCCATGGCTACGACGACCAGGGCGCGCGCTTCGGGCCGACCGGCAACTTCGAGGATTGGTGGACGCCGACCGACGCGACCGCGTTCAAGGGCCTCACCGGCAAGCTGGTCAACCAGTTCAACGGCTACAAGACCGACGCCGGCGGCCAGGTCAGCGGCGAGCTGACCCTGGGCGAGAACATCGCCGACCTGGGCGGCCTGGCCACGGCCTACGACGCGATGAAGAAAGCCACCGAAGGCACGCCCGATCCGATGACCGACGGCATGACCCGCGACCAGCGCTTCTTCCTCAACTGGGCCACGGTGTGGCGCCGTAACTTCACCCCGGAGAATCTGGCCGTACGCCTGAAGACCGATCCGCATGCGCCGGCCAATTTCCGCGCCGTCGGCGCCCCGTCCAACATGCCCGCCTTCGCCGCCGCGTTCTCGTGCAAGGCCGGCGACCCGATGGTGCGTGCCGACGACCAGAAAGTCGTGATCTGGTAAGCACCAGCTGCTCCACGCAAGACCCGAAGGCCCGGCATCGTCCGGGCCTTCGTTTTTGCGGGGGTTGTTCATAGGTACGGCCCCGGTGCTTGCTAGAATCCGGGGATTCATCGACACGGAAATCCCTGATGCCGCCACTGCGCCACGCCCTCAGCAAGCCCACCCTGCTCGCCTTCGCCCTGGTCCTGGCGCTTGGCGCCAACGAGGCCCAGGCCGCCAAGAAGAAAAAGGCGCCCAAGGCCCCGGCAGTGAGCGCCGAATGCACCGACTTCTACACCAGCGCCAACGCGGCCTGGCTCAAGGCCAACCCGCTGCCCGCCGGGACCGCCTCGCTGACCGCACTGGGGCAGTTGATCGAACGCAGCCAGCTGCAGCAGCGCCAGCTGCTGGACGCCTCGATGCAGTCGCCGCAAGGCAACGTGCAGAAGCTGCTGGGCGATTTCTGGGCCAGTGGCCTGGATGAAGCGGCCGTGGAGGCCGACGGCGCCAAGCCCATTGCCCCGCTGCTGGACCGCATCAACGGCATCAAGAAATCCAAAGACGTACCCGCTGCCATTGCCGCACTGCATCAAATCGGCATCCCGGTAGCCTTCAACTTCAGCCCGGATGTGGACCTGAAGGCATTGGACCGTCACATCGGCTACTTCTCGCAAGGCGGCCTGGGCCTGCCCGATCCGGCCTACTACACCCGCAGCGATGCGGACACCCGCGAACTGCTGGGCCGCTACAAGAACTACGTGAAGCAGATCCTTGCCCTGACAGGAACCAAGGCCGACAAGCTGGATGCCGAAGCCAATGCCGTGATCGATCTGGAAACGCGCATCGCGCGCGTATCCAAACCGCTGCAGGAACTGCGCAATCCGCTTTCCAACTACCTGCCCACGCCCACCAAGGATCTGGGCAAACGCTATCGCAACCTGCAGCTGGACGCCTTCCTCAAGGCGCAGGGTGTCAGCGACGACACGGTGTCGATGGTCAACCCTGCGTTGTTCGCCGAACTCAACACCCTGGTCGGCACGCTCAAGCCCGACCAATGGAAGACCTACCTGCGCTGGCAGGTCGGCGGCACCATGGCTCCTTACCTTGCCAAGTCTTATCGCGATGCCGATTTCGAGTTCCGCGGCCGCGTTCTGAAGGGCGAAACGGCGCCGGCGCCGCGCTGGCAGCAGGTGCTCGATGCCATCAACACCGCCGCCGGTCCGATGCTGGGCCGCGAGTACGCCGGCCGCTATCTGCCTGCCGCCAGCAAGAGCAAGGCCGAAGCGATCGCCAAGGACGTGCGCGATGCATTGGCTCGCGGCATCGAGCGCAACGCGTGGATGAGCGCGTCGGCGAAAACCGAAGCCAAATCCAAGATCGAAAAATTGAAGATCGAAATCGGCACCCCGCGCCGCGACCTGGATTACAGCGTGCAGCCGATGGGCCGTGGCAGCTTCGGCAGCAACATCCTCATCGCGTCGACCTGGCGTCACCGCGAAGAGATGAAGCGTATCGGCAAGGGCAATGCGGACCGCCGCTGGGACGTGCTGCCGCAGCAGCCGGCGCTGGTCTACGATCTGGCGCAGAACCGCCTGATCGTGACGGCGGCGGTGTTGCAGCCGCCCGTGTTCGATGTGAACCGCGGCGATTCGGCATTGTTCGGATCCTACGGCGCGCTGGTCGGGCATGAACTGAATCGCGGCTTCGATATCCGCGGCCGCATGGTCGACGCCACCGGCGAGCTGCGCGACTGGTGGACCCCGGCCGACGTAACGGCATGGAATGCGATCGGCGCCCGCGTGACCTCGCAGTACGGCGGCTACGCCTACCCGGCGGTCGGCAATGCCAAGGTCAACGGCGCACTGACGCAGGACGAGAACCTGGGCGATCTGGCTGGCGTGGAGCTGGCCTGGGACGCTTTCACCAACGCTCAGCTCGCGCCCAACCTGGGCGCCAAGCAGACGCTGTTCCGTAGCTGGTCCGAACTATGGGCGCAGCAGATTTCCTCCGCCGAAGCCGCGCAACGCATCGCCACCGACGTGCACGCCCCCGGCCAATGGCGCAGCAACGGTCCACTGGCCAACCAGCCCGCCTTCGGCGAATCCTTCAGCTGCAAAGCCGGCCAGCCGATGCGCCGCAGCGAAGCGGAGCAGATCACGATCTGGCGTTGAAGGGTTGCCGATCGCGCAAAGAGAAAGCGTAGAGAGATAATCCGCGGAGAAATATCCGCGGAGAAAGAATCCCGTTCGTGGTGAGCCTGTCGAACCACGCTCTTTGCGGTTTGTTTCAATACATGGCCGTTTGATTGCCCTCCGAAAAGCGTGGTTCGACAGGCTCACCACGAACGGGCTATTGAATTATCCGCGCTTTTTCCGTGGCGAAGTTTGGGCCTCGTTCCGGCCAGTAGTGATCATGCGTCCGACAGGACGATATCCAATGCCGGCAACGATTCAAGGAAGTCGCGCGCGTCGAAGGCCTCGCCGGGTGCGAGGACTCCGATTGCCTTGCTGCGCCCGTCGCCGATGCGCTGTAACGCCTCCACTATCAGAGGTGCGGTGACCGCATAGATATCGCGCCCATGCGCCAGGGCGCGGCGTGTTTGGCCACGCCTGCGTACTGTGGTTTCGACCGCAAAGATCTGCGAAGAACGTCCGTGCACATCGGTTGGCGCCGGTGGCGGCGTGTGCGGATCGCGCAGATCCTTGAGCGGAGTGAGGTTCATATACGAATGCACTTCGGCACTGCGTACGTGGCGCGAGAGGGTGACGATTTCGGAGAACGGCAACGCTATCGTGTCCTGCGTGCCGAAGGGCGCCGGGAATGTCCATTGTCCCAAGGGCGGCGGATCGGCCAGCGGCTCCAGTTTTCCGCCTTCGACCACCACGCGGCGATAGTGGTTGCGCGCGCCGGTCAGCCGGGTGCCGACCGTGGGGTGCCAACTGTCCAGTGCGACTGCGATGTCTATCGCATCCGCATCCGGCCAATCGCCCAGCGCAGCGGTCGCCAACAGATCCGCCAGGCCTCCGTAGAACGCCATCGCGGGCATCACCGTCACCGCCGCCGCCTTGGCCGCATCGGAAAAGCGCTCGAATACTTCGAGAACGGCCTGTTGTTCTGCGCTCACATCCAGATAGTGGATGCGCGCGCGCAATGCAGCTTCGATCATCGGCGCCGCCGAATCCAGAAACGGCCCGGCGCAATTGATGACTCCCATCGCGCCATCCAGCGCGCGATCCAGCGAAGCCGGCTCTTCGACCGATGCCTGCCGCCTTTCCAATCCAGGGAACGCATCGCCCAAGGCGGCCAACTTGCGCGCATCGCGGCCGGACAGGACTGGAATCCAACCGCGTTCCAGCAACTCGGCAACGACGAACCGTCCGGTATGCCCATAGGCGCCGTACACGACGACGGTACGATTGGTATTCATCGGAAACTCCTTCCATTGACGGGTACCCAGGCATTCCACAACCGCTGCGCTTCCTCGGCAATCACATCCGGACGCTCCTCTGGCCAGAACAGTTTGCTGCCTTCGAGCAACCTCACCCCGCGCGAATGGCCGAAGTCATGGTCGAGCCGCTTGGGGCTGCTTGCTGAGAAAATAGTGTCGCCCGTGCCCCAGACGATCCGGGTCGGCACTCTGCAACGCCTGAGCGCTGGACCGATCCCGGCCAGCGCGTTGCGTTCCAGCGCAACAGCGTAGGCATGCGCGTTGTCGGTACGCTGCTGCGTGCTGAGCAGCGGCCCGAAATAAGTGTCGATCGCCTCGTCGGTGGGATGCGCGGGGTTGGCGTAACACATGCCGCCGATGCCCTCGGGCGAACGCGCCAGCGTCCTGTCGGCGTGCCACCGGCCTAACCATTCGTCGACGAACCTACCTTCCTTGGCCAGTTCGATGACCGGCAGCAGCGCTGGCGGGGGGCTGTCGTCCTCGGCGTCGCAATTGGTCAGCAGCAACGTACGCACACGATGACCGTGCCGCGCTACCAGCAACTGCGCGACCGTACCGCCGCTATCGTTGGCGACGATATCGACGCTTGGCACCGACAACGCATCCAGCAAGGCCAGCAGCATGTCGACCTGCGCTTCGGGCGCACAGCTCTGACCATCGGCGACCTGCGTGTAGCCCATACCCAGAAAATCCGGTGCGATACAACGCCGGTACGGCGACAGCCGATCCAGCGCACCCCGCCACTGGAAGCTGTTGAGCGGAAATCCATGCAAAAACAAAGCCGCCGGTCCGGAGCCGCGCTCGACGTACGCGATATTCCCGAACCGGGTCTTCGCATAGCGTCGTGAGCCATGGAAAGTGGCTGCGTCCAGTGCGGCGGCGCCCGATGCAACGCCGCCCGCCATTTGCGACGCGCATCCGACCAGAATGCCGGAGGCAATCATGCCGGCGGATGCGGCGAGGAATCCTCTGCGATCCATGCTCAGGCTTCCTTTGCCAACGGTTCGCGCAGGTGCGTTTGCGAAGCCGGGTTCGCTTCCCAATGCGCGCGGACATCGCGATTGAACTCCTGCCAGCGTTCCTCGGGAAAGAAGATGCGCGCACCCTCGAATTCCACACGCCATTTCGTTCCGGGAATGGCCTGTGCCAGCCAGTGCGACCACTCCACGGGGAAATAGATGTCGTCGGTGCCCCAGGCGATAAAGGTCGGCGCCCGCACCTGCCGCAACTTGTCTTCGATAGCGAGCGTGTGGCGGCAGTCGAACGCGTTGACGAAACGCTCCAGATCCCGCGTCCGTTGCGCCGAAGCCAGAAACGGCCGCAGATAAGCCTCGATGGTGTCGTCGGACACCTGTTCCGGATGTTCGTACGCCGGGCCGAGTGCCTGTTCGGAGCGGTATACCGCTTTGTCGTCGAGCATCGCCTTGAGCGTGTCCGCCAGTCCGCCTGCGGCTACCATTTCCACGAACGGCTTGAAGGCATCCGGCGGCCAGTTGTCGTGGGCGTCGCAGTTGCTCAGCACCAGACTGCGCAATCGCGAGGGATGCAAGGCCGCGAAGATCTGGCAGATGCCGCCGCCGCTGTCGTTGCCGACCAGGTCGACCTGGTCGATGCCCAGCGCGTCCAGAAATTCCGCCAGCATGTGCGCGTTGGCCGTCACCGACACATCCTGGCCGGCATCGATCTCGGTATGGCCGTGGGCGAGCAGATCCAATGCGATACAGCGTCGGATATCGCTCAACCCGGCCAGCTGGTGCCGCCAGAGATAGCCATTGAGCAGCACGCCGTGGACGAACAAAGCAACCGGACCGCTGCCCTGCTCGACGTAGCTGATTCGGCCCGATGGCGTCTCAGCCACCTTGCGCGTCCGCGAGGATCCAATGGTATCCATCACGCCTGCACTCCAGCGTCGCGCAACTTCTCCGCGCATTCTTCACAACAAACCTCTACAGCACGGCCGCCCACCGTGACCGTGATGGCGCTATCGTCCAGCTCGCAATCGCATGCGGCGCAGGTTTTCTCGTTCATGGCACTCTTCCAATGCATACCCGCGAATCGGGCATGCACAGGAGACCATCCGCCCGCCGCGGCGGCTGTCGAAATCTTTAGGTGTTTGCGGGTCGCAGCGGATCAATCCGCCTCAACGGCTGTATTCCGGCTGCTAGATGCTTTTCGCCGACGCCGATTGCCTGAACGCGGTCGGCGAACGCCCATAGGCCTGCTTGAATGAGGCAGCGAAATGGCTGTGACTGGAGAAGCCCAGATCCAGCGCCAGCGCCGACATGTCGTCGTATTCCGCGACCAGATCCAGCGCGCGGGCCAGGCGCAGGCGCAGGTGGTAGCGGTAGAGCGGCAGGCCTTCCACTTGCTGGAAGGCCTGAGTAAGGTAGACGGCCGATCCGCCGATTTCCGCGGCGATTTCCGCCAGACTCCAGCGCCGGGTCAGGTCGCTGGCCAGCAGCACTTTGGCCCGGTCCACTAGCCGTTGCCGCGCATGGGTCGCACCGGTCTGGCGAGTGGTACGCGGTCCCAGGCTGCGGCATACCAGGGTGAGGGCCAGACTCTCGGCCTCCAACGGCTCGATACTGCCGTTGCGCAAGCTGTGTCTCAGCAGCGCAACCAGGGCCTGCGCGCGCGGATCGATGCGCAGGGATTGCCCGCGAAATTTGAATTCGTCGCTCCGGTCGGCCAACGCGGCCGGCGCAAGTTCGCGCAGCAGCGGCTGCGACACCGCCAGCACCAGACTATCGTCGCCGCCGGTCGCCGGATGGCTGACCTGATAGCCCTCGCCCGCGTTGAAGAACAGCACATGGTTGGCATCGGCCACCGACTGGTCGCTGCCGACATGGCGCATGTAGACGCCGCGGTACGGAAACACCAGATGGGTCGCGGCAGCGCATTCCTCGGCGCTGCGATGGCGACAGACGCCCGAGCAATGCACGTCCTTCACCGCGACGGTGCCGGTGTCGAGCAGGCCATTGATCTCGAAATCGGCCATCGGGGTGCACGTGTAGTCCAGTAGCGACATCGTTAGCCTACCGGATACGCGAACGCATTGCCTGGACGGAGAACCCGTCCCGCTTCAACGCTTATGGCCAGCGGCACGGATCATCCGCAGGGCGGGCATTGCCCGCCGATGGAGCATCCGATCAAATCACGGTGGGCAACGCCCGCCCCCGTATCAGGTACGGGATAGGCTCTACGGTTTCTGATCAGCGTACGATCCGCGGCCCCGGCGGCCGACGTTTATTGAACGGCGGCTGCCCGCGCCAATAACGGATCAGCATCCAGCCGAACAACATGCCGCCCAGGTGGGCGAAATGGCCGACGCCCGGTTGCCAACCGGTATAGGCCAGCAGCAGTTCTACCGCACCGAAAATGATCACCAGATTCCGCGCGCGGATCTCGGTAGGAATGGGGAACATGATCATGCGCCGGTTAGGAAACAGCATTCCGTATCCCAGCAGCAATCCGAACACCGCACCGGACGCACCCAGGGACGTCGAAAGCTGACCGGACTGTGCAAACAGGAAGCTGGTCAAGCCAAGCTGGCAGAGATTGCCGCCGACCAGGCATATCAGATAGAAAATCAGGAACCGCTTCTCTCCCCAAACCTGTTCCAACGAGGCGCCGAACATCCACAGCGCAAACATATTGAAGAAGAGATGGCCGAAGCCGCCATGCATGAAACCGCTGCTGATCAGCTGCCAGGGCAGGAACCCGCCCGATTGACCATCACTCGAGCCGATGGGCCAAAGCTCCAGTGGAAGCATTGCCTGCCTTCCCAGCGCCCACTGCAACAGGAACATCACCACATTGGCGATGATCAGCTTCTGCGTGACCGGGGGAATTCTGGGGAACATGACGTTTCTCGGAGTACCTGGCGCGTATCATACCGGCATGCCTTCCCTGCCCGCGGCGGTCCTGCGTGACCCAGCCGCGCTCGCCGGGGTCCTGGATGAACACGGCGCTTGCCTGCTGTTGGGGTTTCCCAGCGCATCGGCCACCTTGGCACTGCGCAGCGCGTTGCACCTGCTCCAGGCAGACGGCAATTTGCGCGCGGCGGAAGTGGGGCACGGCCGCAGCCACCAATTGCGCACGGCCATCCGCGGCGACGAAACACGATGGATGGATGCCGACTCGGGCACTGCGGCCACCGCTTATCTCTCTGCGCTGCGCAGCTTGCGCATCGCAATGAACCGGCGTCTGTTCCTGGGGATGGAAGAAGAGGAAGCGCATTTCGCCTGCTATCCAGCTGGCTCCTCCTACCATCGCCATCGGGACCAGTTCCAGGACAGCGATGCGCGCGTGTTGTCGATGGTCAGCTATCTCAATGAAGACTGGCTGCCCGAACAGGGCGGCGCGCTGCGCCTGTACCTGCCGCAGGGAACAGTCGACTTGTTCCCCCATGCGGGGACGAGCGTGATTTTTCTGAGCGGGATAGAACATGAAGTACTTCCGGCGACGCGCGAACGCTTGAGCGTCGCGGCTTGGTTACGGAAGCGCGCCAGCTAGCGCAGTCCCCCGTTCGCCACGAACGGATTGAGGGAGTTGATCGGCAATTGCCTGTCAGCTGCCGGGCGGGCCCCACACCTGCTCGTCCATCGTGCGCGCCGCCTTGAGCCCGCGCACGCGCCCCTTGACCACCATCACACCTTCGGCACGCAGGCGCTGGCATTGTTCGCGGAATCCTTGCGAACCTTCCGGCAATGCAATCCTTCCGTCAGATCGCAACACACGGTGCCAGGGGAGTTTCGGGTCCGTGTTTTCGCTCAGCACTTTCGCCGCAAGGCGCGCCCGGCCCGGCAGACCGGCGCGATGCGCTACCTCGCCATAGCCGGCCACCTGCCCGCGCGGAATCGCGCGCACGGCGGCGAGGATGCGTTCGGCGGAAGACTTGTCGGCCATGAGGCATTAGCATAGCCGCCGCGATGCAAAGGAGCACGACATGCAGAATTTCGAGCAGATCCGCAGCCACCTGACCAAGTCCGGGTACAAGGTCACCATGCACGAGCCGTACGTGGCCTGCGTGGAACTGTCGCTGGACAGCGGCAATCGCCATCAGGCGATCTTCGTTTCGGAACTGGGCAACGACGACGAACGCGGCTATCTGCGCGTCAGCACCGTGATCGCCCCGATCACCGGCGTGGACGCGCGGCGCGCGCTGGGTTTCAACTGGCAGAGCAGCGTGGGTTATCTGGCCATCGGGGATCTGGACGGCGTGCCTTATCTGCAACTTTGCGAGAACCGTCCGTACGAAGGCCTGTCTCCGGCCGAAGTGGACCGCATGGTGCTGGAGATCGGCGGCCTGGGCGACAGCATGGAACGCGCGCTGTCGGCGGAAGGTGACCTGCTCTAACAGAGCAACCTTTGAACTGTAGGAGCGACGCAAGTCGCGATGAAGCGTTACCGGTAAGGCCCCATCGCGACTTGCGTCGCTCCTACAAAACGGCGGGCCTCAGGACCAGCCCAACGCCTCTACCAGCTTGAACAAACCATAGGCAATGCCACCCGCAGCCGGAATGGTGAGTATCCACGCCCACACGATCCGCTCGATCACGCCAAGCTTGAGCTTGCGCGGATTCTTGGCGAAGCCCACGCCCATGATGGCGGTAGAAATACTGTGCGTAGTGGACACCGGCATGCCGAAGTGCGCGGCCGTGACCAGGATCGTCGCCGACGCGGTTTCGGCCGCGAAGCCGTCGATGGTCTGCAACTTGACCATCTTGTGGCCCAGCGTCTTGATGATGCGCCAGCCGCCGGCGGCGGTGCCCGCGGCCATGACCAGCGCGCAGGTGGCGATCACCCAGGTATCGATGTCGTCTTTGCCACCGTCCGGATGCAGGAAGGCCAGCCACGAAGGCAGGTCGTTGAAGATGCCGGAAGCCTGAGCGCCGAAGATCGACAACGCGATGATGCCCATCGTCTTCTGCGCGTCCTGGCGGCCATGGGCGAAACCCATGTACGCAGCCGACACGAATTGCGCCTTGCCGAAGAAAGCATTCACCCAGCGCGGCTTGGCCATGCGCGCCAGCGGTCCGCCCGCCTTCATCAGCGCGGCGATGATCAGGTAAAGCAGCGTGATGATGCCGACTCCGAGCAAAAAACCCGCCAGCGGCGAAGTAATCATGGGCACCACCACTTTCCAGAACAGGCCCTTGTTGGAAGCCCAGTCGCCATCGCCCGCCTTGGACCAGATGAGCGCGGTCCAGTTGTTGTGCGACGCGGCCAGCGCGGCGCCGCAAAGACCGCCGATGAGAGCGTGCGAGGAAGAAGACGGCAAGCCGCGCCACCAGGTGATCAGGTTCCAGATGATCGCGCCGACCAGCGTGCAGATGAGCACCTGCGAGGTCATGTTGACCACATCGGTGTCGACCAGGCCGGACGCGATGGTCTTGGCGACCGCGGTACCCATGAACGCGCCGATGAGATTGGTGCTGGCGGCCAGGATGATCGCCTGGCCCGGCGTCAGCACTTTGGTGGCCACCACCGTGGCGATGGAGTTGGCGGTGTCGTGGAAGCCGTTGATGAACTCGAAAACGAGCGCGGCCAGGATCACGATCAGGACCAGTGAGAGCATCGCGCGGAGCCTCAGCTGTTCTTCAGTATGATCTGGTACGCCACCACGCCGGCTTCACGGCAGCGGTCGATGGCTTTTTCCAGGATCTCGAAGAACTCCTTCAGCAGGAACATCTGCAGGTTGTCCAGGCGGCCGGAATAGATGTCGCGGTAAAGCTCCAGCATCAAGCGGTCGGCTTCGTTTTCCAGCGAGCGCAGCTTCTCGTTGAGCACGGTCATGCGGTCGATATTCAACTTCGGCAGGTCGTGGACCATTTCCACCACCACGCCCGCCGCCTGCTCCAGCATCGCCGCGCGCGGCGCGAAGTCGATGCCTTCCAGGTGCTGGATGGCCAGCGAATAGCGGTCGGCGAACTTCTCCACCTGCTTGGGGATCTTGTACAGCGCAGAGCCCAGCGATTCGATGTCTTCGCGCTCGATCGGGGTGATGAAGCTGTCGACCAGGGCATGGCTGATCTTGTCGGACGCCGCCCGCTCGCGCTGCCGGGCCAGCTTGAAAGCATCCAGCGCCGGTTGGCGGTCCGCGGCCTTCATCATGCTGTGCAGCGCTTTGGTGCTGTCGTAGGCGGCCTGGGCTGCTTCGTCCAGCAAGGTGTAGAACTGCTGGCCGGAGCCGAAAATGGTCTGCAACGAAAACATGAGCCCTGTCCCGCCGTCACGGGAGGGACGGCAACCGGCGCGAATTATGACCGTTTCATGACCGCCTGTGGCGGTCCGGCCGCACCCGGGCAATGCGATGCGAGCCGGTATAAGGACCGTTACCGCAGCAAGCTGGGCGGGTTTGCTAGACTCCGCACCGCGCCAAGGCGCACTTTATGGAAGACGACCCTACCTCCCCCTCCCCCGCACGCCGCTTGCCAGCGCTGCGTGGCCCCGCAGAAGCCCGCTCCGGCGAGGATCGCCCGCGTGCTTGAACTGCTGATCGTAGCCGGCCTGATCGTGCTCAATGGCTTCTTCGCCTTGTCGGAGATGGCCCTCATGACCTCGCGCAAGCTGCGCCTGAAACAGATGGCGCTGGAAAGCCGCGGCGCCAGGGTCGCGTTGGCGTTGGCCGAACACCCGGACAACCTGCTCTCCACCGTGCAGGTCGGCATCACCCTGATCGGCGTGCTGGCCGGCTCGCTGGGCAGCGACGCCATCGGCGCCCTGGTCGCCGGTTGGCTGGTCGGAATCTGGCCCAACGCGGGCGAATATGCGGGGCGCATCGGTTTCGGCACCGCGGTTACCCTGATCACCGCCGGCTCGGTCATTTTCGGCGAACTGATTCCCAAGCGCCTGGCCCTGACCAACGCTGAAAACATCGCCGCAGTGGTCGCCATTCCGCTGGACTGGCTGTCGCGTATCGCCCGCCCCGTCGTGTTCCTGTTGGGTGCCATCAACCGTCTGGTACTGCGCATGCTGGGCATCCGCGACGGCGACCGCAATGCGGTGAGCGAAGAGGAAATCCGCCTGCTGGTCAGCGAAGGTCATGCCCAGGGCGTGATCGACGTGGACGAGCGCAACATGGTCAATCGCGTGCTGCGCCTGGGCGACCGTACCGCCGACAGCCTGATGACGCCGCGCAAGAGAATCGTATGGCTGGACCAGGCGGCCAGCTACGACAGCAACATCGACACGATGCGCGAATCGCAGTTCTCGCGCTTCCCCGTGTACCGCGGCAACGACCAGGACGTGGTCGGGATACTGGAAGTGAAATCGCTGCTGGACCGCTTCGCCGAGCGTTCGCCTGAAATCTTCCAGAACCTGCGCGAACCACTGTTCGTCTCCGAATCCACCCACGCGATGAAGCTGCTGGAAATCCTGCGCGAAGAGCAGCAGTCGCTGGCGCTGGTAGTGGACGAATACGGCGAAATCCAGGGCCTGGTGACCCTCAGCGACCTGATGGGCGCGGTGGTCGGCCGGCTGCAGGCCTCGGAGAACAGCGACGAGGATGCGCTGGTGGTCACCCGTAGCGACGGTTCGCTGCTGGTCGACGGCTCGCTTCCCAACGACGACTTGCGCGAACTGCTGGGCGGCGTGGCGCTGCCCGATGGCGACGAGGCCGATTACAACACCATCGCCGGCCTGGTGATCGAACACTTCGGCCGCATCCCGCACGTGGGCGAGTATCTGGATTGGGCGGGCTGGCGCATCGAAGTCGTGGATCTGGATGGCGCGCGCATCGACAAGCTGTTGGTGCAGAAGCTGCCGGAAGAAGACGATGACCAAACCAGCGCCTGATTCCGGCCTTGCGCCGGAAGCGGGCGATAACCAGCACGTCAGCACCCGCGCAGTGCTGGACGACTTCGCGTCCGGCGATCCCGACGATCACCTCAGGCTGGGCGACCTGCTTTCGGGTCTGCGGCAGACCGCGTTCGGCATGCTCCTGTTCGTGGCGGTACTGCCGGCTTTCATTCCCATCCCGGGCGTGGCGGGCGCCATCAGCGGCCCATTGGTGGTGTTGATCGGCGCGCAACTGCTGTTCTGCTTGCGCAAGCCATGGCTGCCTGGGTTTCTGGCCAAACGCGGCCCCTACCGGCGGTCGATGGTGCGCTTCCGCGACAGGATGGCGCGCTGGCTGGGCTGGCTGGAAAAAGTGGTACGCCCGCGCATGGAAGGCGTACTGGACCATCCGATCGCCAGCGCCTTCACCGGCCTGCTGCTGGTGCTGCTGGGCCTGCTGCTGGCGTTGCCCATTCCTTTTACCAACTACATATTCGGCGTGCTGCTGTTGCTGTTCGTGTTCGCGTTGCTGGAACGCGATGGCGTGTTGATGCTGGTCGCCTGGCTGACCGGGGCGGTGGCGGTAGTGATATTCGGTTTCGTATCCGGCAATCTGGTGCAGATGCTGGTGCACATGGTTGACGGCTGGTTCTGACGTAGGTCGGGGCTACGCCCCCGACACACGGATAATCTCGGTTCCCGCACGTCGGGGGCGTAGCCCCGACCTACGTCAGATCAGCAAGTGCGCGAATTCGGCGGCGCTCATGGGATGGCCCAGCCAGTAGCCTTGCGCCAGATCGCAGCTGCGGTCGCGCAGGATGTCGAACTGCGCTTCCTTCTCCACGCCTTCGGCCACCACCGTGATGCCCAGCGAATGGGCCATGGCAATGATCGCCGTGGTCAGCGCCAGATCGTCGGGGTCGCGTTGCATGTCGGCGATGAAGCTGCGGTCTATCTTCACCCCGTCCACCGGTACGCGGCGCAAGTGGCTGAGCCCGGAGAAACCGGTGCCGAAATCATCCAGCCATACCTTCACCCCGGTGCGGTGCAGCTTGGCCAACAAGGCGCTGGCATGCGCTTCGTCTCCGATCACCGCCGTCTCCGTCAATTCCAGGTGCAGGCGCGAAGCCGGCAGGCCGGTGTCGCGCAGGGAGGAAGCGACCTCCTCCGGCAGATCCCCGCTTCGCAGTTGCCGCGGAGAAACGTTGACCGCCACAAACGGCGCCTCTTCCGACTCGCTATGCGCGTTCCATTGTGCGGCGGCGGCGCAAGCGGCGCGCAACACGCGCGGACCGATGGTTTCTATCAATCCGCTTTGCTCGGCCACATCGATGAAGACCGAGGGTGCGACCGCCCCCATCTCCGGATGCTGCCAACGCAGCAGCGCCTCGGCGCCGACGATGCGATGGTCGATCAGGCGATAGATCGGCTGATAGACCAGGCTCAATTCACCGCGCTCCCATGCGCCACGCAACTCCTGTTCCATGTGCACGCGACGCTCCACCGCCTGATCCATGGCACGGCTGTAGAAGCGGTAGCAGTTCTTGCCCGCGACCTTGGCCTGATACATGGCGATGTCGCCGTTCTTCATCAACGAAGTTGCGCCCGAAGCGTCTTCCGGAAACAGGGTGATGCCGATGGACGTCCCCAGGAACACCTGCCTGCCTTCCACCACCAGCGGCTGTCCGAGCTCTTTCACCAATGCTTCGGCCAGCTGCGTGGCGCCAGCGCGCACGTCGCCGTTCTGGATCAGGATCACGAACTCGTCGCCGCCGAAACGCGCCAGCAGCGAATCGTCGCCGCCCATGCGCTCCACCGCGTCGCGGATGCGATTGGCGAACTGCACCAGCACCTCGTCGCCCGCTTCGTGCCCCAGGGTGTCGTTGACGCGTTTGAAGTCGTCGATGTCGGCGAACAGCAGTGCCAGCTGACGGCCGGCGCCGCGCAACATCATCAGGCGATGATCCAGGCTTTCCCGGAATGCCAGGCGGTTGGTCAGCCCGGTCAACGCATCGGTATAAGCCATGCGGCGCACGTCGCGGTCGTGGCGGGCGATGCTGTCGTTCATGCTGCTGAAAGCGCGCACCAGCTCGCCGACCTCGTCCTTGCGATCGCTGGACAATCGTTCTGCGTCGTAGTTGCCCACGCCGATGGCATGGGCCGCCTGGGCCAACTGCCTGATCGGTTTCACCAGCGTGCGCTGCGCATACCAGGCGATCCCCACGCATACCGCGGCCAGCGCCGCCAGCAGGAATACGATCCAGCCCATATGGCGGCGGCCCAGCTCGACCAGGCGGCTGTTGAGATTGTTGGCCGCGCGTTCTTCGCTGGCGCGTATCTCGGCCAGCGAATAGCCCACCCGCACGCCTCCCAGGCGCTCGTTGCCGATGCTGATCCCCTCGGACACGTCCACCACCTGCCGCGACCATTGGGTCAGCAGGCGATCGGAAGAAACCGCTGCATGGGCAAGCGGATCGGTCATCGGCTGCCCATAAGCGGCGATATCGTAGGAACCGTCGTGGACGATGTTGCCGCGTGCGTCGTACACCAGCACGTAGGCCACGTCGGGTTGGCGGGCGGCTGCGCGCACCGTGGTGCCGATCGCGTCCAGGTCGGAAAAATAAAGCGGGTTGGTCAAGGAATCGGCCAACTGCTCCACCATGGCTTCGCCGCGGCGGTTGAGCGCGTCGGCGGCCATGCTCTGCATGGCTTCGCGGCCCAGCACATCCACTTCCCGTTGCATCATCGCTTGCCGCTGCAGCAACACCGCGATCAATGCGAACACCACCGCCAGGGTGATGCCCATGGCCACCAGGAACCGCGCCTGCAACCCGAAACGCAGGCTCACTCGACTTGCTCGCGCACACGGACGGCGCCGTCGCGCAGGCGATCGAGGCCTTGCTGCGATGCTGCATCCACCGGCATGAAACGGGTAGTGCGGAAGAACAGCGCCATGGCTTCGCGCGCATCCGGATCGTTGGCCGCCTGCAGCAACACTTCGCGCAGGCGCGCTTCCACCTTGGGGTCCAGGTCGCCGCGCACCATCTCCAGCGCGCGCGGATAGTCCGGAGTCTGGTAGATCGCCTTCATGTCGGAACGGAACGCCGCCGGCATCCGTCGTTCGTCTTCCCAGTCCAGGCTGCTGAACACACCGGCATCGACAAGGCGCTTGTGCACCCAGGCCGCGATATTGAGCTCGGAGCGCGCGAAAACGTAGCCCACCGAATCCGGCGTGGGCCTGTCCATGGGCGACAGCAGGATCTCCATGTGCAGACCATGATCCAACAGGGTCGAAGCGGGAACGATATAGGAACTGGTGGAAGCGGTGCTCTGGAAAGCGATGCTGCGGCCCCTCAGATCGGCCAGCGAATCGATTCCGCTGTCCTTGCGCACGAAGAACACCGAGTGGTAGCTGCTCACTCCGCCGCGCTCGGTCAGCAGCAGGGGTTTTGCCCCGGCGCGCTTTTGCAGCTGCATGGCGGTACCGGCGGTCTCGGTGACCCAGTCCACGCGCCCGCGGCGCAGGTAACTGGTCATCTGCTGGGCGTCGCGCGCCATCAGGATGCGGCCTTCGGTGATCCCCACATCGCGCATGCGCGGCACCACATAGTCCAGCAGCGGCCTGAGCTGCTCGTAGTGGGCCTTGGGGTCGTCGCTGATACGGCCGATGACCAGCACATTGCTGTCATCGGAAGGGGGCGGCGGCGGCGGCAATGCCGTGGCGGGCGCTTGCAGCAGCAGGAGGGCAAGACCAAACCAGGCTATACGCAACGTCAGGGCTCGCATCAACGACAAGTGTGAGACTAGCCGAAAGCTCCCTTCACGGGTAGTAATTCAGCGCCAATCAGCGCCGCCCCTCTCCGGCCAGCCGCGCCATGCGCTGCGCGTCGGCCAGGATGCCGCGCAACAGCCGCACCTCCTGCTCGTTCAGATTGGAGCGCAGGAACAGACGCCGCAGCTTGCGCATGGCCGATTCCGGGGCCCGGCCCTTGTGGAAATCGATGTCGTCCAGGGTTTCCCCCAACTGGGCGAAAAAACCCTCCAGCTGCGCGTGATTGGCCGGTACCTCATGGCTTTCTTCGACCGCAAGGGGTGCCGCTTCTCCCGCTGCAAGCAGAGCCACCCGCAGTTCGTAGGCCAGCACCTGCACGGCCGCGGCCAGGTTGAGCGAGCTGTATTCGGGATTGGCGGGGATATGCACCGAGGCGTGGCAGAGCTGCAGCTCCTCATTGCTCAGTCCGGTGCGCTCGCGGCCGAAGACCAGCGCCGTCTCGTCCCGGCGGGCGAGGGCAGCCACCCGCTCGCCGGCCGCGCGCGGGTGCAATTCCTCCAGCGCGACCCGCCGGCTGCGCGCCGTACAACCCAGCACGAAGGTGCAGTCGGCCACGGCCTCGGCCAGGGTTGCCACCACACTGGCCGAGGCCAGCAGGTCGTCGGCGCCAGCGGCCCGTCGGAAAGCCTCGTCCGCCGGGTACTGCTCTGGCGCCACCAGCACCAGTTTCGAAAGACCCATGGTCTTCAGCGCGCGCGCCGCCGCGCCGATATTGCCGGGGTGCTGGGTGCCGACCAGCACGATGCGGATACGGGCGGCGGTTTTCGGGAGCGATTCCGGCGATTCGACGGGAATGTTCATAGGACGTAGAGGAGTGTTCGCGGGCACAGATGTTAAACTGCGCGCGCCGGTCCACGCGCCGTGCCGTTCTTTAACCACTCGTTCCGCCCCACCCGCCTGCCCCGCCAGTCCGCCCGAGGTCCGTTGCCCATGTTGAATCCTGTCGTCACCATCATGGTCAAGGCCGCGCGCCAGGGAGGCAACGTCCTGTTGCGCAACATCAACAAGCTCGACGCTCTGAACGTGGTGGAAAAGGAGCGCCTGGACTATGCCAGCGAAGTGGATGCGGACGCCGAAAAGGCCGTCATCAAGGAGCTCAAGCGCGCCTACCCGGACTATTCGGTGCTGGGCGAGGAAAGCGGTGGCCAAGCCGGCAAGAACGGACGCTACACCTGGGTCATCGACCCGTTGGACGGCACCAGCAACTACCTGCGCGGCTTCCCGCACTACTGCGTCTCGATCGCTCTGGTCGACAATGGCGAACCCACCGACGCGGTGATCTTCGACCCGCTGCGCAACGAGCTGTTCACCGCCAGCCGCGGCAGCGGCGCCCAGCTCAACGAACGCCGCATCCGCGTCACCGACCGCAAAGACCTGTCAGGCGCCACCATCGGCACCGGCTTCGCCCCGCGCGAACGCGCCCGCGCCGGCGCGCAGCTGGAATGCGTGCGCGAACTGCTGGTGCAGGCCGAGGACGTGCGCCGCACCGGTTCTGCCGCGCTGGATCTGGCCTATGTGGCCTGCGGCCGCAGCGATGCCTATTTCGAGGCCGGCGTGAAGGCCTGGGATATCGCCGCCGGCATGCTGCTGGTGCGCGAGGCCGGCGGCAAGGTCTGCGACTATCGCGGCGCCGGCCTGGCGCGGATGGATTTCCAGGGCGCCAAGGGCCACCAGATCGTGGCCGGCAACATCAAGGTCTGCGAGGCGCTGCAGAAGACCATCGTGACTTCGGGCTACGCCGCCAGCTTCAACTGACGCATCCTTGTAGGAGCGGGCCCTGCCCGCGACGCCTTTACGTCGATCGAAAGAGAGCGTCGCGGGCAGGGCCCGCTCCTACAGGTAAAAAAAGGCCGCGAAATTCGCGGCCTTTTTCGTTGCGGTACCTACGTACCTTACGGCCGGCGCGCCAGTGCAGCTTCTTCCCGCGCCTTCGGCAGCAGATCCTGCTTGGTGACCTTCAGGAACCAGATGGTCAGCAGCGGGCAAGCCACGAAGATCGAGGAGATGGTACCGATCACGATGCCCAGCATCTGCGAGATCGCCATGCCTTCCAGCGAACCGCCGCCGTACAGGTACAGCGCCAGCACGGTGAGGAAGGCCACGAACGAGGTGATGATGGTGCGCGACAGGGTCTGGTTGACCGAACGGTTGAGGATCTCCACCGGCTCGGCGCGCAGGCTGCGGAAATTCTCGCGCACGCGGTCGAACACCACGATGGTGTCGTTGATCGAGAAGCCCATCACCGACAACAGACCGGCCAGCACGGTCAGGTCGAACTCGCGCCCGGTCAGGGCGAAGAAACCGGCCACGATCAGCACGTCGTGCAAAGTGGTGAAGATGGCGGCCACCGCGAATTTCCATTCGAAGCGGAACGAGATGTAGATCAGGAAGCCGACCACTACGAAGATCAACGCATACAAGCCATTGAGTGCAAGCTCCTTGCCGACCTGCGGGCCGACGAACTCGTTGCGCAGCATCTTGGCGGTGTTGTCGGGCGTGGATACCGCGGCGAGCACTTCCTGCACCGTGGTGTTCTCGTTGCCCGAGCTGGTCTGGCCCTCGCGCGGCTGCAGGCGGATCAGCAGATCGCTGCCGCTACCGAAGGTTTGCACCTGCGCGCTGCTGTAACCGGCGTTGGCCAGGCGTTCGCGCACACCATCGACGTCGGCTGGCCGGTCGAAGCGCACTTCCACCACGGTACCGCCGGTGAAATCCAACGCGTAATTGAAGCCCTTGAAGGCCATGGCGCCCACGGCTACCAACGCGAGCAGCAACGCGACGGTCAGCGAGACCCAGCGCAGGCGCATGAAGTTGAAGTTGGTGTCGTTGGGAATGAGGTGCAACGGGAAAAGTTTCATGGTCAGGGAGTCCCGTTAGATGGCCAGCGACTTGAGCTTGCGGCGGCCGCCGTAGATCAAGGTGGCGAGGCCGCGCGATACGGTCACGGCAGTGAAGACAGAGGTCAGGATGCCCACGATCATGGTGATGGCGAAGCCCTTCAATGGTCCGGTGCCGAACGCATACAAGGCCACACCCGCCAGCAGCGCGGTCATGTTGGAGTCGAAGATGGTGCCGGAGGCCTTGTCGTAACCGGTGGCGATGGCCGCCTGGGGCGGTACCCCGGCACGCAGTTCTTCGCGTATTCGCTCGTTGATCAGCACGTTGGCGTCCACCGACATGCCGATGGACAGCGCCAGGCCTGCGAAACCGGGCAAAGTCATGGTCGCGCCGAACAGTGACATCACCGCCACTACCATCAACAGGTTGAGCAGCAACGCCACGCAAGTAATCAGGCCGAACATGCGGTAGTACACCAGGAAGAACGCCAACGCGAACAAGAACGAGAACATCACCGCTTTGGTGCCGCGCTCCACGTTCTCCGCGCCCAGGCTGGGGCCGACCACGCGTTCTTCGATGAAGTCCATCGGCGCGGCCAGCGAGCCGGCGCGCAGCAGCTTGGCCAGGTTCTCAGCCTCGGTCTTCTCCAGGCCAGTGGTCTGGAAGTTCTTGCCAAAAACGCCGGCGATGCGTGTGGGCGCGAGCGCTTCTTCGCTGACCTTGGTCGAACGCACTTCTTTGCCATCTACGATGGTGACTTGCGGAATACGTTCGATATAGACGACCGACATGAGCTTGCCGACATTGGCGCTGGTGAAATCGAACATGCGCTGGCCGGCAGCCGCGTTCAGAGTGATGTTCACCGCGGGCAAGCCATTCTGGTCGGTGCCGGTGCTGGCGGTGACCATCTGGTCGCCGGAAGCGAGCACACGCTTGCTCAGCAGCACCGGCATCGGCTTGCCGTCGGCCCCTGTCGAATCGCGTAGGTAGTAGATGCGCGCCTCGGGCGGTACATTGCCGCTGGCCAGAGCGTCCTGCGCATTGCCGTCGATGACCGAATGGAATTCAAGCGTGGCAGTAGCACCGATCAGTCGCTTGGCCGCTGCTGTGTCTTGCACGCCCGGTAGCTGCACGACCACGCGGTCTTCGCCCTGGCGCTGGATGATGGGTTCGGCCACGCCGAGTTCGTTGACGCGGTTGCGCAGCGTCGCGATGTTCTGTTCGATGGCGTCGCCCGAAATCTGCTGCAATTCGCTTTGCGGTAGGGTCACGTTGATAAGATTGCCCTGCACCAGGTAAGTCAGCCCCGAGGGAGCGACGCCGGCGTTGGTTGCGGCAGAAGCCTGACCGACCAGCGCTTGACGCGCCTTGTCGCCGTCCTCGCCCGGCGCCAGCGTAACGACGATGCTGTTGTCCGGACGCCGTTCAACCGACTCATAGCGCACGCGCTTGTCGCGCAGGTTGACGCGCATATCTTCGGCATAGGCATCCACGCGCTTGTCCAGCGCCGCTTTCTGGTCGACCTGCATCACGAAATGCACGCCGCCCTGCAAATCGAGACCGCGCACCATGGGATGCGCGCCGAATTTGCTCATCCAGTCGGGTACGGTCGAGGCCAGGTTCAAGGCCACGATGTAGTCGTCGCCCAGGTCGGTACGCAGCGCATCGTTGGCCTTGGTCTGCGCGTCCAGGCTTGGCATGCGCACCAGCAGGCTCTCGTTTTCCTTGTCCAGCGACTTAGCCGCGACGCCTGCCTTCTTCAGGGACGCCTGCACGCGCTGGTTCAAGGCATCGTCGATCGCGAAACCGCGATTGGCCGTGATCTGCACCGAAGGATCCGAAGGATAGATGTTGGGTAGCGCATACAACACGCTCAACAGCACGACCAGCAGAATGGCGACGTATTTCCAGCGCGAAAATTCAAGCATCGGGGAGTTCCAGAGAACGTAGACCGTAGCCCGGGTGGAGCGAAGCGATACCCGGGGATTTGCGTAAGACCTTCATGGCTGCGCGGGTGCCGCCTTCGGCGATACCCGGGCCAGCGAAAGGCCGATCAGGCGGACTTCAGTGTGCCCTTGGGCAGCACGTTGCCGACCGCGGCTTTCTGCACGCGCACGCGCACGTTGTCGGCCACTTCGACGGTGACGAAGTTGTCGCCGATGTCGGTCACGGTGCCGGCGATGCCGCCCGAGGTGATCACTTCGTCGCCCTTGGACAGCTTGTCCAGCATGCCGCGGTGTTCCTTGGCGCGCTTCATCTGCGGACGGATCATCAGGAAATACATCACCGCGATCAGAATGATCGGAAACAGCAGCATGCCGAATCCACCACCGGCGGGGGCAGCGCCTGCAGCCTGGGCATGGGCGGTGGGAATCAGGAAATCGAGCAGGTTCATCAGGTCATCCGATAAGGCCGAAAACAGCCGGGAATTATGCCATGGGGGCGGCCCGGCGTGCCCGCAAGTACGGAAATGGGCCGAAATCGCTGGAAAGTCCCCTGTTGGCAGGGGAAAGACCCTGCAATTGGCGGAAGGTTCCGTTCGCTTCCCTTCTCCCACCGGGAGAAGGTGGCGCGAAGCGCCGGATGAGGGAGGGGAAATTCCGGCCCACGGGAACTTGCACTACGACCTGAAAGTCCATTCCCTCATCCGCCCTTCGGGCACCTTCCCCCGGAGGGGAAGGAAGCAAAAGCTTACCCCCGCATCGCATAGAACGACGCCCGGAACGCCTCGAACCGTCCCTGCCCGATCGCCTCGCGCATGCCCGCCATAAGCTTCTGGTAGTACCAAAGGTTGTGCAGCGTGCCCAGCATGGGCGCCAGCATCTCGTTGCAACGGTCCAGATGCCGCAGGTAGGACCGGGTGAAGCCGTTGCGGCAGGCGTAGCAGCCGCAGCCCGGCTCGATGGGGTCCAAGTCCTGCTCGTACTTGGCGTTGCGGATGCGCACCGTACCGGTGGAGGTGAAGTAATGGCCGTTGCGCGCGTTGCGGGTGGGCATGACGCAATCGAACATGTCCACGCCCCGCGCCACCGCTTCCACCAGGTCTTCAGGGCGGCCCACGCCCATCAGGTAACGCGGCCGGTCGGCGGGCAGCAGCGGGTGCATGTGTTCCAGCATGGCGTTGCGTTCGTGCTCCGGCTCGCCGACCGCCAGGCCGCCGATGGCGTAGCCGTCGAAGCCGATTTCCTGCAGGCCCTCGGCCGACCGCGTGCGCAGGTCCGGATGCACCCCGCCCTGCACGATGCCGAACAACGCCGCGTCGTTGCCTTCGTGCGCATTCTTGCTGCGCAGCGCCCAGCGCAGGCTCAGCTCCATCGAGTGCGAAGCGACCTCTTCGGTCGCCGGATACGGCGTGCACTCATCGAAGATCATCACGATGTCCGAATCCAGCACCTTCTGGATATGCATGCTTTCTTCCGGCCCCAGGAACACCTTGCTGCCATCGACCGGCGAATTGAAGGTGACGCCCTGCTCGGTGATCTTGCGCCGGTGCGCCAGCGAGAACACCTGGAACCCGCCCGAGTCGGTGAGGATGGGCTTGTCCCAGCGCGCGAAGCCATGCAGGCCTTGGTGCCTGGCGATGACGTCCAGGCCCGGGCGCAGGTACAGGTGGAAGGTGTTGCCCAGGATGATCTCGGCGCCCAGCTCCTTGATGTGCTCGGGCAGGATGCCTTTCACCGAGCCATAGGTGCCCACCGGCATGAAGGCCGGCGTTTCCACGGTGCCGCGCGGGAAGGTAAGACGGCCGCGACGGGCCACGCCGTCGTTGCCCAGCAGTTCGAAGGACATGCGGCTCATGCTGGCCATGCCTCATGGCAATGAAATGATTTGACGTCATCCCAGCGCAAGCTGGGATCCATTTTTATCTTGCTTTCCGTGGAAGGCTTCAAAGTCAAGATGGATCCCAGCTTGCGCCGGGATGACGATTCGTTTTTAACGGACGCCGCAATCATGCCGACGCCTCCGGAAACAGCAACATCGCGTCCCCATAGGAAAAGAACCTGTACTTCTCCCGTACCGCATGCTCGTAAGCCGCAAACACCCGCTCCTTACCTGCGAACGCGGACACCAGCATCAGCAGCGTGCTTTCCGGCAAATGGAAATTGGTCAGCATCGCATCCACGCTGCGGATGCGGTACCCCGGGAAAATGAAGATCTGCGTTTCTCCGGCGAACGGCTGCAGCTGTCCGTCGCGCAGCGCAGATTCCAGCGCGCGCACCACCGTCGTACCGACGGCGATCACCCGCCCTCCGCGCGCGCGCGTCGCGCGCACCTGCTCCACCAGCGCAGCGCCCACATTCAGCCATTCGCTATGCATGCGGTGTTCGCGCACGTCGTCCACGCGCACCGGCTGGAACGTACCCGCGCCCACATGCAAGGTGACATGGCCGAACTCGACGCCCTGCGCGCGCAGGGTTTCCAGCAACGCGTCGTCGAAATGCAGGCCGGCGGTCGGCGCGGCCACCGCGCCGAGTTCCCTAGCGAATACGGTCTGATAACGCTCGTCGTCGTCGATTCCGGGATCGCGATGGATGTACGGCGGCAACGGCAAACGACCGGCCTTCAGCAGCCAGCTTTCCAATGCACCATCGACATGGAAGCGCAGCTGATAGAACTCGCCGTCGCGTCCCAGCACCTCCGCTTCGCCGCCCGCATCCAGAGCGATGCGCCCGCCCGGCTTCGGCGATTTGCTGGCGCCTATCTGCCCCCGCGCGGCATTATCGGGCAGCAGACGTTCGATCAGGATCTCGACCCGGCCGCCGGTGTCCTTCTGGCCGAAAATACGGGCGGGAATCACTCGCGTGTCGTTGAACACCAGCAAGTCGCCCGGCTCCAGCCACTGCGACAGGTCGCGCACCTGCCGGTCGACGAAATCGGCTTCGCCAGGCGGCACCACCAGCAGGCGGCTGGCGGAACGCTCCGCCAGCGGCTGCTGCGCAATCAGCTCAGGCGGCAGTTCGTAGTGGAAATCGGATTTCTTCAATGTCATGGGCCCTGGAAGGCCGCGCATTGTACGTGAGCCTAGCGCTCGAACTTGGTGGAAAGGATCAATGCCGAGGTGGTGCGCTCGACGCCGTCTATTTCGCCGATACGGTCGGTCAGCACGTCCATTTCGGCCATGGTGGGCACCGCGCCCAGGGCGATGAGGTCGTAGGACCCGGTCACCGAATGCAGCAGGCGCAGCTCCGGCATGGCCCGCAATGCTTTGGTCACGGCCACCATCTGCTTGGGCTGCACCGCGATCATGATGTGACCGCGGATCTGGCCGTGCTCGTATTCGTCGGCCAGACGCACCGCATAACCGCTGATAACGCCCTGGCGCTCCAGACGATCGATCCGGCTTTGCACAGTGGTGCGCGAAAGCCCGAGCCGGCGAGCGATGTCTGCGGTGGAAGCACGGGCGTTTTCGCGCAGCAGGGAAAGCAACAACTGGTCGGCAGGGGTGATCTTGGTCATGGGGTCTGATTTTCGTCGATTAGACGAAAATTATCATGAATCAGGCGAATCATCACTATCAAACGACGAAATTATCCCGATAATGATCCGCTTGCCGCCAAATATATGGAGAGCGCCATGACCCTGATCGAAAAACTCGCCCCGCTGCGCGCTCACGCCGGCAAACGCATGACCACCGGTCTGGACGACGCCACCCTGCTGCGCCTGGCCAAGTCGCACCCGGATCTGGAGGCCGCCATCACCGCCGCAGCCGCCGAACACGAAAACCTGCGCGATGAATTCGCCGACCTGTTCGCCCTGGACGAAGACGCGCAGCTGCGCGCCGTGCAGGGTGGCTACATCAACTTCTACGCCGAAGACGCGGTCAATCCCTACGTCGCCCTGGCCGCCCGCGGCCCGTGGGTGGTCACCATCAATGGCGCGGTGCTGTACGACGCCGGCGGCTACGGCATGATCGGTTTCGGGCATACGCCCGAAGCGGTCATGCAAGCGATGTCGCGCCCGCAAGTGATGGCCAACATCATGACCCCCAATCTGTCGCAACTGCGCTTCGACCGCGCGCTGCGCAAGGAAATCGGCCATACCCGCGGCGGTTGTCCTTTCGCCAAATTCCTGTGCCTGAATTCCGGCTCCGAATCGGTCGGCCTGGCCGCACGCATCGCCGACATCAACACCAAGCTGCAGACCGATGCGGGTGCCAAATACGCCGGCCGCGTTATCAAGCGCGTGGTGGTGAAAGGCAGCTTCCACGGCCGCACCGAACGACCCGCGCTTTATTCCGATTCCTCGCGCAAGGCCTACCAGCAATACCTGGCCAGCTACCGCAACGAAGATTCGGTGATCGCGGTGGACCCCTACGACGCCGAAGCATTGAAGCGCGTGTTTGCCGATGCCGACAGCAAGGGCTGGTTCGTGGAAGCCGTGTTCCTGGAACCGGTGATGGGCGAAGGCGACCCCGGCCGTTCGCTGCCGCCGGCTTTCTATGCGGTCGCGCGCGAGCTGACCCGCAGCCACGGCAGCCTGCTGCTGGTCGATTCCATCCAGGCCGGCCTGCGCGCGCACGGCGTGCTTTCCATCGTCGACTATCCCGGCTTCGAGGGCCTGGACGCACCGGACATGGAAACCTATTCGAAGGCGCTCAACGCCGCGCAGTACCCGTTGTCCGTGCTGGCCGTGAACGAGCGTGCTGCCGGTCTGTACCGCAAAGGCGTGTACGGCAACACCATGACCAGCAACCCGCGCGCACTGGACGTGGCCTGCGCGGTGCTGAATCTGCTCACCCCGCAACTGCGCGAGAACATTCGCAAGCGCGGCGCCGAAGCCGTCGAGAAACTGGAAAAACTGAAGACCGAGCTGGGCGGCCTGATCACCAAGGTCCAGGGCACCGGCCTGCTGTTTTCCTGCGAACTCGCCCCGCAGTTCAAGTGCTACGGCGCCGGCTCCACCGAAGAATGGCTGCGCGAACGCGGCCTCAACGTCATCCATGGCGGCGCCAACTCGCTGCGCTTCACTCCGCACTTCGCAATGACTGCCGATGAGCTGGACCTGCTGGTCGGCATGGTGGGCCAGGCGCTGCGCGAAGGACCGCGAGCTTCCCAGGCAGTAGCCGCCTGAGCAACCGACGCCGCGGCCTGCGGCCAATCCGATCCATGTAGGAGCGGGCCCTGCCCGCGACGCTTTCCAGCCCGTCAAGGGAAAAGCGTCGCGGGCAGGGCCCGCTCCTGCATCCGCTCTTCGGTCAGCGGATCCTTCGCGTCGAGGCGAGAACATTTACGCCTGCAACCCGTAGTCGATATGTCAACTGTGTGACCAGGCGCCGGTTACGCCGCCGGTTTTCAGAACCGGAAACCAAACTGAAATCCGATTCGCGCAATTCGTTCAGCACGTCATATTTCCGCCACAACGCTCCCGTAGAACATGGGGATTAATTCTTCTTGGGGAAGCGTTGCAATGAGAAAGAACCTCTTGGCGACTAGTCTGTCGCATGCCTTGGCCTGCGCGACGCTAACGTCGCTACCGGCCGTCGCACTGGCGCAGACCGAGCAAACCGCGCAACAGACGCCGGACGGCGCGAGCGAAGCCAAGCAGCTGGACACCGTTGTGGTGCAGGGCGAGATCGCCTACCGCAACCGCACCGACGATACCGCACCGGTACTGTCCTACGATTTGGAATATTTCCAGCGCTTCGAACCGAACACCGTCGGTGACATGCTCAAACGCCTGCCCGGTGTGACCTTCGTCGGTTCCGACATCATGGAATTCGATGGGGTGATGATGCGCGGCATGGCCGCCGGCTACACCCAGGTGCTGATCAACGGCAAGAAGATGCCGGGCGCCGGCGACGACCGCTCGTTCTGGGTGGACCGCATCCCGGCCGAAATGGTCGACCACATCGAGATCCTGCGCAGCACCAGCGCCAACCGCAGCGGCGACGCCGTGGCCGGCGCGATCAATATCGTGCTGCGCGACGCCTACGCGTTCGACGGCAGCTATCTGCGCCTCGGCTTGAATCGCTGGTACGACGGCGAAGTGAATCCGACTTTCGGCGCTGTGACCAGCGGCGAAGCCCTGGGCGGCCGGCTCCTGGCCGGCATCAACGTGCAGGACCGCTACCGCGCCAAGGTGAAGCGTTCCGACCGCTTCGCGGATCCATCGATGGAAGAACGGGTCAGCTGGGAGGACCAGACCGAAGTGAAGGACGGTCGCGACTACTCGGCCAACCTCTCCTATACCGCCGACGTCGGCGAGACCGGACGCTTCAGCATCGACGGCTTCTACGTCAAGACCGACCGCGACGTCAAAGAAGTCTCGTACGAAGTCGAGTTGGACGACGAGGACGTGATCGAGTCCAACGTACCGGGCTTCAACCCCATCGACCAGAAGAACTGGGGCATCGGCGCCGAGTACCGGTTCGACATGGCCGGCGGCACCACCGAGTTCGATCTGGACTACGCCAAGTTCGAGGACAACAGCGCCGAGCGCGAGGAGACGCACGAGTACGTCAACGGCGAATGGGACGCCTCCGAAGCCGAGGCCTCGGCCGTGGAAGCCGACGATACCGAGACCAGCTTCAAGATCGCGCATAAGCGCCCGGTCGGCGATACCGAACTCGAGTTCGGCGTGGACTACCGCAAGAAGAAACGCGACATCGTCTACACCAACTACGAATGGGAAGGCGAGGAAGAAGGCGACCCGGTGGTCTACGAATTGGACGGCACCATCGGCTCGTTGATCGAGGAAACCCGTGTCGACCCGTACATCATGCTGACGGGCAAGGGCGAGATGTTCTCGTGGGAAGCTGGCCTGCGCTACGAAACCACCAAGTCGGACATCCGCTACAGCGAGGACGACGAAGTCGAAGGCGATGCCAGCAACGACTACAACGAACTGTTGCCGTCGCTGCACCTGAAGTGGGACCTGACCGATGCCGACCGCATCAGTCTGTCGCTGGCCAAGAGCATCAAGCGCCCGAACTTCAACGAGCTGATCCCGGCGCTGCTGGACGGCGAGTTCGGCGACAACGACTACATCGGCAATCCGCACCTCGACCCGGAAACCGCCAACGGCATCGACCTGGGCTTCGAACACCGCCTGGGCAAGCATGGCGTGATCGGCATTAACTTCTTCTACCGCGACGTGAAGAACCTGATCGAACTGGTCAACACCGGCGAATTGAGCGAAGACGCGCAGGACACCTACGACGAAGAGCTGGAGGAATTCCTGGAGGAAAACCCGGGCTCTACCGAAGACGATTTCGAGTTCGATCCGGAAAGCTGGCTGTTCACCTCGGCCAATGTCGGCGACGGCAAGGTCTATGGCGTCGAATTCGACCTTTCCACGCCGCTGACCGCGCTGGGCATGCCCAACACCGGTGTTTTCCTTAACTACTCCTACCTCAACAGCAAGGTCACCGACTTCATCGGCGAGCGCCGCTTCAACGACCAGGCCAGGAATGTCTACAACATCGGTTTCATCCAGGATCTGCCGTCGCTGGCCGCCAGCTTCGGTGCGACTTACCGCAAGCAGGGCGACGCTTTCAGCCGCATCCTGGCCGAAGAGGTTACGGTCAAGTACGGCGACGATCTTGAGGTGTTCGTCGAGAAGCGCTTTGGCAAGACGCTGTCGGTACGATTGAGCGCGGCCAACCTGCTGGATGCCTCGAAAGACGAATACTTCCACAAGTTCGACAACGAGGCCGACCAGATCGACCGCGACTACGACGAGTACGAGCTGGAATCCGAAGAAGCCGGCCCGAGCTATCAGCTGGTCATGCGCTGGGCGTTCTGATCGCGATCCGCCATCCCGCTGCAGCGAAGAAGCCGGCGAAAGCCGGCTTCTTCTTTTGTGGGATCGCCCGGTTTGATGCAGACTTCCGACATCCCACCATGCAGCAGGCCGTCATGAAGACCGTCGAAGTTCGCCACCCCCTCGTTCAACACAAGATCGGCCTGCTGCGCAACGCCAGCCTCAATACCAAGGATTTTCGCGAGCTGGTGACCGAACTGGGCACGCTGCTGGCTTACGAGGCGACCGCCGACCTGGAGCTGACCTCAGAAACGATGGCCGGCTGGGCCGGCCCAGTGCAGGTGAAGAAGATCGCCGGCGCCAAGATCACCCTGGTGCCCATCCTGCGCGCGGGATTGGGCATGTTGCCCGGCGTGCTGGCTCTCATCCCCACCGCACGCGTCAGCGTGGTCGGCCTGCAGCGCGACGAGGAAACACTGCAACCCGTGCCCTATTTCGAACGGCTGACCGGTCGTCTGGAGGAGCGCGATGCGCTGATCCTGGATCCGATGCTGGCTACTGGCGGCACGCTTATCGCCACCATCGACATGCTCAAGCGCGCGGGTTGCCGGCGGATCAAGGGGATTTTCCTGGTCGCTGCACCGGAGGGACTGGCAGCTCTGGAGAAAGCGCATCCCGACGTGGAGATCTACACCGCAGCGATCGACGAGAGGCTCAATGAACGCGGTTACATCTTGCCCGGATTGGGCGATGCGGGTGATCGGATTTTCGGGACGCGGATTGGGTGAGTTTTCCCTTCTCCCTTTGGGAGAAGGTGCCCGAAGGGCGGATGAGGGAATGAGAAATCAGTTTGTAGCGAAACTTACCGGCAGGCAAGTCGTTCTCCCTCCCTCATCCGTCGCTTCGCGCCACCTTCTCCCGAAGGGAGAAGGAACAGCCATCAAGCTGCCAGCGGCCGCGCATGCAACTCCGCCACTTCGTGCGTAGTGCCGAAGCGACCCTTCTCATCCCGCGTCACCTGCGCCAGTGCGCATTCCGTATCGTGGGTGAAAAACAGATGCACGTTGCGCGCGAGTTTGTCTTCCAGGAAGGCACGCTTCTCGTCGATCAGCAATTCCGCATTGCGGTCGTAGCCCATGGTGATGGGCACATGCACCCACGAACGGCCGGGAATCAAATCGGCGCAGAACACCACGCCGCCGTGCGCCTGGCCATCGACGATTTCGGGGCCGACGATTTCCGCCAGCATCAGCCCCGGCGTGTGCCCGTCGCTGTAACTGAAGCGCACACTGCGGCCCAATGCCTGCGAGTACTCGCCGTCCACTATCTCAAGCCGCCCGCTGGCCTGCAGCAGCCCCGGCAGCTCGGGAATGAAACTGGCCCGGTCGCGCGGATGCGGATGCAATGCGCGCTGCCAGTGCTGCGCGCCGACCACGTAGGTCGCGTTGGGGAAAAGCAGCTCAGGCGCCCTGCCCTCGGCCCATGGCGCCAGCAGACCGCCGGCATGGTCGAAGTGCAGATGGCTCAATACGACAACATCCACATCCTCATGGCCGAAACCGGCGGCAGCCAGTGATTCCAGCAATACGTGCTGCGGCTCCTGCACGCCATAGCGTTCGCGCAGCTTCGGCTCGAAGAACGCGCCGATGCCGGTTTCGAACAACACGGTCTTGCCGTTGAGCGGGCTGGCCAGCAACGCGCGGCAGGCGAGCTTGATGCGGTTCTCCCCGTCCGGCGGCGACCATTTTTCCCACATGGCACGCGGCGCGTTGCCGAACATCGCGCCGCCGTCGAGTTTCTGCGAATTGCCCAGCAGTGACCAGAGCTTCATGACCCGATTGTACTCCCGCTATTTTGTAGGAGCGACGCGAGTCGCGAAGCCCTCAGATCCGGCGATACCAGTTTCGCGACTCGCGTCGCTCCTACAAGAGTCGATTCTGGAGCTTATTCTTTCTCGCGCACGGCCGAGAAATAGAAGGTGAAGGCGCCCTTGTTTTCATCGACAGCCTTGACCGAGATAGGCGCCAGCGCGCCCGCCGAGGTTACCCAGCCTTGCCCGGTCACCATCGGTTGGTCGCTGTTCTTGAACCAGCCGCTACGCCAACCCTTGATGGTGATGGGGATGCGCTTGCCCGGCGCCAGTTCGAGGTTGGCGCGGGCATTGCGGTCTTCGCCCACCACCACGATGTTGCGGCCGCCTTCGGAGGTCATCGCGTCCTGCTCGAACGCGAACAGCGGCTGATCGTCGGCCTCGATGGCGAAGCGCCAGTCGGCGTTGCCCACTGCGCCATCCTGCTGCACGGCCACGCGCTGCAACTGCAGGCGCAGCTCCTGCGGCGCGACGGGTGCGGCCGGCTTCACCTCGACGGGCTTGGCCGTGGCAATAACGGCCGGTGGCGAGGCCTCGTCCTTGATGTCGTTGCGGATGTTGACGTAGACCGTGGTCAACGCCGCGATCAGAGCCGCGGCGCCGGTGAAGATCGCAGGCAGCAGGTTGATGACCGGCTTTTTCTCGTTGTCCGCCACGCGGGTTCCTGCCTATCGGAGTAAAGGATTGTCGAGCGGATTCTATCGCCGTTGGCGGCGATCTTATCGGGGCCAGGATGCAGCCGAGACTTAGGGCGCGGCTGGCGCAACGACCACTTTGGCCCCGCCGACCGGACTGCGCGGATCGCTGCCCGCGGACAACTCGTTGCGCGTCCGGTCCCAGGCCACGGTCTGCAGGTTGCCCCAGACATGGCTGGAACCGCGCCCGCCGCTGGCTTCGTCGCCCGGCAGATCGACCTGGTGCCCCATCGCCTCCAGGGCCTTGGCCACTTCCGGCGAGAACGCGCCGCTTTCGGCGGAAATCACGTCCGGCAGCCACTGGTGGTGATAGCGCGGAAGCGCGGCGACCTGCTGCGCGGACAAACCGGCGTCGTACCCCAGGATGCCCAGCAACACCATGGTGATGATACGGCTACCGCCGGGCGTGCCCAACACCACGACTTTGTCGGAAGATTCCATGAACGTGGGCGTCATGGAGCTGAGCATGCGCTTGCCCGGCTTGGGCGCGTTGGCCTCGTAGCCCATCACCCCGAAAGCGTTGGGCGTGCCGGGCTTGAGCGCGAAATCGTCCATCTCGTCGTTGAGCAGCACGCCGGTGCCGGGCGGTATCAAGCCCGATCCGTACAGCAGGTTCACCGTCTGCGTGCCGCCAACCCGGTTGCCTTCGGCGTCGATGATGGAGAAGTGGGTGGTTTCATCGTCTTCCAGCGGCGTCGGCTTGCCCGAGAGCAAGTCGCTGGGCGTGGCCTTGTCCGGATGGATAGTGGCGCGAAGGCCTTGCGCGTAATCGCGGCTGGTCAGCACTTTCTGCGGGATCTCCACGAAATCCGGATCGCCCAGGAAAAAGGTGCGGTCGCGAAAGGCGCGGCGCATGGCTTCGGTCACCAGATGGATGCGGTGCGCTTCATCCAGTTGCTGCAGGTTCCAGGCTTCCAATATCTGCAGCATCTCCGCCAATGCGATGCCACCCGAAGACGGCGGCGGCGCAGTGGTCACCTTCCAGCCCCGATAGTCGAAGCTGATGGGCGCGCGTTGCTTCACCTGGTAGGCGGCAAGCTCCTGCGCCGTCCAACGACCGCCGGCCTGGTTCACGCCCTTGATCAGTTTGCGCGCGGTCTCGCCGCGGTAGAAACCGTCGAAACCGTCGGCCGCCAGCAGCTCCAGCGTGTGCGCCAGTTCCGGCTGGCGGAAGATGTCGCCTTCGGCGATCGGCTTACCGTTGCGCAGATAGACTTCGCGCGTACCGGGGTAACGGTCCATGATTTCGCGACGCGACGCGTAGCCCTTGGCCATACGCGCGTACACCGGGAAACCTTCGCGGGCGATGCGGATAGCGGGCGCCAGCGATTGCCGCAACGGCAGGCGTCCGTGCTTGCCGGCCAGTTCCACCAGCGCCGCTGGCAATCCCGGGATGCCGGCCGACCACGGGCCGTTCATCGAACGGTCCCGGTCCAGCTCGCCTTTCTTGTCCAGAAATTGCTCGGGCGTAGCCGATTCAGGCGCGTACTCGCGCGCATCCAGCATCACGTCTTTGCCGCTACGGGCATCGTGCAGCAGGAAGAGTCCGCCACCGCCCAGACCGGAGCTGATCGGCTCCACCACCGACAACGTGGACGACACCGCCACGGCCGCATCGAAGGCATTACCGCCTTCGGCAAGCACCTGCAGTCCTGCGTCGGTGGCAAGGTGGTGACCCGAAGCGATGGCCGTGCCCGGCGGATGCGCGGCGAGCGAAGCGGGAGCGGGCCGCGCCTGCGGCGAGAGCGCCAGGGTGGTGGCCGGCAGCAGCGCCACTGCGCATGCGAAAAGGAATCCAGCCAAACGCTTGCGTGACTTCATGCTCGCCGACTTCATGCCTGCTCCTCTTGCAGCCGGCGCAGTTTCGCCAGTAAGTCTTGTTCGGTTTCGGGAAATGCCGGGTCCGGGTCGATGCATTCCACCGGGCAGACGACCACGCATTGGGGTTCGTCGTAATGCCCGACGCACTCGGTGCATCGGGCAGGATCGATGACATAGATGGTTTCGCCCATGGCGATGGCCTGATTGGGACAGGCCGGCTCGCACACGTCGCAGTTCACGCACAGCTCGTTGATCTTCAGTGACATTTCGATTGAAGGCTCAAAGGCGCTGCTTTTCCGGTTCCGGGGTTACTCATCCGCAAGGCGTGGCCGCACCGCGGCCACGCCCCGGGAAATCACTTGGCTTCGACGAAAACGTAATCGGCGCCGGTGGCGGTGACCGCCGCCTTGACGCGTTCGCTGTCGGCGGCCTGGCCGATGAAGACGATCTTGACCTTCTTCATGGTGTCCGGCGGCACGTCCTTGAACCCGGCCACGGCGATGTCGGCCATCTTGGCCGATTCAGGCGAACCGAATGCGATCAGGTTGCCGCCGACGATACCGCGCGCCAAAGCGTTGCGGACCTGGTCCAGCTGGCCCTTGTAGTCGCCCTCGAACTTGGGATTGCTCTGGCTGGTCAGGTAATAGACGAACGGACTGTTGGTGATGTCGCCCATGTTGCGGCTCACCACATCCTGCAGGTAGGCCTTCCAGGCGGCATCGTCGGCGGTAGCGGGCGCAGCGAGTGGCGCTGTTTCCACGGGCGCGGCGGCTTCCTGCTTCTTGCAGGCGGCGAACGTCAGCACCAGGCAGGCGGCAAGCAAAATTCGTGTAGCGATCTTCATGGTTTCTTCCCCTCCAGTAAGTCTTGCGGTGAATGGTACGGCATGGATCAGCCTGCGGTCTTGAGCCGCCATTGTTCCTGCAGCGCAACGGCCACCGCCTGCGGCACGAAACCGGAGACGTCCCCGCCCAAGCGCGAGATTTCGCGCACCAGCGAGGAGGAAATGAAGCCATATTGCTCGGCCGGAGTCAGGAACAGGGTTTCCACTTCCGGAATCAGATGGCGGTTCATGCTGGCCAGTTGGAACTCGTATTCGAAGTCGGAAACCGCACGCAGGCCCCGCAACAGCACCCCGCCGCCGATCTCCTTGACGAAATGCGCAAGCAGCGAATTGAAGCCGCGCACTTCCACGTGCGGGTGATGGGCCACCGCCTCGCGCGCCAGCCTGACCCGCAGCTCCAGCGGCAGCGTCGGGCCTTTGCCCGGGCTCTCTGCCACGCCGATGATCAACCGCTCGAACAAGGGAGCGGCACGATCGATCAGGTCGATGTGGCCATTGGTGATAGGGTCGAATGTGCCGGGATAAACCGCGATGCGGGTGCGTGCCACAGTCATTCAGGAACCGCCACGGAAACGTTGCCGTTCAGTGTATCAGCGCCGCGCCGGTCGGGTGCGCGGTAGAGGGCGAAACGCACTTCGCGGGTGCGGCCTTCGCGGTGCAGGCCCCATTGCGGCGGCAACGCCGGCGCCTGGTCGTGCGGCGATTCCACGTATACCCACGCGTTGGGCGCCAAGGTCGGCAGCAAGACCTCCAGCGTCGTTTGCCAAAGGCCCGCGCCGAAAGGCGGGTCGACGAAAGCCAGGTCGAACGAAGCCGGCGCTTGCCGCGCCAGCCAGGCCAGCGCATCGCTCTGCACTACTTCCACCGCCTGCTGCGCCGACAAACGCGCGACCGTCGCGCGCAGGGCCTGGGCCAGGGTTGCGTCGCGTTCCACCAGCACCGCGCTGGCCGCGCCGCGGGACACCGCTTCCAGGCCCAGCGCGCCGGTGCCGGCGAACGCATCCACCACTCGCGCGCCCGGCAGCGTGGGCATCAGCCAGTTGAACAAGGTTTCGCGCGCGCGGTCACTGCTGGGGCGCAGGCCTGGGCTGACCGGTACGGACAGACGGGTGCCGCGCCAGCGTCCGCCGATGATGCGGATCCTGCCGGCCTCGGCGTGCGGGGCGGGTTTCATCGGGGCCATTGGGGTGCCGGTGCTAGCATGTATGCATTCTCCGACATCCCCGAGCAATGGTCAGTTTTTTCCGTCGCAAGAAGCCCGCCTCCGGCTCCGAAACCCCGCCTGAGAGCGACCCCACGCGCCGTTACAGTACGGAAGAGCTGGCCGCCGCATTCCCCGAAACCACTGGGGAAGGCCCATCCGCCGATCCGGGTGTGGTCGCCGAAACCGCTACCGAAGCGCCCGCCCCTGAAGCGCCTTTAGCCACTGCGCTTGCGGTCCCGGCACCGGACGAAGCCACCCAACCCGCTCCCGCGCCAGCCGGAAAACCCGGGTGGCGCGAACGCCTGCGCGGCAGTGGTTTCGCGCGTGGACTGGGCGGGCTGTTCTCGCGCAATCCCAAGTTGGACGACGACTTGCTGGATGAAATCGAAACGGCCCTGCTCACCGCCGATGTCGGCGTGCCCGCGACCACGGCCCTGGTCGAAGGTCTGCGCAAACGCATGAAGGCGCGCGAATTCAGCGATGCGCAGGCTCTGCTCAAGGCGCTGCGTGCGGAACTGATCGCGATGCTGACCCCGGTGGCGCTGCCGCTGCAAATCGATCGCGCCCGCCGGCCCTTCGTCGTGCTCACTGTCGGCGTCAACGGTGTCGGTAAAACCACCACCATCGGCAAGCTGGCGCGCCGCTTCAAAGAACAGGGCCACAGCCTGATGCTGGCCGCGGGCGACACCTTCCGCGCCGCCGCGGTGGCGCAGCTGCAGACCTGGGGCGAACGCAACGGCGTGCCGGTGATCGCCCAAGGGCAGGACGCCGATGCGGCGTCGGTAGCGTTCGACGCGCTGCAGGCGGCCAAGGCGCGCGGCATGGAAGTGCTGATCGCCGACACCGCAGGACGCCTGCACACGCAACAGGGATTGATGGCCGAACTGGGCAAGATCCGTCGCGTGCTGGGAAAACTCGACCCCAGCGCTCCGCACGAAGTGCTGATGGTCATCGACGGCACCACCGGGCAAAACGCGCTGTCGCAGCTGCGCCAGTTCCATGCGGCCGTTGGCGTCACCGGGTTGGTGGTGACCAAACTGGACGGCACCGCCAAAGGCGGCGTGGTGTTCGCGCTGGCCCGCGAGTTCGGCATTCCGATCCGCTATGCCGGCATCGGCGAACGCTCGGAGGATTTGCGCGTGTTCGATGCTGAAGCCTTTGTCGATGCGTTGTTGCCGGAAGCGCTGGGTGCGTGAAACAGGCCATCAGGCATTTTGAATCCATTCGCGTATTTAAAAGCCGTTCGTGTATTAAAAAACCGTTCGTGGTGAGCCTGTCGAACCACGCTCTTGGCGCTGTCCTTCCAGTTGCAGCTACTTTGACTTTTCCGCGAAAGGCATGGTTCGACAGGCTCACCACTAACGGAGTTCATGGGTTGCGACAAAATGAATGCCACAGGTGATCAGGCACACGAGCAGGTTGGCATGACCCGGCGCCGTAAGATTGCGCTGTTCGTAATCGCGACGCTGATTTTGATTGCCGCTCTGCTGTTGCGCTGGCTGTCGCGTCCCGAATTCGTCACCGCCACCATCCTCGGTCAGGCCGGCAAAGCCCTGGGACTGGAAATCACCGCCACCGGCATCGGCGAATATCGCCTGCGCGGCACCCCGCAACTGATCGTGCGACAGGTCACCGCACGAGAGCCCGGCGCGAAGACGCCCTTGCTCACCGCCGAACGCATTTTCATTGCCGTGCCTTGGTCCACGCTGCGCGCACGCGGTAGCGACCTGACCGCAAACCGAGTGGAATTGGATGCGCCGGTGCTGGATATGGCCGCCTTCCAGCACTGGCAAGCCAAGCGGCCGCCCAGCGACACTCCGATTCCTACTCTGTCGCGTGGAATCGGCATCGTGCGCGGACAGATCGTAGGTAGCGACTGGAAGATCGAAGCGCTGGATGCCGAACTACCGTCGCTGGCGTCGGGACGACCCTTGCGCATGCATCTGCGTGGCCGCTATGCCGGCGGCAAGTTGCGAGTGCCCGCCGATGTCTACGCCAGTCTGACCCAGCCGGGTTCGGGCGCGGGAGTTGGAGTCGTCGGCCAGATCACACTCGAAAGTGCGCAGTGGCGACTGCCTTCGCAGATCACCTTATCGGCGAAGCTGCGCAGCGAACAGGGTTTTCGTCTGCATAGCGCCGTGCTCGGCGCACAATCGCGCTATGTATCCGGAGATACCTCACTGCCGTTCGCGTTGGGCCTTGCCGGGCCGCTTCTGCTCAGCGACAAAGCCATCACCCTGCAACCTGCGGGCGTGTCGCTGCGTGGCCAGGACGCGATGCCCACGCTGGATGCCACGGGTGGCTTATCCCTCACCGACGAGCTGCATCTGAAACTGGACGGCAGCCTCGCCGGTTGGCCCTCCGCATGGCCGGCATTGCCGCCACCGCTTGGGCAATCCGATTCGCCGCTTCCCTTCGCACTGGGTTACAACGGCGCCAGCGATCTGTCAGGGATCACCGCCTTACGATTGCAACGCGACCGCACCGAATTCGACGGCTGTTTCCGTTTGTTCGAAGTACTGGATTGGAGCGCTATCAGCGCCAAAGGCTCTCCGCTTCCTCCTCTTGTCGGCACATTGAAATCGCCCAGACTGGAAGTGTCGGGCGCGATGCTGGAAGGCGTCGAACTGCAGTTGGAAGATCCCTCTATTCCCGCGAGCCATGCATCGGAATGAGCACCATTCCAGAGACCTTCGCGCAACGCCTGCTGGAATGGTTCGACCATTCCGGCCGCCACGACCTGCCCTGGCAGCATCCGCGCACGCCGTACCGCGTATGGCTGGCGGAAATCATGCTGCAGCAGACGCAGGTGAAGACGGTGATGCCGTACTTCGAGCGTTTCGTCGGCGTGTTTCCCACGTTGACGGATCTGGCCGCGGCATCGCTGGACGAAGTGTTGGCGCAATGGTCCGGGTTGGGCTACTACGCCCGCGCGCGCAATCTGCATGTGGCCGCGCGGCGCTGCGTAGAACTGCACGGCGGCGACCTGCCGCGCGACTACGATGCGCTGGTCGCGTTACCGGGCATCGGCCGCAGCACCGCCGGCGCGATTCTGGCGCAGGCCTGGGGCGATCGCTTCGCGATCCTGGACGGCAACGTCAAGCGCGTGCTCACGCGTTTCCACGGCATCGCCGGTTGGCCGAACGCGCCAGCAGTGGAAAAAGAATTGTGGGCCTTGGCGCAGGCGCATCTTCCGCAATCGCGCATGGCCGACTACACCCAGGCGCAGATGGATTTCGGCGCCACCTTGTGCACGCGCCAGAACCCGGCCTGCATGCTGTGCACATTGAGCAGCGACTGCGTCGCGTTGAACGAGGGACGTGTAGAAGAACTTCCCACTTCCCGTCCCGGCAAGCCATTGCCGGAACGCACGGCGCTCGTGCTGCTGGCGGAGAACGCAGCAGGCGAAATCCTGCTGCAGCGCCGCCCGCCGACCGGCATCTGGGCATCGCTATGGTCGTTGCCGGAAGCGGAAACCCACGAGCAGGCGCGCGTCTGGTTCTCGGCGCACCTGCAGGGCGACTACGATCGCGCCGAGGCGCTGGCGGAAATCCCGCATACCTTCACCCATTATCGCCTGCGCATGCATCCGCTGCGCTGGCAAACGCTCGTCGCGTGCGATGCAGTGCGCGACAATGACGATCTGCGCTGGGTGGCGCGCGCGGAGCTGGTTTCACTGGGACTGCCGGCGCCTATTCGAAAACTGCTCGGCGGGACACTCGGCAAATAAGGAACAGCCATGCCAAGAACCATTTTCTGCGAATACGAAAAACGCGAGGTCGAGGGCCTGGATTTCGTTCCCTATCCCGGCGAACTGGGCCAGCGCCTCTATGCGCATATCGGCAAGTCCGCCTGGACCGCATGGCTGGCCCACCAGACCATGCTGATCAACGAAAACCGCCTGTCGCCGCGCGATCCCAAGCATCGCGCGTTCCTGGAGGCGGAGTTGGAGAAATTCCTGTTTTCGGGCGATGCGGAAAAGCCGGCGGGGTATGTGCCGGAGGAGTAAACCCTTCTCCCGCCGGGAGAAGGTGCCCGTAGGGCGGATGAGGTGCGGCGGAGTCCATAGATCTGTACCACATGGACTCCGCCGTACCCTCACCCCAACCCCTCTCCCAATGGGAGAGGGGCTTTTTTTAACCGCCAGCAGCAGCTTCCCGCTCAACCAGCTGAGCCTCGCGCAGATCCTTCTGGGCCTGTTTGAGCGCTTTCACGTCCAACGGGCGAATAGTGTTGATCCGACAGGGAAGGCGGATGCTGCCGCTGCCGCCACCGTGCACGTACACGTTGTCGAAACGCGCCGAGACGCGGCTCATCATGTTGCTCAGGCTGATGGCCGGCGCGTAATCCAGATCCATGCAGGGACCGGTGAGCTCCAGCAGGTAGGCCTGATTGGGCTTGGTCCAGACCGCCAATGCGGTGTCGCCCAACGGGGTCCAGCCGCTGATTTGACCGAAGTATTGGAAGTCCTTGACCGTTTCGCCCGCATGGGATCTGTACAGGGCCAGGGTTTCGGCGTCGGACATCCGGGTGGTGCTGCAGGCGCCCAGCGACAGGCTCAGGGCCAGCAGTAAGAGTGTGCGTTTCATGCTTTGCTCCGGGGTTGTGTGGGAATTGCGTCAATAATGCGCCCTCGAGATTGAAGCAAAAGACGCCTCCCGCGGCGTGTTCAGCGCCCAGGCGGCTTGCCGCGCAGGCCCCATCCCCGTATCATGCCGCCCCTCACTTCGGCTTGGCCGCAGGTGCAGTGGCCGGGTAGCTCAGTCGGTAGAGCAAGGGATTGAAAATCCCTGTGTCGGGGGTTCGATTCCCTCCCCGGCCACCATTTTTGGTGGACCAAACTCCAGATTTATCAGGGCTTCCAGCGATGGGAGCCTTTTTCGTTCCTGGACCCGGAATATTGTTTCTGGCCCATGTCCGGCCGACTTAGCCTACAAAACACTCGATGAAATATTCCAGCCTCGAGCATCACGTGGGCCGGATGCAATTGGTCGTTGTAGGAGCGGCGCAAGTCGCGAGGCAGTGGAGATTGAGCGTTGCCAGTGGGCCTTGGGAATCAGGGTTCGCACGTCCTACCGGCGATGCCCGCCAGCAACCCTGCCCCCACAGCCACGAAGGCGGATTTCCCCGCAATCACGCGCATACGGTCATCGAAGACCGACTTCCCCGCTAGCAGAACGGCAGTGCACATGCCTCGGTTGAAATACGGCTATTCCCAATAGATAATGATTCTCATTGCCTTTTCATCCTATGCCGGAATATCCATGCTCCCCGCTTTTGCCAAGACCCCTCCCTCGCCTTCCTCCTCTGTCGTCGCCTTGCGCCGTGCTTTGCTGTCCCAATGCATGGCGGTTGCGTTGCTGACGCCGATGACTGTCCTTGCCCAGGACGCGCCGGGCGATGCCGACGCCAAGACCTTGGACACCGTGGAAGTCCAGGGGGAAGCCGAAGAGGGATATGTCGCCGAGCGCAGTGGCGTCATGAAGACCGACGCCCCGCTCAACGAAATCCCGCAATCGATCACGGTCATCAGCAAAGAGCAGATCCGCGACCAGAACGCGCAGACCATGCAGGAAGTACTGCGCTACGCCGCCGGCGTGCGCTCGGAGATGTACGGACTGGACAACCGCGGCGACTGGTTCACGCTGCGCGGCGGCAGTGAAGGCTCCGTGCTGCTGGACGGCCTGCGCGTGCCGCTCACCGGTTGGTATGGAGTGGTGCGCAACGAGCCCTACGCCTTCGAGCGCATCGAAGTGCTGCGCGGTCCGGCATCGGTGATCGCGGGACAGAACGGCCCCGGCGGCGTGGTCAATCTGGTTTCCAAGCGGCCGCAGGAAACGGCGCAACGCGAAATCAGCGTGCAAGTGGGCAATGACAGCCACAAGCAGATATCCCTGGACCTCACCGGCTCTTTGAACAACGATGGCACTCTGCTGTATCGCCTGGTCGCGCTGGGCAAGGACAGCGGCACCCAGGTCGATCATGCGGACGACAAGCGCACCTTCATCGCCCCGTCGCTGACCTGGAAACCCACTGACGGCACCACATTGACGGCCTACGCCGAATACCAGAAGGACGAAACCGGCAACACCAACGCCTTCTTTCCCATCGTCGGTACGCTCACGTCGGCCCCCAACGGCAAGATCCCGTACGACACCTTCATCAGCGAACCGGACTGGGATTACTACGGCGGCACGCGCAAGCGCGTGGGTTACGAATTCGAACAGGCGCTGGGCGACAACTGGACTCTGCGCCATCGCCTGCGCCACGACGACATCGACGGCAAGATGCGCACCATGTACGCCGCCTGGTGGGAAGGCTTCGTCGACGCCACCGGCGCACCGGATCCCAACGGCACTTACCTGAACCGCTTTTGGTATTTCACCGACGATACCGCACGCATCAACAACGCGGATCTGCTGTTCGAAGGAAAACTGACGTTCGGCCGCACCCAGCACACACTGCTGTTCGGCGTGGACGCAATGAACTCACACATGCGCCAGGTTTCCTGGGGCGATGGTTTGGCCACCCCTCTGGACGTGTACAACCCGGTCTACGGCACTTTCCCGCTGCCTGCGTATTTGGACACACCGGCCACCGACAGCTATACACGAGTGCGCAACATCGGCCTGCTGGTCCAGGACCAGATCAAGTTCGATGATCGCTGGGTACTGGTGGCCGGATTGCGCCATGACCGCGCCAAGACCGACACCCAGGTCATATACGGCGGTGTGCGGCGGCCTCCTTCGCACTCCGACGATTCGGCGACCAGCAAGAACCTGGGTCTGGTTTATCTTGCCGATGGTGGTTGGTCGCCCTATGTGAGCTATTCCGAATCGTTCGAACCGGTGGCCGGCACCGACTCCTCCGAAAATCCCTTCGAGCCCAAGCGCGGCAAGCAAGCCGAGGTAGGCGTGAAATGGTCGCCAGACGACGGCCGCATCACGGCGGCTGCCGCGATCTACAAGCTCAAGGAAAAAAACCGGCTCTCCACCGACCCTGCAGATATCAACGAATCCATCCAGCGCGGCGAAGTCGCGGTGAAGGGGCTGGAACTGGAGGTCGCAGCCAATCTGACCGCCTGGGACTTGATTGCCAGCTACACCTACATGGACGCACGTCAGACAAAGGTCGGTGAAGATCCAGAATCGCTCCGCTATCTGGACAAGCAGTTGAGCGGCATCCCGAAGCATTCGGCTGCGGTGTGGGCTATGCACAAGTTCGACCGCTACGGCCTGCAAGGCCTGAAGGCCGGCGCGGGCGTGCGCTACGTGGGCAAGACCAGCGACGGCATCGACGTGACCACTACTCCTTCGAGCACGCTGCTGGACCTGATGCTGTCCTACGAAACGGGCCCGTGGCGGTTCGCGTTGAATGTCGCCAACGCGACCGACAAAACCTACATCGCCACTTGCCTGGACCGCGGCGATTGCTGGTTCGGCACCAAGCGCAAGGCGATCGCGACCATCGGATACCGCTGGTGAACCACGTGTCGTCCGCGCCGCAAGAGTAAGGAAAACGCATGCGCCAGTCTTTCGTCCTACTGCACCGCTGGTTCGGCCTGTTCATCGCCGTCTTCCTGTTCGTATCGGGACTGACCGGCGCGGTGATCTCGTGGGACCACGAGTTGGACGAGTGGCTCAATCCCCAGTTCTACCATGCCTCCGGCACCGGCAAGCCGCAATCCACGCTCGCCTTGGCGGCGCAGGTGGAAGCGGCGGATCCGCGGATCCGCGTGACCTATGCTCCCTTGGCGGTGGAACCCGGACATGCGCTCAACCTGTCCGTCGAACCGCGCGTCGATCCAGCAAGCGGCCAGTTGTACGAAGTCGATTACAACGAAGTCGCACTCGATCCCGCCAGCGGCGAGATCCAGGGCAAGCGCATGTGGGGAGCGGTGTCCCTGTCGCGCGAGAACCTGCTGCCGTTCCTCTACAAGTTGCACTACAGCATGCACATCCCCGACGGTTGGGGCATGGAGATCGGCGTGCTGTTCATGGGCATCGTCGGTATCGTCTGGGCGATCGACAGCGGCATCGCGCTATGGCTTTCTTTCCCCAACCTGCGCGCATGGCGCAAGTCGTTCGCCTTCCGCTGGCGCGAGCGCGGCTACAAACTCAACTTCGATCTGCATCGCTCCGGCGGCGTATGGGTGTGGCTGCTGTTGCTGACGCTGGCGATCACCTCGGTGTCGATGAATCTGGGGCAACAGGTAATGCGGCCGCTGGTGTCGACGTTTTCGACGTTGACGCCTTCGCCGTTCGATACGCGCGCTCCCGCTCCGCTGGAGAAACCGATAGAGCCCGCCATCACCCGGGAGCGCAGCGTCGAACTGGGCATCACCGCCGGCCGCACACGTGGCTGGCAAGCGCCCGCAGGCGCGGTGTTCTATTCGTCCATGTACGGCGTGTATGGCGTCGGCTTCTTCGCGCCGGGGCAGGATCATGGCGATGGCGGACTCGGCAACCCGTGGCTCTACTTCGACGCTCACAGCGGGCAGCCGGCGGGCGCGGAAGTGCCGGGCACCGGTTCGGCCGGCGACATCTTCATGCAGGCGCAGTTCCCGCTGCATTCGGGCCGGATCATCGGGATACCTGGCCGGATACTGGTTTCGCTGATGGGTCTTCTGGTGGCGATGCTGTCGCTGACCGGGGTGTTCATCTGGGCGAAAAAACGCGCTGCCCGGGTCCGCTCGGCAGCGGTGCGCAAACCGCGCCCATCGCAGCTGGCCAGCGATATGTAGGCGCGTTGCGGCGTCGATCCCGGCATCGCTCAGCCGAATTCCGCGCCTACTCGGCTCTTCCGCAGTCAGATTTTCCCTACCCCATGCCGCGCCCTCGCCCGACTGCGGTGCGCTTGCGGCGTGGGCATCCTGTGTCGGCGATGGAGTCGCCCCGACGCACAAGGAACAAAGTGCCGCGTCCAACCACAGCGGAAGCCATCTGAGCTCCGCTGGAACCGACCGGATACCTGGCCATGACTCGCTCCCTGTTGATGCTCCGCCCTTCCTACGAAGGCTGGAAACTGATGGACAACGACAAGCCCATCTTCTGGTTCCCCGAAAAAACGGCCGCCCTGGCGGTTGCCGATACCATCGCCGAGGCCCGGCACACCTTCTCCAATAAACCCACCGGTGTGGAAGTGGAGAGCGAGGGCAAGCCGCCGGAGCGGGTCAGCACCTACGGCTGAGCCGCCAACCCGGCGCCCATCAAGGGCGCGGCGACGGCGCTTTCAAGGGGAAAAACGAGCCCGATCAACCGCTTGGCCCCTCCTGGAAGTTGCGGGCCCGGTGCAACAACTACTTTACACATCGCCTGCTCCCGGCAACTTAAGCTGTGCCTCCGATTGCGGAGAGCCTGTGCATGCGTAGCCTGACCGCCGTGCTGTTGCTGCTCGCCTGTCTCGCCCCCGATGCCCGGGCCGCCAATCCCGTCACCTCGGTGCCGGCCCTGGATATCTCGCGCTACGCCGGGCAATGGTATGAAATCGCCCACCTGCCGATGTCCTTCCAGGACAAATGCGCAGGGGACATCACCGCCGCCTACACCCTGCGTGAAGATGAGCTCATCGGCGTCCGCAACGCCTGCCGCACCGCCGATGGGGAAACAAGCGTCGCCGAAGGCCTGGCGCGGCCGGTGGAAGGCCACCCCGGGCGGCTGGAAGTGCGCTTCGCACCCAATTGGCTGTCCTGGCTGCCTTTCGTCTGGGCCGATTACTGGGTCATAGACCTGGACCCCGGCTATACCTGGGCGGTGGTGGGCGAACCGGACCGCGACTACCTGTGGATATTGTCGCGGGAGCCGGCCATGGACCGCGTTCTGTTCGAACAGATCAAGGCCCGTGCCATCGCCATGGGCTACGACCTGGGCCCGCTGATCATGGCCGCGCCGTTGCGGTAGAGGTTCACCCCATACGCCGTAGTATCCTTGCCCATCGCTGATCGGAGGGATGGGCATGAAGGGTGTCGCGCGCTGGGTTTGGCTGCTGTCGATTTCGGTTTTGCTGGCCGCGTGCGGCGGCGGGCTGGTGCGGCGCGTTTCCGAGCCGGCCGCCAGTATCCAGCAACTGACCGTCAATGCCGACGGCAGCTGGTCGCTGGACCTGCGCCTGCAGAACTACAGCAGCATCCCCATGCGCTTCGACAGCGCCGAGCTTGCGATCACGGTAGGCGAGCAGGCCGCTGGGATGCTGAAGAGCGCGCCCGCGATTTCCATTGGTCCCGAATCGGCAGACGTGATCACCCTGCCGTTCAAGCCCAGCGCCGAAGCGCGCATGGCTATCGCCGACGCCCTGGCCGGCCGGCATTCGCTGGGCTACACGCTGAAAGGCAAGCTGCAAGCGGTGCCCGACGAGAAGAAGTCCCGTTCCTTCGACGTCGATTCGCGCAATACGTTGAACCCAGTGCCGGGCCTGGACGGCGTGTTGCGCTGACTTGGAGAATCGGGAATCAAGCATTCCGCTTTTTTTTGCCTCCCCCTTTGAAAAAGGGGGATTGAGGGGGATTTGCTTTTGCTGTTGCTCGTCTTAAAGCAAGATCAAGAGCAAATCCCCCGTAGCTCCCTTTTCCAAAGGGGACAAAGCAAATCCCTCCCCCTTCCTTCCTCCCTATTCCCGGACCCCATGAGCACTTACAAAGCCCCGCTGACCGATATCCGTTTCGCCCTCTACGACGTGCTGGGCGCGGAAGCCCTATTCGCGAAACTCGGCTACGGCGAGGCCACGCGCGACGTACTGGACGCGGTGCTCGACGAAGCCGCCCGCTTCACCGAAACCGTGCTGGCCCCGCTCAACAGCGTGGGCGATGAGATCGGCTGCAGCTTCGACAAAGCCAGCGGCGATGTGACCACCCCGCCCGGCTTCCAGCAGGCGTATACCCAGTTCATCGAAGGCGGCTGGACCGGCCTGACCGCGGCGCCGGAACACGGCGGCCAGGGCCTGCCGCATGCCATGGGCGTACCGCTCAACGAAATGATCAACGCCGCCAACCTGGCCTGGGGCAACTTCCCGCTGCTGTCGCACGGCGCGGTGGAGGCGTTGAGGCAGCATGGCGAAGACTGGCAGCGCGAAGCCTTCCTCAAGCCCATCGTAGACGGCCGCTGGACCGGCACCATGTGCCTCACCGAACCGCACTGCGGCACCGATCTGGGCCTGTTGAAGACCCGCGCCGAGCCCAATGCCGACGGCAGCTACGCCATCAGCGGCACCAAGATCTTCATCACCGCCGGCGAGCACGACCTGACCGAGAACATCGTGCATCTGGTGCTGGCCAAACTGCCGGATGCGCCGCCCGGCGCCAAGGGCATTTCGCTGTTCGTGGTGCCCAAGTTCAAGGTCGCGCGCGACGGCAGCATGGGCGAACGCAATGCGCTGCGATGCGGTTCCATCGAACACAAGATGGGCATCAAGGGCTCGGTCACCTGCGTGATGAATTTCGACGGCGCCGAAGGTTATCTGGTCGGGCAGCCGCACAAGGGTCTGCTGGCCATGTTTACGATGATGAACACCGCGCGTTTGGGCGTTGGGTTACAAGGTATCGGCCTGTCCGAGCGCGCCTACCAGAACGCGCTGCGCTATTCGCTGGACCGCTTGCAGACGCGTTCGCTCAGCGGCCCGAAATTTCCCGACAAACCCGCCGATCCGATCATCGTGCATCCCGACGTGCGGCGCATGTTGCTGACAGTGAAATCGCTGGTGGAAGGCAGTCGACTGCTCGCGCTGCATGCCGGCACTCTGATCGATGTGGCTCATCACGGCGAAGATGCGGCCGAGCGCGAACAGGCCGACGTGCTGGTGAGCTTTCTGACCCCCATCTCCAAGGCCTGCCAGACCGAATGGGCCATCGAGAACACCTATCACGCGCTGCAATGCTTCGGCGGCCACGGCTACATCCGCGAACATGGCATGGAGCAGCTGGCGCGCGACGCGCGCATCACCACCCTCTACGAGGGCACCACCGGTATCCAGGCGCTGGACCTGATGGGACGCAAGACCGCTTCGACCAAGGCCGCCGGCCTGAAGCTTTTCCTGGCGCAGATAGAAGCGTTCGCCAAGGAACATGAAGGCGATGCGTCGCTGGCCGAATTCATCGCGCCGTTGCGCCAGAAAGCCGCCGAGTGGGCTGCGCTGACGCAAGGCATTCTGCAGCGCGCATCCGCGGATCCGGAAGAAATCGGCGCGGCCAGCACCGACTATCTGTTCTATTCCGGCTATGTCGCGCTGGCCTATTGGTGGGCGCGCAGCGTGGCTGCAGCGGAGGCTTCTGCGCACAACGATACGTTCAAGCAATCCAAGCGTGAAACCGCCCGCTTCTACTTCGCCCGCATCCTGCCGCGCACCCTGGCCCACGCCGCCGCCATCGAATCCGGCGCCGCGCCGCTGATGGCAATGGACGCCGAGCGCTTCGGCGCATAGCCCTTGTAGGAGCGGGCCCTGCCCGCGACGCTTTTTCCTGGTCAAAAGCGTCGCGGGCAGGGCCCGCTCCTACAGTCATCTTGCCGGCTGTACACAAATCATCAACATTTAGGTATAACCTGTTTCCCCGATGGAAGCAGACCCAGCTCAGCTTCACCGTATCGGCGCCAGATCCCCCGCGATCACGGCCCTTCCTGCGTCGCACCCTGCCTCCCGCTCCAACACCGTGCGCCTGCTGTCGCTGGATGCGCATGGCCGCGTGCTGGACTGGATCAACTGGCAGGACGCGACCTGCCTGTACGCGCGTGACGCCGTCGCCTGGACCCTGGGCGACCCCTGCCTGCGCGTACATGGCGGCACCAGCCGCATGACCGGCGAACAGAGCGTGATCGAACTCCACCCCATCGTCGCCTCGCGCGGCCATGCGCGCTCGCACGCGCTGTCGCCCACTCCCACTCTGACCAACACCGCCCTGTTCGCCCGCGACGCGCAGCTGTGCCTGTATTGCGGCCATGAATACTCGCGCCCCAGCCTGACCCGCGACCATGTGCTGCCGCTGTCCAAGGGTGGGCGCGACATCTGGGAAAACGTGGTCACGGCCTGTTTCCACTGCAATTCCCGCAAGGCCAACCGCACCCCGCAGCAGGCCAACATGCCGCTGCTGGCGGTGCCGTACCGCCCCAGCTGGATCGAGCACCTGATCCTTTCCAACCGCAACATCCTGGCCGACCAGATGGCCTTCCTGAAGGCGCAGTTGCCCAAGCGGTCCAAGCTGTCGGCCTGAGCCTGAACGGCTCTGCTTGCCGGCCCCTCCAATGCGGAGGAAAATGGCGCAAATGATCGATCCTTCGCGCTATCCCCGCCTCTCCCGCATCGATGTTCCTGCCGATTTGCGCCAGTTCGACGAGTCCGAGCTGACCGCGATCTCCGACGAACTGCGCGCTTACCTGATCGAGTCGGTGGGCAAGAGCGGCGGCCATTTCGGCGCTGGCCTGGGCGTGATCGAACTGACCGTCGCCCTGCACTATCTCTACAACACGCCGGACGACCGGCTGGTCAGGGATGTCGGCCACCAGACCTACCCGCACAAGATCCTGACCGGACGCCGCGACCGGATCCATACGGTCAAGCAGGCGGACGGCGTGGCGCCATTCCCCAAGCGCGAAGAGAGCGAGTACGACACCTTCGGCGTCGGCCATTCCTCCACTTCCATCTCCGCGGCGCTGGGCATGGCGATTGCCAATGCGCAGGCCGGCAACGAACGCAGGGTGGTGGCGGTGATCGGCGACGGCGCGATGACCGCCGGCATGGCCTTCGAAGCGCTTAACCACGCCGGCGGCATGGAAGACCCGGAACCGAACCTGCTGGTAGTGCTCAACGACAACCAGATGTCGATTTCCGAAAACGTCGGCGGCCTGACCAAGATGCTTGGCCGCATCAGCAGCAGCCGCACCCTCAACGCGCTGCGCGAAGGCGGCAAGAAACTGCTGGGCGACAAGCGCAAACCGCCGGCGCGCTTCATGCGCCGCTGGGAAGAACACTGGAAAGGCATGTTCGTGCCGTCCACGCTGTTCGAGGAAATGGGCTTCCACTACACCGGCCCCATCGACGGCCACAACGTGCCCGCGCTGGTCAACGCACTGAAGACGCTCAAGACCCTGAAAGGTCCGCAGCTGCTGCACATCATCACCACCAAGGGCAAAGGCTACGAACTGGCCGAAGGCGATCAGATCGGCTATCACGCGGTCGGTCCGTTCGATCCCGAAAAGGGCTTGATCAGCAAGGGTGGCGCGAAGAAACCGACCTACACGGATATTTTCGGCGACTGGCTGTGCGACATGGCCGCAGCCGATCCCAAACTGTTGGCCATTACTCCGGCGATGCGCGAAGGCTCGGGCCTGGTGCGTTTCAGCAAGGAATATCCGCAGCGCTATTTCGATGTGGCCATCGCCGAACAACACGCGGTGACGCTGGCAGCGGGCATGGCCTGCGAAGGCGCCAAGCCGGTGGTCGCCATCTATTCCACCTTCCTGCAGCGCGGTTACGACCAGCTGGTGCATGACGTGGCCATCCAGAAGCTCGATGTGCTGTTCGCCATCGACCGCGGCGGCGTGGTCGGCCCGGACGGCGCCACCCATGCCGGCAATCTGGATTTGAGCTACCTGCGTTGCGTGCCGCATATGGTGGTGATGGCGCCGGCCGATGAGGACGAGTGCCGCAAGATGCTGAGCACCGGCTTCCAGTTCCAAGGGCCGGCTGCCGTGCGTTACCCGCGCGGCACCGGCCCGGGCGTAGCCATCGATCCGAACCTGGAGACCTTGCCGATCGGCAAGGCGGAAGTGCGTGCGCGTGGTTCGCGCATCGCCCTGCTCGCGTTCGGGGCCACGGTGCCGGCGGCCGAGCAGACCGGCAGGGAGCTGGGCCTTACCGTGGTCAACATGCGTTTCGTCAAACCGCTGGACCGTGCGTTGATCCTGGAACTTGCAGCTACGCACGAAGGTTTCGTCACCATCGAGGACAACGTGGTGATGGGCGGCGCGGGCTCGGGCGTGGCCGAGCTGCTGCACGAAACCAACCTCCAGCTTCCCATCCTGCAGCTGGGCTTGCCGGACGAATTCCAGCATCACGCCAGCCGCGAACAATTGCTGGCCGAGGCCGGCATCGATGCCGACGGCATCCGCGACGCGGTACTGGCGCGCTGGCCGCAGCTGGCATTGTCCGCTGCGCCGATCAGCGCCGCAGGCTGACCCGATCCCTTTTTGTAGAGCCGAGCTTGCTCGGCTGCTCTTCCCCGCAGAACAGTAAAGCAGCCGAGCAAGCTCGGCTCTACAAATAAGTGTCAGGGTTCTTCGATCAGATAGCCCTTGGCTCGCAGCTTGGAGAGATAACCCTTGGAACTCAGCAGAGTTCCAATCGGCAAGGTGGAGAAGGTCACCTTATTGTTCGCCAGCGCCGCCTCGGCCTTGGCCAGCCACATCGCTTCCACACGTTGCGGCACACCGGCCATGCCGCTCTTCTGCGCCAGGCTGGTTTCCAGGAACGCATTCATGCAGCTGCGGTTCTGGTCCTCGTACGGAAGCATGCGTAGCGCCTGGATATCGCCGATGGACCATGCATTGGCGCGCGCGGACATGATCGGCAGGTCCGACTCCAGACGCGTCAGCGTCTTGTCGAAGCAATCGATGTCGGCCAGCGACGATGCCGAGAATTCCTTGATCACCTGTTTGGGGTTTTCGACCGTCACCTTGACCATCGCCGGCGTGCGCTTGATCTTGCCCGCCTTCGCCAGCTTGTCCACCACCGGGCCCACTACCCCGGACTGGGTCAAGCCGGACTTCTTGATCGCGGCCTGGTAAAGCTCCTGCGACGCGAACACCGGACGCCACTTCTCCACGCCCTCATTGCGGCCCAGATATTTCGCCTTGAGCAGGGACCACCTGGCATAGATCGGCGACGGAAGGACTTCGCGCAAGGTTCTGCCGTCGGGGTTCTTGCGGGCTTTCAGCAATGAGGGAATCATCAAAATTCCCCTGAACATGCCCACGTCCGAATCGAAACTCGCGCTTGGCGCTTCGATCACTTCATCGGCCTGGGCCAGCACGGCCTCCACGTCGCGCGACAACCAGGTCATGCCCTTGGGCAGCGGCGTCAGCGTGCCCATGATCCACAGCACATGATCGCCCTTGCTGACCTTCCACATGCCCGGACCGGGCTGCACGCCGGTCACGACGACCGCATCCATATCCCGGATTTCAGGATCGGCCGCCATTTGCGAATTCGTCAGCGGAACATCCTGTGCGAGCAGCGGCATGGACACGAAAAGGAGGCACAGGAGCATCGAACGCATTCGCAGCACTCACCATCGGGAAGATGGCGGCCAGACTAGCGAATGGTCGAATGCGCTCAAGTGCCGGAAGACGGTCCGACACGAATCGGTTCAGTCAGAACCGCACTACGAAGACAATCCGCCGGCGGCACGAAGCTCGCGTGCGAGTTCGCTCGACTCGTCCAGCATTTCCAGCCCGCTCCAGACGAAACCCGGCGACACCGAACAGTTGACCAGCGAATAATCGCCATGGGTACGGGCGCTCTGCCAGATGCCGGCGGGAACCACCTGCAGCAATTGCCCGCCGCGCGCCGACGTGTCCAGCTGCGCGCGGCTTAGCGCGCGAGCATCGGCGTCGTACATCAACAGCTCCACCGCATCGCCCTCCTGCCAGTCCCACACTTCCGCAGCATCGACGCGGTGCCAGCGGCTGCCGACGCCTTGGGTGAGCAGAAAATGGATGGAGGTGATGGCGGGCCGCAGCACGCCGTTCGCCAGCACCTGCTTGCTGGATTCGTAGACGCGCTTGTAGTAGCCGCCTTCAGGATGCGGCGACAAATCCAGTGAGCCGATCAGTTCGAGCGCGCGCGGATGCATGAGGCGAAGTATCGCGCAATAAAAAACCCGCAATGGGATGCGGGTCTTTCTTTCGTGCTTTCGCGTTGGTCGGGACGGCCGGATTTGAACCGACGACCCTCTGCCCCCCAGGCAGATGCGCTACCAGGCTGCGCTACGCCCCGAACGGACGCGAAATCCCCGCCTTGGCGGCGGGGCGGCAATTATAGCCGGATTTCGACATTCCTTCTCCCTCGGGGAGAAGGTGCCCGAAGAGAGAAGGGAAAATCAGCGACGCAGCAACTGCAGGATCTCTTCCAACTCCATGCGCACCTGCTTGACGATCTGGTTGCTGAGCGCCGATTCCTGCTTGGCGCCTTCGCCCTCCAGGCGCAGGCGCGCGCCGCCGATGGTGTAGCCCTGCTCGTACAGCAGGCCGCGGATCTGGCGCACCATCAGCACATCGTGGCGCTGGTAGTAGCGGCGGTTGCCGCGGCGTTTGACCGGCTCCAGGCTGGGGAACTCGGTTTCCCAGTAGCGCAGGACATGGGGCTTCACGTCGCACAGTTCGCTTACTTCACCGATGGTGAAATAGCGCTTGGCGGGAATCGGCGGTAGCTCGCGGTTGCTGCCCGGATCAAGCATGCTCGGCTCCGGCGTAGGCTTCCACGCGTTCCTTCAGCTTCTGGCCCGGACGGAAAGTAACAACGGTGCGTGCGGAAATCGGGATTTCCTCGCCGGTCTTGGGATTGCGGCCGGGGCGCTGGTTCTTGCGGCGCAGATCGAAGTTGCCGAAGCCGGAAAGCTTGACCTGGCGACCCTGCTCCAGCGCCTCGCGCAGTACGTCGAAGTACGCGTCGACGAATTCCTTCGCCTCGCGCTTGTTCAGTCCGACTTCGTCGAACAGGCGTTCGGACATCTCCGCTTTCGTCAGTGCCATGTATCGCTCCCCTTGCCCGTCATCCGCGAATCCTTGCGCCGTGATCGCGCTCTATAGCAGCGACCACCCCGGACACGACGCCTTCCACATCGCGGTCGGTCAGAGTGCGTGAGTTGTCCTGCAAAATCAAGCCCATAGCCAAGCTCTTTTGACCTGATTCGACCCCCGCGCCGACATAACGGTCGAATAGCAGCAGATCCCGCAACAGCGGGCCCACCGAGGCGCGCACGGTGTCGGAAATGGCCTGCCACGGCACCTCGTCGGCGACGACGAACGCCAGATCCCGTCGGACGGACGGGAAGCGCGAAAGTTCGGCCGCCTTGGGCAATGCGCGAAGGGTCAGGGGTGCCAGGTCCAATTCGAATCCGATCACCTCGCCATCCAGGTCCAGAGCCCGTTGCAGACGGGGATGCAGTTGGCCGATCCAGCCGATGCGGTGCCCATCGCGGAACAAATCGGCCGAGCGGCCCGGATGACCGAAGGGGATCTGCGACGGCCGGTATTCCAATGTCGCGCCGGAGGCGGCGGCCAGACTGTCGAGATCGCCCTTGAGGTCATGGAAATCGGCTTTGCGCGCCTTTTCGCCCCACTGTTCGGAACCTGCATCTCCATGGATGGCGCCAGCGATGCGCTGCGTCTCAATGGGCGCTGCGTCGGTATTCTCCAGGGACGTGGCAAACACGTTGCCCAGCTCGAACAAACGTACGCGTCCGGCTTGCCTCGCGACGTTGCGCTGCAACGCCGAGACTAGTCCGGGCAGCAGGCGCGTGCGCATCACGCCGAGTTCGGCGCTGAGCGGATTGGCCAGGGGAACGGCGCGTTCGGTCGCGCTCCATTGCTCGAGCAGCGCCGCATCCACGAAGGCGTAGTTGACCGTCTCCAGATAATCGCGCGCGGCCAGATGGCGACGCACGCTGGAAGCTTCCAGCTGCGTTTCCGTCGGAGCGGCGATGCGGGTGGCACCGCCGGGCAGCGTGGTCGGTATGCGCTCGTAGCCGTGGATACGCGCCAGTTCCTCGATCAGGTCTTCTTCGATGGCGATGTCGAAGCGACGGCTGGGTGAAACGACTTCCCAGCCCGTGTCGGTGGCTTCGACCCGCATGCCCAGCGCGCGCAGAATGCGCTCCACGTCGGCGTCTGCGATTTCGATTCCCAGTACCCGACCGATGCGGGCGCGACGCAGCGCGATGCTGGCCGGCCTGGGCAGATGTTCCGGCAATACGGCCTCCACCACCGGGCCGGGCGAACCACCGGCCAACTCCACCAATAGCCGCGTGGCCACTTCGATGGCCTGCCGGGGCAGCTCCGGATCCACGCCGCGCTCGAAACGGTGGCCCGCATCGGTATGCAGACCCAGCTTGCGTCCGCGGCCGATGATCGCGGAGGGAATCCAGTGCGCGGCTTCGAGGAATACGTTGCGCGTCGCATCGGTCACGCGCGTGTCGTAGCCGCCCATGATGCCGCCGAGCGCAACCGCGCGGACGCCCTTGCCGCCGCCCGTGCTGTCGGACACGACCAGGAAGTCGCCGTCGAGCGGCACTGTGCGTCCGTCGAGGAGTTTGGTTTCTTCGCCGCTGCGCGCATGCCGCACCACGATGGGGCCCACCAGCGTGTCGCGATCGAATGCATGCATCGGTTGTCCGAGTTCCAGCATCACGTACTGGGTCACGTCCACCAGCAAACTGATCGGCCGCACGCCGCTGCGCCGCAAACGCTCGGCCATCCATACTGGCGTGGCGACGGCGGCGTTCACCCCTTCGATCACGCGCCCGACGAAACGCGGCACTTTGTCGCCGGCGTCCAGCTCGACCGTGAGCGCGCTGTCGTTGAGTGCCGGCATCGGCGTAGCGTCGAACGCAACCACTTCGCTGCCGCAGGCCGCAGCCACGTCGAAGGCGATGCCACGCACGCTGAAACAATCGGCGCGGTTGGGAGTGAGCTTGATCTCGATGCTGGCGTCGGGAAGCGACAGGTATTCGGCGATGGGCGCGCCGATCGGCGCGTCGTCGGGCAATTCCAGCAGCCCGGAGGCATCGGCATCGATGCCCAGCTCCTTTGCCGAGCACAGCATGCCGTTGGAATCCACGCCGCGCAGCTTGGCCGCCTTGATGGTGATCTCGCCGACGACCGTGCCTACCGTCGCCAGCGGCGCGACCAGACCGGGACGCGCGTTCGGCGCGCCGCAGACGATCTGCAGCAGCTCGCCCTGCCCCGCATCGACCTTGCAGACCTGCAGACGGTCGGCCTCGGGATGCTTGGCGCATTCGACAATGCGCGCAACCACCACGCCGGCCAGCGATTCGCCCAGCGCGACGACTTCCTCGACCTCCAAACCGATGGCGGTCAACGTCGCGGCGAGCTCTTCGCGGGAGGCCTGGACGGGAACGTGGCTGCGAAGCCAATTTTCAGAGAATTTCATGCTTTGATTCCGTAGGGCGGGCACTGCCCGCCTCGCTCTTGATACTTCGAAGTGAAACGTGAAGCAGGTGGGCAGTGCCCACCCTACGCAAACTGCTTTAGGAACCGCACATCATTCTCGAAGAACGCGCGCAGGTCGTTGACGCCGTAGCGCAGCATGGCAAATCGCTCCACGCCCATGCCGAAGGCGAAACCGGTGTAGCGCTCCGGATCTATGCCGCAGCTCCTGAGCACGTTCGGATGGACCATGCCGCAGCCCAGCACCTCCAGCCAACGCGTGCTGCCGTCGGGCTGCTGCCAGGCGATATCGACTTCCGCGCCGGGTTCGACGAACGGGAAATAACTGGGGCGGAAACGCATTTCGAAATCGCGCTCGAAGAACGCGCGCACGAATTCCGCGAGGGTCCCCTTGAGGTCGGCGAAAGTGGAATGCTCGTCGACCAGCAGGCCTTCGACCTGGTGGAACATCGGCGAATGGGTCTGGTCGCTGTCGCTGCGGTAGACCTTGCCGGCGGCGATCATGCGCAACGGGGGAGCATGCTCACCCATGTAGCGTACCTGCACGCCGGAGGTATGGGTGCGCAGCAGGCGGCCGTCGCCGAAGTAGAAAGTGTCGTGCATGGCGCGCGCCGGATGGTGCGGCGGGAAATTCAGCGCCTCGAAGTTGTGCCAGTCGTCTTCGATTTCCGGACCGTCGGCCAGCTCGTAACCCAGTCGGCCGAAGATGTCGGCGATGCGTTCCAGGGTGCGGCTGATCGGATGCAGGCCGCCGCGCTCGGGATTGCGGCCCGGCAGGGTGACATCGATGCTTTCGCCGCCCAGCCGCGCATCCAGCGCCGCGTCTTCCAGCAGGACCTTGCGCGTCGATAAAGCGTTGGCGATGGCGTCGCGCGCAACGTTGATCGCCTCACCGGCGGCCTTGCGCTGATCGCCCGGAAGCGTGCCCAGCTGCTTGAGCTGCGCGGTGATGCTGCCGCTCTTGCCCAGCAGCGCAACGCGCAAGGACTCCAGCGCCTCCGGCGTCTGCGCCGACGCGATGTCGGACAGGGCTTGCGTGGACAGGGATTCGATATCGCTCATTCGTTCACAACCCCAGGAAAACTCGTGTTCGTCATCCCAGCGCAAGCTGGGATCCATTTTGATCTTGCTGTCGCCTTACAACCGTTGCAGAGCCAAAGCAAAGTCAAAATGGATTCCAGCTTGCGCTGGGTTTTTAACAGCCGAATGGCTGGTCATGACGGCATAAAAAACAATGGGGAAGGACTTGCGCCCTTCCCCACGTGTTCGGCGATGGATTGCCAGTGTTGCTTTGTACGGTGGAGATCGCCGGCTTAAGCCGCGAGTGCGCTCTTGGCTTTTTCGGCCAAGGCCGCAAAACCCACCGAATCGTGCACGGCGATATCCGCCAGCACCTTGCGGTCCAGGGTGATGCCGGCCTTCAGCATGCCGTTCATGAAACGGCTGTAGCTCAAGCCGTTGATGCGGGCAGCCGCATTGATGCGGGTGATCCAGAGCGAACGGAAATTGCGCTTCTTCTGCTTGCGGCCGATATACGCGTACTGACCGGCCTTGATGACGGCCTGGTTGGCGACGCGGAAGACCTTGCGGCGGGCGTTGTAGTAGCCCTTGGCGAGCTTCAGGATTTTTTTGTGACGGCGGCGCGCCGTTACACCACGTTTTACTCGTGCCATTGTTCAGTCCTCAGAGATACGGAAGCATACGATCCAGACGCTTGGAGTCTTCGGCGCGAATGATGTTCGTCGCACGAAGGCCGCGCTTACGCTTGGTCGACTTCTTGGTGAGGATGTGGCTCTTGTTGGCGTGGCCAGCCTTGTATTTGCCGGAAGCGGTCTTCCGGAAACGCTTGGCCGCCGCCCGATGGGTCTTGATCTTGGGCATTGCGATGATCCTTGTTGGTTTCTGTAACTGACCCGGGCGGCGGCCTTAATGCTTCGTCATGAAGCGGCCACGCTTTCCATCCATGCCCAATGTCGGCTTGTAAGTCGTTGAATCTATTATGAAATAAACGACAGGTCCTGTGGCTGCCCCATACTGCAGGCGGCCGCCCGATGTACCGGGCCGCGTATTATGCCCGGAGAGGGAATTCCTTGCAAATCAGGGTTTTGCTTCCTCCTCCCCCCATCGGGAGAAGGGAACTGCGGTTATTTCTTCTTCGGCGCGATCATCATGACCATCTGGCGGCCTTCCAGGCGCGGGCGCGATTCGATCACGATATCGTCGCCCAACTCGGTTTCGATACGCGTGGCCATTTCGCGGCCCAGTTCCTGATGGCTCATTTCGCGGCCACGGAAGCGGATGTTGATCTTGACCTTGTCGCCTTCTTCCAGGAAGCGGCGGATATTGCGCATCTTGATCTGGTAGTCGCCTTCGTCGGTGACCGGCCGGAACTTGAGTTCCTTGATCTCGACCTGCTTCTGCTTCTTCTTGGCAGCGTTGGCCTTCTTCTGGGCTTCGAACTTGAACTTGCCGAAGTCCATGATGCGGCAGACGGGCGGATCGGCCTGGGGCTGGATTTCCACCAGGTCCATGCCGGACTCCTCGGCCAGCGCCAGCGCGGCATCGCGCGACAGCACGCCCACCATTTCGCCATCTGCACCGATCACACGCACGTTGGGTACGCGGATCTCGCTGTTCTTGCGGTTTTGCTTGTTATCGGGGGTACTGATTGTTGCAATCTCCCAAGGGATACATCCATACCGGCCCCACAGGGGGCCGGGACATTTATTACGCGGCTTGCTCGGCGCGCAGGCGCTCGACGAAAGCGGCGATGCTCATTGTGCCTAAATCTTCACCCGAGCGTGTGCGCACAGCGATGGCCCCATTCTCCTTCTCGCGGTCCCCGACCACCAGCAGGTAAGGCACCCGCTGCAGCGTGTGCTCGCGGATCTTATAGCCGATCTTCTCGTTGCGCAAATCCGAAGCAACCCGGAAGCCTTGATTTGCAAGGGTTTTTTGGACTTCGGCCACATAATCGGCCTGGGCGTCGGTGATGTTCATGACCACGGCCTGGCGGGGGGCCAGCCAGGCCGGGAAGGCCCCGGCGTGGTGCTCGATCAGGATGCCGATGAACCGCTCCATCGAGCCGACGATGGCCCGGTGCAGCATCACAGGGTGCTGGCGCGCGGAATTCTCGTCGATATAACCGGCGCCCAGCCGCTCGGGCATCATGAAATCGACCTGCATGGTGCCCAGCTGCCAGGTGCGGCCGATGGCGTCCTTGAGGTGGTATTCGATCTTGGGGCCATAGAAAGCGCCCTCGCCCGGCAGCTCCTGCCACTCCACCCCGCACACGGCCAGGGCCGAGCGCAGCGCGCCTTCGGCCTTGTCCCAGGTGGCGTCGTCGCCTAAACGCGATTCCGGGCGCAGGGCGATCTTGATTTGAATCTCTTCAAAACCGAAGGCCTTGTAGACGGCCAGCGCCTGCTGGTGGAAGGCGGTGACTTCGGCCTCGATCTGGTTTTCGGTGCAGAAGATGTGCCCATCGTCCTGGGTGAAACCGCGCACGCGCAGGATGCCGTGCAGCGCGCCGGAAGGCTCGTTGCGATGGCAGGCACCGAATTCGCCGTAGCGTATCGGCAGGTCGCGGTAGCTGTGCAGGCCTTGGTTGAACACCTGCACGTGGCCCGGGCAGTTCATCGGCTTCAACGCATAGGTGCGCTTCTCCGACTCGGTGAAGAACATGTTTTCCTTGTAGTTGTCCCAGTGGCCGGATTTCTGCCACAGCGACACGTCCAGGATCTGCGGGCAGCGCACTTCCTGATAGCCGGAATCGCGATAGACCTTGCGCATGTACTGCTCGACCACCTGCCAGATGGCCCAGCCGCGCGGATGCCAGAACACCAGGCCCGGCGCTTCTTCCTGCAGGTGGAAAAGCTCCTGCTGCTTGCCGATCTTGCGGTGGTCGCGCTTGTCGGCTTCCTCGATACGCAGGATATAGGCGTCCAGCTGCTTCTTGTCGGCCCAGGCGGTGCCGTAGATGCGCTGCAGTTGCTCGTTCTTGGCGTCGCCGCGCCAGTACGCGCCGGAAATGCGGGTGAGCTTGAACGACTTCAGGAAGCGCGTATTGGGTACGTGCGGGCCGCGGCACATGTCCACGTATTCCTGGTGGTAGTACAGGCCCATCGCGGTTTCGTCGGGCATGTCCTCGATCAGGCGGAGTTTGTATTCCTCGCCGCGCGCCTTGAACACTTCGATCACTTCCGCGCGCGGCGTGACTTTCTTGACGACGTCGTAGTCCTGTTCGATCAGTTCGCGCATGCGCTGTTCGATCGCGGCCAGGTCTTCCGGCGTGAACGGACGCTCGTTCCAGATGTCGTAGTAGAAGCCTTCGGCGATGACCGGGCCGATCACCATCTTGGCTTCCGGGAACAGCTGCTTCACCGCGTGACCGACCAGGTGTGCGCTGGAGTGGCGGATGATCTCCAGCCCTTCCTCGTCCTTGGGCGTGATGATGCGCAGGGAGGCGTCGTGATCGATGCGGTCGCTGGCGTCCACCAGCTTGCCGTCCACCACGCCGGCCACGGTGGCCTTGGCCAGGCCGGCGCCGATGGATTGCGCCACTTCCATGACGCTGACGGGGTTTTCGAATTCGCGGCGGCTGCCGTCGGGAAGCGTGATCGTGATCATTCAGTCGTTACCAGATACGAAAAAAGGCGCTGCGCGCCTTCGATACACCAACGGAAGAGGCGGGCAAGGAAGTCAGCAGGGGAAGTTGGTAGTGCTCATGTCGCACGCTCGACGGCCGGTCGCCGCCACCTCTGGATTGTTGCCGTTGCCGAAGCCACGCTTTGGAGCGTGGTGGGCGGTACAGGGTTCGAACCTGTGACCCCTACCATGTCAAGGTAGTGCTCTACCGCTGAGCTAACCGCCCGGTATGCCCCGAAGGGATGCTTTCAGGGGCGCGCATCATAACATCCGGGAAAGGGTTGCGGAATCGGCCGGTGGGTCAGGTTTCCGTGCGTCGGGGACGTAGCCCCAACCTACCGGGTCAGATGACAAGGCTGGCGTCCTTCAACTTGTGGATCTCGTCGCGCAGGCGCGCGGCGTCCTCGAACTCCAGGTCGCGGGCGTGCTGGTACATCTGCTGCTCCAGCACCTTGAGCCGGGCGGCGATCTGGGCAGGGCTGAACGAGGCGTAGTCCGGGGCCTCTTCGGCCACGCGGCGGCCCTTGCCGCGACCCCCTTTGCCGCTCTGGCCTCCCTCGTTGGCCGCATCGCTGCGCGCGCCCTCCAGGATGTCCACGATGGGTTTGGCGACCGAGATCGGCGTTATGCCGTGTTCGGCGTTGTATTCCACCTGCTTTTCGCGGCGGCGGTTGGTCTCATCGATGGCGGCCTGCATGGAATTGGTGATCTTGTCCGCGTACAGGATCGCCTTGCCGCGCAGGTTGCGGGCGGCCCGGCCGATGGTCTGGATCAATGATCCGCGCGAACGCAGGAAGCCTTCCTTGTCCGCGTCCAGGATCGCCACCAGCGATACCTCCGGCATGTCCAGACCCTCGCGCAGCAGATTGATGCCCACCAGCACGTCGAACTTGCCCAGCCGCAGGTCGCGGATGATTTCCACGCGCTCCACCGTGTCCACGTCCGAGTGCAGGTAGCGCACCTTGACCCCATGTTCGCCCAGGTACTCGGTCAGATTCTCGGCCATGCGCTTGGTCAAGGTGGTGATCAACACGCGATCGCCCATCGCCACCCGCAGATTGATTTCCGACAACACGTCATCGACCTGCGAAGCCACCGGGCGGATCTCCACCGGCGGATCGACCAGGCCGGTTGGCCGCACCACCAGTTCCACCACTTCCCCGCCCGATTCCCTCAACTCATAGGGACCGGGGGTCGCCGATACGTAGATGCTGCGCGGCGAACGCGCCTCCCACTCCTCGAATTTCAGCGGCCGATTGTCCAGCGCCGACGGCAGACGGAATCCGAATTCGACCAGCGTCTCCTTGCGTGAACGGTCGCCCTTGTACATGGCGCCGATCTGCGGAATGGTCACGTGCGACTCGTCGCAAACCAGCAGCGCGTCCGGTGGCAGGTAATCGAACAGCGTCGGCGGCGGCTCGCCCGGGGCCTTGCCGGTCAGGTGGCGGGAGTAGTTCTCGATGCCGTTGCAGAAACCCACCTCGGCCATCATCTCCACGTCGAACTGCGTGCGCTGCGCCAAGCGCTGCGCCTCCACCAGCTTGTTCTGCGAATACAGCAGCTCCAGACGCTCCTTGAGCTCCGCTTTGATGGTGTCGATGGCTTTCAGCACCCGGTCGCGAGTGGTCGCGTAGTGGGTCTTGGGATAGATGGTGTAGCGAGGCAGCCGGCGCAGGGTTTCGCCGGTCAGCGGATCGAACAGGGTCAGGTTCTCTATTTCGCCGTCGAAAAGTTCGATACGCAGCGCTTCGATGTCGGATTCGGCCGGGAACACGTCGATGACTTCGCCCTTCACGCGGAACGTGCCGCGATGCAGCTCGTATTCGTTGCGCGTGTACTGCAGGTCGCTCAAGTGCCGGATCAGCTGGCGCTGGTCGATGTGCTCGCCGCGCGACAGGATAAGGCGCAGCGACAGGTAGTCTTCCGGCGCGCCCAGGCCGTAGATCGCCGACACCGTGGCTACCACGATCGTATCGCGGCGGGACAGCAGCGCCTTGGTGGCGGCCAGGCGCATCTGTTCGATGTGTTCGTTGATCGAACTGTCCTTCTCGATGAAGGTATCCGACGAGGGCACGTAGGCTTCCGGCTGGTAGTAGTCGTAGTAGCTGACGAAATACTCGACCGAGTTGTTGGGGAAGAACGACTTGAATTCGCCATACAGCTGGGCGGCCAGGGTCTTGTTGGGGGCCATGACCAGGGTCGGCTTCTGCACCGACTGGATCACGTTCGCGATGGTGTAGGTCTTGCCCGAACCGGTGACGCCCAGCAGGGTCTGCTTGGCAAGGCCGGACTCGAAACCCTCGATCAGCTTGGCGATCGCCTGCGGCTGGTCGCCGGCGGGGGAATAGGAGGAAACGAGTTCGAAGCGATCGGTCATGGCTGGGATTCTGCGGCGATTGACCAGTATAGCGGCGACCGGGATTACGGCCGCGTCAGGGAATTCCTTACAGACGCTCGCGCGCCTGGCCGATGTCCGCGCCTCGGCTGGAAGAGGAATCTGGCCATGCCCGGATAGGGCCCCAAAGGAGAAAGCCATGCATCGGATGCCCACCACCTCCCCCACCGAACCCGCTGCGGTTTCCAACCGTCGCTTCCGCGGCCCAAATGGCTTCAGCCTGCTTGAGGCGCTTGTAGTCATGGCCATTTCGGCCATCGGGCTGGCGATAGGTGTGCCTTCCTATCGCGGCATGATGGAAAATCAACGGACGAGTTCGACCATGCACTTGCTGACCGCCTACATGGCCTCGGCACGCGGCACGGCCATCAGTTACCGCATCCCGACGGTGGTCTGTCCCTCCAATCGGGCCGGCGGCTGCCGGACGGACGGCGATTGGAGCCAGGGTTGGCTGATGTTCTTCGATGCCGATGGCAACAGGCAGCCCGATGCGCGGGAAGATATTCTTCGGGACGAAAATGCTCCCCTCCACCCCTCCATGCGCCTGGTTTCCTCGTCCGGCCGTCCCCAGTTGCGCTACCTGCCCGACGGCCGCAGCGCCGGCAGCAATCTCAGTGTGCGTCTTTGCCGGGATGGCATCCTGCTGGGACAGGTCGTCGTCAACAACGTGGGCAGGGTCCGTAGCGAAATGGCTTCGGGGTCGAAACCGTGCATGCCCTGAAACAGGGCGCATGCGCGGCTTCCCAGTCAGGTAAATCGGCCATCGGCCGCGACTCAGCCTTGCCTGACCGATTCCTCCCCCCTACAATGACCGCCCCGCCCGAATAGCTCAGCCGGTTAGAGCACTTGACTGTTAATCAGGGGGTCGTTGGTTCGAGTCCAACTTCGGGCGCCAGACAAATAAAAAGGGCTGCGAGCGATCGCAGCCCTTTTTATTTGTCTGAAGCGTTCATTTATCCAAAGTGGAAATCCGCTCAGCTGGCATGTACGGCACGCGTATGCGCCGCCTTCTTCGCCGCCAACGAGCGGCCTTCCGCGCCTTTGGTTCGAGCGGCCTTCCTGGCTGCAGCCGAACGATCTTCGGCGCTTCGCTTGCCAGAGGCCGCCTTGGCCTGGCGCGACAACGCCCGTTTCGAGGCAGCAGCGCTTCCTTCCTGCTTTAGCGCATTTTTCACTGCTTTCGAACGCGCGGCCGAAGGGGTCTTTTTGTCCGCTGCATCGCCTGTCTTCAAATCCTGCATCGCTTTCCGTCGCGTTTCCGCGCTGGCCTTTCCTGTCTCAGGCGGAGGCAGATCGACGCCCGCGCGGCGGGCCTTGGACAAACCGATCGCGATTGCCTGCCTGGCGGATTTGGCGCCGTGCTTGCCTTCGCGGATATGGTCCATTTCCTCGCGTACGAATTCGCCGGCTTGCGTACTCGGTGCTTTCCCCTCGCGTTTGTCCTGCCTGGCGCGCCCTAGAGTTTTTTTCTCTGGCATCGCAATTCCTCCTTTCAGTGAGAGGATCCAGCGCCGAGGATGGAGTCCTCGACGGCTGGACCCTCTACCGGAGGTTACTCTTCAGCACTTGAGCCGAAACTCGTGGCTCTCTCCGGCGTGCGAACACTAGCGCGACCGTTGTTACTGCATGATCAATATTAGGTTTCCGATTCGGTTTTCGATCCGGATCCATTTTGCATTTCTTCAGCCAGAAGAATGCGATGGATCGCGTCGGCACTAGACCACGGTTGCGGCCGATGCGGGCGGCTTCCAGGCGGTGCGCTGCACCAACGCATCCATTGCCCGACGCTGCTCCTGCGCATCCAACGCAACCAGCCACTGCGTCTGTCCGCCGATACTGGCTGCGATCGCCACTCCGTCCCGATAAAGCACGCTGGAGCCGGGAACGCGAGGAATCTTCGCGCCGACCAATACAGTACCGAGCAGATTGGCCGGGTCGGCGGCGGAAATGCGCACAAGCTGTCCGTCGGCTGGCCGGCGCCTTATCTGCCGCAGCAGTCCGAGCGCCTCGGGCAGTGCGAACTGTTCTCCGGACAAGCCTGCGATGAAACGGCCACCGCGTATCTCACCGCGCGCTTCCAGCCGATGGTAGATGCGGGCCAATTCGCGCCAAGGGGGCAGCCAGGCCGCTTCGCGTTCGAGCATTCGCCAGCACACCACGCCGTATCGGCGCAGCAGAGTGCGGGCTACATGTTCCAAGGCCTCCGGCGATTTCTTCGCGGCCGGGTCGGCGTTGTTGGGCTGCCTTACCAGCGCCCATCGTCCCGCGTCCTGGATGCCGAACAGCGAATGGCGCCGCCGTCTGGACGAGGCAGAGGCGCGTTTGGAAGCGGGCACCAGCAGCGCGCGCAAGCCGGCGTAGCTGTCGCAGTGAACGCGGCCGCGCGCCACCAGTTCGGCCAGCGCATCTTCCAGTTCCGTCTTCAGCAGGTGCGCGCCTTCGGCCAGCTCGTCGAAGAAAGAGGCTCCGCTGGCGGTCAGCCATTCCACGACCTTGCCGGCGCGCGAGCTCATGCCCGTATCGTCGCCAGGTACCGGTGCCAGTTGGCGCCAGAACGGCGCGGCGCGCCGCGGCAGCAACAGCAACGGTGTGGAACGCAGCGAAGCGCTTGCGCCACCGCCGTCGGAAGCGCTCGGCCGCAACCGTGCCCACAAGATACGGCCGGACGTGCAAAGATCATCGAGCCAGGCGATGGAATAGTCCTGGACCCGGGCCGACAACAGCTCGGCCTCCCAACCGGCTGCCGGCGCCTCGTAGCCTTCCAGTTGGCCCAGCACGACAGACAACGCCTCCGGTCCATTGACGCGGGCGGCAGGGGTCAGATGTTGCCAGTCGAACAGGAATCGTGCGAAATCGCGCGGCTCCACCGGCTCTATTTCCTGGCGCAGGCGTTTGAGCGTGTATCGGTGAATGCGGGCAAGCAGGTGTCTTTCGCACCACTCGATTTCTCCGGATCCCGGAGTAAAGCTGCCCTGCAATACATAGCCTTCATTCTGAAGTCCGAGCAGTGCCGTCTCTATCTCCGCAAGCGACAGCTGCAGCTGTTCGGCAAGTTCGCGAACACGCACCGGACCCAGGCCGGAGAGGCGCGAGCGCAGCAGTTCGCGCATCGCCTCTTCGCTATTCCAGGGCGTTTCCGCGTATTCGCGCGGCACCTCCACCGGGGGAGACGCGATGGCCTGCGGATAAATGGCCGCCGCCTGCGGAAACCGTTCTGTGGCTACCCACCAGCCGATGCCGCGCAGCTCCAGCCGGGTAGCGCGGCCGTCCGCAGACAACGCCTGCAACCAGCGCTGCCAGTCGGGCGCCGCGCAGGCTTCGGCTTCCGTAATCAATCCCAGGCCGCTCAGGGCTTCGTGCATCTCGTCGGGATTCCGCGCATCGGGCCAAGCCTCGCGCCTGACCGCTTCTATGGCGTCGGCGTCGAGCTGGCCCAAATCCGCAGCGCTTTCCGGATCGACATAACGGCGGCTCTGCACCGCCTGCGTCCTGCGCTCTTCCAGTGGCGCATCGTCCAAATAAGAATAGGGACGTGCGTTCAGCGCTTCAGCCGCCAGAGGCGAAGGCGCCGGCAGATCTCTGGCCAGCACTTCGACTTCTCCGGACTCGATGCGGCGCAGCAGATTCAACCAGCCGTCGGCGTCCATTGCGTCGTACAGGCAATCCCACAAGGTCTGCGCCACCAGCGGATGCTCGGGAATTTCACGCTCACCGACCAGATTCTCCGCGCACGCCACCTGATCGGGAAAAACCGTCGCCAGCAGGTCTTCCGATTTCATGCGCTGCAGTTGCGGAGGAACTTTCTTGCCGCCCTGGTAACGCGGCAGCGCCAGGGCGGTGGTCGCGTTCCAGCGCCAGCGCACCGCGAACAACGGCGCATCCAGCAGCGCCTGTATCAGGACTTCGAGCGCCGAAGCCGATTTCAGATATTGCGCCACGTCCTGCAGCGGGAAGCTGTGGCTGGTGGAAAGCGACAGCACGATCGCGTCTTCGGTCGCGGCCGCCTGCAGTTCGAAATTGAACTTGCGGCAGAAGCGCTTGCGCAACGCCAGTCCCCAGGCGCGGTTGACGCGGCTGCCATAGGGCGAATGAATCACCAATTGAGTGCCGCCGGATTCGTCGAAGAACCGTTCCATCACGATGCAGGTCTGCGTGGGCAACGCGCCGAGCGCAGCCTGTGCGCGCGCCAGATAATCCACGATCTGCTGCGCCGCCTCCCTCGGCAATCCTGCCTGCCCGACCAGCTGGTCGCATGCGACTTCTTGGCCGGATGCCTTTATCGCATCTCCGACTGCGGTGCGGAAACGCGAAACGCCGAAGGATAATTCATCGGTACGGCCGGGCGCCTCGCCCAGCCAGAACGGGATATTGGGCGGCGCGCCCTGCGCGTCTTCCACACGCACGCGGCCCGGCTCGATCCGCAGGATCCGGTAGCTGGCGTTTCCGAGTTGGAAGATGTCGCCGGCCAGGCTTTCTACCGCGAAATCTTCGTTCACGGTTCCGATATTGTGCGCCTGCGGCTCCAGCAACACCGCGTAATCGCCGGTCTCTGGAATGGTGCCGCCTGACATCAAGGCAGTGATCCGCGCGCCCTTGCGCTCGCGCAGGCGGCGATGGACAGCATCGCGGTGCACGTAGCCCGCCCGCGGACCGCGCCGGGTGGTGAAGCCTTCGGACAGCATCCGCACCACCGCATCGTAGTCCTCGCGCTGCAACCGCACGTACGGCCAGGCGCGGCGCAAAAGGGCGAAGAGTTCGTCTTCGTCCCATTCCGCGCACGCGACCTCGGCGACGATCTGCTGCGCCAGCACATCCAGCGGCGCCGGTTGTACGCGCAAGGCGTCGAGCTCTCCCTTGGCTATGCAATCGAGCAATGCCGCACATTCCAGCAGTTCGTCGCGGGATTGCGGGAACAACCGCGCCTTGGGTATTCCTCCGACCGCATGTCCAGAACGCCCGGCGCGCTGCAGGAAGGTGGCTATGGAACGCGGCGATCCCAGTTGGCAAACCAGGTCGACGTCGCCGATATCCAATCCCAGCTCAAGGGACGCGGTGGCCACCAGCACTTTCAGATCTCCGCGCTTGAGCCGTTGCTCGGCGTCCAACCGCGCTTCCTTGGCCAGGCTTCCATGATGGGCCGCAACGGCCTGCTTGCCCAACAGTTCACCCAGGTGGCGGGCCGCGCGCTCGGCCATGCGCCGCGTATTGACGAAGACCAGGGTGGTGCGATGGGCACGTACCAGATCGGCGACACGCACGTAGACCTGTTCCCACTGATCGTTGGACATTACTGCCGCCAGCGGCGTAGGCGGAATTTCCAGCGCCAGATCGCGCTGTTTGGCGTAGCCGATATCGACGATCGCACAATCGACGATGGCATGATCGGTAGCTCCAGCGGGCGCAGAGCCGCAGCCCACCAGGAATCGCGCCACCTCATCGATCGGCTTTTGCGTAGCCGACAGCCCGATGCGCACCAGCGGCGCCGTGCACAACGCCTGCAGGCGCTCCAGCGACAGTGAAAGATGGCTGCCGCGCTTGCTGGCGGCCACGGCGTGGATTTCGTCCACGATCACTGTGCGTGTCGTGGACAGCATGGCGCGCCCCGACGCCGATCCCAACAAGACATAAAGCGACTCGGGCGTAGTGACCAGGATATGAGGGGGCTTCCGCAGACTCTGCTGGCGTTCTTTTTGCGGCGTATCCCCCGTGCGCACCGCCGTGCGGATATCGACGTCCGGCAAGCCCAAGGCTGCGAGTTCCTGGCGGATTCCCTCCAGCGGCGCCTCCAGATTCAGCCTGATATCGTTTGAGAGCGCTTTCAGGGGCGAGATGTAGAGGACGATCGTTTCGTCGGCCAGTCCCTCCGGCTGCAGTCCCGTACGCACCAGTTCATCCAGCGCCGCCAGGAAAGCAGTCAGCGTCTTGCCCGAGCCGGTGGGCGCGGCCACCAGGGTGTTGCGCCCTGCCCTGATTTGCGGCCACGCCTCGGCTTGCGCCTGCGTAGGCGCGCCGAAGGTACGGCCGAACCAGTTGGCGACAGCGGGATGGAAAGTATCGAGAGGCATTGAGGGAATCGGCGAATGGCTGCGAACGGCCTGGATTACGGATACAGCGGGGCGCGGATCAAGAGTCTAAATGGGGCCGGATACCGGCTATCCAACTATACGGGGCGTAAACAAGACGTGTCCTAGAATACGAACGCTTTCTACGGAGGTTTGCCATGCCGCACTCGCATGTGGTCGAGAAGGCCGCCGGCTCATGTCCTGCGACCGAAATATTCCGTCTGGCGCCCGACGGCGCCATACCCAACAGCACGCAGCCGGCGCTGGTCTACCGCGGCGTTTTCTCGCAACGCAATGACGCGGGCGCGCAGTGGCTGGAACAGCGGTTCGCCGACAACGGCTGGACCGATGCCTGGCGATCGAGCGTTTATCCGTTCCACCATTTCCACAGCAACACGCATGAGGTGCTGGGCGCATTTGCGGGAAAGGCTCTTCTTCAGCTCGGCGGCGATCGCGGCCCGGAAGTGGATCTGCGGGCCGGCGACGTATTGGTCATTCCGGCGGGCGTCGCTCATCGCAAACTGCGTGAAACCGATGGGTTCCAGGTAGTCGGGGCTTATCCGGAAGGCCGTGAGCCGGATATGCGCACGGGCGTGGAAAGCGAGCATGAAACCATCGAAAAGGCGGTCGCGCAGGTGCCCGTGCCAGCGGCCGATCCCGTGTTCGGTACGGGCACGGACGGTTTGCGCGTCTTCTGGCGCTAGCGACGCCGAGTCCGCATCAGCAGACGAAAAAGCGGCAGTGACTCCTATAGGGCCCGGTCGCGATGGAGCGTTGGAGAATCTGCGGAATTGTCCAAGCGATTCGTGACTGCCGCGCTATCACGCCGGCTCAATGAGGCAGGCTCAATGAGGTTGCGAAACATGCCGGGAAACCTCGGCCTTCATCGAGCGCGTATCCGTTCTGCGCTCCAGGTCGGCCAAGGCCACAATGCCGCATACCCGTCCCTGCGCATCGACGATCGGTACGCGACGGACCCGTTCCCGGGCCATCAGATCGGCGCACTCCTTCAGGTCGGCGTCCTGCCCCAAGGTTATCGCGGGGCTCGTCATGCAGTCTTGCGCGCGCACTTGTTTGGGATCGTGTCCGTACGCCACAAGACGAACCACGATATCCCGATCCGTTACCACGCCGATCGGTTTTTCGTCATGCACGATAGGTATCTCGCCAACATCATTGTCCAGCATCTTGCGAGCTACTTCGCTCAAGTAGGTGGATCCGGCGGCCACGACGGGATTCGGCGTCATTACGTTCTTGACTTTCACTGATCTTTCCTTGGCTGGGGAGCTCGATCCTCTCGCAGCTGCGATCAAATGCCCGTCAATCTGCCGTTAAATCCTGGTGATTTGTCTGCTTGAATTAGCTCTGGCTATCGTCGCTCGTCAAGTGGTCGACTAGCTGCGCAGGTTTCATTCCGAAGAGTGAAAACCCTGTGTGCGCGAAGCCCTCAGCGTTTTGCGCGACCTTTACAGTATTACTGCGATGGTTTGGGCCCATCGAAAGGACGTGGATTCAGCCATGAAGACCTTACTCACTATCGGCGCCGTACTGGCGCTAGCGGTCGCTAGTGGTTGCGATCGCCGTGAAATTCCACAGAACCAGCTCACTCCCGAACCCGATGCCGCAACGTCCCCGGCTCCTGACGCTACCGAGCCTGCGGGTACTCCTGAAGCGTTGCCTGCTACCTCTACTACTACGACAGACGATTCGCTCGCGCTCGGGCTGCTGGCCGCAGTCAATGAGCATGAGATCGCCGCCGCCCAGCAAGCCGAGAGCAAAAAAGTCTCCGCACCGGTTTTTGCTTATGCGCAAATGATGGAAAAGCAGCATGGCGATAATCTCTCCAAAACCAAGTCACTGGGAAGTTTGGCCTCTACTCCCGAAGTGCAGGCGATGAAGGACAAGGGCAAGAGCGATCTGGAGGCACTGAGCCAGAAGAACGGCAAGGATTACGAGACCGCATACGTGGACGCGATGGTCAGCGGACACACCGAAGCGTTGGCGCTGATAGATGGCCGCCTGTTGAGCCTGGCCTCGGTCGGTCCGATCAAGGACCATATCATCGAAACGCGCGGCCACGTGGTGACGCATCTCGAGGAAGCCAGAAAGCTACAAGCAAAGGAGCAATGACTTTTTCGCGGCTCCACGGTTCTGAGTCCGGGATCGTGCTCCGATCAAGACTCAAACGATGAACGCGGCTATACGAGCTGCTATACGACTGGGTGGATCAAGACGCGCTTTGAAACGCACCGCGTTGAACCATTTTACGTTCGCATAACTCCTTCTCAGCAATAAAACAGACAAATGTTTGCAGCGCATGAAGACATATTCCACACCATGCTTACATCCTGATTCCTAGGATGTAACGCATGGAAACAGATCATGCTTTACCCGAACCGCCTCATATCAAAGACAATTGGGCATTATTTCTGGATGTCGATGGCTCTCTCGCCGAACATGCTCCGACACCCGAAGCCGTACGCATAGATCCCGCCGTCAAGCACGCACTGCCTGCGTTATCGCGTCTGTGCGGCGGCGCCGTAGCGCTGGTAAGCGGACGCTCGATACAGTCGCTGGACTCATTGTTCCTTCCGATCAATGTCGCCGCTATCGCCGGCTTGCACGGAATGGAACGTCGTGGGCATGACTACCATGTGCCGCCGCCGGCGATGAACGATGATTTTCTTGCGCTCGCAGATGAAGCGCGAGCGATAGCCGCAGAGTTTCCCGGCGCCCTGGTGGAATGCAAGGGAAGCTGCCTGTTTCTGCACTGGCGCGCCGCTCCCGAGGCGGCATTTTCGCTCACGGCTTTCGCCGAATCGTTGAAGGCAAGGTTGGCCAATCATCGCCTGCACCCCGGGGCGCACGGCATCGAAGTACGGCCGGTCGGTGTGGACAAAGGCGTCGCGATTGCCGCCTTCATGGAAGAGGCGCCTTTCCGGGGTCGCCGACCGGCATTCATAGGCGACGACCCGGCCGATGAGCCCGGATTCGCGGTGGTCAATGCATACGACGGCATCAGTGTCCTCGTCGGCGCTCCACGAGAAACCGCGGCGCGATACCGGCTGGAGCGTCCCTCTCAAATACGGCGTTGGCTGTTGGCGTCGCTGGACGAGGAGCAGGCGGCATGAAATGCCGTTCCCTGCCGGTTGTTGGCGCGCGCGCTTTGGGCCGTACCGTATTGGTGTCCAATCGCGTCGCCCTGCCGGGCGAAACACAGACGGGAGGACTTGCCGTTGCCCTGAGCACGGCAATGGAAGATCGCCCGGCCCTATGGCTTGGCTGGAGCGGTCGGCTCTCCAGCGGAACCGAACCCTCCCTCGACATCACTCGTGTCCGAGGGCTCGACTATGCGCTGCTGGATCTTCCCGCGGACGACTTCGACGACTACTACCATGGTTTCGCCAATCGCGTGCTGTGGCCGCTGTTCCACTATCGCATCGATCTGGTGGATTACCACCGCGAGCAACAAGACGCATACCTTCGCATCAACCGCCATTTCGCCAATGCTCTGGTGCGGCAGCTGCGCGCCGATGACGTCATATGGGTCCACGACTACCACCTGATTCCGCTCGCGCGCTGCCTTCGCGAACTGGGCGTCGATAACCGCATTGGCTTCTTCCTGCACGTGCCATTGCCGCCGCCCGACGTTCTGGACACCCTGCCGGCGCATGAAACGCTGCTGGGCGCGTTGGTCTCTTACGATCTGGTGGGCTTCCAGACCCGCAGCGATCTGGCCAACTTCCGCCAATACCTGCAGCAGCACCGCATATCGCCCAGAACCGCGCACCGCAGTTGCCACAGCGATGCTTTCCCTATCGGCATCGACGTGGACGCCATAGCGACCATTGCCAAGGGCGACGAAGCCAGAGTGGCCGGACACGAACTGCGTGCCAGTCTTTCCGGCCGGAAGCTGGCCATAGGTGTGGACCGACTGGACTATTCCAAGGGCTTGCCCGAGCGTTTCAAAGCGTTCGAGCGTCACTTGGAAGGCAGCGGTCAGAACGCCAGTCAGCTGACCTATCTGCAGATCGCACCCCCCAGTCGCACCCGCGTGCCCGAGTACCGGAGCCTGCGGCGCGAGCTTGAGGGGCTTGCCGGCCACATCAACGGTCGCCATGCCAAGCCGGACTGGACGCCGATCCGATATGTCAACGACAGCTTCCCGCAGGCGGTGCTGACCGGTTTCTATCGGGCTGCGGATATCGCTCTGATCACTCCGTTGCGCGACGGCATGAATTTGGTGGCCAAGGAGTATCTGGCTTCGCAGTCGCCACAGAATCCGGGTGCGCTGGTGCTGTCCCGCTTCGCAGGCGCTGCGGAAGTCCTGGAGCAGGCGTTGCTGGTCAATCCGCACGACATCGACGAAATGGCGGACGCCATCGGTACCGCAGCCACGATGCCGTTGAGCGAACGCCAGGATCGCTGGCACGCAATGATGGAGACGCTGCGCAATAACGATGTAGGCCACTGGGCACGCCGCTTCCTGACGGCGCTGCGGCAGCCGCAAAGGGAGGTATCGCCGGGGATCGTGTCGGAACCGCTTCAAGACCATGGCGCGCGGCTTTCCATTGCCGGCAGGACGGAATGACGATGAGGATCGCGCAGGTCTCGCCGTTGTTCGAATCGGTTCCTCCCAAATTCTATGGCGGCACCGAACGGGTAGTGGCCTACCTGACGGACGCGCTTGTGCAAGCCGGTCACGAGGTGACTTTGTTTGCATCCGGAGATTCCCGAACCTCGGCGGAGCTCGTCGCCGGACGCGATTGCGCCATACGGCTGGATGAGGCGCCGTCGAAATCGGCGGCCGCGCATTTGGCGATGCTGCACGAAGTGCGTTGCCGTGCACAGGATTTCGACATCATCCATTTTCATATCGATCTACTCCCATTCCCTCTGTTCGAGGCCATGGCGTCCCGTACCGTCACCACTCTTCATGGCCGGCAGGACAAGAAGGATCTTCCGTCCTTCTATCGCCGTTGGCCCAATTTCCCGTTGGTATCCATCTCCGATAGTCAGCGCAGACCCATGTCCTGGGCAAACTGGGTAGGCACCGTGTATCACGGTTTGCCCGAGGACCTATACGCGCCGCCGGCCTCTCCCCGCGGCGACTATCTCGCCTTCCTGGGTCGTGTATCGCCGGAGAAACGACTGGATCGCGCCATTGCGATCGCTCGACGGTCCGGCATTCCATTGCGCATCGCCGCCAAAGTGGATCCCAACGAGCGCGTATATTTCCACGAAACCATCCGGCCGCTGCTGGATCAGGACGGCATAGAGTTCCTTGGAGAGATCAGCGACCAGGAGAAACCGGCCTTTCTTGGCAACGCCCGCGCGTTGCTGTTCCCGATCGACTGGCCCGAGCCATTCGGATTGGTGATGATCGAGGCCATGGCCTGCGGCACGCCGGTGATCGGTTGGCGCTGTGGCGCTGTGCCGGAAGTGGTGGATGAGGGCATTACCGGACATGCCGTCGATTCGATCTCCGGAGCGGTGAAGGCACTGGAACACATAGACCAGCTGCCGCGCAGCGAGATCCGCAGCGTGTTCGAGCGGCGATTTTCCGCTGGCGCCATGTCGCGCGAGTATCTGGCGCTCTACCAGGAACTCCTGGAGCGCCCCAACCTGCGCATGATGAAGGCCTGACCGCCAATGGATTCAGCCGCGGACGCCGCCCTGTATACGCGCTTCGTATTGAAAGACGGCGACAGTTTCCTGGTCGCCAACAGCTACGGCGATGTCTCCGGCCCCGGCGAAGGTTTCTTCATCAGCGACACCCGTCTGCTTTCCAGTTACCGCTTGCGCCTGGGCGACGAATCTCCGACGCTGCTGAGCTCTGCGGTCACCCGGGACAACGTACTGTTCGTCGCGCACCTGACCAACCGCGCGCTGTCGCCGCTGGATGAAGCCGGTACTCCGCAAGGCCTGATCCATATCAGCCGCAACCGCTTCCTTTGCCAGGAACGGATGTACGAACGCATCAGCTGCGTCAATTACGGCGAGCAGCGCGTCGTCCTTCCCTTGCGCTTCAGCCTGGCTGCCGATTTCTGGGACATGTTCGAAGTACGTGGCAGCAAGCGTCCCGCGCGTGGCCGGCTGATGGAGCCGGAACCGGGCGAGATCGGCTATGGCTTCCGCTATGTTGGTCTGGACGATGTCGAACGTACTTCCTATATCCGCTTTTCTTCGGCGCCGGCATTCCTGGACACGGGCGAACTGGAGTTCCCGCTGGTGCTGGAGCCCGACGCTGCGCAGGATTTCTATATCGAAGCCGGCGCAGGCGTAGGCGAACCGCCCACGCGCGAGCGCTATCGCCACCAGGCCTCGATAGCCCGCCGACGCATGCGGTCGCGTCAGCGCCGCGGCGCGCGCATTGTCAGCAGCGGACCGCTGTTCGATCAGTGGATGCGTCAATCGCGCTCGGATCTTGCGCTTCTGACCAGCGATCTGGAGACCGGGCCTTACCCCTACGCGGGCATTCCCTGGTTCTCCACGCCGTTCGGCCGCGACGCAGTGATCACCGCGCTTCAATCGCTGTGGCTGGATCCCGGCCTGGCCAAAGGCGTGCTGCGTTTCCTCGCCGAACACCAAGCCAAGGAGGACGCGCCCTTCCTCGATGCTTCGCCCGGCAAGATCATGCACGAAACCCGCAAGGGAGAAATGTCCAGCCTGCGCGAACTTCCTTACGGGTTGTATTACGGCGGTGTGGATACCACGCCGCTATTCGTCATGCTGGCGCACGAATACCATCGGCGCACCGACGATACGGACCTGATCACCGCACTGTGGCCATCGCTGGAAGCGGCGATCGGCTGGGTACAACGGGTTTGCGATGCCAATCCGCTCGGTTTTCTCGACTATGCGAGCACTGCACAGGGGGGACTGAGCAATCAGGGCTGGAAGGACAGCGGAGATTCTGTTTTCCATGCCGATGGCTCATTGGCGCAAGGCCCGATCGCATTGGTGGAAGTACAAGGTTATGCCTATGCCGCGTTGCTTGGGATGGCTTCGCTTGCCCAAGCCATCGGCCGTGAAGAATCCGCGCTTGCGTGGACCGAGCGCGCAGAGCGCTTGCGCGTATCGGTCGAGACGCATTTCTGGGATGAAGAGTTACGCTTCTACGGATTGGCGATCGACGGCGAAGGCGCACTCTGCCGCGTACGCACCAGCAATGCGGGCCACCTGCTCTATACAGGCCTGGCCGCCCCGGAGCGCGCCGCCAGTGTGGCGGCGCAATTGCTGTCTCCCGCCTTCTTCACGGGCTGGGGCATACGTACCGTGGCGCGTGGCGAGGTGCGTTATAACCCCATTTCCTATCACAACGGTTCGATCTGGCCGCACGACAGCGCCATCTGCGCCAGTGGCGTCGCCCGTATGGGTTTACGCGACGACGCGCCGCGCGTGCTGCGCTCGGCTTTCGAGACGGCAGTCCACTTCGATATGCGCTTGCCTGAGCTGTTCTGCGGCTTCTCCCGTAAACAGGGCGCGCCGCCTGTCGCCTACCCGGTCGCCTGTCTGCCGCAGGCTTGGGCCGCCGGTTCCGGATTGATGCTGCTGCAAGCCTGCCTGGGCATCGAGATCGACGGACGCCAGAAGATAGTGCAGATCAATCGGCCTTCCCTGCCGCGTGGTATCGAAGACGTGACGGTCAGCGACTTGCGCATGGGCGATCACCGCTTCGATCTTGTGTTCCGGAAGGTCAATGAACGCATCAGCGTATTCGCCGAAGGCGAAGGCGCCTCCGATGTAGCGGTATGCATCCGCCAGTAATCCTCAAGCGAGAATCCTCAGGCCAGCGGAATACCCTCTTCCGGCAATCGGCGCAGAAGGTCATAAAGCAACGCGCTGCGCACTACTGAGACCCGTCGGGGCCCCTCGACGTAAACGGACAAATTTATCCATATCTTGTTGTCGCGCATGTCGTCCACCAGGATTGCCGGTTCTGGCCGCGGCAACACACTGTCGTTGCTTGCGACGATATCGCGCGCCACCGTCAAGGCCTTTTCGATATCGGTGGTTGCGGCCGGCAACGGCAGCACGATCTTCACCAAACCCTCGGACCGGGTCAACGTCCGGTTGCGCACCACTTTGGTGATCAACTCCGAGTTGGGCACCAGCACTATGGTGCGGTCCGCGGTGGTTATCTCGGTGGCGCGCATATTGATGCGGCGGACATCGCCTTCGGCGTCGCCGACAATCACCCAGTCCCCTACCCGGACCGGTCGCTCGGCCAGCAGGATCAGACCGGAGATGAAGTTCTGCACGATCGCCTGCAATCCGAAACCGAGCCCGACGGTGAGCGCGCTGGCGATCCAGGTGATCTTGTCCAGGCCGACTCCCATCGCCGCCAGCGCCATCGAAAGCGCAATCACCACGCCTATGTAGCTGGCCACCGAAGTCAGTGAAGTCCGCATGCCCGGATCCAGCCGCGTGGTGGGCAGGTAACGCCGCGAGAACCACCCGCCGAACAATCGCGTTGCCAGCATCACCACCATGAACACCGTCAAAGCCTTCACAAGATCGGCCGGACCCAGACGCAACTGTCCGATTGCGATCGCGGTCGCGCTTCCCTGCAGTCGCCCGAATAGCTCTTCCGGCCCCAATCCGTAGGGGGCCGCCAGCAGCACCAGCGCCGCCAGCAGCAGCAACAAGCGGATCGCACCATAGGTCAGGGCACCGAATTGATCGATCTTGCGCGGTTCCATTCCCAGTCGTCGCGAAAGCAACAACCCTGCTGGCGCGTCGCCACGCAGATAGGCATCGATGGCATCGCCGCTGGCCATGCCCAGCAAATAGACGAACAACAGCACCACGCAGCCCCACAAGGTCTGTTTGATCAGGAAGTTCCCCGCGGTGTAATAGCCCAGCAGGGTCGCGACCAGGCTGCCGAGGATCAGTCCCCAGCCCAGCAGCACCACGGCGCGGAGGGAGAACAGATGGCGTTGTTCGGTGGAATGCCCCGTGTCCGCACGCAACGCCTGGCCCAGCCGCGACCACACGCTGGCGAGTACGGCGCAGAGGAACAGGGTCACACCGGCAGCGGCCAGTCGCGCGGCGTGGCTTTGCGGCGGCAACAGACGCATCGCCAGAATCTCCGCCCAACTCGCAGCGACGACAGAGATCGCCAACAACCACGGCACGTGCCGCATTGATGAAGCGATCTCGTCGGGAATGCCGGGCAGGCGCAGACTGGCGTCGCTACCGGACAGGACATTTCGTCCAAGGCTGGCTACGAATACCGCGAACACCACTACTGCGGACAAAGGACTCAGCAGGGTCGCCGGCGGCGACTCCGGAACCCCACCCCACGACAGGGCTTGCAGGATCCCCGTCACTGCCAACCAGCTGGCGATGGTCACCCCCACGATGGTGAGTACGGCAGTCAGCGATCGCCGTATCCGGCCTTCCGGCAATCGCGGACGCAGCCGCGCGGCGATACGCGGTATTCCCCATGCGGCCGCGAACCAGAAGAAAAGCGCCAGCCCTATCGCGAACCCTATGTGCGCGCCGCCGTCATCGAAAGGTTCGCTGAGATCGCGCCAAACGTCCGAAAACAACGCAGTCGCTCGCGGAGAAGCCTCTTTCCAGTCGCGCGCGGCTTCGTTCCACAAGCGCCTGCTGTACAGCGGTGCGGAATCGCGTTCGCTGACCTCTTCAATAATGGTCTGGCCCCTATCGGCAGGTTCCGCCAATACGGACATCGGAGGTGGCGTTGCCTGGGCACCGACGGTACAGAGCGACATCAACGCGGTGATAACGAAGAATTGGAAGATGCGGTTTCGGATATGCACGATCTCCATCGACCTGCCAACGACCCTAACCCAGGCAGCGGACGCGATATGTGAAGAAATCGTGCGCAAGCGTTATCGAAAAACCCTCATGCAGGACGCACACGAAATACCGCGCTGATACGCGGCCCTTGTGGTTTCCTGGTCTTGGGAATTCCATGCTCGTGCGTCAGCTGCGAGGCATGGCTCATACACAGCAGGCTGCCGGGTTCCAGATCGATGGCGATGGCGCTACGGCCGCCGGTTTTGGACCGGATCAGCATACGACGCGGGTCGCCTAGCGAAACCAATGCGATCGGGTGCGGTTTGGTCAGCAAATGCATCTTGTCGCTGTGCATGGCCACGCTGTCGTTGCCGTCGCGATAGAGATTCATCCCTACTCCGTTGTAGGGCGCCAGCGCGATAGCCTGCACGCGCGCCAGCATGTCCGCCAATGGAAGTTCCGCTGGAAACGCCTCGCTGCGGTACGAAGCCAGTAGCCTCGGCACATCCACCACGCGGTCGTACATGGGCCGTTGCAGGTGCGTCCACGCGGCTTTCGCATGCAAGGCGGCGAACCATTCCTGCGCCAACGCACCGTCCACGAATCCGGGCCAATAGCGGATACCGCCTTGCGCATCGTCCACCAGCTGCCTCATCGCACCAGCGAACAGGTCCAGCGAGAACGCCCCGGCCGGCATCAGTGGAAATCCCGCGAAGTGGTGCGCAGACCGCTCAGCATTTCGCTGAGGTCCTGCATGTCCTGCGCGATGAGATGGGCCACGCCATCGATCTGTTCCCAGCGCCCACGCACCGCCAGCAGACTGGCGCCGAGCAACGCTTTGCGCCGCCGCTGGGCTACGTGCTCCCAGACCACAACGTTGACCATGCCGTGCTCGTCTTCCAGGGTCACGAAGATGGTGCCGCTGGCCGTCTGCGGGCGCTGGCGGTTGGTCACCAACCCAACCGCATGCACGCTGCTGCCGTGGCGCTTATCGATCAGGTCGCGCGAACCCAGCAGCCGGCGCGCACGCAACTTCTCGCGCAACAATGAAAGCGGATGTGCCTGCAATGTCAGGCTGAGGGCACGGTAGTCGGACAGCACTTCCTCGCCCATGGCCGGCGCTGGCAGTTCGATCCGCTGCTCTTCCGGACTGCCGGGCAGCAACGGTTGCTGGCGCTCGACGCCGGCAACGATCCAGCGCGCCTGGTTGCGGTTTCCCGCCAGGCTTTGCAGCGCGCCCGCTTCGGCCAATGCATTGCGGGCCTTCTCGTCCAGGTTCGCGCGCAGGCACAGGTCGGCGATGTCATGGAACGGTTGTTGCTGGCGCGCGGCCATGATGGCCAGAGCCGCCTGCTCGGACAGTCCGCCGATCTGGCGGAACCCCAGGCGTATCGCTGGTTGTTCGTCCGCATCCGCGTTGATACGGAAAGATCCACCCACCAGCGTGTTGTCGTAGTCGCTGCAGGCCACATCCACCGGCAGGAATTCCACCGCCGGCCGCGCCTTTCGCCCGCGTCGCGCGTCCTGCACGATCTGGCTGGCGGGATAAAAGCCCATCGGCTGCGCATTGAGCAGCGCGCAAGCGAACGCCGCAGGCTCATGGCGTTTCAGCCAGCAGCTGACGTAGACGAGTTTTGCGAAAGACGCTGCGTGGCTTTGCGGAAAACCGTAGGAACCGAAACCCTTGATCTGCTCGAAGATCTGGTCGATGAATTCCGAGGTGTAGCCCTTGGCTTCCATCAGTTCGCGGATGCGGGCCCGGTGCGGCTCCATGTCGCCGCCCTGCTTCCAGGCGGCCATCGAACGGCGCAGGTTGTCCGCTTCGCTGGGGCTGTAGCCGGCGTGTATCACCAATTCCATCACCTGTTCCTGGAACAAAGGGATGCCCAGGGTGGGCTCGAGGATGTCCCGGACGCCTTCCGAGGGATAATCAGGCTTCTCTTTGCCTGTGCGCCGACGCAGATAGGGATGCACCATGCCGCCCTGGATCGGCCCCGGCCGCACGATCGCCACTTCCACCACCAGGTCGTAGAAGGAATTGGGCTTGAGCCGCGGCAGCATGCTCATCTGCGCACGCGATTCGATCTGGAACACGCCCACCGTGTCGGCGAGCTGGATCATGTCGTAGGTGGGCTGATCGCCTGCCGGCACGCTGGCCAGCGTCAACTCGTAACCGCGGTGCTCCTTCACCAGTTCGAACGCCTTGCGCAGGCAGGTCAGCATGCCCAGGGCCAGGCAGTCGACCTTGAGCAATTTCATTTCTTCAAGGTCGTCCTTGTCCCACTGGATGATGGTGCGGTCGGCCATGGCGGCGTTCTCCACCGGCACCAGATTCCACAACGGCGTATCGGAAATGACGAAACCGCCCACGTGCTGCGACAGGTGGCGCGGATGCCCGTGCAAGGCATCGGTCAGGGCAAGCACACGCAGGATCAGGGGATTCTCCGGGTCGAACCCCGCCTCTCGCAGGCGTTGGTCCATCGGTGTTTCGCCATTGCCCCAGCCGTAGCATCGGGATAGCAGCGTGATCTGGTCCGGCGGCAAGCCGAAGGTCTTGGCCACATCGCGCAGGGCGCTGCGTCCACGGTAACGGATCACGGTGGCGGCCAGTGCGGTGCGTTCGCGTCCGTACTTGTTGTAGACGTATTGCAGCACTTCTTCGCGGCGTTCGTGTTCGAAATCCACGTCGATGTCCGGTGGTTCGTTGCGCTCCTCCGACAGAAAACGCGCCATCAGCAAACGACTCTCTTCCGGATTGACCGAGGTGATGCCCAAGGCGAAACAGACCGCGGAGTTGGCGGACGAGCCGCGCCCCTGGCAAAGGATCCCCAGGCTGCGCGCATGGCGGACGATATCCTCGACCGTAAGGAAGAAGGCTTCGTATTTGAGCTTGGCGATCAAGGCCAGCTCGCCTTCGATGGTTTCGATCACTTTCCTGGAGGCGCCATCCGGCCAGCGCTCCTGCACACCTTTCATCGTCAACGCACGCAGATGGCTGGCGGGCGTTTCGCCAGGGGGCACCAGTTCGGCGGGATAAACGTAGTCCAGCTTCCGAAGGTTGAAGCTGCATTGCCGCGCGATATTCACCGCATTTTCCAGCAGGGCAGGCGGGTGGATGTTGCCCAAGGCGCGGCGGCTGCGCAGGTGGCGTTCGCCGTTGCGGAAAAGCTGCGCGCCGGCTTCGGCCAGGGTCGCGCCATGACGGATCGCGGTCATGGTGTCCTGCAGTACGCGCATGCGCCGCGTATCCATATGCACATCGCCGGCAGCCACTGCCTGCAAGGACAGGTGCATCGATAGCGCCAGCAATTGGTCCAAGCGCTGTGCGTCGTCGCGATCGCGGTGCAACTCCACGGCCAGATAAGCGCGCTCGCCGAAGGTGTCGCGCACCCAGGCGCCCTGTTCCCTCTCAGGACTGCGGCCGGGCAGCCACAAGGCGAAGATCCCGGGCACGCCGACAGCGCCGGCATGCGCCTCGAAATCCTTGCGCGTGATCAGGTACTCGCCTTTGCCGGCGGCACGGCGCGCCTGTGTGATCAACTGGCACAGATGGATATAGCCGGCCTGTGTCTGCACCAGCAAAATCAGCCGCAAGCCGTCTTCCAGTCGGAACTCGCTGCCGACGATCAGCTTGATTCCTGTTGCTTCGGAAGCCACCAGCGCACGCACGATGCCGGCCAACGAGCATTCATCGGTGATGGCCAGCGCTTCGTAGCCGCACTGCGCTGCGCGGGTGAACAGCGCTTCGGCGCTGGAGGCGCCGCGCAGGAACGAAAAATCAGAAAGGCAATGCAGTTCGGCATAAGCGGGCAACGGATCGCCAGGATCGTTGGCCGCTTCCAATGGCGTGTGGAAAAGCTTCATGCGAACCACCCATGCAGCATCCAGCCACTCTGCTCGCCCGGCGGCGCGAACGCCCAGGCACGCTGGCCCTGCGCGGTTTCCAGCACGTAATAGTCGCGGCGCGCATCTTCGCCATCCCACCAGCCGCTTTCCAGGCGCTCGGGACCGGATACGATGCGCAGGCCTTGCCCACGCAGCGGCACCGGATGCGGCAATAGCCAGGCCGGACGCGGCGGCAGCTCCGGTTCAATGGCGGCTTTGCCGTCGTCGCGACGCCAGGCACGTTCCGGCCGCGGATCGCCGGCCGGCACGACGCGATACACGGCTTCATCCCCCAGCCGCGCGCGCAAGCGTTCGCGCAGTTGCGGCCACGGCAGGGTCTGTTGCGCACGCGTATCGAACAGATCGCGTGAGGCCGGCACGAACGGCGGCAGTTCGCGCGCCAGCAAACGCATCGCCACTACCGGTTTGGGAATGGATACGCGCTCGAGCCGGTTGCGGGTGAGTTCGAACAGCATCGCAGGTTCGCGTTCGGCGGCGAGAAGCCCCACTTCGACATCGGTGTGCATGCCTTCGTGTTCCAGCCGCAGCACGAAGCGCTGCACACCGCCATCGCGGATGGACAGATAAGTGCACAGGTCGCCGATCAGGCGGCGCAACGGGAACAGCAACGGCGGATGGTGTTCGACTTCGTAGCCAAGCTCCACGCGGCTGTCGAAATGGTCCGGCGGCGCGTAGTAATCCAGTGGGTCGTCGGCCTCGCCATACAGGCGGTCCAGATGCGAAAGCAGTTCCAGACCGAAGCGCCGGCGCAGGCTGTCGCGCGGCAGCGCGCGTAGCGCACGCAGGTCGCGCACTCCCATGCGGTGCAGGCGCTCGCCGCTGCCTTCCGGAAAAGCGGCGCGGCGCACCGGTACTTTCGCAAGGATTTCCTGCATGGCGGTTGCGGAGGTCACCGCCATGCCGTCGCGCAATCCTGCCAGCACGCGCGCCGCGCGCGGTGTCGGCGCCAGGGCGATGCGATGGGCAAATCCCAAAGCGGTCAGCTCCTCGCGCAGCCGTGCCTCGAAACGCGGCCATGGGCCCAGCAACTGGAAGCTGGCGCGCGCTTCCAGCACCACGCAACCGGGCCACTGCGCGCTGACCAGCGAACTGTGGCGATAGGCCCAGGCGGCGAGGAAGCGATGCCAGCGCGCTTCGGACTGCAAGTCGTGTTCCACCATGGAGAAATCGGACAGCAGCGCATGCGCGGCGGACAAACGCATGCCGGGAGACAGCCCCGCTTCGGCTGCCGATGCGTTGACCGCGTGCAGGCTGCGCAACTGCGCTGGCCCGGTAATCAGCGCCAGCGGTTTTTCAGGGTCCGGCAAACGCCGGAGGACAGAGTCCAGCGCCAGCTGCGGCAGCAGTATGCAGGCCCACAACATGCGCGCGGCTCAATGCGTCGCCAGCGCGAATTTGCGCGAAGGCGGTTGCCCGCCGCGACACTTGCGCACGTGCCAGGCGCCGTCCGCCTGCTCGATGCGCAATGCGGCGGGCGAAGGATTGGCGAGGTGCTTCCTGTCGCGGAAAGCGAAACCCAGGCAGTCGCCGCTGTCGGCCGCCACCTGCAACCGGCGTAGCGATTGCGCATCGGCTTTCTGCGGCCAGCCGAGCACGGCGGCGCAGGCGCCGCTGCGCAGGCATTGTTCGAAGGCCCATAACGCATCGCGTGGGCAAGCATCGACGATTTCCAGATGCGCCAGCTCCACGCCGCCCGCCCGCCACGCCGGCGCATAAGGAATGTACGGCGGCGCCACCACCGCTACCGTGCCGCCTGCCTGGGTCATGCGCGCCAATGTGGGGAACAGCAGCTCCAGTTCGCCCACGCCATCGGCAGGCAGCAGCAATTCGGTCAGCGCGCGGCGCGGCCAGCCGCCTTGCGGCAGCAAGGCATCGAGTGACGCATGGCCGGTGCTTTCCCCTTCCGCAGCGATCGTGGCGATGCGGCCGGCACGCCACAGGGTCTGTGCGGCGAGCAGGGTTTCCAATGCGACGACCGCGCCCATCAGCCCAGCCTGACCAGTCCGCAGTAGACGCCTTCGATGGCGAAGTCCTGGTGCGGTTCCACCACGATGGGAGCATGCGTGGGGTTGCGCGGAAGCAGGCGGATGTTCTTGCGGCCGCGTTCGAACCGCTTGATGGTGATCTCGCCATCCACACGCGCCACCACCACCTGGCCATTGCGCGCTTCGGAAGTGCGATGCACGCCGACCAGATCGCCGTCCAGGATGCCGTCGTCGACCATGGAATCGCCCTGCACCTTCAACAGATAGTCCGGGGTGAGCGAAAACAGGGTACGGTCCAGCCAGAGCTGCTGGTCCAGGCCGATGTCGGCGCCGATCGGGGAACCGGCCGCCACCCGCCCCAGCACCGGCAGCGAGACCAGCTGACCCGGTCCGCGGCCACCGACCAGCCGGATGCCACGCTTCTGGCCGGGGGTCAGTTCGATCAGGCCGTCAGCGACCAGGGCCTGGACATGTTTCTGGGCCGCGTTGCGCGAGGCGAAACCGAACTCCGCCGCGATCTCGGCCAAGCTGGGCGCCCGCCCCTGCCCCTCCACCCGCTCACGGAGGAAGGCCAGCACGGCAGCGCGCTTGGGAGGCAGGAAGGCATCCATAGGTGTACATTTGTACACCTTATTGTCGCGCTAAGCGAGATCGGGCAGTTTCCCCAGCTCATCAGCCAGGCATGCCCAATGGGGACTGCGCTCTACCAAGCGGACGCTCATTCAAGCTTCGCGGAGAGCGATGCCATGCAGGGTGGCCAGATCGCGCGCCGTCCGACTATAGATGGAGGAGAAAGACCTCCAACGCTAGAGGCGGTTCGGATCGAACTTCGGGCGCCAGACGCTGCAAACAAAAAAACCGCCAGTGATGGCGGCGTTTTTGTGCGCATAACTTTGTTTCTACCAGCAATCAGCCAGGCTGCCCGCTGTATTTCCCTTCTGGCCGGTGTTGCTGAGCGTCAAATTCCCACAGCGGTCATTCGCTTGGTCGCCAACTGCGGTGGCCGTGATCGTAAAAGAATTCGCAACTGTGAAAGCCCCTGCCGGAGTCAGGTTGTATCTTGCAACAGCCCCGGCCTCACGCGGAGAAACGGTGGACTGCAAAGTGAAGCCGACATAAGTGTTGTTGACGGTACGGAATCGTTCCGCCAATGCGGCGTACTCGATCAAATCGGCCTTGGCCTGCGCGCGGCGAGACTTGCGCAACGCGTCCTGATAAGACGGATAGGCGATTGCCGTCAACACGGCGACTACCGCCACTACTATCATGAGTTCGATAAGGGTAAACCCCAGCACTCGCTCACTTCCCAGCGCACGAAGCGAGCTGTTGCCCAATTGATTTTTTTCCATTTGCTTTAGCCTCATCCTCATAACAATTGACGCCAGGACTGTCTTCCGCATGCACGCTGCACTATCAGCGACTTGGTCGGGTCAGACGCATCTATGATTACTTCGCTGCACTTGGTGCTCGGCGGATTGCTTGGGTCGCCCGGCACACAACTGGTATCGCTGGGATCGCAGTAGACCGGAATCAGCGGCAACGGCTGGGTAACGCCTACATCGCGGCTGGGCGCTCCATCGCCGGTCGTGATGGCACCCGTGGCAGGACCACCTACCACACCATTCGGCGGCAGTGTGATCTGACCGAAATCCGCACCGCCGGAAAGCGGATCAAGTGCGTACAACCAGTTCTTACCCCCCGGTGCGCAATCGGAAGCGAACCCTGGCTGATAGGTCGGCAAATAGACCTTTCCGCTTTGAATTCTCGGCCGTGCGATGAAACGCTCACCGGTATTGCTGCCATCCACAAGCAGGTCGAGATAGAAGCCCCGCTTGGTCAAATAACTCACCGGGTTGCGGCTGATGTTCCGGGTTTCCGGAGTCGTGCCGCCGGTCGTCATCTGTTGCGCCACCAGCAATCCGCTGGTTCGCCAGTTGGTGGCGATGGTGGTTCCGTTATCCCAGATACCGTACAGACTCTGGACTTGCTGACCCAGGCTCGCATTATTGTCACCCGACACAAAGTACCGTCCGGTACCGAAATAAAGCATGTAGCCCGTGCCCGGACCCACCGCTATCTCGAACGAGCCGGTAATCGGCTGCCTGACGCCCGCCGAATCGGTAGCCACGAATAGCGGCTGACCGCCTAGCGCGACATTCCACGTAGCTTCGCTTGCTGCGCGGAGATCGAACTTCCAGACGTTGCCCAACAAGTCTCCACCGTAAACGGTGTCGACCAGTCCATCGCCAGTGGTATCGATGGCGGAAACATTTCCCAAGCCATTGGGCGCAACGGTATTCAGATCGTTCGGGGCCAGCTTGCGGATTACGGCGCCGGTCTTGATGTCCACAACGAACAGCACGGGATCGCCGTTCTGGCTGTTGTATCCGTTACCGAAAATCGCGACCCATCGGCCGTTGTCGGTCGGAACGATCAGCGGCTTACCCAACAGATACCCCATATCGGCATCGGTCTGGCTGTTGACTTCCCACAGCACGTCGCTGGCGCTGAACGCCGACGGGTTGGTGGTGTTGACCGCAAACACCGACCTTCCGCCCGCGCCTGTCGCACCGACCAGCACGGATTTCCAGCCGCCGTCGATAAGTACATCGGACAGCGTCATGCCGCCATCCACATAGTAGCGGTGGGTGTAGTTCGGATTCGCCAGCCACGCCATGTTCGAAAGGACGCCGTTGGGCACGTACGCGAACGTCTCGTTGCCAGCGTCGTCGAACGCATGCAGCATGCCGTCGTTGGCACCCACATACACGTATTCCCTCTGCGTACCCTTGGCCGTGACGTAAGCGGAGTAAGCGGTCCTTTGCGCCGCGGTAAGGCCGGAGGCGGAAGACCAACCGTAGTTGGCGCGCTTGGAGGCGATTACGGGCGTTGAATTTATGATGTCGCCCAGAATACCGGTACGCCGGCGGAAGGGCGCCGTGGTCATGATGCTTCCTTCCATGCCGCGCTCGCCACGCAGGTAGTTGACCATCTGGTTCGGCGTAATGCTGCCGAAGTCGCCAAATGGATTCACCGAGCCAAGTCTGTTGAATATCTCGACGTTGGTACTGCCCAGGTTGGCCGCGAGGAAAGGTTGGACAGCCGTCGCACGGTTGGTTGCGTTGACGTTGCTGAGCGCCGTGAATATCTTCCGGGCTCCAACGCCAGCCGTATCCGTCGGCATATGGGAGGCCGCTGTCCACCGCACTGTACCCAGCTGGCCGTTGGTGCCGATATTCTGCGCAGTCAGATCGCCGATCCAGTCGTGTCCGCCAGCAAGGCTGCTATAGGAAGGCAATACCGCGAAGGAAGTCGAACTCACACGCGCGCCCGCCACGCTGAGCGTACCGCTGGTCCCGGTCTGGGCCTGGATCGCATCGAACGCCTTGGTGAGCTGGCTACGCAAATTCAGCGGATTGGTGACCAGGAAGTAATTGTCCGGAACGCCATTGCTGTCCGCATCCCATTCGGTACCGTCGGGCAGGTTGTTGTTGTTTGCATCGGTGAAACCGCCGTACTTGGCGGCGTACCACAACGGATCCATCAGTTGCGTGGCGGAGCTGGTGCCAGCACTGAAATTGCGGACATTGGACGTCGGCGGCAAACCGGCGCAGTCGGCCGGCGGCGCGCCGCTGTCGCAGTAGCCCGGATTCCGTCCAGGCGGCGTATTGAAGCGATAGACCGTGTTGGTGGATGCGCACAGGCTCTTGTCGGTACTGTTGCCCGGGTTGCCTATGCCGTCCCTCAGGTCGCATATTTCCAGATAAATACCGTCGTGATTGCTGCCCGACAACACATAGCCCATGTACTGGTTCGCGCTACCGGCCGCGTACTCGGAAATGACCTGCACGTCCACCGTGCCATCCGCCTTCGCGCTTACCTCGTAACGCGCGATCGTGTCCATATCGTGGTCGTTGCCTTGCTCCACGTCCTCGTAGTTGATGCGGAAGACCGCTTTCGCGCGACCGCCGTTGACCGTGCTGTCGACCACTTGACCGGGGAAATTGGTCAGCTGCTGGATGTAAAAATCGACGATGGTATTGGTCGGTTTACGTGTGCCGGTGCCGAAAGTGCCACTGACGGTCTTGGCGAAAGGCACCAGAGTGACCTTCTGGCCGGCCGTGCCGACCGGCACTTCGATACGGGGCAACGGCGAAGCCAGTGCAATCGAGTAGGTGGAGAGCTTCTGGTCGTTGAGTGCCGCATTGAGGTCGGTCACACGACCAAAGCGGGCCACGCTTGCGGAGTAATACGTACCCGACTTGGTGGGCTCTTCAGGTGCCAAACCACGAATATTGCCGAAGCTCGAAGCCGATTTGGCCGTGGGTGCTCCATCGGAAACACCACCCGCTTCACCAATAAACACGTTGCGCGCGCCAACAAACTCATGGCTCCAGATGGCCTGGCCCTGTCCGGAAGCGCTGAAGCCGGCGATATTGGCTGGCGTCGTTCCCGTCGTGCCGGTCGACCCGGTGAAAGCGCTTCCCGGCAGATCGCCGTCGTAGCTTGGGTTGATGTCGCTGATCACCGTTTGGTAAGGCTTGGCGCAGGTCGGATAACCCAAACCGCCTGCCGCGGCCGTCTTGTAGGGATCCTTCCACGTGTCGGTGGTCAGGCCCATGTTGGTTTCTTCGGTGACGCCGTTGGTTGACCCGCCGCTGGCGAATTCCGGCGTAGCCGATTCCGCACCGGCGAAGTAGCGCATGGCTTCATACATCATTTCGGCCACGGGATTGCCCCACATACGGCAATTGCCGTTGGTGATGACATCGCCGGTACCCGCGCAGTTGCCGTTGCCGTTGCCCCAGTTCCAGTTGCTGTCGGCATTGAGATTGTTGGTGCCGCTGTTGTACGCGCCACCGATCATGCGCAACTTGTCGATGGAGCGCGCGATGCCGTTCACGTCAGTGCGGAACTGCCCGGTATTGGCCGTGATCTCATTGGAGAAGTTGCCAACGTTGCTCCGGAGCTTTCCGCCCTGCAGGTTGTTCTGCTGCGAGCCGGTAATCAGGCCGAAGTACATCCGCTCGCTTTCGCCGTAGTCGTGCAGAATCCCGGTTGGCTTGTAATGGCCGTTCGGATAAGCCTTGCAAGTCGTGTCGCGAAGAGCTTCGGTATCCGGGCACACGGTTACACGGACCGAGTAATCGTCGCGACGATTGGCTCCCGCGGTGCTTTCCCAGAACAAACCCCAATTGTCCCCGCCGCCACCTTCCTCATGCCTGAAGACGATGGTGTGCGTTCCGGCCGACAAGGTGACGTTGGCCGAATGCGAACTGAGACCAGCATCGCTGCGATCGTTGCCGTGACCACCGTACCAACCTACAACATTGGCACCGTCAATGGTCAGGTCTACCGCATCGTCCCCGTCGACCGCGAAACGGTAGGTCCCCGCAGTGGCAACATTCAGGGTGCCGCTTATGCGGGTGATGTAATTGTCGCCAGTGCACCCGTTCCCGGAGAAAGGATTTCCGTCGGCAGTCTTGTTGATGTCTGTGACCGTACCTGTGCCACACCTGTTTCCCGTAACGGCATTGGCGGTAAACAGTGTATTCATGGCGGCAAGCGAAGTAGGATTCGCGGCCCCCGTCGTGCGCTTCCACGTCGTTATCGACAGGCCGGTCAAAGTACCGGCGGGCACTAAACCCCAAGTGGCCGACCCGCTAAGGCAGTCCACTCGTGAGTTGCCTGACGTGAAGCACTTATTGCCGGCTACCGGGCCTTCGATCGAGAGCCAGTTCCAGATACGGTAGGGCGAGTTTTGCATCACGCGGAACAGCGGCGCGGAATTATCGGTCACCGTAGTGACGGCGAAAAGATGGTAATTGCCCGTGGTTGGCGCCGTGAGGGGCGCATAGTTGCTGATGTTGTAGCCGTCGCGCGCGACGCTCTGGTATTCCTTACCCCAACTGTGGGCATCCTGAGGAAAGAACGAACCTTGCAACACCGTTTCGGTGGCGGTGTCCACCTGTCGCCAGCCGCCGTACAGCACGCGCCGCAGCGCGTCCATGCGGGAAGTGGTCAGGTAGTTGAGGAAGTCGCCGCTCCACTGTCCGCTACAGGTCTTGTTGGGTGCCGCGGAAGCGGGATTGAACTTGGCCCCATCCCAGGTATAGCAGGCAAAAGAGTTGAAGTAGCCGAAATAATCGATCTTGAATTTAGTCTGGCCGTTGACGACCTTCGTCTGCCAACCCTGATAGCCGACATCCGGTACGCCATCGCCATCCAGGTCGGAAGCGTCGTTGTACGCTTCGTAGTAGATCTTGTGATCCTTACCCATCACCAGCATGTTCAGCGGCGGCAACGAGGCGCGCGCGAACAAAGGCGATTGCGCGATATTCAGCAGCGGCGGAGGCACCACCACCGCCTGCCCGATCGCCAGACTGGAGATGACTACCAGGCCCAGGAGTGTCCAATGCTTGAGTTTCATGGCGATGCTCGATCAGGGCTTGATGAAGATGGTGTCGATGGCGGCGAGCGATGACGACGCGGCCACCGAATTCTGGTCACGGCTGAAACCCGTGGTTCTATACAGATTGCATAAGCTTTCGGAGCTGTCGCCGCCCACCGTGGCGCTGCACTCGCCGGTGCAGATCCCGATATTGCGCGTCCGCACGTCAGCCGCTGTGGTCACGCCATTGGCCCAGGCCTTCGAATCAAAAGGCGTTGCGCAATCCTCATTCTCGAAAAAAGTACCGTTGGTAATATCGACTTCACGAGTGCGCACTTGGCTTTCCGTATTCTGAAACGCCACATTGGCGGCCACATAGTTGGCGGACATGCGTTCTTGCAGGGTCGCCACTTGCATGCCTACTATGCCGATCAACGCCAGCAGGATCAGCATGATCAATGCGACGTAGAGAACAGCGCCGCGCTGTTTGCGTGCAGAGACGGAAAAGCCTGATCGCTGGAGTCGGTTCATCGGTTCAATTTCCGAACAGTCGGTTGCGCAGCGCAACCGTGGTTTCGTAGACGGACCTGTAGTTTCCGTCCGGCGTTTGCACAGGCATCTGCACTTGAAGAACGCTGAGCGGGACCAGCGACTGAGTGGAGGCGGCTCCTTCCCTGTTGCCGGAGTTCCGCACCATCAGCCCCAGCTGCACTGCTCCGACGCGCCGCCATGCGGCCGCATTGGTTTCATTGCCGAGCGTGCTGGCCGGCACCATGGACGAGATATACCCCGATGGCGGAGAAGTCAGCGGTGCAGAATCCAGACCGAAAAGCAGCTGCATGGATTCAACCCCATCCACCATTTCCTCGGGAACAGCCGTCAAGGCGGCGTTGCCCGGTGTCGATATCCAACGGACACGATAGAGCGCGGGAGCCTGAGACTGTGGGCTGAACGCGACGTAATAGGCCATCGACTCGGCACGATAGAGCGATGCGCTGCCGGCTTTGTAGGCAAGCGAGCTGTCTTGTGTGGAAATGAATGCGAGGTTCGAGGCATTCAATCCAGTCTGGGTCACATTCATGCTGGTAGCAGTGGGCGCGGCGCTGGCCTGGAACACCGATGCGCTGCGGCAATCCGCTATCGCGAAAAGACCGCTTCCTCCCGTAGCCAAGGCGCCGCTTGCCGCGGGATACACCACTGCCGGCGTTCCGGCCGCATTGAACGTAGTGATCGGCGCTTCTTCCGCCGAAAGAAAACGCAGCATTACGATGTCGCTACCGCGTATCGGTGCCGGGTTCAAACCAGTCAGGTTCGCCGGTAGAGCAGGCGACCAATCGGCAGCGGCGCCGACAGCGAGAGTGGCCGGGATCTGGCGGACGCTACCGGGAGCGGTGCCATTGGCCTCGTATCCCTGGATGGATACATCGAACCGCAGCGGGAGCGGCAGCGCAGCGACATTGTTGGCATTGCGATTGACGTCGCTCAAGAACAAGGAGCGGATATTGCCGCCGGTGATGGTGGTCCCGTCGGTCGAAAGCAACGATTGATCGTTGACGCACCCTGCATGGCCGGCCATACGCAGATCGCGGGTCAGGAAGTCGACGGCAAAGCGTGAACTTTCCTGGTTCCGGGCTATACCCTGCGACAACTGATATGCAGTGCGTGAGGCCGCAAATACCTGAACAAGCCCCAGCACAAGAATCGTACCGATCAACAAAGCGATCATCAGCTCTATGAGCGATAGACCTGCGGAGGCGCGCGGCCCTTTATGAGCGATCTTCACAGACGACTCCTTACCGTGACTCTGCTATTGATCGAGCCCGTATCTCCCCACTGGACATACACCACGACATTGCCATCGGCAGCCAAATCAACATCCGCTTCACCGTCGGGCAGAGCTGCGCGCACTTCACACTTCCAGCGATCAATATTGGCGGTAGGTGGAGCGGCCACCGCGCGCGCGCATCCTGTTGTTGGAACAGTGACCCCGCCGAAGCTGCCGGGGTTGATGGCGTTGTAATAGGAACCCAGAGAACGCTGGACGCGCATCATATCTACTAGTTCATAGGCCAAATTTGTGGCAACAGTACGTTGCTGGGCGCTTTTGGTGAATCGAACGTTCATCGTCTGCAATAAGGCGAAGCCAAGCAGCCCGAACGCCAAAACCAGGATCGCGATCAGCACCTCGATCATGGTGAAACCCGAATTGCCGCTTCGGGAGAGGGACAGCAAACGACGCGTCGATTTCGATTTCATGGGCACGCACCTGGATCCACACGGGTCTGACCTGTTACTCCAATCTGCAAACAACGAATCGGCGTGGTCGCGCCCTCCGGGCTGAGCTGTATGGACTGAGCGCCGCCGATGGCCCGGCCACGGCTGTCGAAAGCGATGGTGTTCGCGCTGCCGGCCAGAGTCAGCTTGGGCTTGCCTTGGATATAACGCACCACCGTTTCCCCCGCTCCGAGGACACCATTGCCGTCCGTTTCGGTCCAGACCAGCCAGCCGTTATTCCAGTTTCCGCCACATGCTGTGCCGTTGGCACTCGAGCACACCCCGCCACCGCGGGTACTACGGACCGCTTCGCTGCGCGCCAAAGCCAGCGATGCCAGCAACTCATTGCTGCTGGTCGCTACCCGATTGGAGCGCAAAGAGCTCTGGAAGCTGGGCAACCCGAGGGTGAGCAAAACCGCGACGATGGCGATAACCACCATTAGCTCGATAAGGCTGAACCCGGTATTTTGGCGTCTTGGCATCAGTAGCCGCTCCCCAGCGTTGGCCTTACAAGTTATAGAAGACAACCGGAGTGGCAAGCCCGTTCAGGATGGACGGTGCCGATGGGCGGATGGGCGTCCCGGGAGCAGCCCCGCGCGCCAAGGGTGCTGCGAGCCGAGTGTGAACGGCGTTCGGTTTCAAGCCAGCGTCCCAACCAGCGCGCCGATTCCAGCGCCCGCCATTAAGGCTGCGGTTCTTATCCGAATGTCATTGAATGGGCACGGCCATTACACAGGTGTAAACCCCTTCCTTCCATTCGCTCGTAAGCCTGGCCCGTGAATTGAAGGCGTACTGGAGGCGATAGGCGATATTTCGCTGGGCATGACCGGACCCTTGCTGCAAACGAAGCACTGGGGAATCCGGTGGCAGCGCCGGGTTCGTGACGGTGACCGACAAGGTATCGGCATCCACCGACAAATCGATTTCCAACAGTCCGCCTTCGGGCAGTCGCGAAATCCCATGCAGAACCGCATTCTCCACCAGCGGCTGCAAGACCAGGTGCGGCAATCTCTGCTCCCAAGGCAGAGGCTCCTTCATTCTCCACCGAACCTGCAATCGCTCGCCAAGTCGCAATGACTCGATGGCGAGATAACGCCGGGCCAGTTCCACCTCTTGAGCCAGCGTTGATTCGCCTTCGCTGACGCCCAAAGCGGCACGGAACAAATCCGACAAGTCCAGAACTGCACGCTCGGCCACGACCGGATCGGTCCTGACCAGACTGGCTATCAGGTTCATGCTGTTGAATAAAAAGTGCGGACGGATACGCGCCTGCAGGGCGTCGGCTTCGGCTCTGGCGTTGGCATTGAGTTGCAATGCCCAGCGGTCGCTGACGTAGAAATAACGCATGGCAGAGGCAGTGATAAGCACCGCGATCGCTGCGCTGGCCGAAACGAAACGCCAGAAACTCACCTCTACCGGCGGCTTTCCCAGCGCGGTAAACAAGGCGTATACGATGCCCGCGGCCGCCACCGAAATTGCCGCCGATAGTCCCAGAGATGCGGTTACGCCCAGTACGGGAGTGAGCCGCGAAAGCGCCTGACGCGACATGCAAAGCATGACCGATACGGCAATGGCTATCCACAAGGCGAAAGCGCTCGCGGAAAGGAACTGCGCGAAAGGAAGCTTGCTGGCTTCGCCGGGCCATAGCGCAACCACTACCACTACCATCTCCGCCATACCCAGCATGGCCATGATGCGGGTGCGCCGACAGAAATCAGGCAACCAGGGAACTACCGCTTCTAACACCGCATACCCCTTTTTTGGAGAAGCATTCATGTTGGCGGCTGGATCACCCGGACCACCTATCTCATAAGAGCCGACCGTTGGGGGTAACCGGCTGACGCAAGAATCATGCAAGAACCCGATAACAGGGCCTGTATTCCCCCGCGATCTTCATGCGTCGTTGTTCGACGAAAGCGCGCAGCAGCGAGTCCAATGCCTGCATCATGCTTGGATCGCCGTGTATCTCGAAAGGCCCGAACTGCTCGATGCGGCGCATGCCGTCTTCCTTCACGTTGCCGGCGACGATGCCCGAGAAGGCGCGGCGCAGATCGGCGGCAAGCGCATGCGCGGGGCGGCCGTGGTGCAGGTCCAGCGCGGCCATGGCTTCGTGCGTGGGGTTGAAAGGCCGCTGGTATTCGAGCGGTACGTCGATGGCCCAGTTGAAGAAGAACGAATCCTTATGGGCGATGCGGTATTCGCGCACGCGCTTGATGCCTGCGGTCATTTTCTTGGCGACGGCGACCGGATCGCCGGTGATGATCTCGTAGCGCGCCGCGGCGGCGTCGCCCAGGGTCAGACGGATGAACTTGTCGATCTGCTCGAAATACGGTGCTGCGATAGTGGGACCGGTGAGAATGAGCGGAAACGGCAGGTCGGCGTTCTCCTCGCGCAGCAGTATGCCGAGCAGGTAGAGGATTTCTTCTGCGGTGCCCACGCCGCCCGGGAATACCAGGATGCCGTGGCCGACGCGCACGAACGCTTCGAGGCGCTTCTCGATATCCGGCATGATCACCAGGTGATTGACGATGGGATTCGGCGACTCCGCGGCGATGATGCCGGGCTCGGTGATGCCTATGTACCGGGTGGTGCGGCGGCGCTGTTTGGCATGGGCGATGGTGGCGCCTTTCATCGGGCCCTTCATCGCACCGGGGCCGCAGCCCGTGCAGATGTCCAAGCCGCGCAGCCCCAGCTCGTAACCCACCTGCTTGGTGTAGATGTATTCGTCGCGCGAGATGGAGTGCCCGCCCCAGCACACCACCAGGTTGGGATCGGCCGGCTTCAGGATGCGCGCGTTGCGCAGCAGGCCGAACACGGCATTGGTGATGCCGACGGAAGACTCCAATTCCCCTTCGTGTTCCGGGCCCAACTCGATGGCGGTATAGGCCAGGTCGCGTACGACCGCGAACAGCAGTTCGGCTACGCCGCGGATGATCTCGCCATCCACGAAGGCCATGGCCGGCGCATTGACTAGATCGATGCGCACGCCCCGGTCCTGCTGCAGCACCTGGATGTCGAAATCGGGGTAAAGATCGCGCGCCGCGCGCGGATCGTCCGAGGCGCTGCCGCTGGTCAGCACCGCCAGCGCGCAACGGCGCAGCAGTTCGTGCATGCCGCCGCTGGAGGCATCGCGCAACCGCGCCACTTCCACGCGGGACAGCACATCCAGACCACCGCGCGGGTAGATCCGCGCGTCCTGTACCGGCAACGCCCTCGGTGCCGTTTCGCTCATATTCGTATCCATGCTTGTCTTTTTATAGGGCCAGAACTGTAGCGCAGTCGGCCCCACAAAAGAAAACGGCCGGATAAGCCGGCCGTTTTCCACACAATCAAGCTGACAATCAGAACTCGTACTTGAAGCTCACCTGCGCCGACCACTGCGAAATGCCGTTGGTCTGGCTATCGGCGTTGGTCGGGATGCCCAGCGCGGTGGCTTGGCCGAACTCGGTGCCGCTGCGGTAACCGTAGACATACCTTCCTGCCATGCCTGCGGGGCAGTTGACCTGGCAGATACCGACTAGGCTTGCGACCGCATTATTGGCGTTGAAGCCGTAATCGATGATGTGGCCCCAGTCCTTGTTGAGCAGGTTGCCCACGTTCTGGATGTCGATCCAGATCTTGGACTTGTGACCCTTCATGAAGCCTGGCAGCTCCTGACTGATGCGAATGTCGAAGGTGTTGACGAAGCCGGAGGTGAAGCCGTTCTCAGGCGCATACCTGCCCTTGTAGCGGCTCAGGTCTTCCTGAGTCCCCAGCCAGTTCCAGAACGCCTGCTCCATCCCCGGGTTCGCAGTGAACGAGCCGGTCGCGCTGAGGCTGCCGAACAGCACATCGCCCGGGCCCGAAGGCACGTAGAACAAGTCGTTGAACGTACGGTTGTCGCCATTGGCGTCGCCCGCGAAGATGTAGCTGTACGGACGGCCGCTGCGGCCTTCGTAGAACAGACCAACCTGGGTGGCGTGGTCGCCGAAGAACTTGTGCGACCAGTTCAACGAACCGCTGAAGCGGTCCTTGATCTCGTAGCGGGCGGTGGAGCTGGTGGGCTCGTTGATGCTGAAGCCCAGCTGCGAACCGTAGCCCGAACCGGCGGTCGAGCTGGTCAGCGCGGACACTTCTTCGGCGTTGGTACGGGTGTAGCCCAGGCTCCAGGACCAGTCGCTCTCGGTGGAGAACGGCTTGGTCAGCGAGACCGTCAGCTGCTGGCCCTTGCCCTTGTTGGTGTTCTCCAGCAGGAAGACGTCACCGAAATAGGCATTGCGGCCGAAGCGCGCGCCGTTGGCCTGAATTCCGCCGGTGGTGGCGGTGTTGCCGAACGGCCTGGGGCTGTTGGGGTTCCAGTACAGCACGCGGCCATCGGGGCCTACGTAGCCCGGACCCACGTTGAGGGTGCGGTAGAACAGGCCGTTCTTGACGTCCGTCAGCAACACTTCGGCCGAGGCGACGATGCCGTTCCACGGCGTCTCCACGTCGATCGCCAGGTTGGCCTTCCACACCGACGGCAGATCGAAATCATTGCTGATCGCGTTGACGTTGCGAACGCCCGTGCCGCCCGCCGGAATCGACGGGTTCAGGCCATCCGCGGTGAAGGGGACAGTCGCCGGGGTGGTGATGTTCTGGTACGAAACGTAGTTCATGCCGGTGCTGCTATAGGCGTTGCCCACCCACACCTGCGGTGCGTCGCCCTGGAACAGGCCGATGCCACCGCGCAACTGCGCCGGGCGGGCCCAATCGAAGGTGTAGTTGAAGCCGAAGCGCGGCTGGATGATGTAATCGTTGCTATAGGTATAGGTGTTGTCGATGCCGAAGCCGCCCACATAACCGGCGCCGCACGCCGCGTTTGCCGTGCCCGGGGCAGCGGCGAAGCATTGGTTGAACGGCGGGCTGGGGCTGGCTTCGGGCCGGTCGGCACGCACGCCCAGGGTCAGGGTCAGGTTCGGGGTGACGTACCAGGTGTCCTGCACGAACACGCCCAGGCTCTTGTTCTTGTAGCGGGCTGCGATGACGCTCGGGTCGGTCGGGTTGGTCTGCAGGTCATAGTCGAAGTACTGGCCGTTCACCAGCCTGCTGAAATCCGACACGCCGCCCACGGTGGGAACGTAAAAACTGTAGTTGCCCCAGGAGTCCTGCAGGAAGAAATTGTAGATCTCGTTCTCGCTGTATTCCGCGCCGAACTTGATGTCGTGATCGCCCAGCGTCCAGGTGGCGGCGCCGAAGTAGTTCCACGTTTCGGTCAACAGGCTGTTGCCCATCGAACTGCGCTCTGTACCCAGGCGGATCGCGTCGAGGTTGCTGAAGCTGTTGTTGTTGGTGCCGATCGGATTGTCGTTGCCGTTGCCGTTGACGCCGTCGTCGAAATAGACCTGGATGGTCGGCGCGGTGGTCGGATTGACGCGGATGGCCGAGTAGTCGCGGTAGGACACCTTGAACTCGGTCGAGAAGTTATCGGTCCAGTCGCTGAACAACTGGCCGACGTAGCTCTCCACGGTCTTGGCGTGATTGAACCAGTTCGAGCTGAGCGACAGCACGTTGGCGGTCGAAGCCTCCGGACGCACGCGGGTCTGCTCCAGCTTGCTGTAACGCAGGCTGGCGCGGTGGGCTTCGCTGATGTTCCAGTCCAGCTTCAGCGCGTACTCTTCCAGTTCGGTGTCGCCGCCGCCGGTCAGGCTGCCGGGCTCGAAGCCCCAGTTTTCGCGCGCAATGCGCTGCACTTCGGCCAGATCCGCAGCATCGAAATCGGCGCCGCCCGAGGCCAGCGGATTGGTGCCCTGGCTCTTGCCGGCCGGGCCGATATTGGTCTGCTTGAACTTCTCGTAGTTGGCGAAGAAGAACAGCTTGTCCTTGACGATCGGGCCGCCGAAAGTAACGCCCCAGGTCTTTTCGTCGTCGTACTCGTCGAACGGCAGACCGGTCACGTCCAAGGTGGCGCCGGCGATACGGGCCGGATAGTCGCCGAACCAGTCGCCGTCGCGGTAGGTGCCGTAGACCGAACCATGGAACTCGTTGGTGCCGGACTTGGTCACGGCATTGACGTTTGCGCCCGCTGCGCCGGACATGGTCACGTCGTAGTTGGACAGGTTGATGTCGATGGCTTCGATGGCCTCCATCGACACGGGCTGGCGCATGGTCGGCATGTTGTTGCCTTCAATGCCGAAGGTATCACTGGCCGAGACGCCGTCGATGGTGATCTTGTTGAAACGCGGGTTCTGGCCACCGGCGCTGATGCTGCCCGAGGCGCGGTCGGTGAAGGCCACGCGCGGATCGAGGCGCATGTAGTCCTGGATGTTGCCGTTCATCGAGGGCAGCGCCTCGATGGTGATCCGGTCGACGCTGGTGCCCGAACCCATCTTGGTGGCGCTGAACACTTCCGAGCCGCCGGCGACGCCGACTGCCGTGACGGTTTCCAGCGTGGCCACATCGCCGCCCGCAAGGGTGGCATCGACGGTGCTGATCTGATTCAGGGTGAGGTAGATGTTCTCTTCCGTATCGACGCCCGCACCGGCCTTGACCACGTTGATCGTGTAGGGACCGCCGACGCGCAGGCCGCGCGCGTTGTAGCGGCCGCTCGCATCGGTGGTGGCGCGGCTGACCGTTCCGGATTCCACGTGGGTAATGGTGACTTCAGCGCCCGCGACAGGAGCGCCATCGGTGCCGGTCACCAAGCCGCCGACACCCGACGATGTGCTCTGCGCGAAAGAAGGCGCCGCGGCAAGCGCGACCATGAGACCAAGAGCGATCTTGGACATCCGGAAACGGGATTGATTCATTTGATAAGCCTCGGATACGAGTTAGGCGATGGCGGTAAAAAGCAAAAGCTGGCGCGACCCCGGGTGGAATCACTAGCGCTGGATGAAGCCCCTGACCACGTGAGCTGCGTCACTTGGTTAACAACAGATTAACACGATAGAGAGCGGTTATTACCGTGTTATGACAAGTTCTTGCACCGCACCACGGCGGTCGATCGCGTCTTGCTGAAGCGATTAAATGTTGGGCGGCGAGAGTTTCAGGTAAGTCCCTATCCCATCTAGGAACATCTGCACCGAGATGGCCACCAGCAACATGCCCATGAGTCTTTCCAACGCGATCAGGGCGCTGCGGCCCAGCCATTTGTAAAGCAGGGTCGCGGAAAACAGGATGGCGGCGGTCGCGCCCCAGGCGATCAGCAGGGCCAGATTCCAGTCCCAGAGCCGGCCGGGCTCGTTGCTGCCCATCAGCATCACCGCAGCCATGCCCGAAGGGCCCGCCACCAGCGGAATGGCCAGGGGCACGATAAAGGGCTCGCCGCCAGGCAGCTCGCCCATCAATCCTTCCGGCCGAGGGAAGATCATGCGGATGCCGATCAGGAACAGGACGATGCCGCCGGCGATCTGCACCGACTCCTGGCGCAGGTGCATCAATTCCAGCGCGTATTTCCCGCCCCAGAGGAACCCCATCAGGACCACCAGGGCGATCAGCAGCTCGCGCGCCAGCACGACTCGCTGGCGCTTGGGCGCCAGCGGCTTCAGCACACTGAGGAACACCGGGATGTTGCCCAATGGATCCAGGATAAGGAACAAAAGCAGCGCGGCCGAAAGGATGGTCACGCGCGGACGCTCCAGATTTCGCCGCGATGGGCAGCGCCCGCAGATGACAGCAAAGTGACACAGGCGGCTGCATAGTCGGCCGGGTCGCGCGCCTGTGCGTCTTCGTCCTCGGCATAGGCCTTGGCCCGCAGCGAAGTACGCATGGGTCCGGGTTGCAGGGCCGAAACCCTGACGCTGGAATTGGCCAGCTCCGCGTGCAGCATGCCCACCATGGCGGTCAGACCATGCTGGGCCAATCCGTAGCCGCCCCAGTACGCCTGCCCTACCCGGCTCATGTCGTCCAGCGCGAACACCAATGCGGCATCCGGTGCCTGCTTGAGCAGCGGCAGGCAGGCCTGCGACAGCCACCAGGGCGCGGTGAGGTTGACGTGTACGGCGCGGGCGAAGTTGCCCGGGTCGGTGTGCTCCAGCGGGGTGAGCCCGCGGAATTCGGCGGCGCAGTGCAGCACGCCGTCCAACCGGCCCAATTCGCGGTGCACGCGGTCCGCCATTTCCGCGTAATCGTCCGGAGCAGCGCCTTCAAGATCCAGCGGATAAAGCAAAGGTTCTGGCCCCAGCTTCGCGCACGCGTCGTAGACTCGGTTCAATTTGGGCGGTCTACGGCCCAACAGCACTACCGTGCCCCCGGCGGCCGCGCACGCTTGCGCCGCGGCGCTGCCCAGGCCGCCCTGCGCGCCGCTGACCAGCACCACGCGTCCGTGCAGTACGCCCGTTTGGCGAGTGGGAAGAGCAAGCAGACTCACTGCGCCCCGGCCTCCGAGACGATGCGCTGCAATTCGCCGGACTCGAACAGTTCCAGGGTGATGTCGCAACCGCCGATCAGTTCGCCATGGATGAAGAGCTGGGGAAAGGTGGGCCAGTTGGAAAAACGCGGCAGGTTGGCGCGGATCTCGGGTTCTTCCAATACATTGACCGTATGCACTTCCCCGGCGCCCGCGCTTTTGAGGGCATGCATCGCGCGGCTGGAGAAGCCGCACATGGGGAATTGCGGCGTGCCTTTCATGAAAAGGACGATGGGATGGGCCTCGACTTCGGCCTGGATGCGTTCCATCACCGGCATGGTGTTTTCTCCTGCGTTGACGGCCTGCAAACCGTGGTCGGGTAAACTCCCATTGTAAGCCTTCGCACGGCCCCGCCGTTGCGCCCCATCCTCCGCGTTCCGCCCCGCCTAGCACTGCAAAGGAAAAGCCATGGCTATCGAACTCCCCCCGCTTCCCTACGACCGTACCGCGCTTGAACCGCATATTTCCGGCGAGACCATCGACTTCCACTACGGCAAGCACCACAAGACCTACGTGGACAACCTCAACAAGCTGATCGAGGGCACCGAATTCGCCAACCTGCCGCTGGAGGACATCATCCGCAAGTCGCAGGGCGGCATGTTCAACAACGCGGCGCAGATCTGGAACCACACCTTCTACTGGAACGGCCTGAAGCCGGCTTCGGAAGGCGGCGGCGGCGAGCCGACCGGCAAGGTGGCCGAGCTGATCAACCAGGCCTTCGGCGATTTCGCCAAGTTCAAGGAAGAGTTCACCAAGACCGCTATCGGCACCTTCGGTTCGGGCTGGGGCTGGCTGGTGCAGCGCCCGGATGGTTCGCTGGCCCTGGTCAGCACTTCCAACGCCGCCACTCCGCTGACCGGCGACGACGCCCCGCTGCTGACCATCGATGTGTGGGAACACGCGTACTACATCGATTACCGCAATGCGCGGCCGAAGTACGTCGAGTCGTTCTGGGCACTGGTCAACTGGGATTTCGTGGCCGCCAATCTGCGTTGATCCTGGCGCAGGAAAAAGTTCATGCACTGAAGGCCGGGATACTCTCCCGGCCTTTTTCATGGCCGCTTTCCCGGGTGCGTTTCACGTTCTGTTCCGGAACCTCAACACGAACCCAATGCGGGCTGTCCGATCGTCAACGCGATGCTGCTCTCGCCGGTTCATTGCCGCGCAGTCCCACCCAACAGGAGCGCGCAATGAAGACTTCACGATGGCTGATGGTTTCCACGCTGCTGGCAGCAGCCGTGTTCAGCGGCAATGTGCTGGCCCGCAAACACGATCGCGACAACAACCCACCCGGCCCTGCGGGTGGCCGCGGAACCAACTGGGAGAATCCGCCAGGCTGGAAAGGCGGTCCCGGCGCTTCGCCCGACTATCGCTACTACCGCTACCACGGCCAGCGCTACAAGTTCGTCTTGAAGAACGGTTACTACTACAACGCCGGCTACGGCTATTGGCATCCGCGCTACGGCTTGTGGAACCAGGCGCGCCGCTGCTGGCTGGACTTCGACAACAATCCGCCCGGCCCGCGCGGTGGGCGCGGCACCAATTGGGAAAATCCGCCGGGCTGGCGCGGTGGGCCTGGTGCGTCGCCGGATCGTTTCGGTCGTTGCCGTTGAGGGATAGTCGGCGATAGCGGCGGACGGGAATTGCGCTCGTTAATGCGGCACGCGAAAAACACGCGAGACGCGGCAGCCTATTCCGCAATTGATTTCCCGGAAATTGATTTCCCGGACTTCGCCGTACCCTCACCCCAACCCCTCTCCCGACGGGAGAGGGGCTTCAGCCCCGTAGGTCGGGGCTACGCCCCCGACTTACCGCAGCGCCTTCAGCAACGGCTCGACTTGCGGTACGCGTTGTAACTTCCCGCCTACACGCTCCAAGGCGGCCGACAGCTCACCCGCCGAATCGTCGCGCAAAGTCGCATGCCCCACCTTGCGTCCAGCACGCGACGACTTACCGTAGTCGTGCCAGTGACCGGCCGGTTCGGCCAGCACAGCGCCGCGGTCCGGCATCTCGCCGATCCAGTTCAGCATGCAGGCGTGACCCAGCATTCTGGTGTCTCCCAACGGCAGGCCAAGCACGGCGCGCAGATGGTTCTCGAACTGCGAAGTCTCCGCGCCTTCAATGGTCCAATGCCCGGAGTTGTGCACGCGCGGCGCCATTTCGTTGGCCAGCCACTGGCCGTCTCTGCAGAACAATTCGAGCGCGAACACGCCCACGTAATCCAACGCTTCGGCGAGTTGGTTCGCGTAACCATAAGCGAGCTGCGCAAGCCCATCGTCGATGGTGGCCGGCGCCAGACTGGCGGACAACACCCCATCCACATGCCAGTTCTCGGTCAACGGCCAGGTGCGGAATTCGCCGTCGCGGCCGCGTACGGCGACCACCGACAATTCGCGCTGGAAGGGAATGAAGGCCTCGACGATCAGTCCCACCGTTTCCGCCTGCGCACCCAGCGCCTGCCAGGCCGCGTCGATATCGGCCGCCGACCTGATACGGAACTGCCCTTTGCCGTCGTAACCCAGACGCCGTGTCTTGAGAATGCAGGGGCCGCCGATCCGCGCGACTTCTGCGTCCAGTCCGTCACGCGTGGACACCGCGGCATATTCGCCGACCGGAATGCCCAGGCTGCGGAACAGGTTCTTTTCCACCAGCCGATCCTGGGCCACGGAAAGCGCACGCGGACTGGGAAATACCGGCACCCGCGCCGCCAGCCATTCGGCGCTTTCGGCCGGTACGTTCTCGAAATCGAAAGTGGCCACGTCCACCTTGGAGGCGAATTCGGCCAATGCCGCTTCATCGCGGTAGTCGCCCACCAGCAGCGGCGCGAACTGGCCCGCACAGGCATCGGCTTCGGTGTCCATGACCAGGAAGCGCAAACCCAGCGGAGCGCCGGAAAGCGCCAGCATGCGGGCCAATTGCCCGCCTCCCAATATCCCGACGGTGGTCATTACGGCTGTCCGGAGCCGGCGGATACAGGAAGCCGCGGATCGTCGTTGGCCGAGACCTCATCGCTCTGCCGGCTGCGGAACGCGTCCAGCGCGCTGGCGATATCGGCGTATTGCGGGGCCAGCAATGCAGCAGCGAACAAAGCCGCGTTGGAGGCGCCCGCATTGCCGATCGCGAAAGTGGCTACGGGAATGCCGGCCGGCATCTGCACGATCGACAGCAGCGAGTCCATGCCGTTGAGCGCCTTCGACTGCACCGGCACGCCCAGCACCGGCACCGCGGTCTTGGCTGCCAGCATGCCCGGCAGATGCGCGGCGCCGCCGGCGCCGGCGATGATCGCGCGCAGGCCGCGCGGCGCCGCTGTTTCGGCATACGAAAACAGCACATCAGGGGTGCGATGCGCGGAAACCACCTTCACTTCGTAGGGCACGCCCAGCGCATCGAGTTTCTGCGCGGCGTGCTGCATGGTTTCCCAGTCGGAACGGGAGCCCATCACTATGCCGACCAACGGGCTGGGAACTATGGCGGTCATGCCGTCCTCTCGGAAGTGGAGTCTCGGAAGTGGAATCTCAGAAGTGAGCTCCCAGAAGTGAAACGGGCGCTCACTGCCTGCGGTCGCAAAGGCTTATTCTAGGGCATCTTCCCGCTTGACTACGGACGAATGGACCGCAAATTGCTCGATATCCTGTGCTGCCCCACCACGCGCCAGTCGCTGGCCCTGCTTGATGCACAAGGCCTGGACACATTGAACCGCGCCATTGGTGCGGGCGGCGTCAAGCGCGCCGACGGCACCGTTCAGACCGGGCCGCTGCGCGAAGCCCTGCTGACCCGCGACCGCAAGACGGTCTATCGCGTCGACGACGGCATCCCGGTACTGCTGGCTGAAGAAGCCATCGCCACCGCGCAGGTCGAAGGTTTCCCGGCCTGATGCCGCACGATTTCTCCCCACCGCCGGCAGAAACCGTTGCCGAAGACGTCGCGCGCGCATTGGCAGAAGACCTGGGCAGCGGCGATGTGACCGCTGCGCTGTTGCCGGATGCGGCCGATATCGCCTATCTGTTGTGCAAGGAAGAAGCGGTGGTCGCGGGACGGCCCTGGTTCGATGCCTGCCATCGCGCGCTGGACCCGGAAGTGACGATCGACTGGCGCGTGCACGAAGGCGACCGCGTGCAAGCCGGTACCGTGCTGGCCACGCTGTCCGGTCGCGCTCGCGCGCTGGTCAGCGGCGAGCGGGCGAGCCTGAATTTCATGCAGACCCTCTCCGGCACCGCGACTACGACCGCGGCCTATGTAGAAGCGGTACGCGGCACGCGGGCGAAGATCCTGGATACACGCAAGACGCTTCCCGGCCTGCGCCTGGCGCAGAAATACGCGGTGCGGTGCGGGGGCGGCAGCAACCACCGCATCGGCCTGTTCGACACGGTGATGCTGAAGGAAAACCATATTCGCGCGGCCGGTTCGCTGACCGCAGCGGTGCGCGCCGCACGTACGGCGCAACCGGCGCTGCCGCTGGTGGTGGAAGTCGAAAGCCTGGCGCAGCTGCAGGAAGCGCTGGAAGCGGGTTGCGACCGCATCCTTATCGACGATTTCGACGCCGCCACCCGTCGCGAAGCCGTGCGCATCGCCAATGGTCGGATCCCGCTGGAAGTCTCAGGTGGCGTCAGCCTGGAAACGGTGCGCAGCATCGCCGAGGACGGCGTGGATTGCATTTCCGTCGGCGGCCTGACCAAACACGTGCACGCCATCGACCTGTCGTTGAAACTCGGCCCCGCGCCACGCTGATCGAAGCCCCTCTCCCACCGGGAGAGGGGTTGGGGTGAGGGTACGGCGAAGCGACGACGGATGCAGATCGCAACTCTTTGGCCACATTCAAAGAGCCGCTGGTTGCAATATCTTCGCGAAGTGGTAGTACATCGCTTCGCCGTACCCCCATCCGCCCTAAAGGCACCTTCTCCCGATGGGAGAAGGGAAATGCTTGACTTGCATCGTCGTCCCACAACCATCACATTGCCAGCATGCCTAGCCTCATCCTGCTCATGATCGCCGGCGCCGCCGTGTTCGCCTACTGGAACGCGGCGCGCGCTGCCGCCGAACACGCCAAGCAACTGGGCCGCGACGCTTGCGCGGCCGCGCAGGTCATGTGGCTGGACGAATCGGTGCACGCTTCGGGAATCAAGGTGCGCCGCAATGAGGACGGACGCCTGGGTTTCGAGCGCAGTTTCCGCTTCGAGTATTCCTACGACGGCGTCGACCGCCATGTCGGGAGGATGGTATTGCGCGGCGAGAAACTGGTGTCGTTCATCGGGCCGATAAGGCCTTCAATCGCACCCATCAACCTGCATTGATCCGTAGGAGCGCCCCATGGGCGCGAGCTTTTTCGATCAAGCAAAGAGCTCGCGCCCATGGGGCGCTCCTACGGTCGGCGACTACTTCACCACGCGCAGATGCGGGCGCTTTCCTGCTGCTGGCGTGTCTTCGGCCGGAGTCGTCGGCGAAGGCGGCTCATCGTCGCCCTCGGGCCCTGTCGCTCCTGCAATGTCGTCCGGTAAAGCCATGCCCTGCCCGGTTTCGCGCGCATAGATCGCCAGCACCGCCGAAATGGGCACCAGCACCGGATAACTGACGCCGCCGAAGCGCGCGCTGAAACTGACCGCGTGGTTGTCTATCTGCAGCCGCACCACCGCACGTTCGGCGATGTTCAACACCACCTTGCCTTCCTTGACCGCGCTAGGAGGGACCTGCACACCCGGCTGGGTCGCATCGACCAGCAGGTGCGGGGTCATGTCGTTGTCCGCGATCCATTGGGACAGCGCCCGCAGCAGGTACGGGCGATGGCTGGTCATGCGCGGTGTTTCGTCGGTCATGCGAATACTCTAGCGCGCCGGAAGCTTACGGGAGCTGACGCGCCGGAGCTTACGCCGGAATCTCGCGCAGGCGTTTTTCCTGTTCGGTCAGGCTGCGCAGGAATCCCGGATTACGGAAGATGCGGTTGCCGTAGTCCTCGATGGATTTGCCGTCCTTGGGCAACGGAATATCCAGCGACGGCAGGCGCCAGATGATCGGCGCCATGGCGCAGTCGGCCAGGCTCATTTCCGGATTGAGGAAGAACTTGCTGGCCTTGAACAGCGGCACCGACGCGGTGAGCAGTTCCTTCAGGCGCTTGCGGCCGGCTTCGGCCTGGGCCTTGTTGCCCAGCTGAATGGCCTGCACCTGCGGCACCCAGTCGTGCTCGATACGCAGCATGGCCAGGCGAAGGCGCGCACGGGAAAGCGGATCCACCGGCATCAGCGGCGGATGCGGGTAGCGCTCGTCCAGGTACTCGCTGACCACCGATGCGGCGTACAGCACCAGATCGCGCTCCACCAGGGTAGGCACCGAATGGTAGGGGTTGAGGTCGATCAGATCTTCGGGCGGGTTCTGCGCATCCACCGGCACCAGGTCGTAGGTCACGCCCTTGGCGGCGAGCACCAGCCGTACGCGGTGGCACAGCACATCATCGGTGGAAGAAAACAACGTCAAGGTATTTCGCATACGCGCACTCGCAGCCATCAGGCTCTCCGACGACCGGAACCGCCGATCGCATCGACGCCGCCAGCCCTCTGCTGACGGTCGCCACGGCCCCGAGTACGTATCTCTCCGCCAGGCCTGCTCTCCGGCCTGCCCCGTGACCCGCGCAATCGCGGGCCGGCGAAAAGTTACGCTTAGTGCACGTCTTTCCAGTATTCCTGCTTGAGCAGGAAGGCCAGGAAGGTGAGCGCCACCAGGAACAGCACCACCCACACGCCCATGCTCTGGCGCTTCAGGGCGGCAGGTTCGCCGGCGTACTCGAGGAAGTTGGTGATGTCGCGCGCGGTCTGGTCGAACTGGGCCGGGGTCTGCGTACCCGGCTCAGTCACCTTCAAGGCCTCGACATGGCGCTCGCCGATGGCGTCCGCCTTGCTCATTTCGGCGTGCTGCAGACCTTGCATCTGCCACAGCGGATTGGGCATGGACGCGTTCGGGAACAGCTTGTTGTTCCAGCCCAACGGACGGCTTTCGTCCAGGTAGAACGACTTCAGGTAGGTATAGATCCAGTCGCTGCCGCGCACGCGCGCGATCAGGCTCAGATCGGGCGGCATCTTGCCGAACCACTTGGTGGCCGGATCATGCGGCATCGACACCTGGATCTGCTCGCCGAACTTGGCTCCGGTGAAGTTGAGATTGGTCATCACCTCTTCTTCGCTCAGGCCCAGGTCGTCGGCCATGCGCGAATAGCGCAGGTACTTGAGCGAATGGCAGCCGGAGCAGTAATTCATGTACAGCTGCGCGCCGCGCTGCAGCGAGGCGCGGTCGCTGAGGTCGTTGCCGGCCTGCAGGGTGGCGCCGCCCTCGGCCGCGAAGACCGAAAGCGAGAGCAGCATGCCGCCGGTGAATACCGTCAGACGCGAGGCGAGTTTCCGTAGGAGCAGGTTCTTAGTCATGCGTCGTCACCCGTTCCGGCACCGGCTTGGTCTTGTCTAGCTTGGTCCATAGCGGCATGGTGATGAAGAAAGCGAAGTAGAGGAAAGTCAGTACGCGGCCGATGATGGTCTCGACCGGATCGGTACCCGGACCGGCGCCGATCTTGCCCAGCCAGACGAAGCAGATGGCCAGCACGCCCAGCGCGACCTTGGAGATCCAGCCGCGGTAACGCACCGACTTCACCTTGGCTCTATCCAGCCAGGGCACGAAGAACAGCACCGCGATCGCCGCGAACATCACCAGCACGCCGCTGAGCTTGTGCGGGATGACGCGCAACATCGCGTAGTACGGGGTGTAGTACCAGACCGGCTTGATGTGTTCCGGGGTCACCAGACGGTTGGCCTCGGTGAAGTTGTCGTGCTCCAGGAACCAGCCGCCGAACGCTGGCGCGAAGAAGATGATGAACGCGGCGATGATCAGCAGGAAGCCCACGCCGACCAGATCCTTGACCGTGTAGTACGGGTGGAACGGAATGCCGTCGGCCGGCTTGGTCGCATCCCAGCGGTTGCCCTTGGGACCGTACTTGATATCCACGCCGTCGGGGTTGTTGGAACCCACCTCGTGCAGCGCGCCCAGGTGCAGCACCACCAGCAGCAACAGCACCAGCGGCAGCGCGATCACGTGCAGCGCGAAAAAGCGGTTGAGGGTGGCATCGCCGGGCAGGTAGTCGCCCATGATCCATTCGGTCAGGCCGTTGCCGATCACCGGAATGGCGCCGAACAGCGAGATGATGACCTTGGCGCCCCAGAACGACATCTGGCCCCACGGCAGCACGTAGCCCATGAAGGCTTCGGCCATCAGCACCAGGTAGATCAGCATGCCCAGGATCCACACCAGCTCGCGCGGCTTCTGGTACGAGCCGTACATCAGGCCGCGGAACATGTGCAGGTAGACGACGATGAAGAACAGCGAGGCGCCGGTGCTGTGCATGTAGCGGATCAGCCAGCCCCACTCCACGTCGCGCATGATGTATTCGACCGACGAGAACGCTTCGGCCGCGGACGGCTTGAAGTGCATCGTCAGGAAGATGCCGGTGACGATCTGGTTGACCAGCACCAGCAGGGCCAGCGAGCCCATGTAGTACCAGAAGTTGAAGTTCTTCGGCGCGTAGTACTCGGTCATGTGCTTGCGGTACACGGGCATGAAGCCCGGCGCGCGCGCGGTGAACCAGTCCCAGACGCCGTCTGCGGTGCGGAGGAGGATGTTCTTCGACATGGCTTACGCGGTCCCCTTCGGATCCAGGCCGATCACGATGGTGTTGTCGTCCTGATAGTAGTGCGGAGGCACCAGCAGGTTGATGGGTGCGGGAACGCCCTGGAAGACGCGTCCGGACATGTCGAAACGCGACTTGTGGCAGGGGCAGAAGTAACCGCCCTTCCAGTCGGGGTCGTACGGCTCGGGCTTGATCTCGGCGACCATTTCCGGCGAGCAGCCCAGGTGTGTGCACAGGCCGACCAGCACGGAAATCTCCGGCTTGACCGAACGGAACTCCGGGTTGCCCTTCAGCACGTACTCGGGCTGCTGGTCCTTGTTGGTCGACTCGGGGTCGCGCAGGCGGCCGTCGAGGGTCGGCAGCGCGTCCAGGATCGCCTTGGAGCGCTTGACGATCCAGATCGGCTGGCCGCGCCATTCCAGGACCAGACGCTGCCCTTCCTGCAAGCCGGTCAGGTCGGCGGTCACCGGGGCACCGGCCAATTTGGCCTTCGCGCTCGGGTTCCACGACTTGATAAACGGTACTGCTACAAACCCGGCACCCACCGCACCCACCACAGCCGTGGTCGCGGTCAGGAACCGGCGTCGGCCCGTATTTACAGGCTCATTGACCCCATCATTGGCCATCCGGCACTCCGAAACTTTCAAATAGGTAGCGTAAGGCTGCCAAAGCCGACGCCATAACCCTGGCGCGGCCGCAAAAGACGGGAAATTGTAACGGAAGCCTTAATAGGCCGACAACGTTGGCCGCTAAATCAATGACTTGAGAGCGCCGCAGGACCTGCGGCGGTTCAACGTGCGCCGATAGACCCGCGGTAACGATCGGCCAACACACCCACTCGCGCCACGTAGCGCTGGGTTTCCTGGTACGGCGGCACGCCGCCATGGCGGTCCACCGCGCCCTCACCGGCGTTGTAGCCCGCTGCGGCGAGAGTGAGGTTGCCATTGAAGCGCTTCAGCAACCAGGCCAGGTATTGCACGCCGCCGCGGATGTTCTGATTGGCGTCGTAGGAGTTGGCGACGCCGAAACGGCGCGCGGTGGCGGGCATCAGCTGCATCAGGCCCTGCGCGCCCGCATGCGAAAGCGCCATGGGATTGAACGAGGATTCGGCATGGATGATGGCGCGCACGATGGCTTCGTCCACGCCGTAGTCGCGGGCGGCGGCCTTGATCTCGGCATCGTAGGAGATGGTGTTCAGGCGCAAGGTACCGAAATTGACCCCTGGATTGGCCGCGCAGGCGAAACAGGTTTCGATGAAGCTGTATTTGATGGTGCGCACGCTGGCCACCACGCCCGCGCCCTTGGGCCGTGCGCTGGTGTAGTGGCGCACGCCGTCCTTGATGTAGGAATAGACCTGTCCGCTGACTACGCGCCGGGTATTGCCGGAAGCGACAGGCTTGGAGGCCGCCGGCAATGCAGCGGGCACGATGGCTCCGGCGGCGGTCGATTCGGGCTGGGTGATCATGGCGCCCGAACTGGCCGCGCCCAGCGCAGTCGCCGGGGTGGCCGGCACCGACACACTGCTGGCCGGCCGCGAAACCGATGCGCTGCTGGAGCGGCTGTCCGGCGTATAGCGGCTGATCACCTCGCAGCTCGCGCCACCCACCCGCTTGCTGACGTAATTGGGGACGCCGTCGGCGCCGGTGCACTTGTACAGAGTGCCCGCGCCGGCCGGCAATGCGGTCGACGCGATCATGGCCGCCAGCAACGGCAGCACAAAACGATAAGAAGCCCCCTTCATGCGCGGCAGTGTCCCAACTTCATCACCGGTTGCCAAGTCCTTGTCCGACAAAAGGATTTCCTCTGGAAGCGGAGGGTGACCCACTTCTCATTGCGTGCGCCGGGATTGGCGGCAACGGCAACGATTTCCCAATAGAACGACGATCCTGGGCAGTTCCGGCCGCCTGCAGCCACGGCCGCGCCCGCCAAACCCCGGGCGTGGCGCGGCAGGGACCTGAGTGGGAGCGGCGTCCCGTCCCGCGCTCACCGCACCGCTCCGTTAAACTGTGCGCCACTTCCGCCAACCCGCCTGGATTACCCACCATGCCCGGGATCGCCACCCCCTTACCGTCCGTTGCGGACGGCACCACCCTGCCCGCTGCTCCGACCAGCGCGGATCCGTCGGCCATGCCTGCCAAGGGCAAGCTCTACATCAAGACCCACGGTTGCCAGATGAACGAGTACGACTCGTCCAAGATGGCCGACGTGCTGGCCGACTCCGACGGCCTGGAGCTGACCGACAACCCCGAGGAAGCCGACGTCATCCTGATCAACACCTGCTCGATCCGCGAGAAGGCGCAGGAAAAGGTGTTCAGCCAGCTGGGGCGCTGGAAGTCGCTGAAGAAGGACGGCAGGCCGGTGCTGATCGGCGTGGGCGGCTGCGTGGCCTCGCAGGAGGGCGCGGCCATCGTCAAGCGTGCGCCGTACGTGGACCTGGTGTTCGGACCGCAGACCCTGCACCGGCTGCCGGAGCTGATCCGCGAGCGCCGGGCTTCCGGCAAGCCGCAGGTGGACATCAGCTTCCCCGAGATCGAGAAGTTCGACCGCTTGCCCGAGCCGCGCGCCGAAGGCCCCAGCGCGTTCGTCTCCATCATGGAAGGCTGCAGCAAGTACTGCAGCTTCTGCGTGGTGCCGTACACGCGCGGCGAGGAAGTCAGCCGGCCGTTCGAGGACGTGCTGGTGGAAATCGCGCAGTTGGCCACGCAGGGCGTGCGCGAGATCAACCTGCTGGGCCAGAACGTCAATGCCTACCGCGGCCCTTATGGCGAAGGAGAAGTCGCAGACCTGGGTCTGTTGATCCGCACCATGGCCGAGATCGACGGCATAGACCGCATCCGTTTCACCACCTCGCATCCGCTCGAGTTCTCCGATTCGCTGGTCGAGGCCTACCGCGACGTGCCGCAGCTGGCCAATTACCTGCACCTGCCCGTGCAGGCCGGCAGCGATCGCATCCTGGCGGCGATGAAGCGCGGCTACACCACGCTGGAGTTCAAGCAGAAGATCCGCAAGCTGCGTGCGGTGCGTCCGGACATCTCCATCTCTTCGGACTTCATCGTCGGCTTTCCTGGCGAGACCGACTCGGATTTCGACAAGACCATGAAGCTGATCGAGGACATAGGTTTCGACCAGTCGTATTCCTTCATCTATTCGCGCAGGCCCGGCACGCCGGCAGCCGATCTGGAAGACGACACGCCTGAAACCGTAAAGCACGAGCGTCTGGCACGGCTGCAGGCGGCGGTCAACGCAAACTCGACCCGCATCTCGCAATCCATGCTCGGCAGCACGCAGCGCGTGCTGGTGGAACGGCACAGCACCCGCGACAAGTCGGAACTGACCGGACGCACGGAAAACATGCGCTATGTGAATTTTCCCGGCAATGCGCGGCTGATCGGGCAGTTCGTGGACGTGGAGATCACCGAAGTGATGGCGAATTCGCTACGGGGACATATCAGACTGACCGATACGGCCCAGGCCACGACGGCTCCATGATCGATGCGGTGCTGATCCGTGAAATCGGTGCGGATGAATTTTCGCGCGCCTGGCCGATCTTTCGGCAAGTCGTCGCGGCCGGAGACACCTACAGCTATCCGCCCGATCTGGACATGGAACAGGCGCGGGCGATGTGGACTACGCCGCCGTGCCGATGCTTCATCGCCGAACGCAACGGCGAGATTCTCGGCCTGTACATGCTTAGACCGAATCAGCCCGGCCTCGGCGACCATGTCGCCAACGCCGGCTATATGGTCTCACCGCAGGCAAGGGGCCAGGGCGTCGCTTCAATGATGTGCGAGCACTCGCTGGAAGAAGCACGGCGCTCGGGCTTCCAAGCGATGCAATTCAATTTCGTCGTCAGTACAAACGAAGGCGCGGTGCGGCTATGGCGACGCCATGGCTTCGAGATCGTCGGCCGCATACCTGGCGCTTTCCGCCATGCCGCGTACGGGCCTACCGATGTCTACGTCATGCATCGGGTGCTGTGATCGCGGGCTTTGGCTGGACGAAGGGAGCAAAATTCGCATTGTCGCTGCGCTGCAACGGCCGCATCAATCCAAACGCTTGCGGAAACGCAGGATCGCCAACGACATCATCACCGCGGTGAAGGCAAGCAACGCCAATACATCCGGCCACATTTCGAACAGGTTCGCGCCACGCAGCACCACGCCGCGGATCAGGCGCACGAAGTGTGTCAACGGCAGCACCTCCGCTATCCATTGCGCCAACTTCGGCATGCCGTCGAACGGGAACATGAAGCCCGACAGCAGGATGGACGGCAGGAACAGGAAGAACGCCATCTGCATGGCCTGGAACTGCGTCTGCGCGCGCGTGGAAACCAGCAGACCCAGGGTCAGGTTGGCGACGATCAACAGCATCGCTGCGCCGTAAACGCCCCACAGGCTGCCGTTGATGGGCACCTTGAACAGCAGCACGCCCAACAGCAGCACTACCGTGGTCTGCACCAACCCCACGCCTATGTAAGGCAGCACCTTGCCCACCATCAGCTCGCCGCTGGACACAGGCGTAGTGATGAGCAGTTCCAGATTGCCGCGTTCGCGCTCGCGCACGATGGCCATGGCGGTGAACATCACCAGGGTCATCGTCAGGATCACACCGATCAGGCCCGGCACCACGTTGACCGCCGACCGCCGTTCCGGGTTGTACAGCGGCAATACGTTGATCTGCCCTTGCAAGGCGCTGAAGCCGCGCCCATCCAGCGGCATCTGCGCCAGTTGACGGGCGGTGGACTGCACGGAAGTATCGCTGCCGTCGACGATCACCTGCACCGCCTCGCGTCCCTCGATCTTGCGCCGCTCGAAATCCTGCGGAATGACGATTCCTATCTTGATCTCCCCCCGGCGCAGCAAGTTCTGCAGCTCCTGCGGAGTGCGTGCACCGGCCACCGGCTGGATTACACCGGTAGCGAAAAGATCCTGGACCAACGCGCGCGAACCGCTGGTGCCCGACATGTCGGCAACCGCAGCCGGCAGGTTTCGAACGTCCAGATTGATGGCATAGCCGAACAACAGCAATTGCAGCGTCGGAATCCCGAGCATCATCGCCACGGTCATCCTGTCGCGCGCCATCTGCCGCAACTCCTTGACCATCACCGCGAATACCTGGCGCGCTTTCATGCGGCACGCTCTCTGGGCTCGGAGTGGGTGGCGGAAACGAAGACGTCTTCCAGATTGGGGGCGATGGGCATCACTTCGGCTTCGATGCCCTTTGAACGCAGGAAAGCTTGCAGACGGCTTTCCGTATCGCCGTCGGCATCCGTCAGCACCCGCAATTCGTTGCCGATCTGGGCCACGCTGATCACGCCCTGCGCGCCATGCAGCGCAGCCTGCGCCCTGCGCGGTTCGCTGGCGCGCACGCCTACGGTCCGGCCCGCCAGTGCCTGCGTCAGTTCGGCGGGGGTGCCATCGGCGACCAGTCGGCCAGTGTCCAGGATGGCGATGCGGTGACAGCGCTCGGCTTCGTCCATGTAGTGCGTGGAAACGAGGATGGTGGTACCGGCATCGGCCAGGTCGAAGAGTTTTTCCCAGAAATCGCGCCGGGACTCGGGATCGACTGCGCTGGTCGGTTCATCGAGAAACAGCAACTCGGGGTTGTGGACCGTGGCCCCGGCAAGCGCAAGCCGCTGCTTCTGGCCACCGCTCATGGTGCCGGCGAGCTGTTTGGCGCGATCGGTCAAATTGTAGGCGACCAGCAGCTCTTCGATGCGCATGCGGCGCTGCTCCCGCGACAACCCCTGCACCGTGGCGAGGAACTCCAGGTTCTCGCGCACGGTAAGGTCTTCGTACAACGAGAATTTCTGGGTCATGTATCCGATGCGCTTGCGCAGTTCCTCGGCCTGCTCGGGAACCTTCAATCCCAACACTTCGATCTCACCGGCGCTGGGAGTCAGCAGTCCGCACAGCATGCGGATGGTGGTGGACTTGCCTGAGCCGTTGGGACCCAGGAAGCCGTACACGCTGGAGCGCGACACGGTAAGGTCCACACCATCGACGGCGAGCAGTGCGCCGAAGCGCTTGCTCAGTCCTCGAGCGCGGATGACGGCATCGCCGGAGTCATGCGGGGTCATGCGGACACACCAATACAAACTTTCGTCATTCCCGCGAAGGCGGGAACCCAGTGACTTTGCCCCGGGCTTTCTGCTCGATCGCTGAAAGCAAAAGTCACTGGGTTCCCGCCTTCGCGGGAATGACGGGTGGAAACAAAGGCTCGCAGTCGAAAACTACTTTCCATCTCCAACCTCCGCGAATTCCACCCGCACCGGCACACCGGCGGGCAGGTTCGCATCCGCCTTATCGAGCACGATCTCCGCGAGATAACTCAGCCGCTCCGCGTCGCGTCCGGACAGCGCGTAATAGGGAGTAAAACTCGGCTCGCTGCGGATCATCCGCACGCGGCCGCTGATCGCAGCCTCGCGGCCATCGACGAAGACGCGCGCCGCTTGCCCTACCTTCACGTTCGCGCGCATCGGCTCGGGCACATACACGCGCGCATACGGCGCATCGCCTACCAGCAGGATCGCCAACGGCGATCCCACGGGCGCCTGGTCGCCCAACTTGTACGGCAGGCTATCCACACGTGCCGCGCGCGGTGCGATCACATTCAGTTTTTCCAGCGATACCGCCTGCGTCACTGCCTGCGCCTCGGCGGCGGCGACCGCTGAACGCCCCTGCGCGACTTGTTCGCTGCGCGTACCCCGCTCCAATTCCAGCAGAGCCGCCTGCGCGGCTCGCACCTGACCTTCGGCATTGCCGGCCGCGGCACGCGCGCGATCAACATCGGATGCGGCCACCAGTTTCTGCCGGCCCAGCGGCTGCAGGCGGCTGTAGTACGCGCGGGCATCGGCCGCCTGCGCCTGCGCGGCGGACAGGTTGGCGCGGGCTTGGGCGATATCTTCGCTGCGCGGACCGGCTTCCAACTCCAATAACGCTTCGCGGCTCTGTTGCGCCTGCGCCTGCATGGCGGCCAGCTGCGATTGCGTGCGGGTCAATTCCAACTGCATCAGCGAAGCGCCGGCAGCGACCTGCTGGCCTTCGCGCACGTCGATGCGCACGATCTTTTCGGCTACCGGTGAGGGCAAGGTGATCCGGTCCCATTCCAGGGTACCCAGCACCTGCGGTTCGGAACTCTTGCACGCGGACAACGCCAGCGCGCAAACGGCCATCAAGGAGATCGATAGTTTTTTATTGCTCACGGTCCAACTCCAGTCCGCGGTCCAACAGGGAAAGCGTATGCCGGCGCACGATGTCGAAATCCAGGTCGTCGGCGTTGAACAGACGCCGCCAGATCGGCGCGCCCGCAGCGGGGAACAAGGTCAGGCCGACCAGCGACACCATCAGCAGGCGCGGGTCCAGGTCGGGGTTTATACGGCCCTTGGCCTGCGCTTCGGCGAAGCGTCCGGCCATCATCTGCGGAAGCTGCGGACCGATGCGATCGAACAGCAGATCGCGCAGCGCCCCGCCCTCGCACAGCACTTCGCGCACCCACAACGGCGGCAGCCACGGGTGTTCGGCCACGATCCTGCCGATGCCGCTGACAAAACCGGCGATCAACGCGGCGATGTCGTCGCCGGCCCTCGACAACGGCTCGCGCAGGGCAATGAAGATGGGAATGATCTTCTGCTCGATCACTTCCGCCTGCAGCTGGTCCTTGTCGCCGAAGTAGTAATGCAGCAGGGCCGGAGTCACGCCCGCTTCGGTGGCTATATCGCGCAGCGAGGTGGCCGCTATGCCCTTGCGCACGAAACAGGCCAGCGCCGCTTCCTGCAGGCGGATACGCAGGTCGGGAGAATCGGCCAAGGGGCGTCCGGGAGCGCGCTTCCGGGCCGACTTGGCTGCTCGTTTGGCTGGCGCGGGCTTGGCGCCGGAAGGAGGTGATTCAATCATGTATTTAATTTAATTTATGATTTAATTAACTGCAACACCCTGCCGACGAACGGTAGCTCGTCTGGCCGTCGCCACAAGGCCGCGATACCCTGCACCGCCCGGTCCCGGCCAACTTGCCATCCCCCAGAACGCCCCCAACTTGTGGGTCTTCGTACTCGAAGCCGTTCCGCTGCCCGATGCCCCGGATTTCCAGGAATTCGGCGGTGCCTTCGTGCTCTGCTACCAGATGCCGGGGCTGGCCGAAGATCCGGTCCGCCATGCCAGCGAGTTCCTACGCGAGGCCGGCTGGCAGGTGACGGGCGTGCAGGAAGAACCCCAGCGGATCGAGCGCGAGGAAGCACCGGAAACCGAGCATTTCGACCAGGCGCTCATCGACGACGAGGCCTACGTATTCCATCAATGGCGCGTCGAAGACGCCGACGACCAGACCAGGCACTGACCACCCCATGACTGCTTCCGAAAAACGCGAATTCGTCCTTGAGCCCGGCAATGCCGAACGGCTGGCCAACCTGGCTGGCCCGTTCGATGCCCACTTGCGGCAGATCGAATTGCGGCTGGGGGTGGAGATCGCCAACCGCGGCAATATCTTCAAGGTCACCGGACCGGCTGCGGAAGTGAAGGCGACCGAAAAACTGCTGCGTGCGCTTTATCTGGAAGCGGCGGAAGAAACCTTCGACAGCGAATCCATCCACCTGCGCCTCAACGAAGCCAATGTCGATCATGTGGCCGCGGGCGGATACGAAGCGCAGGAAGTGGCGATCAAGGTCAAGCGCGGCACGGTACGCGGCCGCGGCCCCAACCAGGCCGGCTACCTGCACGCCATCGCCACCCATGACATCAATTTCGGTATCGGTCCGGCCGGCACCGGCAAGACCTTCCTGGCCGTGGCCAGCGCAGTGGAAGCACTCAACGAATCGCGCGTGCAGCGGCTGATCCTGGTGCGGCCGGCGGTGGAGGCCGGGGAGAAGCTGGGCTTCCTGCCCGGCGATCTGTCGCAGAAGGTCGATCCCTACCTGCGCCCGCTGTACGACGCCTTGTACGAAATGCTGGGCGTGGAGAAAGTGATCAAGCTGCTGGAGAAGAACGTCATCGAGATCGCGCCGCTGGCCTACATGCGCGGACGCACGCTCAACGACGCTTTCGTGATCCTGGACGAGGCGCAGAACACCACCATCGAACAGATGAAGATGTTCCTGACCCGCATCGGCTACGGCAGTACCGCCGTGGTCACCGGCGACCTGACCCAGGTAGACCTGCCCAAGCATGTGAAATCCGGGCTGAAGGACGGATTGGAGGTTTTGCGTGGCGTGGATGGCATCAGCTTCACGTTCTTCACTGCGCGCGATGTGGTGCGGCATCCTCTGGTCGCCAAGATCGTGCGGGCTTACGATGCGCGGGACGACAAGGATGCGGAAACCGGGGCGGCATGATTTCCCCCGCAGCATCACCAAATGTGACGTCATCCCAGCGAACGCTGGAGGTGCTTCACAACAGCCGAATGGCTGGTCATCCATTTTGACTTTCGACCCCAGGCCGGATACCCAGCAATGCAAAGATCAAAATCAAAATGGATCCCAGCGTTCGCTGGGAGGACGGAGGGGGAAAAATGACCCAAGGCCCCGTCATCCTCGAAGTCTCGGTCAGCTACGCCCTGCCCCGCGCCGGGCTGCCTTCATCGGTCAGTTTCCGCCGCTGGGTCGCCGCAGCGCTGCACGGCCGCATCCGCGAAGCCGATCTGGCGGTGCGCATCGTCGACACCAAGGAAGGACGCGCGCTCAACCGGCACTATCGCGGCAAGGACTACGCCACCAACGTGCTCAGCTTCCCGGCCGAGATGGCCGAAGGCGTGAAAATGCCCAAGGGCGTGAAGATGCCGCTGCTGGGCGATCTGGTGATCTGCGCCCCGGTGGTGGCGCGCGAAGCTAAGGAACAGAAAAAGCCGCTGGCCGCGCACTACGCGCACCTGACCGTGCACGGCGCCTTGCACCTGCTGGGCTGGAACCACGAAGACGACCGCGAGGCCGAAGCGATGGAACAGCTGGAACGGCAGATCCTGGCCGAACTCGGTATCGACGACCCTTACGCATTCGAGGACTAGCATGCGCTGTTTGTTTTTTGCCTTGGCGCTGTTGCTGCCGCTCCCTCTCGTCGCCCAAACCGCAGCCGCGGAAGAAAAACTGGACGCCGCCCGCATCGATCTTGCCGCACTGATCCAGTGCAAGCAGGCGCTGGCTGACTTCCACTACCTGGCGCCCGCGCTGGCCGACCCGCTGCAAGCCGTGGCGCTCGGTTGGCGACCCCTGCCTCAAGCCAACCTGTTCATGACCGAATTCGTGTTGAACAAGCCGATCAGCGTGTTCGGCCACAACACCGACCACATCGCCTTCACCGGCGACAGCATCATCGCCATCCTCGACCTGCCCGATCCGCGTCCGCTGGCAAAACAGCTGGAGCTGGAAACGGCCATCGATACGCCGGCCAAGGCCATGTTCGGCAAGGAAGTGAGCAGTACCGAAGACCGCGACGAAGCCACCGGCACGGTCTACATCAAGTCGGCGGTGCTCAACGTTTCCAATGTCGCCTCGCACCCTGGCAAAACGTTGGTGGGCTGCAGCTACAGCCTGGATCGAGCGGAGGATCCGGAGCCTGTGCCTGCCGCGGACGCCGTAGCTCCCCAGCAAGCCCGCGAAGCCCGTGGGAGCGCCGTCCCGGCGCGGGCTTTGCTCTGAATTTGTGGCGAAGAGCTCGCGCCGGGACGGCGCTCCCACAGATGCTCCCTCCAGCCAGGATGAAAATCCGTCCCTGTCATCCTGATAGACTGCCGCCGTCGCCCCTCCCCGGGCTGCCCGCTACCCACCCAATGTCAGAAGACGACAGTATTCCCGCGCCGGAAGCCTCCGAAAAACCGGAGAAACGGCGCTCCTGGCTGGACCGCATCAGTTCTGCGTTCTCCGGCGAACCTTCCTCACGCGACGACCTGGTCGCGCTGCTGCGCGATGCGCAGAGCGACGGGCTGATCGCCAGCGACACGCTGCGCATGATGGAGGGCGCCATCGCGGTGGCCGACCTGACCGTCGGCGACGTCATGGTCTCGCGCTCGCAAATGGTGTCCTTGCCCATTGCCTCCCGATTCCTGGACCTGATGAAGGAAGTGGTGGAATCCGGGCATTCGCGTTTCCCCGTGCATGGCGAAAACAAGGACGAGATCCTGGGCATCCTGCTGGCCAAGGATCTGCTGCGCGGTGTGGTGGCCGACAACGGCCCCGGCAACGTGCGCGAACTGCTGCGCCCGGCGGTATTGATCCCCGAATCCAAGAAGCTCAACCTGCTGCTGAAGGAATTCCGCCTGTCGCGCAACCACATGGCGATCGTGGTGGACGAGTACGGCGGCGTCGCCGGCCTGGTGACCATCGAGGACGTGCTGGAACAGATCGTCGGCGAGATCGACGACGAGCACGACGACGCTGAAGAAGGCGCCGACCAGATCGCCGCGCATGCCGATGGCCAGTATGTGGTGGATGCGCTGACCCCTATCTCCGACTTCAACGAACGCTTCGGCGCCGATTTCCCCGACGACGAATACGACACCGTCGGCGGTCTGGTCACCGCCGCCATCGGCCACTTGCCTGATACCGATGAGGAACTGACCTTGGGGCGTTTCGAGTTCCGCGTAGCCAAGGCCGATGCGCGCCGGGTGCACGCGTTCCATGTCGGCGTGCTGTCGGATGGTTGAGTCGCATGCGGACTCGGCCATCGCTTCCATTCGTGGCGACCTTGCCCTAGAACCCGTTAATGGTGAGCTTTTCCCAGAACCCGTTCGTGGTGAGCTTGTCGAACCACGCTCTTCGCGCAAAAGCCTGAGCACCATGCGAACTGCCAACCGTCCGCCAACGGCGTGGTTCGACAAGCTCACCACGAACGGATTTTTAGGAAAGCCCACCACGGACGGAATAGGAAAAGGCCCGATGCTCGCGACGTGGAAATGCCTGCTGCTGACGCTGCTTCTCTTTCTCGCACTCCCCACATGGGCCGTAACGTCTCCAACCCCCGCCCCACGCATCGGCGTGATGACCATGCAGCCCGGCGAAATCTTCTTCGAGCGCTTCGGCCACGACGCCATCGTCGTACTGGATACGCAGACCGGCGAAGCGACCTCGTACAACTTCGGCTTCTTCGACATGGGCGAGCCGGGCTTCGTAGGCCGCTTCGCCCATGGCGACATGCAGTACTACCTGGTCGCTCTGCCGCTGCAACAGGATCTGTCCTACTACCGTGAAGTCGGGCGCGGCGTGAAACTGCAATGGCTGGACCTGCCACCGGAGCAGGCGCGGGCGCTGGCCGACACCCTGGCCGAACGCGCCAAGCCCGAGAACGCCCGCTACCGCTACGATTATTTCGTTTCCAATTGCTCCACCCAAGTCCGCGACGCGCTGGACAAGGCGATGGGCGGGGCGCTGAAACCGCAACTGGTCGGACGTTCGCGGGGCAATACTTTCCGCAGCGAAGCGGTGCGGCTGGTCTCGCCGGTGCCGTGGATGTGGCTGGGTTTCGACATCGGCCTGGGTCCCTACGCCGACGTGCCGATGTCGCGCTGGGAAGAAGCCTACGTGCCCATGCGTCTGGCCGACAGCCTGCGCGAGGCGAAGAACGCGGCGGGACGACCGCTGGTGCAGGCCGAGCAGGTGCTGGCGCCGCATCGCATCGCGCCCGAACCGCCGGAACGACCGCGTCGCTGGTGGCCGTGGTTGTTGGCTGGCCTGATTGCGGCGGCCGCGATCGTGCTGATCGCCCCACGCAAGCCGCGCTTGATCGCCGCATTGGCGTTGCCGCTGTGGCTGCTGTGCGGAATCGCCGGCGCAATGCTGGTGTTTCTGTGGGGCTTCACCGAACACCAGGCCGCCTGGGCCAATCGAAATCTGCTGTTGTTCAATCCGCTGTGCCTGCTGCTGATCCCCGGCGCGATTGCGCTGCTGCGCAAACGCGCGCCTTCCGCATGGTTCCGCTGGCTGCTGGCGATCGTCGCGGGTCTCGCAGCGATCGCATGGATCCTGCACTGGCTGCCGCTCGCCCCGCAGTACAACCAGAGCTGGGTAGCTTTGCTGCTACCGGTGCATGCGGCTCTTGCATACGTATTCTTCCCGCAGCGCAGCTTGTTGCGCTGACGGGGCTGGCGCAGGATGCGGCCTGTTGTCCGCCATCCGGAAGCCCGCATGCTCCTTCGCCTGCTCGCAATGACCACGCTCCTCACCGCCGCCTCCCTCGCCAACGCGCAAGTCACCACACCGCCCCCCGCAGCGACGCTGCCCAAGGTGGGCATCGCATCGCCCGACGGGAACCTGTCGGTCGAAGTGACCACCGACAAGGATGGCCGCCCGAGCTACGCCGTGCTGCGCGACGGCAAGGCGGTGATTTCGCCGTCGCGGCTGGGTTTCATCTTCCTGGACGTGCCCAAGTTCGAACGCAACCTGGCCATCGCCGGACACAAGACCAGCAGCTTCGATGAGACCTGGGAACAACCCTGGGGCGAGCGTCGCACCATCCGCAACCACTACAACGAACTGCGCGTGACCCTCACCGAGAAGGTCGCGCCCAAGCGCAGCTTCGACGTGCTGTTCCGCATGTACGACGACGGACTGGGCTTCCGCTACGAATTGCCGGACCAGCCCGCGCTGAAGCAGGTGCGGATCGGCGAGGAACTGACCGAATTCAACATCGCCGAGAACGCCACCGCCTGGTGGATTCCCGCCGGCGAATGGAACCGCGAGGAATACCTGTACCACCGCACGCCGCTGCAGGAAGTCGGCCAGGCGCAGACGCCCATCACCCTGCGCACCGACAATGGCCTGCATATCTCCATCCACGAAGCGGCGCTGGTGGACTATTCGGGCATGAACCTCACCCGGGTGGAAAACCGCAAGCTGCGCGCCACGCTCACCGACGGCATCGGCGACGGCAAAGTGGTCCGCACCGCGCCTTTCAACACGCCATGGCGCACGGTGCAGTTGTCCGACGATGCCGGCGGTCTGGTGACTTCCAGCCTCATCCTCAACCTCAATGAGCCCAACAAGCTCGGCGACGTTTCCTGGATCAAGCCGATGAAGTACGTCGGCGTGTGGTGGGAAATGCACCTGGACAAGAAGACCTGGGCTTCGGGCCCCAAGCACGGCGCCACCAACGAAAACGTGATGAAGCACATCGACTTCGCCGCCAAACACGGTCTTGGTGGCGTGCTGGTGGAAGGCTGGAACGTGGGCTGGGACGGCGACTGGTTCGGCAATGGCGAGGACTTCAGCTTCACCCAGCCGTATCCTGATTTCGATATCGAAAAACTGGCTGCCTACGCGAAGTCGAAGAACGTCCGCCTGATCGGCCACCATGAAACCTCCGGCAACGCCGCGCACTACGAATCGCAGATGGGCGCGGGCTTCGATCTGTACCAGCGCCTGGGTATCGACGCGGTCAAGACCGGCTACGTGGCCGATGCGGGGCAAGCCAAGGTCATCGGCGCCGACGGCAAGCTGCACTACGCCTGGCATGAAGGTCAGGACATGGCGCGGCATCACCTGAAGGTGGTGACCGAAGCGGCCAAGCGCCACATCGCCGTCAATGCGCACGAACCCATCAAGGACACAGGCCTGCGCCGCACCTACCCCAATTGGATTTCCCGCGAAGGCGCTCGCGGCATGGAATTCAGCGCCTGGGGCGATCCCGGCAATCCGCCCGAGCATGAAGCCAACCTGGTGTTCACCCGCCTGCTAGCCGGCCCCATGGACTACACGCCCGGCATCTTCGGCATGAAGACCCGCGCGCCCGACGGCGTGGCCACCACCTGGGCAAAGCAACTGGCGCTGTACGTGGTGATCTACAGCCCCATCCAGATGGCCGCCGATCTGCTGGAGAACTACGAAAAGAATCCCAAGCCGTTCAAGTTCATCGAGGACGTGCCGGTGGACTGGGAAGACACGCGCGTATTGAACGGCGAAGTCGGCGACTACGTGACCATCGTGCGCAAGGATCGCCACTCCGACAATTGGTATCTGGGCTCGATATCCGACGAAGAGGGCCGCGAGTTGAAGGCGCCGCTGTCGTTCCTCGACCCGGGCCGCACCTATACGGCCCAGATCTATCGTGACGGCGAGAAGGCTGACTGGAAGCACGCGCCGCAGGACATCGTGATCGAAGAGCGCAAGGTGACCAGCGCCGATACGCTGACTCTGCGGCTGGCGCCCGGCGGCGGACAGGCGATCCGTTTCGTCGCCCAGTAGGCATACAGGAGCGGTGTAGGAGCGACGTGAGTCGCGATGAAGCCATTGCCAGGAACAATCCCATCGCGACTCACGTCGCTCCTACACCGCTCCTACGCGCTTGCCGCGCCGCCCTGGGTGGCGCACGATTCGCACCATGAACGATATCAACAAGCCCGTGCTGCCCTCCTGCGTCATCAATTGCGTCGTCTACGACAAGGACGGCAAGCGCCACGACATCACCCTGGACGCCATCAGCGATGTCCTGGCGCAGGACGACGGCAGTTTCGTCTGGGTAGGCCTGTATGAGCCGGCCGATGAGATCCTGGAAAAGCTGCAGGAAGAATTCTGTCTGCACGATCTGGCCGTCGAAGACGCGCAGAACGCCCATCAGCGCCCGAAGCTGGAAGCCTACGGCAACTCGATGTTCGCGGTCACCCACACCGCGCAGGTCATCAATGAGAAGATCGTGTACGGCGAAACGCATCTGTTCGTCGGCCCACGGTACCTGATCACCGTGCGTCATGGCGCTTCGCTTTCGTACGCGCCCGTGCGTGAACGCGTGGAGCGCGAACCGGATCTGCTGGTGTTGGGACCCTCGTACGGCCTGTATGCGGTGATGGATTTCATCGTCGACAACTACCGGCCCATCATCGACGAATTCCGCGACACCGCCGATTCGCTGGAGCAGGCGATCTTCGCCGATACCTATAGCCGCGACACCGTGGTGCGCCTGTACGAACTGAAACGCGAGCTGAGCAAGATGCGCCTGGCGGTCGGCCCGCTGCAGGATGTGCTGGCGCAGCTCAGCCGCACTCAAAGCGCGTTGATTCCCGAAGAAGTCCGCCTGTATTTCCGCGACGTCTACGACCATGCGCTGCGCGTCAACGAATCGCTGGACACGTTGCGCGAAATGCTGACCACCGCGCTGAGCGTCAATCTGTCGCTGGTCACGCTGGGCCAGGGCGAAGTGGTGAAGCGCCTGGGCGCCTGGGCGGCGCTGCTGGCCGCGCCGACTTTGATCACCAGCTGGTACGGAATGAATTTCCACAACATGCCGGAAATCGACAAGGCCTATGCCTACCCGGTCCTGATCGGCGGCGTGGCGCTGGTCTGCGGCACCCTGTACTGGCTGTTCAAACGCGCCAAGTGGCTCTGACGGCATTTGCATTTGTAGGAGCGCGCCCTGCCCGCGACAGGCATTACCGATAAAGCCCGTCGCGGGCAGGGCCCGCTCCTACAAGGGTCCCGGCGCTTCAAAAGCCGATATCACGCTGGCTGCCGCATCGCACAATCGGATATCGCATGCATTAAGACCAAAGTCGCAGGTCGAATCCAACCTTACGCATTGACCCCTCCCCCGCATGGGAGGACCCTAACCCGAGTTCACCGGAGGGGTTCGCATGAAGGGTTTCTCGAAACTGGCCTGGGCCGCGCTGGCGCTGCTCGGCGCGTTCTGTCTGGGCACCATCGCCCTGCACCGCGGCGAGCAGATCAATGCGCTGTGGATAGTCGTGGCGGCGGTGTCGATCTACCTGGTCGCCTATCGCTACTACAGCCTGTTCATCGCCGAAAAAGTGATGGGACTGGACCCCACGCGGGCTACGCCTGCAGTACTGCGCAACGACGGGCTGGATTTCGTACCCACCAACAAACACGTCCTGTTCGGCCACCACTTCGCCGCCATCGCGGGCGCAGGTCCGCTGGTCGGCCCCGTGCTGGCCGCGCAGATGGGCTACCTGCCCGGCATGCTCTGGCTGATCACCGGCGTGGTGCTGGCCGGCGCGGTGCAGGACTTCATGGTGCTGTTCATCTCCAGCCGGCGCGATGCGCGCTCGCTGGGCGATCTGGTGCGCGAGGAAATGGGGAAAATCCCCGGCACCATCGCGCTGTTCGGCGCCTTCCTGATCATGATCATCATCCTGGCGGTGCTGGCGATGATCGTGGTCAAGGCGCTGGCGGAGAGCCCGTGGGGCATGTTCACGGTGATGGCCACGATCCCGATCGCGGTGCTGATGGGCGTCTACATGCGCTACATCCGTCCCGGCAGGATCGGCGAAATCTCGGTCGTCGGCATCGCACTGCTGCTGTTCTCGATCTGGCTGGGCGGCAAAGTCGGCGCGCATCCGACCTGGGGGCCGGCGTTCACCTTCACCGGTACGCAGATCACCTGGATGCTGGTCGGCTACGGCTTCGTCGCCGCGGTGCTGCCGGTCTGGCTGATCCTGGCGCCGCGCGATTATCTGTCCACCTTCCTGAAGATCGGCACCATCATCGCCCTGGCCATCGGCATCGTGATCGTGATGCCGGAATTGAAGATGCCTGCGCTGACCCAGTTCACCGACGGCACCGGCCCGGTGTGGAAAGGCGGCCTGTTCCCGTTCCTTTTCATCACCATCGCCTGCGGCGCTGTTTCCGGCTTCCACGCGCTGATTTCCTCGGGCACCACGCCCAAGCTGCTGGCCAGCGAAGGCCATATGCGCTACATCGGCTACGGCGGCATGCTGATGGAATCGTTCGTGGCGATCATGGCCCTGGTGGCCGCATCGGTGATCGAACCGGGCGTGTACTTCGCCATGAACAGCCCCGCCGCGGCCATCGGCACCGACGCGATTTCGGCGGCGGCCAAGATCAGCGAATGGGGCTTCACCGTGACCCCGGACATGCTGACCGCCACGGCGACCGACATCGGCGAGAAGACCATTCTTTCGCGCGCCGGCGGCGCACCGACGCTGGCTGTCGGTATCGCCCACATCCTGCACAACGTGATGCCGAGCGCCAACTCCATGGCGTTCTGGTACCACTTCGCCATCCTGTTCGAAGCGCTGTTCATTCTGACTGCGGTGGATGCCGGCACACGCGCCGGACGCTTCATGCTGCAAGATCTGCTGGGTACCTTCCATTCGGGACTGCGCCGCACCGAATCGTGGGGAGCGAACGTAGTAGCCACCGCGGGCTGCGTGGCGTTGTGGGGTTATTTCCTGTACCAGGGCGTGGTCGATCCGCTGGGCGGCATCAACACCTTGTGGCCGCTGTTCGGCATCGCCAACCAGATGCTGGCCGGCATCGCCTTGATGATGTGCACGGTGGTGCTGTTCAAGATGAAACGCGACCGCTACGCGTGGGTGACGATCCTGCCGGCAACGTGGCTGCTGATCTGTACGGTCACTGCAGGCTTCATCAAGATTTTCGATTCCAACCCTGCAGTCGGTTTCCTTGCGCAGGCCGCGAAATACCGCACCGGCATCGCCGCCGGCGAGATCGTGGCCCCGGCCAAGAGCATCGAGCAGATGCAGCAGATCGCGTTCAACAGTTACGTCAACACCGGCTTGACCGCCTTGTTCCTGTTCGTGGTGTTCAGCGTGCTGTTCTACGCGGTCGGCGCTGTGCGCAAGGCCCGCGCCAATCCGCAACGCAGCGATCGCGAAACGCCGTACGTGGCGGTCGATCCGGCGCTGGCGGCGCAGCTATGAGCGGAGCGCTCTGATGGGAACCGCGCTGGTTCCCGCCGGCCAGTACCAGGCGCATCGCCGCGTATGGCGGCGCCTGGTGCAGACTGCGCGATTGTGTTGCGGCGTACCCGACTACGACAACTACGTGCGCCACATGATGGAAAAACATCCCGAACGCGAAGTGATGGACTACAAGACCTTCTTCCGCGAGCGGCAGGAGGCGCGCTTCGGCGGCAAGAACGGATTCCGCTGCTGCTGACATCGCGTAGCCACAGGGGCCGGATGCAATGCCCGGCTCTGCATTCCCTGCATCGATCCGATGGCAACGGCATTGGGTCACATAATCATGGCGGATAACGAAATCGGAACATTCGCCCGGCAAAAGCGGTGCTAGGATCGGCCCGTCGCGTCGGGGCAACACCACATTACGCGACCGCAACCACGCAGCCGGAAAGGAAACCGCAATGCGCAAGCAGGTCCCCGCCCTGGCGGCACTCGCAACTTCCATCCTGATGGTTTCATGCGCCGCCGACCCGGCCGGTGCAAAGGAGCAAACCAGCATGTCCGCAACAGCGATCGATCCCGCCTCCGCCATGCCTTTCCACGATCCTGCGGTCGTGCCCCTGGCCAATGCGGTCGCCGAGGGAGACGTATCCCGTATCCGCGCGCTCGCATCGCCGGCAACCCTGGCCGCACGTGGCGATGATCAGGTCACCTTGCTCGAATGGGCGATCTGGAACCAGAGACCCGCCTCACTGTCGGCACTGCTCGAAGCCGGCGCCAACGCCGCCACGCCGGGCATGGACAGCGAGACCGTCGCGCATATGGCCGCCATGGTCGACGATCCGCAATATCTGCAGGTGCTGGTCGCCCATGGAGCTCCGGTGGATCTGGTCAGCGCCCGTGCCGGCCGGACCCCGATATTCCGCGCAGTGCAGAGTCGCCGCAGCGCACAGTTCGACCTGCTGGTGAAAGCCGGCGCCGATGTCCGCCGCACCGACTCGATGGGCAACTCGCTGCTGCACGTAGCCGCACAGGTCAACGATGCCGAGCGCGTCCTGCAACTGTTGCAACTGGGCGTGGACCCCAATGCCGTCGACAGTCGCGGCAACACTTTCCAGGCGACGTTGTTCTCCGGCTCGGACGCACGCCTCAACGCCGAAGGCCGGCAGTCGCGGCAGAAGGTGCGCGACTGGCTGACGGCCAACGGCGTCGCCACGCAGTAACCCGTTGGAACGCGCGGCGCCGGCAGGCGTCGCCAACCCCGTGCACCAAGGCACGCACACGCAAAGGAATAGCGCATGAATGTTTCCACAGGGATGTCCGCCGCTACCTCTTCCTCCACCCCAGCCGGCAGCGGCTTCGCAGACGATGTGGCGGGGCAGCAACCGCATGCGGTGGATCGCGAGTTGTCGACTCTGATACAGGACAACTATGCCGTCGCCGACGCACGCCGCGGCGAGTCCTCGTTCGCGCCGGTCCTGCCCGGAACCTGGCAGCGTATGGACGATGCCGCGGTACGCGCCGCGGGCATCGACCCCAGCTTGCTGCACGACAGCAAGAGCGGCTTCGACGCCTCGCTTTATCGGGATGCCAGCGGAGCGGTGGTGGTGGCCTACGCCGGTACCGACGAAGGCAAGGACTGGCGCCACAACTTCCGCCAAGGTCTTGGATTGGAGGACGTGCAGTACGACCAGGCTATCGCCCTGGCGCGGGAAGCCAAGCAGGCCTTCGGCAACAACGTGGTCCTGACCGGGCAGTCACTCGGTGGCGGCCTGGCCGGCGCGGCGAGCATGGTCAGCGAAATCCCGGCGGTCACCTTCAACGCCGCCGGCGTGCACGACAAGACCCTGGAACGCTACGGCTTCGACGCCGAGGTGTTGAAGCAGGAGGCCGAGCAGGGCCTGATCCGCAGCTACCGCGTCAAGAACGAACTCCTCACTCATCTGCAGGAAGACAGCATCCCGCTGAAATGGGCGATGCCGGATGCGCCAGGGCACAAGATCCAACTGCCCGATCCCGATCCGCTGACCTTCTTCGAGCGCCTGGTGCCCGGCAAGATGCTCCTGCACCGCCTGGACCTGCATTACATCGAAGCGGTCATGGAAGCGCAGGATCTGGCGCAACTGCGGGTACGCGAACGCAACCCCGGCGCCGGCTCCAATACCATCGGCGACGCCAACAGCACCTCCAACCAGCTGCTCAGGAATGCAGTCGATGGTCTGTCAGGGCAACGCCAGCAGCTGGGCCTTGCCGGGGACGAGCGCTTCTTCAATGTCGCTGCCAGCGCTGCGGCGCGCGCGGGCTCGGACGGCCTGAAACGGATCGACCACGTGCTCGCTTCCGAACGCGGCGACAGCCTGTTCTCGGTGCAGGGCGCATTGCACGACCCCGCCCACCAGCGCAGCCGTGTCGACATGGAACAGGCCAGCCAAACTCCTGCGCGACTCAGCGCGGGACAACTACGCGAGCAGGACCAGCAACAGCAGGGCCAGACTCAGCAAGTGGAACAACGCCAACAGCGTGCGGCCCAGCTCTAGGGAACCCCTGAATGGGGAATCTCTGAACTAAGTAAACCGTTCGTGGTGAGCCTTCCAAAAAATTCCGTTCGTGGTGAGCCTGTCGAACCACGCTCTTGGCAAGACATTTTCAGTAAGTAGCAAGCCGGCTTTCCTTCGAAAAGCGTGGTTCGACAGGCTCACCACGAACGGTTTATAGGGCAGAGCCTGCCCCGGACTTGATCCGGGGTTCATCGCGAACGAAATCCAACATCTTTGGTTTTTTTGTGCAGACTTGTTCAGAGCTTCCCTAGAAGCTCATGCCCCGGCCATCGCTCTCAACGTGATCCCCACGATATAGGCCAGCACCGTACCGGTCGCATAGCCCAGCGCTCCGAGCAAAGCACCCACCGGCGCAAGCGAGGGATGGAACACCGACGCCACCACCGGCGCGGATGCCGGCCCGCCGATATTGCTCTGCGAGCCCATGGCGAAATAGAAGAACGGCACCTTCAACGCCCTGCCCAGAAACCACAACAAAATGATGTGCACCGAGATCCAGATCAGGCCCAGCGCGAACAGCCATGGCCGGTCGGCAAGCGCCTTGATGTCCATCTGCATGCCGATGCAGGCGATGAGAATGTAGAGCAGCAATGCGCCGATCTTGGAAGCGCCGGCGCCGTCCAGCGTACGCGCGCGGGTGAAGCTCAATCCCAGGCCGACCAGCGTGGAAAGCACCACTACCCACACGAACGGTTCGTGCAGGCTGACCTGCCGCGCCCATGAGACGTTGGCGCCGAACCAGGCCGATGCGGGGCCCGCCACCGCATGGGCCATGCCGACCGTACCGAAAGCGATGCCCAGGATCACCATCAGATCCGGCAGCGAAGCCACGCGCTCGTGCTGCTGCTGGTAGCTGGCCAGACGTTGCTTGAGGTCCTCGATGGCCAGCGTGTTGGCGCCGCTGCGCGCATCGATCGCCTCGGCGCGGCCCGCCAGGAAGATCAGCACGGCCATCCACACATAGCCAACGCCCACATCGACGACCACGAACTGGCCGAAAGTAGTCTCGTCGACCGCGAACACTTCCTTCATCGCCACCATGTTGGCGCCGCCGCCGATCCAGCTGCCCGCCAGCGTGGCCATGCCGGCCCAGGTATCGCCGGCTACGGTCTGCGGATGCAGGATGCCCATCACCCAGAAGGCGAAGAACGCGCCGATCATCACCGTGACCGATGCGCCTATGTACATCAGCAGCAGTTTCGGCCCCAACCGCAGCACACCCTTCAGATCGATGGTGAGGGTCAATAACACCAGTGCCGCAGGCAGCAGCACGCGGCTGGCGACAGGGTTGTAGAGTTTGCTGGCGTTGCCATCGATCAACCCCACGCTGTTGTAGATGCCGGGAATGAAGTAGCAGAGCAGCAGCGCCGGCACGTAGGTGTAGAACTTCTTCCACATGCCGGTTTCGCGCGAGGCGGTCCAGAACACCGCGCCGAGCGTGCCCGCGATCAGACCGAACAGCACGATATCGTTGGTGATCAGCGCAGTGGAAGGCACTGCGGTTTCGATAGCCATCGGATCCGACTCCTGACGCGAAGCGGACCCGCGCCGCCGGCGATACCGGAAGCGCGGGCCTGCAAGGGGATTACGGGGTCAGATGCTGCTTGAGCCAGCCGTTGACCGTGTCGTGCCACAGCACGCTGTTCTGCGGCTTGAGCACCCAATGGTTTTCATCGGGGAAATACAGCAACTTGGATTCGATGCCTTTGCGCTGCAGAGCGGTGAAAGCAGACAGACCCTGGTCGAGAGGCACACGGTAGTCTTTCTCGCCCTGTACCACCAGCGTGGGCACGCGCCACTCGGCGATATGGTTGACCGGGTTGAACTTCTCGTAGTTCTTGGGATTTTCGTACGGCGTGCCGCCGTTCTCCCATTCGCTGAACCACAGCTCCTCAGTCACGTAGCCCATCGAGCGCGTGTCGAATACGCCGTCGTGGTCCACCAGGCACTTCCACGCCCCGGAAGCGGGCGTATGCCAGTTGCCGGCGATCCAGTTGATCATGTAGCCACCGTAGCTCGCGCCCAGCGCACAGGCATTGGCGCCATCGAGGAAGGCGTATTCCTTCTGCGCGGCCGCCCAACCCTTCTGCAGATCTTCCAGCGGCTTGCCGCCCCAATCCCGGCTGATGGCATCGGTGAAGGCCTGGCCATAGCCGGTGGAACCGTGGAAATCGATCATCACCACGGCGTAGCCCTGCCCCGCGTAAGTTTGCGGGTTCCAACGGTAGCTCCAGCCGTTGCCGAAGCTACCCTGCGGACCGCCATGGATCAGGAAGGCGACCGGATATTTTTTTCCTTCGACGTAGTTCCAGGGTTTGACCACGTAACCGTGCACGGTGTCGCCGCCGGCGCCCTTGAAGTCGAACTGCTCGAAGTCGCCGAAAGCCACGTCCTTCAGCCGCTCTTCCGCACTCGGCGTGATCGCGCGCAAGGGAGCGCCTGCCGCAGTAGTGGTGGTGAACAACTGATCGCCGGTCTTCAGCGTATTGCGCGTGAACGCCAAGGTCTGGCCCGCGACCTGGAAGTCGGCGATGGTGCCGTCGCCGACGATCTGCTCTGCCTTGCCAGTGGCGATCTCGACGGCGAACAAAGGATGCTGGCCGGTGTCCTGCGCGGTCGTGAAGATCGTGCCACCGTCCTGGGACAGCACGATGTTGTCGGCGGAACGGTCCCAATGCGCGGCGATCTCGCGGACCTGTCCGCTGCCCACGTCCATGCTCATCAGCGCGAAGCGGTCTGCCTCGAAGCCGGGGCGCTTCATCGCGCGATAGAACAGCGTTTTGCCGTCGGCGCTGAAGACCGGGCCCGCATCCCAGGCCTTGTTGGCGGTGGTCAGGTTGACCGGCGCGCCGGTGCCGTCGGCATTCATGCGGTAGAGATCGAAATTGGTGGACCAGGCTTCGGATTTCCCGGCCACGCGGATACCCGCCACCACGGTCTTGCCGTCGGGCGACCAGGTGTACTCGCTGGCATCGCCGAACGGCTTGGAAGGCGCATCGCCATCCAGCGAATCGGTCAACGCGATGGCGGCGGTGGTGGCCTTCGCCTTGCCCGCAGGCAAATCGCTTACGAACAGCCGGCTGCGGCGACCGTCGCTCCAGGTGTCCCAATGGCGCACGAACAGCCCCTCATAAATCACGCCGGTGCTTTTCTTGGCTTTGGTGTCATCGAGCTTCTTCTGCGTGCAGGCGAAGTCGGCCCTGCAGTCGGCGAAAGTGTCCGCGCTGAACGCGACGCGGGTGCCGTCCGGCGACAATTTGTAGCTGCCTACATCCAACGCGAAAGCGGTGAGCTGCTTGGGTGTGCCGCCGCCGGAAGCGATGGAATACAGCTGTTGGGTGCCGGATTTTCCGCTGAGGAAATACACGGTTTTCCCGTCCGGCGAGAATGTGGGCGAGTTCACGTTCCAGCCTTCGGGCGTCAAGCGTTTGGGCGGCGCCATGTCGCGGGTCAGCAGGTTGCGCACCCACAGGCCCGTAGTGGCCTTGACGACCTCTTTGTCCATCTGCCGCTGGGCGAAGACCACGACCGCGCCGTCGGGCGACAGCACGGGCGAGGACACGCGGTCCAGCGCCATCATGTCGCGCACGTCGAACCCGCGCGTGGCGGCCGTGGCCGGCAATGCGGCCAGCAGGCAGAGGGGCAACAGGGCGGTTCGCAGGTTCATCCGGGACTCCAGCAACAGGAAAACCCCGATGTTAGGCCGTAACAGCGGTCCGGCGCAAAGGCCTGAAGCCATGCCCTGGCGGGCTGCCCGGCGCGGCGCGAATGTGGTTCTCGTCCACCCGATGCGCGTGCGCTGCGCAGAATCGCCGGACCGCTGCTGGCTGAGAACGGCCTGCAAAGATAATTTTTCGGATACGCAGACGATAGCTAATGGCAGGGAATGCGTAATAAATGTTTAAGCATCGTCGAACACCATGGATGTAATCGGTACCAGCCCCTCGCGGCCCGAATGCGGATTCCGCATACACCGATCTCCCCCGCTAATTCGAGAGTCTCCAAATGAACTACGATGCCAGCGCGCTTCGACGCGCCATACGCCTTGCGTTGACGCTTGCCTCAGTCGCCAGCCCGATAGCGCATGCACAACAGCAGGAAGATTCGACAGCGGCGGAAGCGCCGGGCGGGGATGCCGTGCAGCTGGATACGGTGGTGGTGACCGGCCGCTCGGGAACCACCCAACGCAGCAAGGCCGAAACCAGTTACTCGATCACCAGCATCGAGGAAGACCGTCTGCGGCTGCAGGCGCCGACCTCGGTGACCGAAGCGATGAAATCCGTGCCCGGGTTCTGGGTGGAAGCATCCGGTGGCGAGGCGAGCGGCAACATCCGCGCGCGCGGCATCCCGGTGGACGGATTCGGATCGGTGACCCTGCTTGAGGACGGCGTGCCCGTGCAGCACGATCCCGCGTTAGGTTTCCTCAACGGCGATCAGGCTTTCCGTCTCGACGAGACGATCGAACGGATCGAAGTAGTGCGAGGCGGGCCGTCGTCGGTGTTCTATTCCAACGCACCCGCGGGCGCGATCAATTTCATCCCGCGTGTGGTCGGCGATAGCGCAGAGGGCGTGGTCAAGTACACGGTCGGCGACTATGGGCTCGGTCGCTACGATCTGTTCTTCGGTACGCCGATCGGCGGGGGCTGGAAACTCGGCGTCGGCGGCTTCTACCGTACCGACGATGGCATCCGTGAGCCCGGCTTCACCGCCAACAAGGGTGGGCAGTACCGCGTCAACCTCAGCAAGGCTTTCGAGCGGGGCAATCTCAGCTTCGATTTCAAACGGGTCAACGACAACGTCGCGTTGTATCTGGGCATTCCGATGCGCACCTACGACGATGGCGAGATCCGCGCCGTACCGGGCTTCGACGGCAACTACGGCACGATGGCCGGCCCGGAAACCCAACGCGTGCGGATGCTGCAGGGCGACGGCAGCCTCTACGATTTCGACAACAGCCGTGGTACCGAAGTCGATCGCAATCAGTTCACCGTCAAGTTCGACCACGAGCTGGGCGCAGGTTTCAAGCTGGCCGAGTCGATCCGCTACAGCGATACCGAGACGCAGCGCAACGGCGTGTTCCCGCTACAGTTGTTGAGCGGATCCGCATTTCTGCGCCAGTCGCAGCCACTGCTGGCGCGCGTGCCCGGTGCGACAGGACTACAGCTCCGCTATGCGGCCGACCCCAGCCAGATCTTCGATGTCGCCAACCAGAATGGGAACGGCCTGATGTCCGTCGGCGGGCTGCGCGGCGTGACCATGCCGGTAAAAGAACTGATCAACGATACCCGTTTGCTACGCAAGTTCGACTTCGGCGACCAGAGCCACGATGTCACGCTCGGCTACTACTACGCGCGCTTCGACCAGGATTTCGACCGCTATTCGTCCAACGTGCTGCTGGATGTGCAGGACAATGCGCGCCTGCTGAATCTGGTCGCGGTGGATGCCAACGGCCAACCGCTGGCCACGCTGACCGAAGACGGCATCTACCGCTATGGCTACGAGTGGGAGAATGCAAGCGGGCGCTCCACTACGAATGCGCTGTATCTGTCCGACGAATGGCAGGCCACCGAGAAACTGCGCATCGATGCCGGCGTGCGCCGGGAGGAGGTCAATACAGAAGGCTGGACCGAGATCCGCACGCCGGTGAATCGAGGCACTTTCGCCAGCTCCCAGATCCTCACCGGATCGGGACGCTTCGTTAGCTACGACGAGACTTTCAGCAAGACCGGCTGGACGATCGGCACCAATTGGCAGTTCTCCGAGCACGCCGGCCTGTTCGCACGCTGGACCTCGGCCTTCCGCCTGCCCAACCTGTCCAGCTACATCACCCGGTACTCCAACTGCAGCCTGATCGACGTTGAAAGCTGCATCCGCAACAACAGCAGCCGCCCGGTCACCCAGACCATGGATCTGGGCGAAGTTGGCTACAAATTCAGCAACGAGATCTTCGATATCTTCGCCACGGCGTTCTATACCAAATACGACAACGTGGGCTTCAGCAACTACGTATTCGATCTCAACACCGGTTCATCCACCGTCCAGCAGGGTTACGCCAGCACCAAGACCGTCGGTCTGGAACTGGAAGGCAACTGGTACCCGGTCGACTGGTTCGATCTGCAGCTGACCGCCACCGTGCAGGAGCCCGAGTACCAGGACCTGCGCTATACCGAGCTGGTCAGCGGCGCGCCCGTGTTGCGTGACTTCGTAGGAAACCAGCTGATCCGCGTGCCGAAACAGAGCCTGCGCGTAGTGCCGGGTTTCAATCTTTTCAATAACAAGCTGCGCCTGCAGGCGGCGTACGAACACCAGAGTGAACGTTATGTCGATACCGCAAATTCGGTGCGCCTACCGTCGTACTACGCGATCAATGCCAGCGCACGTTACGAACTCACGCCCGAGTTGTCGCTTTTCCTTTACGGGGACAATCTCACCAATTCGCTCGGCCTGACCGAAGGCAATCCACGCGCCGGCGAACTGCAGAGCGGCGATGCCGGGGCCAACACTTTCCTGGCCCGGCCGCTGCTGGGACGGGCTTACCGCTTTGCAATCATGTTCCGGTTCTGAACATGGGGACGAAACATCGGCATCCGCTGGCCTGGAAGGCCATATCTGCATGCGCGATTGAATCCGGCGGAAGGAAATCCGAAGTGTCCTCCCTGAATCTGGAGTAGCACCATGAAGCTATATAGCGTCGCGATGACGTGCATGCTGCTTCTGTTCAACGGCAGAGAAGCAGCGGCGGCCGAGAGGAACCCGGACCTGACCTTGCACGGGGAGATCACCGGCAAGGACCACCAAAGCTATCGCGAAGTGCCGTTCACCGTACCGGCTGGCACCGGACGCATCACCGTACAGTTCGAGTACACCGGCAGAGACATCAAGACCACCATCGACCTGGGACTGCTGGATCCGGATGGCCTCCGCGGCTGGAGCGGCGGCAACAAATCGATATTCACCGTGTCGGCCAGCGACGCGACGCCCTCCTACCTGCCGGGAGCGATCCGCCCGGGCCGATGGTCTTTATTGCTGGGCATTCCCAATATCCGCAAAGACACGCGTGCCGAATTCACGGCGCGCATCTGGCTGGGCCGCGAAGGCGAGCCGTATTGGCAGCCGCCGATCGCCAACCCTCCGTTGCAGGAGAAAGCGGCCTGGTATCGAGGCGATCTGCACATGCACGACGCGCACAGCGACGGCAGCTGCAAGAGTTCGAAAGGAGCGAAGGTGCCCTGCCCGCTGTTCCTGACCGCCCAAGCGGCGACGCAACGCGGACTGGATTTCATCGCCATCACCGATCACAACACCACCTCACAAGCGAATGCCATCCGCGAGCTGCAGCCCTATTTCGACAGCATTTTGTTGATGCCGGGACGCGAAATAACGACTTTCAGCGGCCATGCCAATTTGATCGGCCCGGTTGCGCCGCTGGACTTTCGAGTCGGCGGCAACCGCGACTGGAATGCACTGCTGCGCGATGCGGCACACCTGCAGGGCATCGTTTCGATCAATCACCCGGTGCGGCCGTCGGGCGAAATCTGCATGGGTTGCGGCTGGACCGCGCAGCCAAAGGCTGACCCGTCGCTTCTGCAAGCGGTAGAGGTCGTGAACGGCATGGATGCCGACACGCCGTATTCGGGCATCCCGTTCTGGGAATCGTTGTTGAATGCCGGTTATCGCCTGACCGCCATCGGCGGCAGCGACAATCACGATGCCAGCCGGATGCTGCCGGACGTGGGTGGCGGGCCGGTCGGGATGCCGACCACAGTAGTGCATGCGCAAGCGCTGTCGATGCCGGAAATCCTCGCCGGGTTGCGTGCCGGGCATGTTTTCGTCGATGTGCAGGGAAGTCGCGACCGCGCGCTGGTTTTCAGCGCACGTAGTGGCGATGACGGAGCGAAGATGGGAGACACGTTGTCGTCGCCCGCAGGAGGCTTGATCGAATTCGAGATACGCGCCGACAATCTTGCCGGCGCGCACGTCGAAGTGATCCAGGACGGTCGCATCATCCAACCTGAGGCCGACTTGTCCATCAAGCAGACGGTGCAGAACCTGCGCTTCGATTGGCGCAGCGATGGCGGGCGACACTGGTTACGGGTCAACTTGCGGGGCACCGACGGCAAGCTGCTGCTCGTCGGCAATCCTATTTACCTCAATTGGCCCGCCGCTACCGCGCGGGCACGCTAGCGATAACGATGGCGGCAGGTTCCATTCCTTTATCGGGAACGGAACCGGTAGCCGGCCACGTCAGGAGGTGAGCGGCAGGTCTTGCTTCCTGGCGCCGCTGCGATACAGCAGCCAGCCCACTACCGCCAGCACCACCAGCCCGATCCACTGGTTGAAGCGCCAGGCTTCCGGCAAAGCCAGCACATCCGCGCTTCCCGAAACCACGATCGGAACCGCTATCGCGATGCCCATCAGCGCCTCGCCGGTGATCAGGCCCGCCGAGAACAACGTACCGGGACGGTGGATGCGGTCCTTCTCTTCTTCGTTGTCGTCGTTGACCTTGTGCTTGCGCTGCACGAAGTGCGAGAGCAGGCCCCCAAGGAAGATGGGCACCATCAATTCCAGCGGCAGGTAGATGCCGATGGCCGCGGCCAACACGGGCACGCGGAATTTCGCGCCGCGCGACTTCAACCATTCGTCCAGCGCGATGATGAGCGCGCCGATGCCGGCACCGATGGCGATCATTCCCCACGGCAGCACGCCGCCGAACATGCCCTTGGCCACGGAGGCCATCAATGTGGCCTGCGGCGCGGAGAGCGAATTGGGATGCTCCGGGGTCGGCGCACCGATGCCGTAGGCGGCAGCCAGCAAATTCAGCACCGGCGCCATGATCAACGCGCATGAGAAAGCGCCGATAGCCAGCATCAGCTGCTGTTTCCACGGCGTCGCGCCGACGATGTATCCGGCTTTCAAATCCTGCAGATTATCGCCGCCCACCGCCGCCGCGCAGCACACCACCGCGCCAATCATGATCGCCGCCACCGCGCCGATCGGGGAATTGCGCCCCAGCAGGAACACCAGAACCACCGAAGCGAACAGGATGGTGGCGATGGTGATGCCGGAAACGGGATTGTTGGAAGAACCGACCAGGCCGGCGAGATAGGCCGACACCGAGACGAACAGGAAACCTGCGACGATCATGATGATGGTCATCGGAATGCTGACCATCCACTGCCCCACGATGGCCTGGTACAGCAGCGCCAGCGGAATCACGAACACCACCAGCGCGATCAGCATCCACTTCATCGGCAGGTCGCGGTCGGTTTCGGCCACCGCTTCGCCCTTGGCCTTGCGCGCGGCGGCGAACCCGCTGCGGATGCCGGACGCCAGCGACTTGCGCAGCGAGAACAGCGTCCACATACCACCGATAAGCATGGTGCCCACGCCCAGATAGCGGACCTTGGTGGACCAGATGGCGAAAGCGGTGTCTACCGCGCCGGCGCCGGCGATCTGTGCCGCAAGAGCCGGATCGTTATTCAGGAAGAAGGCGTTGTAGAGCGGAATGGCGATGTGCCAGGACAGCACCGCGCCGGAAAGCACGACGATGCCGATGTTCAAGCCCACGATATAACCGACGCCCAGCAACGCGGGCGAAAGATTGGTGCCCAGATAGGCCAGCCCCTTGCCGTTGGCGAAGAAACCCGCCTGCGCCCAGCTGTCGGGAATCATGCGCAGGCCGCTGGCCGCGGCCAGTTTCACCAACGCGCCGATACCTGCCGACATGGCCAGAATCTTCAAACCCGGGCCGGGATTCTCGCCCGCCTTCAGCACTTCAGCAGCGGCCTTGCCTTCCGGGAACGGGAGCGGATCTTCCACGATCATGGTGCGGCGCAGCGGCACCGAGAACAGCACGCCCAGCAGACCGCCCAGGCCGGCGATGGCCAGCACCCAGGAATAACGGAAGTCCTGCCAGTAGCCCAGGATGATCAGCGCCGGAATGGTGAAGATGACGCCGGCCGCAATCGACGAACCCGCCGAAGCGCCGGTTTGGACGATGTTGTTCTCCAGGATGGTGCCGCCGCCCAGCAGGCGCAGCACGCCCATCGACACCACGGCAGCAGGAATGGCGGTGGCGATGGTCAGGCCGGCGAACAGCCCCAGATAAGCGTTGGCTGCCGACAGGATCATCGCCAGCACGATCGCCAGCAGTACGGCACGGAAGGTAAGTTGCGGCGTCTGCGCGCTGTTCATGCAAATCCCAGGGCTTCAAGGAGCCGACACGCTATAAGGAAGCCACCGGCAAGTCCAGCACGGGATACTGGCGGCGCGCGGCTATACTCCGGCTTTCCACCCAGGATGCGCCTTTGTCCGCTTCCACCCTGTCGGCGATCCCGGCGCGCGAGGACTTCCTCGGCCACCCCAAAGGCGTGTACGTCTGCTTCTTCACCGAAATGTGGGAGCGCTTCTCCTTCTACGGCATGAAGGCGCTGCTGCTGCTTTACCTCACCAAGTACCACCTGTTCCCGGACAAGGCCGGTTACGACCTGCTGGGGGCCTACGGGGGCCTGGTGTACTGCATCCCCGTGATCGGCGGACTGCTGGCGGACCGCTGGCTGGGCATGCGCAAGGCAGTGGTGTTCGGCGGCCTGCTGCTGGTGCTGGGGCATGCGGGCATGGCCTTCGAAGGCAACGCTGCGATCACTGTAGGCGGCCAGGTCATGCGCGACGAGAGTTCGCTGCGCTACACCTATCTGTCGCTGGCGCTGATCATCATGGGCGTGGGTTTCCTCAAACCCAACATCTCCACCATCGTCGGCAAGTTGTACGGGGAAAACGATCCGCGCCGCGATTCGGGCTTCTCGCTTTTCTATGCGGGCATCAACCTGGGCGCGTTGTTCGCATCGCTGGTCTGCGGTTACCTGGGCGAGACGCTGGGCTGGAAGTACGGCTTCGGCGCGGCGGGCATCGGCATGCTGCTGGGCCTGGTGCTGTTCCTGTGGGGACAGAAATACCTGCACGGCCATGCCGAACCGCGCGAGCCCGCACTGCTGCGCGAACGCGTGCTGGGCCTGCCGCGCGAATGGTTGATCTACGCTTTTGCGTTACTGGGTGTGCTCCCGATCGCCTGGTTGATGTGGGCTTCGGGCAACGGCGCCTTCGCCCTGGGCGGGGAAATACCGCTGGCGCTGATGCTGATGCTGGCGGTGTTGGCTGCCGTGCTGGTCTGGTTCGGCTGGTTCATTCTTTCCAAGTGCACGCCGGCGCAACGGCAGCAGATGCTCGCGCTGATGGCCATGATCTTCATGTGCCTGGTGTTCTTCACCCTGTACGAGCAGACCTACGGCTCCTGGGTGACCTTCAACGACCGCCTGCTGACCAAAGATATCGTGCCCTCATTGGTCGCGCCTTTGCAGCCTTTCGAATGGACCGCGGATTGGATCACCAACCTCTCGTTGTTCGTGCAGACCGCGCCGTGGTCCACCTACTCCCTATTGCTGGCGCCGCTCTCGTTCATGCTTGCCGCAAGGCTGTCCGACCGCACGCCAGAATCCGCGATGCCGCGCCTGCTCTTCATAGCAGTGAGCGCGATCATGCTGGTCTGCCTGGTGCGCGACTGCGTGGTGCTACCGCAGACGGCCGGCTCATTGACCTATCTCGGCGCCTTCTTCCTGGTGGTACTCGCGCCGGTTTTTGCCGCATTGTGGGCGTGGCTGGGCAAGCGCGGGCGCGACCCTTCCAAGCCGTTCAAATCGGCACTGGGCCTGATGTTCGCCGGCCTGTCCTTTATTCCCCTGGCCTGGGCCGCGCAGCAGGTCGGCGAAACCGGCCAGATGGCCAGCGTGTGGTGGCTGGTGCTGGCCTATCTGATATTGGAAATCGGCGAGATGTGCCTGGCACCCGTGGGACTGTCCGCCGTGACCCAGCTGTCGATGCCGCGCGTGGTCAGCCTGATGATGGGCACCTGGTTTCTGGCCACCGCTTTCTCGGAAACGCTGGCCGCGCAGTTCGGCAAACTGGCTGCGATAGAGATACCGGAAGGCGAAGTCATGAACTTCGCCGAAGCCGCGGAAAAATACGCGGACTTGTTCTGGTTGCTGATGTGGGTGGGGCTGGGTTGCGCAGCGGTGGCTTTCCTGCTGGCTCCCCTGTTGAAACGGATGATGCATGGGGTTCGTTAACCGACATCGGGCGCACAAGACAAAGGCGCCGATTGACGCCTTTGCCTTGTTTCCAATTCAAGGAATCTATTCGGCCGCCGTTTCGCGTGTCGCCGAAGCTCCGCCGAGGTTGCGCGCGAGGAAAGCCAGCAGCCTTGTGTAGTACTCGCGCTGATGCTCGGCAGTGTAGAAACCGTGCCCTTCGGTGCGGTAGTACAACGTTTCTACCGGCACACCAGCCTGCTTCAGCGCACGCTCCATCTTCTCGCTTTGCTCGATCGGAGCGGTCTCGTCTTCGCCGCCGGCAGCGAGGAACACCGGCACTTTGATGCGGTTCGCGATGCGGTTCGGCGACACCGATGCCAGCCCTTCACCCTTTCCCATCCACTCCGATGTCCAAGTGCTCATGCGCTTGCTTTCGCGGCTTTCCTGCGCGCTGAGCGTGACCAGGTCGTAGACGCCGACATAACCCGCCGCGCATCGATACAGGTCCGGTTCTTTTGCCGCACCCATCAGCGATGCGTAGGCGCCATAGCTGGCGCCGTACATGCATATGCGGCTACGGTCGGCTATGCCCTGGTCAATGGCCCAATGCGTCGCGTCGGTGAGATCGTCCTGCATGGTGCCGCCCCACTGCTGCGCACCGGCTTGGCTGAAAGCGCGCCCGTAATTTGAAGAACCACGATAGTTCACCTGCAACACCGCGTAGCCTGCGGCAGCGAGGATCTGCGGTTCCATATCGAAGGTCCACCGGTCAAAAGCGCCGAAAGGCCCGCCATGCGGCAGGATCACCAATGGCAGGCCGCGCTCCGGCTTCCCCGGCGGCAATGTAAGGTAGCCACGCATCGCCATACCATCGCGCGCTTTCAACTCAACCGGTTTGACCACAGCCATTTTCCCGGGATCGATCCAGCCCCGGCGGCTGAGCACGTAGGAAGCTTTCATGGCCTGGGTATCGAAGAGGTAGAAGCTGCCTGGATTACGGTCCGAGGAGGTGCTGACCAGCGCGATTTTCCCGTCATCGGTGGTGGAGGTCACAACGACGGAATCGCCAGGGAATGCCTCCTGCAGCATCTGGTACAGGCGCGCTTCCGTGCTTTTGGGATCGAAGAACCGGGTGTGCGGGCGACCATCCAGGTACAGCGCACCTACCGGCGCTTGCGAGGCGCCAAAACGGGGGATGATGACGGTGGGATCCGACATTCCGTCACGCAACAGCTCCTTGCGCTGCCCGGTGACAGTGTCGTAAGCGATGATTGCGTCCGGTCCCTGAGCCTGCTCCGCTTGCAGGTAGGCGGTACGGTTGTCCTCGGAAAACCCGAGCGGCCATTCGATGTGGCCGCTGGCATTCTCGTCGTTGATCAGCTTCCATTCGGCATCATCGCTGTCGCGGTGGTACAGCTTGCTGGCGTTGTCGTATTCGGAACCCACGGCGAAGCGCACTACGCCCTTGTTGTCGACGTGGAAGGAAGCACCCTTGACGGGCGGACGGGCGACCGTGACGCGGCGGCCGGTATAGATGTCCATGCGGTCGGCACGGCGCCAGCTCTCGTCCTCGCCATAAGGAGTGACAGTCACGATGATATTGCGATCGTCTCCCGGGATGGGGGCTACGTTTATCGCGGCAACCAGTTCGCTTTTGCTGGTACGGATGTTCGTTCCGGTCAGCATGGTACTGGCGGCGCGGTATCCGATAAGCAGATCCGGAGCCTTGTCATCGAAATTCATGCCCAGAATCTCGCCGGTGGATTGCGGCTCCTCCAGCATGCCGATCTTCTGCGATACGGTGACCAGCAAGCGCTCCTTGTTGGCCCAGAAGAAATCCTCGACGTGGTTGTTCTTGCCCAGCGCGAACGAGCTCATGACCTTCGAGTCCGAGCGTCGCAGCACGGCCAGGCCGGTGCGGTCCCCGAATGGAATCGTCGCCGCAAGATACAGCCCATCGGGCGATATCTGGATGTCGTTGAACTCGTTCTTCTTGATGTAGTGGTCCACATCCACCTGCGCGCGTGCGGGCGCGACCATCCCCAGCACGAGAGCAATTGCAACCGCCCGGTATTTCATCTGCCGATCCCCGATTTCGATTAGAAAGAAATGCGGGCCAGCCCCCCCCGGACAACCCGCATTGGACTCATGGTAACCGCAGCAATAGCCGATCGTAACCACACCTCTCGCTCCCGGTCTGGCCTGACACCTGCCTGCGGCGGGAATCCGGTTCAGGCTCCGGCAACGAGCTCGTCCAGCACCCGGTCCAACCCTTGCTCCCATGAGGGCAAGGCTATCGCCATGTCACGGCGCAGACGCAAGGTATCGAGCCGGGAATACGCCGGCCGTTTGGCCGGCGTCGGATAGTCCGCGGTGGCGATCGGCAGCACCCGCGGCTCGCGTGCGAGCAGGCCGCGCCGATGCGCGCCAGCGAAGATGGCTTCGGCGAACCCATGCCAGCTGGTCTGGCCTTCCGCGGCGAGGTGGAACACGCCGCTCGCCTGCGGTGAAGAGGCGATGACCTGGGCGGTGACGTCGGCGATCAACGCCGCCGGCGTCGGCGTGCCGATCTGGTCGGCGACCACGCGTAATTCGTCGCGCTCCGTACCCAGCCGCATCATGGTCCGTAAGAAGTTGTGGCCGTGCGAGGCATAGACCCATGCCGTGCGGAAGATCAGATGCGAGCCTCCAGCGTTGCGGATTGCGTCTTCGCCAGCCAGCTTGCTCGCGCCGTACACGCCAAGCGGAGACGTGGCATCGTCCTCGCGATACGGCCAGCTGCCATCGCCCGGAAACACGTAGTCCGTGGAGTAATGCACCAGTTTCGCACCACGTCTTGCGCACTCCGCGGCCAGCACGCCTGGTGATTCCGCATTGGCGCGGAATGCCGCGTCGACTTCGGTTTCAGCGCGATCCACCGCGGTGTAGGCCGCGGCATTGACCACCACATCGGGCGAAGTGCGGTCGACCAGCGCCGGCAACGAGTCCGGCTGATCGAAATCGGCGACTTCACATGCAACGCCATTCCCCAACACACCGCTGCGAGTAGTGGCGATGATCTGTCCCAAGGGGGCCAGACTGCGCCTCAATTCGTGGCCGACCTGGCCATTCGCGCCCAGCAGCAGGATCTTCATGCGATGAAAACGGGTAGACGCTCAGGCGCCACATCCTTAAGGAATGGCGCGACAGCATCCTTATCGGACAGCAGCGGCGCATCGATCGGCCAGTCGATCGCTATGTCGGCATCGTTCCAGCGGATACTCGCATCCGCGAATTTATCGTATTGGGCAGTGCACAGGTAACTGAATATCGCACGCTCTGAAAGCACGGCGAACCCATGGGCGAAACCTTCCGGTATCCAGAATTGGCGCTTGTTCTCTGCACTAAGAATCACGGCGTCCCAATGCCCGAAAGTGGGGGAGCCTCGACGGATATCCACCGCAACATCGTAAACTTCGCCTTCAAGCACGCTCAGGAGTTTGCCTTGTGATTTTGGCCACTGGTAATGCAGGCCACGCAATACGCCGCGCGCGGAAGAAGACACGTTGCTTTGCACGAACTTGTCGGGAAGACCAAGCTGTCCGTAACGGTCGGCGTTCCAGGTTTCAAAGAAGAAGCCGCGCTCATCGCCGAAGACAGCTGGTTCGATCACTACGCAACCGGGCAGGCTGGTTTCGATGACCTTCATCGAACAACACCGCGAGTGATAAGCGAAAGCAGGTATTGTCCATACCCATTCTTGGCAAGCGGTGCCGCAAGTTTTTCGAGTTGCACGGCATCGATCCATCGGTTTCCGAAAGCGATTTCCTCAGGGCAACAGACACGCAACCCTTGCCTGGCCTCGATCGTCTCAATGAAGTTGGAAGCCTCCAGCAAGGATTGATGCGTGCCGGTATCCAGCCACGCGAAACCGCGTCCCAACGGCTCCAAATGCAATGAACCGTCGTCCAGATAGCAACGATTGAGGTCTGTGATTTCTAGCTCTCCGCGTTCCGACGGTTTCAATGAAGCGGCATAGTCGCTGGCGCGTCCATCATAGAAATACAAGCCCGTGACCGCATAATTCGAGCGCGGCTTTGCGGGTTTTTCTTCCAGTCCAACCACCCTGCCGCCTTCATCAAATTCGGCTACACCGTATCTTTGCGGGTCGTTGACCCAATAGCCGAACACCGTAGCGCCATGCTCGCGGGCATCGGCGCGCTTGAGCGTTTCGGTCAGGCCGGGACCGTGAAAGATATTGTCGCCCAACACCAGGCAGCTCGGCTGTCCGGCAACGAAGTCCTTGCCGATCAAGTACGCTTGTGCCAGCCCGTCGGGGCTTGGCTGCGGCGCATATTCGATGCGCATGCCCCATTGCGAACCATCGCCGAGCAACTGCTTGAACAAAGCCTGCTCATGCGGCGTATTGATCACCAGCACTTCGCGTATCCCCGCCAGCATCAGTACGCTGAGCGGGTAATAGATCATCGGTTTATCGTAGACAGGCAGCAGTTGCTTGCTGACGGTCTGGGTGATCGGATACAAACGTGTGCCGGACCCGCCGGCCAGGATTATGCCTTTGCGTTGCGTCATTTTTTGCTTTCCTTTGCGTCAGGCGGCCGCGCCGATTCTTTCCAGACGATAACTGCCGTCCAGAACCCGCTTCACCCAGTCCTGATTTTCAAGATACCAATCAACGGTCTGTGCGATGCCTTTCTCGAAAGTGTACTGCGGCTTCCAACCAAGCTCGTTCTGCAATTTGGATGCATCTATCGCATATCTGCGGTCATGGCCGGGCCTGTCGGCCACGTAGGCGATCTGACTGGCGCGCGGCTTTCCGTCGTCCCGCGGTCGGCGTTCATCCAGCAACTTGCAGATGGTTTCCACCACCTCGATGTTCTGTCGCTCCGCGTCGCCGCCCACATTGTAGGTTTCGCCGGGCCGACCTTTCTCCACCACCGTGCGTATAGCGGCACAGTGATCGCTCACATACAGCCAGTCGCGCACGTTCTTGCCGTCGCCGTAGACCGGCAAGGGCTCGCCGGCCAGCGCGCGCGCGATGATCAGCGGAATGAGTTTTTCCGGGAAATGGTACGGCCCGTAGTTATTCGAGCAATTGGTGGTCAGCACCGGCAAGCCATAGGTGTGGTGGAACGCCCGCACCAGGTGGTCCGACGCCGCCTTGGAGGCTGAATAGGGGGAATTGGGCGCGAAAGGCGTGCTTTCGGTGAACTTGCCGGTGCCGCCCAGCGAACCGTAGACCTCGTCGGTGGAAACGTGCAGCAACCGGAACGCATCGCGTCCAGCGCCTTGCAGCGCGCGCCAGTAGTCGCGCACCGACTCCAGCAGCGCAAGCGTGCCGACCACGTTGGTTTGGACGAACGCGCCAGGACCGTCGATCGAACGATCGACATGGCTCTCGGCGGCGAAATTCACTACCGCGTCGGGCTGGTGTTCGGCCAGCAATCGCGATACCAGGGATTGGTCGCCGATGTTGCCGTGGACGAAAACATGGTTGGGGTCGCCTTCCAGGGAAGACAGCGTGTCCAAGTTGCCTGCATAGGTCAGCGCATCCAGATTGATGATGCGAATGCCCTTGCTCACCGCCTCCAACACGAAATTTCCGCCAATGAAGCCGGCACCGCCAGTCACAAGCCAAGTCGGCACATTTGTCTCCAGAGATAAAGTCTTGCAAAAGTTGAGCTGAACGACGATCTCAGAACGGAATGTCGTCATCCGCGAAATCGTCCATCGGCGCCTGCTGGGCAGCGGGCTGCTGACGGCGCGGCCCGGAAGCATCCTGACGTTGCGCCGGCGCGCTGCGTTGCGGGCGGTCGCCGCCACCGCCACCTTCGCCCTTGCCGCCGAGCATCTGCATTTCGTCGGCGATGATGTCGGTGGAATACTTTTCCACTCCGTCCTGACCGGTGTACTTGTCGTAGCGCAGCGAGCCTTCCACGTAGACCGAGCTGCCCTTGCGCAGGTACTCGCCAGCGATCTCGCCCAGCTTGCCGAAGAACACCACACGGTGCCATTCGGTGCGTTCCTGCTGGTTGCCATCCTTGTCCTTGCGGACACTGGTGGTGGCCAGGCTGATCCGGGTGATCGCCATACCGCCCTGGGTGTATTTGGTGTCCGGGTCGTTGCCCAGATTGCCCACCAGGATCACTTTGTTGATGCCGCGTGCCATATCGTCTTCCGTCGGGTGATGCCCGCCGGTTGCGGGCGCAGTCCAGTGAAGTATACCTGCGGCCTCCAGGCTAGTCCGTATACGCCGCATCGGCGTGTAAGCTTTGACCGACCCTTCTTCCCTTATAATTCAGCAACTTCCCTCACGCCTCACACATGATTTCCATCGAGACCACCGCCAGGCCCGCACTGGCCCTGCCCCAGATCCAGACCCTGGCCTCTCTCGACATGGGCGCGGTGGACGCGCTGATACGCGCCCGCCTGGCCTCGGACGTGGTGCTGATCAACCAGATTGCCGACCATATCGTCTCGGCCGGCGGCAAACGCTTACGGCCGATGCTGGTGGTGCTGGCCGGGCGCGCCTGCGGTGCCATGTCGCCCGATCACCATCAGTTGGCGGCGATCATCGAGTTCATCCATACCTCCACCCTGCTGCACGACGATGTAGTGGACGAATCGGATCTGCGCCGCGGCCGCAGCACCGCCAACGCGCTGTGGGGCAATGCGCCCAGCGTGCTGGTAGGCGATTTCCTGTATTCGCGCAGCTTCCAGCTGATGGTGGAACTGGACCGCATGGAAGTGATGCGCATCCTGGCCGACACCACCAACCGCATCGCCGAAGGCGAAGTGCTGCAGCTGTTGCACGTGCACAACCCCGATACCGATGAAGCCGCTTACCTGCGCGTGATCGAACGCAAGACCGCGGTGCTGTTCGCCGCCGGTACCCATTTGGGCGCGCTGGCTTCAGGCGCCAATGCCATCGTCCAGCAAAAGCTCTACGACTACGGCATGAACCTGGGTTACGCCTTCCAGATCGCCGACGACGTGCTGGACTACACCGCCGATGCGGCCGACCTGGGCAAGAACCTGGGCGATGATCTTGCCGAGGGCAAGGCCACTTTGCCGCTGATCCATGCCATCGCGCATTCTGACGAAGCGACTCGCACGCGCCTGCGCGCAATCGTGGAGAACGGCGACGGCGATGCGATGCCGGAAGTACTGAAGGCGATCCGCGCCACCGGTGGCCTGGAATACAGCCAGCGACGTGCGGCGGAATATGCGCTAGCTGCCGAAGGCGCGCTCGATGGCCTGCACGAAAACGACGCCATTGCCGCGTTGCGTGGGCTGGCGCAGTACGCGGTGGAACGCAAGCACTGACTCAGCATTTGTAGGAGCGACGTGAGTCGCGACTTACGTCGCTCCTACCGGGAATTCCCGCGATTACTTGCCGAAGACTTCCTCGAAGAAGCCATCCATCATCTTGTAGGCACGCTTGGCGGCGCGTTCGTTGTACACGCAACCGGGTGGGCTGTTGGCCGTCTCCAGCGCGAAGCAATGCACCGCGCCGCTGAAATTGACGAACTGCCAATCGGCGCCCGCCGCGTTCATTTCCTTCTCGAATCCGGCGATGTTGGGCGCCACGCCCTGATCGTCCGCACCGTTGAGTATCAGCAGCGGCGCCTTCACCGCACCCTCAGCCGCCGGCATCGTCGTATCCAGGCCGCCATGGAAAGTGACCACGCCTGCGATATCGGCGCCGCTGCGCGCCAGCTCCAGCACCGACGAACCGCCGAAGCAGAAGCCCAATGCCGCAATCTTCGCCGTGTCCACGGGCGCCTTGCCGGCCTTGGTGCGCAGCACTTCCAGCGCTTTGCTCATGCGCGCGCGCATCGCCGGGCGGTCCGCATACATTTTCTTGACCTGGGCCATCGCCTGGGTCGGGTTCTTCGGGCGCACGCTCTTGCCGAACATGTCGACCACCAGCACCACGTAATCGTCGCCGGCGATCTGCTTTGCCTTCTCCACCGCCGCCGGGGTTACGCCCAACCAGTCCGGCACCATCAACAGTCCCGGACGGGTTTCCTTGCCGGCATCGTCATAGACCATAAAACCGCTGAAAGTCTGCTTGCCGACTTTCCAGTTGATCGGCTTGGCGATGGGAGCGGCCAACAGAGGGCTGGCCCACAAAGCAGCCAGAACAAGCCAAACCAGTGAAATCTTGCGCATGGTTATTCCTTCCTTGTCGAGAGAGTAGTTCGGCACAACGGGATACTTCCGCAATGTTGACGCAAGGCACCGGCCCGTAGGAGCGACGTAAGTCGCGAAACCGCATCCAGGGTCGGCCAAGTCCATCCGATCACCATATTCGCGACTTACGCTCGAAGGAAGTCCCCTTGGGGGACATCGCTCCTACGGTCTCTGTTACCCGACGCCGATACCGGGGATGGCGGAAATCGTATCCGGATCGAAACCGGCGAGGGCGGCGAAATGACGGCCACGGGCCACATAGTCTTTGTAAACGCCGAAGCTGGGCGCCCCTGGCGACAACAACACCACGCCAGCGCCACCCAACAAGCCCCGGCCCTGGTTTATCGCCGATTCCAGATCGCCGGCCGCTTCAAGCCTGAACTTGCCTTCGGCGGCCAAAGGCGCAAGCAGCGCATGGATGCGCGGACCATTCGCACCCATGGTAACGATGGCCACGGGCGCGTCCTGCTTCATCGCCTCCGCGAAATCGGACCAGTCAACGCCGCGGTCGTGCCCTCCGACCAACACCGCGACCGGCTGTCCGCGGAAACAATCCAGTGCCGCCAGCGTGGCATGCGGCGTGGTGCTGATGGAATCGTTGACGTAGAGGATTTCGTCGCGTTTGCCCAGGGACTGCAATCGGTTGGGCAAGGGACGGAAGTTTTCGGCATGGGCCGCCAATGCGGCGGCGTCCAGACCCAGCGCCTCTATCGTCGCCAGCACGGCGCACAGATTGCCGCGATTGTGGCGGCCGGGCAGCGGCGTGCGCGTGGCGTCGAACACGAACTTATTCCCGCGATATACGTCGTCCCCGCGCAGATGCCAGCCCTGCGCATGGTTGAACCAGTGCACCTCGCTGTGCGGCAGTCGTAACGAAGCCAATCGCGCATCGGCGGCGTTCAATACCGCGATCTTCGGTTTGGCATCGGTCACCAGCGTCAACTTGTCGGCGATATAGCGCGCTTCGCCGCCGTGCCAGTCCAGGTGCTCGGGGAAAATATTGAGCACCACCGCCACTTCAGGCCGCGCTTGAGCCGCTGCGACGTCAAGAGTCTGATAACTGGAAAGCTCAATGGCCCAGAACTCGGGCGCGGGCTCCGGATCCAGCACCTCCAGCAGCGGCATGCCGATGTTGCCGACCAGCCCGGTGCGGTGGCCGCCGGCACGCAGCAAGTGCGCGAGCAGTGCGGTGGTGGTGCTCTTGCCCTTGGTGCCGGTCACGCAGATCGTGTGCGGCGCGGTTCCGTCGGGGCCGGCATGCTCGTCGAACCACAACGTACTGCCGCCTATGAAGACCGTGCCGCGTTGAGCAGCGAAACGCGCGATTTCCAGATTGGGGCTGATGCCCGGCGACTTGATGACCAGCTGCTGGGCGGCCAGCGACTCCGCGGCGGCTTCTCCATGCACGGCCAGCAGGGGATCGGCGAGAGATCCGGCTTCGGCGGCTTCCTCGTTATTGCAGAACAAGGTCAGCGGCAGCGTGGGCAGTCGCGAACGGATCGCGCGGTATGCAGCGCGGCCTTCGCGGCCCCAACCCCACAGCGCTACGCGCTTGCCTTCAAGCTGCGAAATTCGCACGCAGCTGCTCCCACAGCGCAGCCGGAACGCGGTGTTCGCCGCCAATTTTCAGCAGTGGCGCGATTTCCAGCTCGGAAGCGACCAGCTGCGGTTGGATTTCGCGGATGAAGCGGGCGACCAGCGCATCCTCTTTCCACTCCGGCCGTGATGCCAACGCAGCCATCGCGGCGCGCGATTCCTGCCCTTCGCCCACGCACTCGAACGGCTTGTGGTCCTGGAATTCGAGCAGCGCGTCGAATCCGCCCGCCTGCGAGGCGTCGTCCAACAGATTGCGGCCGAAGATGCCCACCAGCCTCGGCTTGGGCATGAACGGCGCCAACGCCAGAAATACGAAATGGCACTTCGGGCACACCCCGCACCAGCGATTCACCGGACGCTCGCCCAGGATGTGGAAGTTGCGGTTGCAGCTGGAGAAATGCGCGTCGTAGCGATCGGTCTTGGCGAATTGCCGGGCCACCGCCAGCTCGCTGAGCGGACGCAGCAGCGAGTAGTAGTTAAGGTCGGAGGCGACGCGACGCTGCACGTATTCGCCGAATGCCTGCTCAAACTGCCAACCTTTGGACCACTGGTGATTCACCTCGCCGGTGCCCGGAATGATGCTGCCGTAGCTGGCCGAACGCTCGTTGGAGAACACCACCTGGTCTACGCCCTGCAGGACCGCAGCGAGAACGAGAATGGCGGAGTTCACCGCGGTAACCGGGATATGGCCGTTGTAGGCGCCCTGCCGGTTCAAGTCGAACAATCCGGAAGCCAGCGCGCGGCTGATGTTGAGCGTGGGCAATTCGGTGCGGCCGGCGCATGCGGCGATCAGCTGCGAGCTGCCGATCCAGGTAACGGTCTGATCCACGCCCGCCGAACGTAGCGCTTCGATCGAGACCAGCGAATCCTTGCCGCCGCCAATGGCGACCAGCGCGTGATGGCGCAGCCCCAGCACTTCCGCGGCCGTGCCGGCGCTAGCTGCGAACGGAAATTTGATACGCCCATGAAGGTTCAAACCGTTGCGATAGGCGAACTCGCCCAGGCCGTTGACGTAAATCGTCTCCAGCAAAGCCGCGGTCTCCGCATCAATCGAATAACCCTCGACGCGAATTTCCGGCGGCACCGCCGCTTTGTAATAGCTGACGCCCGCGATCAGGTGCAGCAAGCGCAAAGCCTGTTTCGCTGCTGCTGCGCTCTTGCCCTCCAGCGTGAAGGGCGCACCGGGAAGGGTGACCGTTTCGATCAGCTCAGGACCTTCGTCGAAGGCGTAGACCAGCTGAGCAACGCCGCTTTCCGCATCCAGCCCACAACGCACGAAGCGGAATGCGGCGACTTCATCGCGCTGGAACTTGAAATCAGACATCCAGCACCTCTTCTTTCGGCAACGCCCGCAGGTTGTAGGCGTTGGCCATGGCGTATCCATAAGCGCCCGCATCGGCAACCAGCACCACATCGCCTTCCGAGGTCGCGTCCGACAGCCGCCTGCGCTTGCCGAACACGTCGCTGGATTCGCAAATCGGACCGACCACGTCGAACATGCCGTCCGCCGCTTCCTGCAGGCGGCTGAGATTGAGGATGTCGTGCCAGGCGTCGTACAGCGCCGGACGGATCAGCGCGTTCATTCCCGCATCCAGGCCGACGCGGCGGATGCCTTCTTTTTCGACCACCTGAGTCACCGTCAGCAGCAGAACGCCCGCTTCGGCGACCAGATAGCGGCCCGGCTCGATGGCCAGACGATAGCCAGGATAGGCCGTCTTGATTTCGCTCAAGCCCGCACCCCAAGCCTCCAGGTCGAACGGCTCATCGTCCTCGGTGTAGGGAATGGGCAAGCCACCGCCGATATCGATCACCTCGATGCTGCCGATGCGTTCGGCGATGCCGCCCAGCTCGTCGCAGATCTGTTTCCAGTGCTGCGGCGTCTCCACCCCGCTGCCGAGATGCGCATGCAGCCCCACCACGCTGGCGCCCAAGCTGCTGGCGAGCGCAACGAAGGTTTCCACCTTGGCCACGGGCAGTCCGAATTTGGAATCCTTGCCGCCGGTGCGTACTTTCTGGTGATGTCCATCGCCCCGGCCCAGGTCCACGCGCAACCACAGGTCGCGGCCGCGAAAAACTTCCGGCCAGTGCTGCAACGCCTCGACATTATCCAGGGTGACGGTGACGCCAAGTCCGTATGCCGCTTCGTACTCCGCGCGTGGCGCGAAACTTGGCGTGAACAGTACACGGCGCGGCGACAGTTCGGGGATGACTTCGAATACGCGCTGCAGTTCGCTCAGCGACACGCACTCCAGTCCGAAACCTTCCTCGACCAACGCAGACAGGATGGCAGGATGCGAATTGGCCTTGATCGCGTAATAACGCTGGTCGATGGGCGCAAGCGCATTCAACGCCTGCGCGCGGTCCCGCACCGTAGGCAGGTGATAGACATAACGCGGAGTGCCTGCTTCGGCCACGGCCAGAAGCCGCTCGCGTTCGCCATGCCACCACGGCGTCTCGCGCTTGCGGATGCCATTGGCGATCTCGCGCCAGCGCGGGCCGAACACGCTGGTCTCTTCCACCGGCATCGCACCGCTGTCGATCAGCGCGGCATGCAGGACGGGAAGCAACCCGTCGGCGTCCACTTCGTCGATGACGAAGGTCAGGTTGAGGTCGTTGGACGACTGCGAAATCATGTGCACGCGCTCGCGGCCGAAGGTGGCCCACACGTCCGACAGCTTGTGCAGCAGCGAGCGCATGCCGCGGCCGACCAGAGTGATCGCCGAACACGGCGCGATCACTTTCACCCGGCAGATCTCGGTCAAATCGGCCGAGAGCGCCGCCAGCACATTGGTAGTGACCAGGTTCTCGCTGGGATCCAGCGACACGGTGACGTTGGTTTCCGACGAACCGATGAGGTCGACCGACAAGCCATGGCGCTTGAAGCGCTCGAACACGTCGGCCAGGAAGCCCACTTGCTGCCACATGCCCACCGATTCCATCGCTACCAGCACGATGCCGTTGCGACGGCTGATCGCCTTCACACCCGGCACGGTGATGGCATCGCCGTCGATGCTGGTGCCGGGCAGTTCGGGCCGCTCGGTATCCAGGATCGCCATCGGAACCCCGGCATCGCGGCACGGCTTGATGGAACGCGGATGCAGCACTTTGGCGCCGGTGGTGGCGATTTCCTGCGCTTCGGCGTAGTCCAATCGCGTCAACAGACGCGCATCGGGAACTTCGCGCGGATTGGCGCTGAACATGCCGGGCACATCGGTCCAGATTTCCACCCGCTGCGCACCGAGCAAGGCCCCGAAATAGGCGGCCGAGGTATCCGAACCGCCGCGGCCCAGGATGGCGGTGTCGCCGTCGCGGTGGCGGGCGATGAAGCCCTGCGTCAGCAACATGCGCGCGGATTGCCGGCGGAAGCCTTCGCCCCATTCGGCATTGGCGACCGGACTGCACGACACCGACAAGCGCTGCGACCAGGCGTTCTGGTTGGGCAGCACCGCCGCCTGCAGCCAGTCGCGCGCATCCATCCAGCCGAAATCCAGGCCGCTGGCGCGCAGATAGGCGGCGCCAATCGTGGAAGACATCAACTCGCCCTGCCCCAGCACTTCGGCCTGCCACGGCAGCGTGCGCTCGGCCGCGCGCGGATCGGCTACTACCAGCGCGCGCAAAATCGAGAGGCGCTCGCCGAGCACCTGGTCGGCGTCCAGTTCGAGTTCAGCCAGGAATTCGCGGTGGCGCTGTTCCAGTTTCCCGACGCGCTCGACGCTGTCGGCGGCGCCATCGGCGATCGCCGTGAGTTCGTTGGTCACCCCGGAAAGCGCCGACACCACCACCAGCACGCGCGCGTCCTGCCCTTCGACAGAATGTTCCTCGGCCCTGCGTTTGGCCAGCCGGCCTATGGTGTCCCAGCGATGGCGACGCGACACCGAAGTGCCGCCGAACTTGAGGACGATCCAGCGATCAGACGCAGGCGAGGCAGGAGACATGGACAGAAGAGGGGGACTGCCCGACCATTCGGGCGTGAACCGTTGATTCTAAACGAATGCCCTAAACGAATGCTTCCATACGAACCTACCGAACAAGGCCGCCCCGTATGACCGTACGCCGTTATCTGCAACTCGACGTCTTCGCCGACCGGCCCGGTGCCGGCAATCCGCTGGGCGTGGTGTTCGACGCGGCCGACATGGACGCAGACGCGATGCAGGCTTATGCCGCCTGGGCGAACCTGTCCGAGACGATCTTCTTCCTGCCCCCCACTTCGGCGGAAGCCGACTATCGCGTGCGCATCTTCACCCCGCGCCAGGAACTGCCCTTCGCGGGCCACCCCAGCGTGGGTGCGGCCTGGGCGGCGCTGGATTCGGGTCTGGCGCAAGCGAAGGACGGTCGCCTGGTGCAGGAATGCGCGGCGGGTTTGCTGCCGATAAGAATCGAGCAACGCGATGCCGCCCGCTTTGTCCATGTGCGGGCGCCACATGCGCGGGAAGTGGACGCCGGGGACGTTCATGCCAAGGCGCTCGCTTCCGCCTTGCAGGGCCTGCGGCGCGGCAAGCTCGCTCCTGCGTTGTGGAACAACGGTCCGGACTGGTGGTTGGTGGAACTGGCCGATGCAGCCACGGTGCGCGCGATGCAACCCGATCTGCCCGCCATCGCCGCACTCAGCACTGCCAGCAACGCGGTTGGGCTGGTGGTGTTCGGCCGAGTCGAGGGCTCGGATCACGATCTGGCCGTGCGTGCGTATTGCCCCGCCGACGGCATACCGGAAGACCCGGTGACCGGCAGCGCCAACGCCAGCATCGCCGCGCTGCTGCACCATGCCGGTGCGTTACCCGGTGCGGAGGGACGCTATATCGCCAGCCAGGGCCGCGAACTGGGACGCGATGGCCGGGTGGAAGTGCAGGTGGATAGCGAAAACGAAGTCTGGATCGGTGGTCAGGTACAGGCGGTTATCCGCGGCAGCGTGGATTGGTAAGCTGCACGGCCCCCACCCCCTCCTATTTCTGATGACCTCACGCCGTTACGTGCAACTCGACGTCTTCGCCGACCGCCCCGGCGCAGGCAACCCATTGGCCGTAGTTCTGGATGCCGAGGGGTTGGACGACGCCACCATGCAGGCGATCGCACGCTGGACGCGGTTGCCGGAAACCACATTCGTATTTCCGGCGACGAAACCGGAAGCCAGCTACGGCATCCGCATCTTCAGCCCGCGCCGCGAAGTACCTTTCGCCGGCCACCCCAGTGTCGGTACTGCCCATGCGGTTTTGGAAGCGGGACTGGCGACACCGCGCGATGGACTGCTGGTGCAGGACGGCATCGCCGGACTGCTTCCCTTACGCGTGATCGGTACCGGCGCTACCCGCACCATCGCCGTACGCACGCCGCGCGCCAAGGTGATGGAAATCGCTTCACCGGAAGATGCGCGGCTGCACGATGTGCTTGGCACCCTGCCGCTGGGCGATTTACCGCCCGCGCTGATGGACGGCGGCCGCCGCTGGTGGCTGGCGGAACTGCGCGACGAAGCCGCGCTGCGCTCGGCGACCCCGCCCTGGGAAGCGATCGGCAAGTTGGCGCATGAGACCGAAAGCATGGGCATGTGCGTGTTCGCGCGCAGCGACGATCCGGTCTACTTCCTGGCGGTGCGCGCCTGGGTGGGCGCCCCGGCGCAGTTCGAGGATGCCGCCTCGGGCGCAGCCAATGCGACGCTGGCGGCATGGCTGGCTTCGCAGGATGCGCTACCCGGCAACGATGGCCGCTACCGCATCAGCCAGGGGCGCGAGGTGGGTTACGACGCGATTATCGAGTTGCATGTCGATGAAGAGGGCGAGGTTTGGTCGGGCGGCAGAATCCGCAATGTAGTGAGGGGACAGATCGATTGGTGACCAAAGATCCACACCGTCGTCATCCCAGCGAAAGCTGGGATCCATTTTGATTTTGATTTTGACGTTTCCACCGTAGTGCACTGCAGAGCAAGATCAAAATGGATCCCAGCTTTCGCTGGGATGACGACCAAAAAAAGGAGCCTTGCAGCTCCTTTTTCTTTTCCACTCAAAGCGAAAATCTCATTCCGCCTGCACATCCACCCGCACCCGGATGCGATCGCCGGGATGGTAATTGGTGCGCGTGTGGTAGGTGCGGTTGGCGTATTCGTAGGTCACGTCGTAGCCATTGAGGCTCTCGTCGTCGCCATAGCCGTCGCCGTAGTAGCCATCGCGACTGGTGACCGGCACCGGATCGCAGACGCGAACCGTACCTCGGCGCTGATATTGGTTGTTGCGTTGCGAGCTGTCATAGATGGAGCGGCCGGCCATGCCGCCGACCATGGAGCCCACCGCCGTGCCCACATAACGCCCGCTGCCATCGCCGATCTTGCTGCCCAGCACCGCACCCGCAATGCCGCCGATCACCGTGGCTACCGTGCGGCTGGTTTCGTTGCCATTGCTGCGGTAACCGTCGTCGCGGCCGTAGTAGCCGTTGTCGCGATCATTCTGGTAGTGGTCGTTCTGATTGTAGTAGCCGTCGTTGCCCGTGTAGACATCATCGGCCTGACGGTAATGGCACTGGCTGGACCTCTGTGAAGTACGATTGCCATAGTCGGAGCCGATGACCGGATCCACGCGCAGCACCCGCGCGTAATCGTACGTCGCGCCCTGCCCCTGATAGGAGTCGGATGGGTACGGATCGGAACCGTAGTCACGATCGTCCTGCCCGTAGTAGCCGGACGACTGCGCGAAGGCGGTACCGGTAAAGGCAAGGCCCGCGACTAGCAGGCTGGCGGAAAGGCGTTTCATCTGAGCAGGCTCCCAACGCCGGATGTGGCGCAGACGCATCGTCAAGTCGCGCGGGTGAAACGAGTCTGAACTCAGCCCGCCTGCCCGAGTCGGTTTAGCCATGCGACAGCTTGGGCGGCGACCGCTTGTGCCTGGCGACCCAGCAAAGGCCCGACGTGGCTGTTTGCAAGCGCTTCCAGCCGATCCGCCTGCCAAGCTTGCGCCCACTCAAGAACAATCTCCGGCGCCACGTCCTCGTCCTGCCTGGAGACAACGAATAGCGCAGGACAATCCGGCTTTGCGACTTCAACGCCCGCATGCGCCTGGCTTAGCGCCTGGCCCGATTCGTCGCGCCAATGGCGAAAAGCCCATAACGCGCTCGCATCGTCCGCGTCCCGCATCGCCTGGCGGGTGGAATGCAGTCGCGCGTTGCGTTGCCAGGGAACCACCCTGTCCCATGAGCGCACGGGCAATCGCCGGTGCCACGGCGCAGGCGGCAGCGGATTGACCAGCACCAAGGCATCCGCCTCATCGGCGCACATCGCGGCCAGCAGCCCGCCCAGGCTGGCGCCCACCAATACGCGTGGGCGCTGCAAACCCTGCAGAGCCATTCCCACCTGCGCAGCGTAGTCCTGCAACGTGGTGGCGGCCAATCCCTGCGCAACGGGCTGCAATTCCATGGTCTGCACGGCGACGGTGTGCGCTTCCAGTACGCCACGCCACTGGTTCCATTCCCAGGCGCCGCCGCCGGCGCCGTGGATCAGCAAAGCATTCCAGTCACTCAACCAAGGTAGCTTCCAGGGTCACCGGTACGGCCAGCGCGCGCGAAATGACGCAGCCGGCTTTCGCCGCATGCGCGATCTCGTCGAACTTGGCGGCGTCGATACCCGGCACCTTGGCCGACATGACCAGCTTCACTCCGGTCACGGTCGGGCCCGGATCGGCGCCGGGTTCCATCGATACTTCGGCGCGCGTGTTGATGCTGTCGGCAATGAAGCCCTCCTTCCCCAGCACCGCCGAGAGCGCCATGGTGAAGCAGCCGGCGTGCGCTGCGGCCAGCAGTTCCTCCGGATTGGTGCCTTTCTCGTCGCCGAAGCGCGTCTTGAAGGAATAATTCTGCGCGGCGAACAGACCGCTTTGCGGCGTGCTCAGGTTGCCTTTTCCGGACATCAGATCGCCGCTCCATGCCGCGTCGGCGAATCGTTTCAGGGCTGCCATTTCATGCTCCTTGATGGGGGAGCGCGAAGCTTACACCCAGGGTCTGTTAACGCCCCGTACCGCAGTGCGACTTGACCGCTCCGTTCATGGCCGCAATGCTGGCCGCCCGCCATGACCGCCCACCGGGCGTCACGCTCGCCACTCGTCCAGGACACTCGGCCCGGACTGCCATGACGGCCCTTTACTCCATAAACCTTTGGGAGGAACGGCCTCATGCCTTATTCGACAGCGCAAATCCGCAACGTGGCCTTGGCAGGCCACCCTGGCGCCGGCAAAACCACCTTGTTCGAAGCCCTGCTGCATGCCGGCGGCGCCCTGCAGACGGCAGGCACGATTGAACGCGGCAGTACCGTGTCCGATCACGATCCCATGGAAAAAGATCGTGGCCACTCGATGGACAGCGCGATCGCAAGCACCGATCACGAGGGTATCCACGTCAACCTGATCGACACCCCCGGTTATCCGGATTTCCGCGGCCCCACCCTGTCGGCATTGGCTGCGGTGGAGACCGTGGCCATAGTGGTGGATGCCGACACCGGCGTCGGTTACGGTACGCGCCGCATGATGGAGCACGCCAAGGCGCGCAATCTGTGCCGCGTCATCCTGATCAACAAGATCGATCACCCGGGCGCCAAACTCGGCGCCCTGCTCGACAGCCTGCGCGAGATTTTCGGTCCCGAAGTGCTGCCCCTCAATCTCCCGGTCGAGGGCGGCAAGCGCGTAGTCGACTGTTTCTGGAAACCCACCGGCGACAGCAACCTGGGTCCGGTTGCCGCCTGGCATCAGAAAATCATCGACCAGGTGGTCGAAGTCAACGAAACGGTGATGGACCGCTATCTCGACCAGGGCGAATCCGGATTGAAGGGCGAGGAGCTGCACGATGTCTTCGAGCAGTGCCTGCGCGAAGGGCATCTGGTGCCGGTGTGCTTCGTTTCGGCGCGCAGCGGCGCCGGCGTCAGGGAACTGCTGGATATCGCCGAGAAGCTGTTCCCGCATCCCGGCGAGGGCAATGCGCCGCCGTTCGTCAAGGGCAGCGGCGACAAAGCGGCGCTGATCGAAGCCAAGCCCGACCCCGATGCGCACGTCATCGCCGATGTCTTCAAGATCGTCAACGATCCTTTCGTGGGCAAGCTGGGCATCTTCCGCGTGTACCAGGGCACGGTGCGCAGGGATACACAATTGTTCGTCGACGACGGCCGCAAGCCTTTCAAGGTCGCGCATCTGTACAAGATCAAGGGCAAGGACCACGTGGAAATAGATGAAGCCATTCCCGGCGACATCGCCGCGGTGGCCAAGATCGAGGACCTGCATTTCGATGCGGTGCTGCACGACAGCCACGACGAAGACGAGATCCGCCTGGCCCCGCTCGCCTTCCCCAAACCGATGTTCGGGCTGGCCATCGAAGCGACCCGCAAGGGCCAGGAGCAGAAACTCGCCACCGCCTTGCATCGCCTGGCGGAGGAAGACCCGTGCTTCCGTGTCGAACACGAATCCGAAACCAACGAAACCGTGATCCGCGGCTTGTCCGACCTGCACCTTCGCGTCAATCTGGACCGGCTGAAGGAACGGCATGGCGTGGAAGTCGCATCGCGGCCGCCGCGAATCGCCTACCGCGAAACCATAGGGGTGGCCGCCGAAGGCCATCACCGGCACAAGAAGCAGACCGGCGGCGCCGGCCAGTTCGGCGAGGTCTTTCTGCGCATCGAACCGCTGCCGCGCGGCGGCGGTTTCGAGTTCGTCGATGCGGTCAAAGGCGGGACCATCCCCGGCCAGTACCTGCCGGCGGTCGAAAAAGGCGTGCGCCAGGTGCTGCAGGGCGGCGCGTTGGCTGGCTACCCCATCCAGGACGTGCGTGTGACCGTCTACGACGGCAAGCATCATGCGGTGGACAGCAAGGAAATCGCCTTCGTCGCAGCTGGAAAAAAAGCGTTCCTGGACGCCATAGGCAAGGCGCGGCCGCAAGTGCTGGAACCCATCGTGGACCTGGAGGTCAACGCACCGGAGGCTCAGCTGGGCGATATCACCGGCGGATTGTCTTCCAAGCGCGCGCGTATCAACGGCACCGATACTGCGCGTGGGGAGATCGTGGTGAAGGCGCAAGTGCCGCTGTCGGAGCTGGAGGGTTACGCGGCGGAGCTGAAGTCGGTAACCGCCGGCAAGGGCCGCTACCGCCTGGATTTCAGCCACTACGAACCAGTGCCGGGGAATGTGCAGCAGAAGCTGGTGGAATCCTACAAACCGAAGCACGAGGAGGAATAACCTCACGCAGCCCGGGTGGAGCGCAGCGATACCCGGGGATCTGCGATGGCGAGGAGAGAAGCCCGGGTATCGCCGCTCCCTCCGAGCAGCTACCCACGATTAAATCCTGATAGCTTTAAACCTTCCTCGTCCCGAAGATCTTCCATGAAGCAGTTGGCCATCTCTCTGTTCGGCACGCTTCTCGGCATAGGCGTGGCCCTGTTCGTGTACGACCACTTCATAGTCCAGCCTCGCGAAGCGAAACGCACCGAGGCGGCCACTCTCGATCTTTCCCAGGCCGCCGAGGGGGCCAAGAAGATCACCCGGAGCGTCGATGCCTCAATCAAACAGAGCGTCGACAGCGCCCAGCAGGCGTTCGAGGCCCAGGCCACCGAACAGAACAAGCGGCGCATGGTGGCCGAAGCCCTTTCCCAGACGCAGAGCTACAAGGTGGCGTTGACCGAATCGTTCATGAGCAACGGCAAGTGGCCCGCCAAGGCCTCCGAAGCGGGCCTGCCGCAGAACAACGCCAAAGCGGGAGGCGCCATACGCGACATCGCTGTCGGCGAGCGTGGCACGATCACCATAGTTTTCGATGGCAACTTCGCCGAAGGAACGCTGTTGCAGCTGGTCCCGCAGGCCGATCCCGACACTTATCAGGTGCGCTGGCAATGCACGGTTTCCGGCGATCAGGACTTGAAACGCTATTTGCCCGACTGCTCCCAAGGGTAGGTCCGAATCCTGTCGAACGTTTCGGCCCGGCTCGATTCCACCGCACAGCCCGCAATGCTGCAACCGCACAGTTGCCATTTCTCACGCAAAACTCGGAGCCGGAGCCGGCCGGTTATCAGCTCATCGCAAAAAATACATAAAAAAAGGTGTTTTTTTTGCTTTTGGTATTGGCGTAACCGAATAATTGCCCTACATTGCCCATGCCGACGTGGTCGGCCCGATTACCCACCTATTGACTGTAAAACAGGACATTTATGGCAACGAGCAAGAAAAAAGCTGCGCCCAAGAAGGCCGCCCCGAAGAAAGCCGCCGCTAAGCCGGCAGCACCCAAGCCCATCAAGGAAGCTCTGAGCAAGTCCGGTCTGGTCGCACACCTCGCCGAAGCCGCTGGCGTCGCTGCGAAGGACGTGCGCTCCATCCTGGCATCGCTGGAACACGCGGTCGCCGGTTCGGTCAGCAAGAAGGGCGCAGGTTCGTTCACCCTGCCCGGCCTGCTGAAGATCACCGCCGTCAACGTGCCGGCCAAGCCGAAGCGCAAGGGCA
>CBFGMR010000002.1:0-218680 GCA_965650035.1 uncultured Pseudoxanthomonas sp.
CGGCCCATGGCCGCGAGCTTTTCATTCAGCCGAGCCAAGAGCTCGCGGCCATGGGCCGCTCCTACAGGTACCGGTCAGTCGTGTTTGGCTACGACCACCAGCGCCGGCCGCAGCAGGCGGTCGTTGAGCAGGTAGCCCTTCTGGAACACCTGCACCACGCTGTCCGGCGCGGCGCCCGGCGCCTCGACGTGGCTGACGGCCTGGTGGTATTCCGGGTTGAATGCCTCGCCGGTGGGATCGATCATGCTCAAGCCGTTGTCTGCGGCGACTTTCAACAACTGACGGAAGGTCAGCTCCAGGCCGTCGTGCAACGGACCGGGCTCCTTGCCCGCCGCCGCCAGCCCCGCATCCAGGCTGTCAAAGACCGGCAGCAGGTCCGACAGCAGCCGCTCGTTGGCGAACTTGCGCAGTTGCTCCAGGTCGCGGCTCACGCGCTTGCGCTGGTTTTCCAGGTCGGCGCGTTCGCGCAGCACATCGGCGCGGGTCTGTTCCAGTTCGGCGCGCAGATGCTCTACTTCATTGGCCAGCTGGCTTTCGAGATTGTTTTCCTCGCCTTCGGGGATGTCATCGGGCGCGGAATCGGATTGGTTTTGGCTGTGGGTCATGCGGGCTTCCGTGGCGGGCCGCCCCGGTAACGGGCGGCGTAAGACGAACCTATGGGGCCGGCGCTTCCGGATTCAAGGCTGGAAAGCCCCTCTCCCCTCGGGAGAGGGGTTGGGGTGAGGGTACGGCGGAAGGGCGGAGTCACAGATCGCGGCAGCCGAGCAGCATCCGCAAAACCGCTTGTTGCTGGGTTCTTGCAAAAACGGTAGTTCGTCACTTCGCCGTACCCTCATCCGCCCTTCGGGCACCTTCTCCCGAAGGAGAAGGGACAAAGCATCACTGCGCCGGCGTATCCATGGCCGCGCCCAGCGCATCGGCGGCGGCCTGGACCACCGGAATCACTCTTTCGTATGCCATCCGGGTGGGCCCGATCACTCCCAGCACGCCCAGTACCTGCCCGCCGGCGATATACGGCGCGGTCACCACCGAGACCCCATCCAACGGGGCCAGGCCGGTTTCCTCGCCAATGAAGATACGCACGCCCGGGGCCTGCAGGGTGCGCTCCAGCAACTGCAGGATCTCGCGCTTGCGGGCGAAGGTTTCGAACAACTCGCGCAACCGGTCCAGGTCCGACAGATCCTGCACGCCGATAAGCCGGGTCTGCCCGGTGAGCACCATATCGTCGCTCGCAGGGACGAAGGCATGTTCGGCCAGCTCCACGGTATGCGCCAGCAACCCTTCCATCTCGGATTGGGCGTTGCGCAGATCTCGCAGCAAGGTCGCGCGGATATCCGACAGTGGCCGGCCTGCGAAATTGGAATTCAGGTAGTTGGCGACCCGTTCCAGTTCGGAGGGGTCATAAGCGCGGCGCGGCTCGATGACCCGGTTCTGCACATCGTTGTCGGCGAACACCAGGATCGCCAGCACCCGGCGCCCGTCCAGCGGCACGAAGTCGATGTGGCGGAAGGCGAACTGCTCCCGCTTGGGGGCGCTGACCACGCCGACGAAATGGGTCATTGCCGAGAGCAGCTCCGAAGCGTTCCCCAGGAGCGCCTGAGTGCCGACACCCGCAGGAAGCTCCGAACGCAGGCGTGCCACTTCGCCTTCGCCCAGCGGCTTCATCTGCACCAGGCTGTCCACGAACATACGGTAGCCCTGCGCGGTGGGTATGCGCCCGGCCGAGGTGTGCGGCGAGGCCAGCAGGCCGAGCTCTTCCAGGTCGCCCAGGATGTTGCGAATGGTCGCGGCGCTGACATCCAGACCGGCATGCCGGGCCAGCGTCTGCGAACCCACAGGCTCGCCATCGCGGATATAGCGCGAGATCAGCGTGCGCAGCAGGTGGCGGGCGCGGATGTCGAGATCGGCGGGGCGTGCGGACATGGCGGATAGGCTGCTCTTGAAAGCCGTCCCCTTCAAGGGGGAGGGGCCTGCCTCGGACTTGATCCGGAGTTGGGCGGGGATGGTGTTGCTTGTGATCGAGATTAACTTCATCGGAGGGGAACACCATCCCCATCCCGGCCTTCCCCTTGAAGGGGAAGGAGAAAATAGTCCGTCTCAGAGATTGCGCCGCATGCCTCTACAATGCGCAGCCATGCTCAGACACCTCGCCCTCAAGGATTTCGCCGTCGTCCGTTCCGCCGAACTGGAGTTCGGCCCGGGCATGACCGTGATTTCGGGCGAAACAGGCGCAGGCAAGTCCTTGCTGGTGGATGCCCTGGGGTTTCTTTCCGGCCTGCGCGCCGATAGCGGCGTGGTGCGCCACGGCGCCGAACGCGCCGAACTTTCCGCCGAGTTCGGCCTGGACGACGCCTCGCCCGCTCTGGCCTGGCTGCGCGACAACGAACTGGACGACGGCAAGGACTGCCAGCTACGCCGGGTAATCCGTGCCGATGGCGGCTCGCGTGCCTTCATCAACGGCCGCAGCGTCACCCTGGCGCAGCTCACCGAGCTGGCCGGCCTGCTCGTGGAAATCCATGGCCAGCACGAACATCAGGCGCTGCTGTCGCGCCACAGCCAGCTGGAACTGCTGGACGCCTATGCGCGCAACGAATCCGAGCGGGCCGTCGTCCGCAACGCCGCGCAAGCCTGGAGCGCTTTGCTGCACGAGCGCGACGCCCTCTCCCAGCAAGGCGACGTGTCGGACCGCATCAATTACCTCGAGCATCAATTCAAGGAACTGGAGCGCGAAGAGCTGGCCGCGGCGGCCATCGAAGCGCTGTCCGCCAACCATCGCCGCCAGGCCAACGCCTCGGGTCTCATTGACGCCTGCAATGCCGCATTCGCGCGTCTGGCGGGCGAAGAAACGCCTTCGGTTTCCAGACAATTGCAGCAGACCCGCAGCGAGCTGGCGCGCATGGCCGAGCACGAGCCGCGCCTGGGTGAAGTCGATGCGCTGCTGGAAAGCGCCAATATCCAATTGGACGAAGCGCTGGTGGTGCTGGACAAGGTGCGTGACGACCTGGACGCCGACCCGGCGCAATTCATGGAGCTGGAACGCAAGCTCACCCGTATCCACGACCTGGCCCGCAAACACCGGGTCGCACCGGAGCAACTTGACGCGCGCCGCGATGCCATCGCTGCGGAACTGGACGGTCTGCGCGGGGCCGGTGAACGCCTGCTCGGCCTGAATACCGAAATCGCTGCGGCCGCCGCCACCTGGCGCGATGCCGCTGCGAAGCTGAGCAAGACCCGCCAGAGATCCGCGGACAAACTCGCCAAGGCGACTGCTGCACTGATCGCCGAACTCGGCATGGGCGGGGGCCGTTTCGAGATCGCGCTCGAAGCCAACGAAACCGAGCGCGCCGACCCGCTGGGTGGCGAGCGGGTGGAATTCCTGGTCTCGGCCAATGCCGGCCAGCCCCCGCGCGCCCTGCGCAAGGTGGCTTCAGGCGGAGAGCTCTCGCGCATCTCGCTGGCCATCGAAGTGGCGGCGCTGGGGCTGGATGCGGTGCCGACCATGGTCTTCGACGAAGTGGATTCGGGCATCGGCGGCGCGGTTTCGGACATCGTCGGGCAGAAACTGCGCGCGCTGGGCGAGAAACGCCAGGTCCTGTGCGTCACCCATCTGCCGCAAGTCGCGGCGCAGGGCCACGCGCACTACCGCGTCAGCAAGGCGCCAGTGGACGGCATGACCCAGAGTTCGGTGGAGCTGCTGGGCGCCAAAGACCGCGAAGAAGAACTCGCCCGCATGCTGGGCGGCGTGGAAGTGAGCAAGGAAGCGCGTGCGGCGGCGAAGCGCCTGTTGAGCGACGTGGCGTAGGGCGGGTTTTAACCCGCCATTGCCATGCATAAACCTCGCCTCGGCATGTAGCGAAATGGCCGTCGCGGTAGAAAGCGCGGACCGGCTTATTGCCGTCGCAATGTGGAAGATGGCAATGGCGGGTTAAAACCCGCCCTACGTCAACGCTTCTTTCTGACGTAAAGCACCAGCGAATGCTCTTCGATCTCGTAGCCGTGCTGGGCGGCGATCTTCGACTGCAGTGTCTCGATCTCCTCGCTGGAGAATTCGATGACCTTGCCGGTATCGATGTCGACCATGTGGTCGTGGTGTTGCCCGCGGTCCAGCTCATAGACCGCTTGCCCGCCTTCGAAGTTGTGCTTGAGCACCAGACCTGCGGCTTCGAACTGGGTCAGTACCCGATAAACCGTCGCCAGGCCGATTTCATCGCCATGGTCCAGCAGATGCCGGTAGATGTCCTCGGCGGTCATATGCCGGGGCTTGCTCTGTTCCAGCAGCTCCAGGATGCGCATCCGCGGATGCGTCACCTTCAATCCGACTTTGCGTAGATCCTGCGATTCCATAGCCTCTCCGTTCATTGGCGGTTTAGCGCCAGCTGCCTTGGGCTGGGTTGCGGCGGCCGTCGGAAGTGTATCATCGCCCGGTCATCTCCCTGTCGAAACGCGGTGCCCTTCCCGATGCGTAAATTCCTGTTGATCGCCGCCGTGACCTTCGCTGTCTCCGGTTGCGGCATCCTGTACAAACAGCCGATCTACCAGGGCAACCTGATCGAGAAGAGCAATGCCGACCAGCTGGCCGTGGGCCAGAGCAAGCAGCAGGTCGTCGCCCTGCTCGGCACGCCGTCCATCGCCGATCCCTTCCATGCGCAGCGCTGGGACTACACCGCCGCCGAGCGTACCAACCGCCGCGGTACCAACGAGATCAAGAACCTCACCGTTTATTTCGACGGCGACGTGGTTACGAAGTGGGAAGGCGAATACTTCCCGGAAAACGATGTGCAGCTAGCCAAGGACGTGCGCAAGTTCGGCCCCAACCTGGCCAAGGAAAAGAAGAAGGGCGGTTCCCGCCGCTGATCCTCAGCGTCCGGTTTTTTTTGACGCACGCCGGCGGCGCGCGTCCTTGGGGTCGATCTGCAGCGGCCTCAACAATTCAATACGGTCGCCTTCGCGCAATAGGGTCGATGCTTCCGCATTGACGCCGAAGATCGCGTAACCGTCCACGTTCTCGAGCTGCGTCCAGCCCGCCTTCTCCAGGGCCTGCTGCAGGGTGGCGTTTTCGGGCAATTCCACCGATACGGCCTGATGCCGGCGCGGCCATGCCATGACCAGCTCGACCTTCATCATTCGCCCCGGTCGGCGACCCGCACAAAATCGTCCACCATGCGGTCCGCCAGCCCCTGGAATCCCAGCGCGATGGCCGGGCCCAGCAAGCGGTTGTTGGGGTCGAATTCCAGCGTCAGGGTGACTTTGCTCGCGCATTCGTCCAGCGCGTGGAATTCCCAGCGGCCGTGCAATTTTCGGAACGGGCCATCGACCAGGTTCATGTCGATGCTGTGCGGGCGATCCAGCGTGTTTTCGGTGGTGAACCAGGTGCTCAAGGCGCCCAGCCCCAGATCCAGCCGCGCGACCAGCCGGTCGGGAGCCGATTCGATCAGCTCGGCGGCGCTGCACCAGTCGAAACGCCGCGGATAGGCGGCCACGTCGTTGACCAGCTCGAACATGCGGGTGGTGGAGTGCTCGACCAGAGCGCTGCGGCGTATGGTTTGCATGCGTTGACGGGGCTCGGTATGGGCTGGGCTCGCTTGCACTTCCCCCATCGGCGACAATAGCGCCATGGCGAAGAAACCCGGCAAGGATAAAGCAAACAGCACTGGCACGATTGCGCAGAACAAGCGCGCACGCCACGAATACCATCTCGAGGAACACTACGAGGCGGGCATGGCGTTGCAGGGCTGGGAAATGAAAGCGATCCGTGCCGGCCGCGCCAACATTACCGAAGCCTATGCGGTGGTCCGCAACGGCGAGCTGTTCCTGTTCGGCGCGCAGATCACGCCCTTGATCCAAGCCTCGACCCATGTGGTCGCCGACGACCGCCGCACCCGCAAGCTGCTGCTGCACAAGCGCGAGATCGATGTGCTGATAGGCAAGGTAGAGCGCGACGGCTACACCATCGTGCCCACCTCGCTTTATTGGAAGGGCAACAAGGTCAAGGCCGGCATCTCCCTGGCCAAGGGCAAGCAGACCCACGACAAGCGCGAAGCCAGCAAGGACCGCGACTGGGCGCGCGACAAACAGCGCGTGATGCGCCGCCACAACCGCGACGCCTGACCTTCCTGTGGGAGCGGGCCCTGCCCGCGACAAGTTTCCCGGTAACGCCAGTCGCGGGCAGGGCCCGCTCCTACAGATGTTCTATGTGGAGGCCAGCATCTGGATCATGTTGGGAATGCCCTTGCCCTGCATGTAGGGGTCGCGGCCGATATCGGTGCAGTGGCCCAGCACGATCTGTTTGACCCGATCGGGGAAGCCGATGAACTCGCGTCGTACCGACAGAAAGCCCGCGATCAGTCCGGACACATGGGGCGCCGCCATGCTGGTGCCGCTCATCTCGACCATCCACGTGCTCGGATCGGACGCCTTGAAACCGTAGTGCGCCGAAATGATTTTTTCGCCGGGCGCCACCACATCGGGCTTGTGCCGGCCATCGGCGGTAGGCCCCCGCGAGGAGAAATAGGAAACGCCGTAACTGTGCGGGTTGCCCTTGTGCACCGAACCCACCGCGATCGCGTCCTCCAGGTTGGCGGGGTCGCCGATGGTCATGTCCATGTTGGCCGGGTACGACTCGCCATCGTTCTGCACCAGCCAGGCCAGGCCTTCGTTGCCCGCTGCCAACACCACCACCACGCCCTGCCGCCACAAACGCCGCAGTTCGTTGCATAGCGGCGTGAAGCCGCAGCCGTAGCTTTCCGCATCGAAGTACCCGCCCAGGCTCAGGTTCATGCCGTGGATGACCAGTTCCCCGGCGTGATCGTTGATGTCGGCCACTTGTTGCACCGCCTTGATGATCCACGAATCGCGGCCGTTGCCGTCATCGTCCAGCACCTTGAAGCCGTACAGCTGCGCCAGCGGAGCGATGCCGGCGAAATCCACCTTTTCCTTGCCCTCGCCGGGCACCGGAGCGCTGCATTGCCCTGCGATCACTCCCGCCACATGGGTGCCATGGCCGTTGCGGTCCAATTTGCTGAAGGCCACGCCGTCGGCGCGCAGCAATTTCTTCGGCTTGCCGCGCACGGTGCAATCCCATTGCGCCACTACCACATCGCGTTTGCCCCTCTCGTAGAAATGCGGATGTCCGGCCGCGATACCGGTATCCAGCACCGCCCAGCCGATCTTCTGCCCCAGCGCGCGGTAAGCGCTCTGCGCGGCGTCGGCCTGGATCACGCTGCGCGACTGGTTAAGCAACGCGCGCTTGCCCGCATCGCGCCAAAGACGCTTGAAACTCAGGGCCTGATAGTCGTTGCGCAGCGATTCGATTTCGAAACGGGTCAGCTTGGCCGAAACGAAACGCTGCAGACCGTCCTCCAGATAGATTTCGTCGTCCAATGCCTCGCTCTTGAGCTTCGTCGTCTCCGAAGCCAGACCGCGTATGCGCGCAAGCAGCGCGGCGCGCGCAGCCTCGCGCCCGCCCTCCCCGGCCGGCAGTTTGTCGAGTTCTATCAGGACTTCATGGCGGTGCTCGGCGCCGTTGGCTTCCAGCCGATCGGACAGATCCTTGATGAGCACGGTATTGGAAACCGGTTGATCGAAGCCCACGCCCACCACTTCGCGCACCTTGGCGCGCACATGCAGATTGGAAAGATAGCCGGAACCCGAATGCGGGTTGCGCGGACTGTCCGTATTGACGTCGGCGCCCTGCAGGTTGGAGAAGCGCTGTCCGGGATTCTCGATGTCGTCGGTCAGGTTGCCGTCCAACGCGACCGGATCCTGGCGGTCGGCGACGTTGTACCAATGGCGCACGCAGGGCGGGAACGGCAGTTTCTTTTTCCCGATCGACCGCTTGAACATGCTGCGGACGCTGGGCAGGCCCAGCGGCGAGCCGATGGTGACGAATAACGCCACGTCGTATTTGGCTGGGTCGAGTTTGCGCAGCACTTCATAGGCGATCATCGAGCCCTGGCTGTGGGCCACCACCACGAACGGCCCGCCGCCGGATTCCATACGGTCCAGCAGACTGCGTTCCATGACCGCGCGCCGTTGCTTGTCGAAGAAGAAATCGTGCACGTCCTGCAGCAACGCGGCGGAGATCAGCTTGAGCAGGATTTCGTTGACTTTATCGAACAGCCCGCGCTTGCCGGGACCGCGTTGCGGCGTCCCGGTAGCGCCCATCTCATCGAGCATGGCGTGGAGCATTTCGCTTTCGGCCGGCGTAGCGGCCAGCGCATCGGCCAGTTCCCCCAGGTCGCGGCGGCTGGGGGCAACGCCCAGCGCACTCAATACCCGTTGCTCGGCCTGATTGATGGTGGGGCCCTGGTCGCGGTCGCCGCAGGTGCCGGGCTCCGGAGTCGGATAGCGATCGCGATTGACCCAGTACGCCAGCCGCGTCCGCTCGCCCATGCCGCGCCCGAACAGCGCTTTGTCCCACTGACAGCGCAGCACCTCGGCCGTGGGCTTGTTGCCGATGCCATGTATGTAGATGACGGTCTTGGCTTCGCCCTGGGCGGCAGCCATGAAGCCGGACTGCTGCAAGGCGTCGGACTTGGCGGCCATGGGAGACGCTGTCTTGCGGGGCTTGGCAGGCGCCCTGCCCGCGTTCTTGGCCGCCTTTCCCGCAGCGGCGACGCCGCGAGACGAAGGGGGCCGTTTGCCGCCTTTTTTCGTTGCCATTTGAAATTCTCCGCACTTCCATGGGGAAACGCACTCCCGCCGGGCGCGGGGCCAAGGCATGGAAGGCGATGAAGCGATGCTAACCAGCGTCTGTCGCGGAAGTTGTGACCCGGGTCCATCGCCCCTACACTGGGGACATCAGCAATGTCTGATTCCCGGGGATGCACTGGCTTCGACGGGGGTTGCGAAATTGCCTGGTGCATGCCGAGGGGGCGACTTTCCTCGTTAATCCAGTAGCAAACTTCTAGTTGCCAACGACGACAACTACGCTCTCGCCGCTTAAGGCGTAAGCCCCGAACCCACTTGTGCCCGTGCTCGTGGATGTAGGGTCATTATCACGGAACCGGCTGTGACGGCTGCCTGTCAGTCACGGCTTAACCAAAACAGGCTGGTCACCGGGTGCGCTTTGCGTGCCGTGCTGCCCGGGGGCGAGATCTAACGGAACGCTAAGCATGTAGTACCGGGGATGGAGTGCCTTCGGACGCGGGTTCGATTCCCGCCATCTCCACCATCTTCAAGCGAAAGCCGGAACCGCGAGGTTCCGGCTTTTCGTTTTTCGTCCATCGACAATCTCGCCGCGCTTCGATGCTCAGCCCAGCGGCAGAATTGCCGGCAGCTGCGGTTCCCAGTCCGGCGCTTCGCCGAAGCGCTCGCTCAGAAAATCGAGGAACGAACGCACCAGAGCCGGCATTTGCCGGCGAGAAGCGTAGACCGCGTAGATGCCCATGGGCGGCACTTCGTAGTCCGGCAGGACCGCCACCAGTTCGCCGCTGCGGATAAGCGACGCCAATTGATAGGTCGGCAGCATGGCGATACCCGCATCGGCACGTACCGCCTGCAACAGCACGCTGGCCTCGTTGGCGCTGATACTGCCGCCGACCGCCACCGCGATATCCCGTCCATTGCGCCGCAGCTGCCACAGGCTCTTGCCGACGAAATGGTGGGTAAGGCAGTTGTGCCGAACCAGATCCTCTGGTCGCTGCGGAGTGCCATGGGCCGCCAGATAGGCCGGGGTGGCGCACAGCAGCGAACGGCAAACCGACAACCTTCGCGCGATCAAGCTGGGATCCAGCTCATGGGTGATGCGGATGGCCAAGTCGATGCGTTCTTCGATCAGGTTGACGGTACGGTCCACCATCAGCATGTCGATCCTGACACTGGGAAAGCGGGCGACATAGCCGGCCACCGCTGTCGCCAGCTGGCTTTGTCCGAATGATGTGCTGCAGGTGATACGCAACTGGCCGTGCGGCGGCGCATCGGCGCTTTCGCCAACCGCTGTCTGCAAGTCCTCGCCCAGTTCCAGCAAGCGGCGGCAGCGCTCCAGTGCCTGCTCTCCGGCCGAGGTCAGATTGATGCGTCGGGTCGTGCGATGGAACAAGCGCGCGCCCAACCAGTCCTCCAGTTCTGCCAGATAGCGAGTGACCATCGCCCGCGACATATCCAATGCGTCGGCCGCCGCAGTCAGGCTGCCGCGTTCGGCAACTTCGACGAAGACGGTCATTGCGGTCATCCGGTCCATTATTTGATCGATATACGCAACAAATAAAGTACTTATACGGGGTTTTTCGTCCGATTTCAGGTCATTACAGTGCTCCCATTCCCCGAATCTGGAGCCCACCATGAAAATCGCCCTCGTCGCCGCCACCGGCAAAATAGGCCGCCAGATCGCCCAGCAAGCGATCAGCCGTGGCCACGAAGTCACCGCCATCGTCCGGCGCGATACCGACCTGCCGCCGGAACTGGCCGGCGCCCATCTGGTTATCGCGCCACTGGACGATCACGACGCACTGGTGGCGGCTATCCAGGGCAACGACGTATTGGCCAGCGCCTACGGCCCGGCGCCGGGCGCCGAGGCCACTCTCAGCGAGGTTGCCGAAGATCTGATCGCCGCAGCGCTGGAGGCGGGCATCCGACGCCTGGTCGTCGTCGGCGGCGCAGGCAGTCTGGAAGTTGCGCCCGGCGTGCAACTGGTCGATACACCCAATTTCCCGGCGGCTTACAAGGCGGTTGCGCTCGCTCATCGCGATGCGCTCAAGCGCTATCAGACCGCCGATCTGGACTGGACCTTCTATTCGCCCGCCGCGGAAATCGGTCCGGGCGAAAAGCGCGGCGTCTTCCGCAGCCAGGCCAACGCATTCCTGGCCAATGCCGAAGGCAAGAGCGCTATCAGCCATGCCGATTACGCCGACGCCTTCGTCGATGAAATCGAGCAACCCAAATATCCGAAGAACATCGCCACTGTCGCGTACTGAAGGAGCCAGCTCCATCGCAGCCAGTTCCGTCGCAGCCAGCCCATCGCAGCAAGTCAAAACTCGCTCCATCCCCTCCTCATCCACGAAGGAACGAACATGAATTCGCATGCCCTGCCCCTCGCCTGCACCGCAGTCCTTGCTTTGATGCTCGGCGCATGCAATCGCCAGGCGCCTCCCGCGCCCACTCCGACAACGGAAGCCACCGCCCAGGCCACGCAAACCGTCGAACCGGCCACCCAACCGCTGACGACCGAGGTCTACAACCCCGGTGAGGAAGCGATCTTCGCAGTGACTTCGGTGCTGGTCAGCGGCGCAAAGGATGCCGTCCTGATCGACGCACAGTTCTCCACCCTGGATGCACAGAAAGTGGCGGATCTGATCAAGGCTTCGGGCAAACGACTGACTACGGTCTACATCAGCCATAGCGATCCGGATTACTACTTCGGCCTGGAAACGCTGAAGCAGTCGTTCCCGGAGGCGAAGATTCTGGCCACTCCGCAAACCATCGCGCACATCAAGGAAACCAGCGCGGGCAAACTGGCCTATTGGGGCCCGATACTCGGCGCCGGTGCGCCGAAGCAGGTGATCGTCCCCGAGCCGTTGCAAGGCAATAGCCTGAGCCTGGAAGGTCAGGAGCTGCAGGTCATCGGCCTGGACGGTCCCACCCCGGAGCGCAGCTTCGTCTGGATCCCGTCGATCAAAACCGTGGCCGGCGGCATTTCCGTCATGGCGGGAGAACACGTATGGATGGCCGATACGCAAACGCCGCAGTCGCACGCCGATTGGCTGGCCACGCTGGCCAGGATCGAATCGCTGCAGCCGGCACGGGTGATTCCTGGCCACTTCGCCCCGGACGTGCCGCAGGATCTGGAAGCGGTGCGTTTCACCGGCGATTACATCAAGACCTACGACGTGGAAACCGCCAAGGCCAAAGATTCCGCAGGGTTGATCGCAGCGATGAAGCAGCGCTACCCCACGCTCGGCGCACTACCCTCGCTGGAGTTGAGCGCGAAGGTAAGCAAGGGCGAAATGAAATGGCCGTGAGCGTTGCGTAGGCAGTGGCTGCCGCTTGATGAGCCAACGACAGGAACGGGCTGCTTTCTTTGCGGCCCGTTCTTTTTCGCAGGGGCGTCTCCGCACGTTTAGAATTCGGCGACACCGTCCGGAGATAACGATGAACCCCCGCTCCGAAATGCAGAAAATGCTGGCCGGCGAGCTCTACGACGCGGGCGATACCGAAATACAGACCGCGCAAACCGCCGCCAAGCACTGGATGGCGCGTTACAACGCCGCGGCGGATCAGCCTTCCTCGTTTCGCCGCGAGTTGCTGCGCGAGCGCTTGGCGGCCGTGGGCGATGGTGCGGTCATCCGCCCGCCGTTCCATTGCGACTACGGGTTCAACATCCGCCTGGGCGCCGGCGTATTTCTCAATTTCAATTGCGTGATTCTGGATGTAGTAGCGGTGACCATCGGCGCCAAAACCCAGATCGCGCCCGGCGTACAGATACTGACCGCCGACCACCCGCGCGATCCCGAAACCCGACGCACAGGGCTGGAATTCGGCCGTCCGGTGCATATCGGCGAGAACGTCTGGATAGGAGCCGGCGCGCTGATCCTGCCGGGCGTGACGATCGGTGACGATGCCTTGATCGGTGCGGGCAGCGTGGTGACGCGCGACGTGGCTGCTGGCGCCACGGTGTTCGGCAATCCGGCGAGAGCGAAACCGCAATAAAAAACGGGCCGCTTGAGCGGCCCGTTTGTCGCTGAAGGCGAACGCTGCGGCTTACGAACGCAGCGGCAATACGCGGATTTCGACCCGGCGGTTCAAGGCGCGGCCCGAATCGGTGTCGTTGCTGGCCACCGGCTGTGTTTCGCCGAAGCCCACGATCTCGAAACGCTCGCGCACCAGTCCCTTGCCGATCAGGTAATTGCCGACCGAATTGGCGCGTTGCACCGACAGGGTCTGGTTGGCCGCATCGCTGCCCACGCTGTCGGTATGGCCGGAAACCTCGACGATGGTCTGGTTGTACTGCGCCAAGGTGTTGGCGACGTTGTCGAGCGCCGGATAGAACTGCGGCTTCAGATTGGCCTTGCCGAAATCGAAGGTGACTCCATCGGGAAGATTGAGCTTGATGACATCGCCATCGCGGCTGACCTCGATTCCCGTCCCTGCGGTCTGGCGGCGCAGCTCGGCTTCCTGGCGATCCTGATAAGCGCCGACGGCGCCGCCGGCAAGGCCGCCCACGCCCACGCCGACCAGTGCGCGCTGACGCCGCTCGGTGGCGTTGCCGCCGCTCAGCAAGCCGGCCACCGCGCCGATGCCTGCGCCGATCAGCGCTGCATTGCGGGTGCGGTTGGGGTCGTTGGGGTCGTTGGTCTGCCCGGTGTAGGTGGCGCAGCCACCCAGGGTAAGGGTGGCGATAAGCGCAACTGCAGTGGCCTTGATTGCGTAGGTCTTCATTCGACTTCTCCTGTCATGAGGGACCATGTCCCCTGGGTGGTTCAGAATCGGCAAGCTACCTAGCTTGGGATGTCTGTCAGCTAAAGACAGGTGAAGAAGACGCAAACAAAAGGTAATTCGTTCAGCTTGACGCGGCGGTCAGCGCCGCCGCCGCGTCCGAGTCCAGGCTCTTGTCCCAGTTGCCCATCAGCGCCAGGTACAGCAGCTTCTCGAACTCGGGACCGAAACGCTGGATCACCGCGTCCGGATCGGGCACCAGCTTGGCATCAGCGATCAAACCGAAATGCACCAGGTTGTTGTAGCTCATGATGGAAATGCCAATGCCGATCGAACCGGTCTGCGGTACCCAGAACATCATTTCCCGCATCTTGCAGCCACCCAGATACAGCGGCTGCTGCGGGCCTGGAACATTGGTCGCCACAGCCGTGGCCTTGCGGCTGAAAAGCTCCAGCGCAATACCCTGCACCGCGGTCGGAGCCATGCCAAGTGCTGCAAGAAGTCCAAATGCAACAATAGCTTGCCTTGAATTCTTCAAGTCATTCATGCATTTGGCGACGCGCTCCACCCGCCGAATCGGGTTGTCTTCCCCGACCGGAAGCTCAAGGAATACCAGGCCGAAGTGATTGCCCAACTTCTTGGCGTGCTCCAGCGGGCGCAGATTCACCGGCACCGTGGCCCGCAAAGTCACTCCGTCCAGGTTTTCGCCGCGTTCGATCATGTAGCTGCGCAGCGCGCCGGCGGCGGCCGCCATCAATACGTCGTTGACCGTGCAGTCGCAGGCGCGACCGACGGCCTTCACTTCGTCCAGATCGAGCGGTTCTGCCCAGGCCACGCGCTTGCTCACACCCAGCTTGCCGCGAAGCATGGTGGGCGGATCGTCGGATAGCGCAAGCGCCGATAACAGCTCGCGACCGATCTCGCCGCCCTCCTTGGCCAGCATGGTGGCCAGGGTCGGGTCGCGATACATCTCCATGCCCTTGTCCAGCACCTTGCCGCCGATCTTCATGTAGCGATCCATGGCGCCGACGCGGCGCACCACTTCGGCACCGTCCTGCTTCAGCCAGGCGGCGCGCAAGTCGCTGCTTTTCTCGGGCTTGCGCGTGGTGTCGGTCAGCGACAGCAGCACCTGCACCAGGGCGATGCCGTCGGCGTAGCTGTGATGGATACGGCTGACCAGGGCCGAACCGCCACCGTATTTCTCCACCAGATGGAATTGCCAAAGCGGTTTCGACTTATCTAATGGCGTGGACGCCATCTGGCTGACGAAGCGCTCGAAGGCCTTTTTCTCGGACTTCTTGTCGCTGCGGCCCGGCAGCGCGGTCATGCGCACGTGCCAGTCCAGATCGAAGTGCTCGTCTTCCAGCCAGGCCGCGCCGGCGGGCGTGTCCACCGCCTTCTGCAGAAACCGCGGATAGGCCAAGAAGCGCTTCCTGACCAGTTTCTTCAGCGTTTCGAGCGTCATCGGCTCGTCCAGCATCAGCACGCCGGTGATCATCATCGGGTTGGTAGGGCGTTCCATGCGCAGCCATGCCGTATCGACCCGCGACATGGGCTCCTTGCGCGGCTTGCGCGGCGCTTTCGTCGTTGCCATCGTTTTCTCCTCTCCGCGCCGAGTGAAGCATGCGGCGGCGAAGGGCGTCAACGCGGTTCGGAAGTTGGACCTATGGCGGGAAGCGCTATGCGCCGGCGGCAGCGTCCACAAAGTACTCGCGTGGGATGCGCTGGTTGAGGCCGGTCAGGATTTCGTACGGAATGGTGCCTGCGGCCTGGGCCACTGCTTCGCAGTCGATCATCGCTTCGCCCTGCCGCCCGATGAGCACGACTTCGTCGCCGTTGTAGGCGGTGCCGGCCGGTCCGATGTCGACCATGAACTGGTCCATGCAGATGCGGCCGATGATCGGATGGCGCTGCCCACGCACCAGCACCTGCCCGCGCGAGGACAACGCCCGCGGATAACCGTCGCCGTAACCGATGGGCAGCGTGATCACACGCGTATCCGCCGTGGCGGTCCAGGTAGCACCGTAGCTCACCGTGCGGCCCGCCTTGACCACCTTGAAGTAGACCACGCTGGACACCAGCGACAGCGCCGGTTTCAACGCCACCATTGCGCGCGACGCCGGGTCCGGCATCACCCCGTACAGCGCGATGCCGGGGCGCACCATGTCCAGCCAGGTTTCGGGGAAATGCAGCACGCCGCCGGAATTGGCCAGGTGGCGCAGCGGCATCGGCGCACCGATCCGCTCGAAGTGCGAGCAGGCGGTCAGAAAACGTTGCAACTGCTCGGTAGTCATGGCCGAGGAAGGATCGTCGGAACAGGCGAGATGCGAATAGACGCCCTTGACCGTGCACCAGCGCGAAGCCACCGCCGCTTCGATGAAGGCCCCCGCGCTCTCGCTGTGCACGCCGATGCGTTCCATGCCGGTATCGATCTTCAGATGGATCACCGCCTTGCGACCGATGGATTGGGCGGCCTGTTCCACTTGGCGAAGCTTGTCGATCGAAGAGACGGTCACTTCCAGATCGTGGATAAGGAATTGGGTTACCTGCGGCGCATGAATGCCGCCCAGCACCAGGATCGGTGCTTTCACTCCCGCCCGGCGCAAAGCCAGACCTTCTTCCACGAAGGCGACGCCCAATTGGGCGATGCCCTGCGCCTCCAGGTGCAGGGCAACCGGCACCAGGCCATGCCCATAGGCATTAGCCTTGACGATGCCCATGACGGGCACACCGGTGTGCCCGTGCAGCGTCCGCAGGTTATGCGTCAACGCATCGAGGTCCACGCGGATGCGCGTGGGGCGGTCGCTGGCTTCGGCGCGAGACGAGTTGGATTGACCGGGCACGGCGGTCGGAGATGGGTCGGACATCGCCAGATTGTAGCCGCCCCTGCCGGTCGTCGGCGCCGCCAGTGGCCTGCACCCTCGCCGGATTCCGTATCGATAAGGATACCCACGGCGCGCCGGGATCGATGATGGACACCATGCTTAGCCCCGACAACTCTGTCTACCGTATTCTCTATTTCGAAGAGATATATCCGAGCCGGGCCGCTGAGGAACAGGCCGAGAAAAGCAAACTCGCCGCTTTCGGCACGCTGGCCCGGCTCAATCCATTGAACCGTCCGAAAGCCGAAACCGTGAAGCTGTCCAAGTGGGAGCTGCGCTACGAACCGTTCTGGCACCTGGTCGCGCGTCGCGAAATCGACTACCTGCACGAAGCGGTGTATCCGGTGCAGATCACCAACCCCTATGCGCGCAAGGTCGAGATCGCCGGCAGCGCCTTCGAGATCATCCCCAACAGCGGCAGCAAACCGCGCATCGATGTGCAGCTGCAGGAATTCTGCCATCGAAAGATCGATGCCGTGATCCATCAGGACGGGCTCAAGCGCGGCATAAAGCCGGCCAAGCTGCAGGGCTACATCGACCGCTACAAGGCGACCGAGCGGGTCCAGCTGGACGTCGACGGCACCCTTCCGCCGCAGCTGCCGTTCAACGCCGCGGTGCAGATCGTGAAGGCGAAACTGGCCGCCGAACCCATCGATGCGCATTCGATCCAGAGCGACACGGTGGAGTTCACCACCGCACATCTGTACTTCCGACCGGTATTCGCCTTCGAATACAACTGGAACAACAAGCTGGGCGTGATCGAGATCGACGGCTTGACCGGCGAGGTGATCGAGAACGGGGAATGGTTCCGTGAGAAAGTGGACATCGTGATGTCGCGGGAGATGATGTTCGAGCTGGGCGCGGAAGTCGCTTCGGCAGTGGTGCCGGGCAGCGGCTATGCGGTGAAGCTGCTCAACAAAGTGACGCAGGAGAAGCCGAAGACCGTCCTGTAGGGCGGGCATTGCCCGCCGCGAACGTCACTTGCACCCCGGCGGCGGACAATGCCCGCCCTACTCGAAGCTTCCGACCGCGTCGTGCGCCAGATTATCGAAGCGCGTGTACTCGCCGAAGAACTTCAGCTTGATCGAGCCGGTGGGGCCGTTACGTTGCTTACCGATGATGACTTCGGCCAGACCCTTATCCGCCGAGTCCTTGTGGTAGTACTCGTCGCGGTAGATGAAGATGATGACGTCGGCATCCTGCTCGATGGCGCCCGATTCGCGCAGGTCGGCCATCACCGGGCGCTTGTCTGTGCGGGTTTCCAGCGAGCGGTTGAGCTGGGACAGCGCGATCACCGGTACGTTGAGCTCTTTGGCCAGGCCCTTGAGAGAGCGAGATATCTCGGAGATCTCGGTGGCGCGGTTTTCGCTGTTGCCAGGCACCGCCATCAACTGCAGGTAGTCGATCACGATCAGGCCCAGATCATGCTCGCGCTTGAGGCGGCGCGCCTTCGAACGCAGCACGTCGGGCGACAGTCCCGGCGTGTCATCGATGAAAATCTTGGTTTCCTTGAGCATGCGGATGGCGCTGGTGACCCGGCTCCAGTCCTCGTCCTCCAGCTGGCCAGTGCGCAAGCGCGTGGCGTTGACCCGGCCATTCGAGGAAATCAGGCGTAAGGCCAGCTGCGAGGCCGACATTTCCATCGAGAACACGGCCACGGCCTTCTTCGACTTGATCGCCGCGTATTCGGCGATGTTCAACGCCAGCGTGGTCTTGCCCATGGCCGGACGCGCAGCAAGGATCAGCAGGTCGGTGGGCTGCAGGCCGGCGGTCATTTCGTCGAAATCGTGGTAGCCGGTGGGCAGACCGGTGATGCTGCCGCCGTTCTCGAAACGGTTCTGCAGCACTTCGAACGCGTCCTTCAATGCGGTGTTGACCGCGGTGAAGTCGGTGCGCCCGCGCGCGCCGGCTTCGGCGATGGCGAAGACTTCCTGTTCGGCCTTGGCCAGCAGTTCGGCGCTGTCGCGTCCGTCGGGCTGGAAGCCATCGTTGATGATGGCCGTGCCGACCTCGATCAGCTGCCGCATCACCGCTTTGTCGCGCACGATCTCCGCATAGGCCACGATGTTGGCGGCCGAAGGCGTAGTGGTGGCCAGTTCCACCAGATAGGCGCCGCCGGCGACCTGTTCGATCTGCCCCTGCGACTCGAACCACTCGCCCAGGGTCACCGCGTCGTAGGGACGGCTCTTTTCCGCCAGCTCGCTGATGGCGCGATAGATGAGCTGGTGGTCGCGACGGTAGAAGTCGACGTCGTTGAGCTTGTCGTTGATGCGGTCGTAGGCTTCCGGCGCCAGCATCAGTCCGCCCAGCACCGCCTGCTCAGCCTCGATGGAATGCGGCGGCACGCGCAGTTGTTCGATGCGCGCGTCGTGCTGGTCGTAGCGGAAGCCTGGGCGTGCGGACATGGGTGCGGTGGATTCCTGTGCGGATCTTGCGATGCTGCGGATGCTTGCGTGATCGGCCATCGTAGGTGCTCCGCCTGTGTGCTCGCGATGGCACAACCTGTGGATAAGTACGATTGCTTGATAAACCCTTGCGATCTCACCGATTGCGACAGCGAGGATCCCCTTGCCTTGCCTACCCCTTGTAGGAGCGCCCCCTGGGCGCGAGCTCTTGCTTTTTGAATTGGAGACAGAAGCGAAGAGCTCGCGCCCAGGGGGCGCTCCTACAGTGTGGAAACGAAACGGGCGCCTTTCGGCGCCCGTCGCGGCATTGCTGTCGATCAGGCTCAGACGTCGGCGATGACGATGACCTTGACCGTGGTTTCCACGTCGGCGTGCAGATGCACCACCACGTCGTACTCGCCGATGTGGCGGAACGCGCCTTCGCCGAGGATCACTTCGCTCTTCTCCAGCGGGTAGCCCGCCTTGGTGAAGGCTTCGGCGATGTCGCGCGGGCCGACCGAACCGAACAGCTTGCCTTCGGTAGCGGCGTTGGCGCTGATGGTGACGCTGGCGCCTTCCAGCTTGGCGCGGCGGCCTTCGGCTTCGTCATGGATCGACTTGGCTTTGGCTTCGTAGTCGGCGCGCTTGGCTTCGAACTCGGCGACGTTGGCGGCAGTGGCCGGCACGGCCTTGCCCTGCGGCACCAGGTAGTTGCGGCCATAGCCCGGCTTCACGTCGACCTTGTCGCCGAGCACGCCCAGGTTGGTCACTTTCTGCAGGAGGATCAGTTGCATGGTATTGCTCCGTATTCGTTAGCGGGATTCAACCCGCAGCGGTGGGCTGTCCGAATGACAGTTCGTTGAAGCCCTCCCCTTCAAGGGGAGGGTTGGGTGGGGATGGTGTCGCCAGTAATCGGACTTTTGCGTCGCGGAGGGGATAACCATCCCCATCCCGGTCTTCCCCTTGAAGGGGAAGGAGAACTCAATTGTCGTGGCTGTCGGTATACGGGATCAGCGCCAGGAAACGCGAGCGCTTGACTGCGGTCTGCAGCTGGCGCTGGTAGCGCGACTTGGTGCCGGTCACGCGGCTGGGGACGATCTTGCCGGTTTCGGTCAGGTACTGGCGCAGGGTGTTGAGATCCTTGTAGTCGATCTCTTTCACGCCTTCGGCGGTGAACTTGCAGAACTTGCGGCGACGGAAGAACTTGGACATGAGGGTGCTCCTTAGGCGGCTTCGGCAGTGTCGGAATCGGTATCGACGGCGGCTTCGACAACCTCGCCCTCGTCGTCATCGCGACGGCGACGCTCGCCACGCTCGGGCTTGTCGCCCTTCTCGTCCTTGCTCTTCATGATGATCGACATCTCGGTGTCGGCTTCATCGCGCTTCATGATCAGGTGGCGCAGCACCGCATCGTTGAAGCGGAAGCTTTCGGTCAGTTCGGCCAGGATCGCCTGTTCAACTTCGATGTTGAACAGCACGTAATGGGCCTTGACCAGGTTCTGGATGGGGTAAGCCAGCTGACGGCGGCCCCAGTCTTCCAGACGGTGGATCTTGCCGCCGCCGTTTTCAACCAGCGTCTTGTAACGCTCGATCATGGCGGGGACTTGCTCGCTCTGGTCGGGATGGACCAGGAACACGACTTCATAATGACGCATCGTTGTATACCTTTCGGATGATGGCCGGCTTCCCTGAAGAAGCACGACCGGACAGCCCCCCGACCGTCCCCCAAACATGGGAATGAAAGACGCGGTGGGGCAAGGATTCCTGCAGGACAAGCCCGCAGGAAGCCGGAAATTATGTCAGCTCAATGACTTAGCTGCAAGCGGCAAGGCTATTTGGCGGCCTTTCGAGCGGCTATCCAGGCATCGATGTGCTTCTCCAGGGCCTCCAGCGGCACCGAGCCGGTTTCCAGCACGGCATCGTTGTACTCGCGCAGGTCGAACTTCGGCCCCAGCTCGCGCTTGGCCTTGGCCCGCAGCTCGGAGATCTTCATCTGCCCGATTTTGTAGGCCAGGGCCTGGCCCGGCGTGCCGATATAGCGGTCGATCTCGTTGACTATGTCCTGGTCGGTCTTGGCCGCGTTGTCCTTGAAATAGGCGATGGCCCGCTCCCGGCTCCAACCCTTGGCGTGCATGCCGGTGTCCACCACCAGACGCACCGCGCGCCACATTTCATAGACCAGCTGGCCGAAATGGTCGTAGGGGTCGTCGTACAGGCCCATTTCGTACCCCAGTTGCTCCGCGTAAAGGCCCCAGCCCTCGCCATAGGCGACGAAATAGGCGGTGCGGCGGAACATCGGCGCATCCGGGATCTCCAGCCCCCGCGCGAACTGGAAATGATGGCCAGGCACCGCTTCGTGCAGGGACAAGGGGACCATTTCCCAGGTCGGCCGCACCTCGGGCTTGTACAGGTTGACGTAGTAATAACCGGGCCGGGTGCCGTCCGAAGCGCCCGGCTGGTAATAGGCGGTGGTGGTGTCGGGGGCGATGTTGTCCGGGATCGGCCGCACACCGTACGGCAGGCGCGGGATGGTCTTGAACACCTTCACCAGTTCCGGGTCGATGCGCTTGGATAGCGCCCGATAAGCGGTCAGCAGCTCATCAGGCGTCTTGTGGAAGAACTTCGGGTCGCTGCGCAGGTAAGCGAAGAATTCAGCCAGCGTGCCCTTGAAGCCGGCCTGCGCCTTCACCTTCTCCATTTCCGCGCGAATGCGCGCCACTTCTTTCAGGCCGATGGCGTGGATCTGGTCGGCGGTCAGGTTGGTGGTCGTGTAGTAGCGGGCCAGGAAATCGTAATAGGCCTTGCCGTCCGGCAGCTCGGTCGCAGCGATCGACTCACGGGTCTTGGGCAGGTATTCGTCGTTGAAGTACGTCTGCAGCTTGCGGTAAGCGGGAACCACCTCTCTGGCGATGACGCGCTTGGCTTCCGCCTGCAGCTTGTCGCGGTCCGCCTGGGAGATGCCATCGGGGAACTTCAGGAACGGCTTGTAGAAGGCGCTCTTGGCCGGGTCGTCCACCACCTGCCCTGCGATCTGCGCCGGCACGCGCTGCATCAGCACGCGCGGCGGCAGGTTGCCCGCCTTCACCCCTTCCTGCATCAGGGCGATGACCTGGTCCAGGGTCTTGGGCAGCGCCTGCAACCGCTTCAGCCAGTCCTGGTAATCCTTGACGGTGGCGAACGGCAGCACCTCGGCGATCCCGTCGGCGGTCTGCGGTCCACCCTGGTGACTGATCGGTTGCTGGTATTCGTGGAATTTCTGCCGCTCGATGCTGCGCTGCAGGTTCCATTCAAAGGTGTCGTAATCCAGTTGGTCGGCCGCCGACAAGGTCTTGCGGTCGATCGCGCGCAGTTTTTCCAACGCCGCGCGATCTTCTTCTTGCCGGGTGGCGATGGCCGACAGGCTGAAGTCGGTCCAGCGGTCGTTGAAGCGGGGATCGCCGTTATAGCTGGCGTTCTCGGGGCTTTCGCGCAGGCCGCGCTCCCATTCATCGGCGAACAGCTTGTGCAAGGTGGGGTTCTGGGCGCTGGTTTGGGCGTGCGCGGGTAGAACGGTGGCAAGCATCAACGCTGCCAGCAACAGGGGACGAAACATGGGGCACTCCGGATTCGGCGAATCGGGAGCTTAATACGGAGAGGTCAGGTCGGTGGGAGTGCCATTGGTCGCACTCGCCGCACTGCGGTGCCCTCAGGCCAGATCGGCTTCGGTAGTGAAGCTTTCGCCGCATCCGCACTCGGCGGTGGCGTTGGGATTGCGGAACAGGAAGGTTTCGCTGAGGCCCTGTTTGCCGAAATCGATCTCGGTGCCGTCGACGAGGGACAGGCTGTCGGCGTCGACGAAGATCTTCACGCCCTCTTGCTCAAACACGGTGTCGTCCTGGCGCTGGTCGCGGGCCAGATCGGCCACGTGCCCCCAGCCGGAGCAACCGGTGCGGGTAACGCCGAAACGCAGGCCCAAGGCGCCCGTCTCGGCAACGAAACGCTGCACGCGCTGAAATGCGACCGGGGTAAGGGTGATGGCCATCGGATCTCCTGCTTGCGGCGATTATAGACCTGCGAACGGGGCTTTCCCGGCGCTGCTCCGGTAAACTCCGCGTTCCATTAATGGTTGCGTTCCCGAAGGATTCAAGTCATGACGGTGGTAAGCGTCGAACATGCGCTGGCGGGCAAGATCCCGGCCGGCGGCGAAGTCACGGTACGCGGCTGGGTGCGCACACGGCGCGATTCCAAGGCCGGCCTGTCTTTCGTCAACGTCAGCGACGGCTCCTGTTTCGCGCCGATCCAGGTCGTCGTGCCCAGTGCGCTGGGCAACTACGAATCCGAAGTGAAACACCTCACCGCCGGCTGTGCGGTGATCGCCACGGGCACGCTGGTCGCTTCCCAAGGGCAAGGCCAGAGTTACGAAATCCAGGCTTCCGAACTGGAAGTGGTGGGCTGGGTGGAGGATCCGGAAACCTACCCGATCCAGCCCAAGGCGCACTCGCTGGAATTCCTGCGCGAAGTCGCGCACCTGCGCCCTCGCACCAACCTTTTCGGCGCGGTGACGCGCATCCGCAACTGCCTGGCGCAGGCGGTGCACCGCTTCTTCCACCAGAACGGCTACTACTGGATCAGCACCCCCATCGTCACCACCTCCGATGCCGAGGGCGCCGGACAGATGTTCCGCGTGTCCACGCTGGACATGGCCAACCTGCCCCGCACCGACAAGGGCGAAGTGGATTTCAGCCGCGACTTCTTCGGCAAGGAAACCTTCCTCACCGTGTCCGGCCAGCTCAACGTCGAGGCCTACTGCCTGGCGCTGAGCAAGGTCTACACCTTCGGCCCCACCTTCCGCGCCGAGAACAGCAACACAACGCGCCACCTGGCCGAGTTCTGGATGATCGAACCGGAGATCGCCTTCGCCGATCTGGCCGAGGACGCGCGCGTAGCCGAGGCTTTCCTCAAGTACCTGTTCCGCGCGGTGCTGGACGAGCGCGGCGACGACCTCGCCTTCCTGGCTGAGCGCGTGGACAAAAGCGCGATCGGCAAGCTTGAAGATTTCATCAACGCGCCGTTCGAGCGTATCGAGTACACCGATGCGATCAAGCTGCTGCAGGAATCCAAGCAGAAGTTCGATTTCCCGGTGGAATGGGGCCTGGACCTGCAGACCGAGCACGAGCGCTGGCTGACCGAGCAGCACGTGGGCCGGCCGGTAGTGGTGACCAACTACCCCGAGCACATCAAGGCGTTCTACATGCGCCTGAACGACGACGGCAAGACCGTGGCCGCGATGGACGTGCTGGCGCCGGGCATCGGCGAGATCATCGGCGGCAGCCAGCGCGAGGAGCGCCTGGACGTGCTGGATTCGCGCATGGCGCAGTTCGGACTGGATGCGGCGCACTACGGCTGGTACCGCGACTTCCGCCGCTACGGTACCGTGCCGCACGCTGGATTCGGCCTGGGTTTCGAGCGGTTGGTGGTCTATGTTTGCGGGCTTTCCAACATCCGCGATTCGATCCCCTACCCGCGCGCGCCGGGGAATGCGGAGTTTTGATGTTTCCGGCACCCGAGAAAAAAGGAACGCGGTCATCCCAGCGAAAGCTGGGATCCATCTTGATCTTCGCGGCAGCGTTTCAGGTCCATTGCAAAGCAAAAGCAAAGTCAAAATGGATCCCAGCTTTCGCTGGGATGACGGCGCTTTTAAAAACTACGAGGTTTGGTTCTTAGTGATCCTGTTCTTCGCCCTGTTGTTCCTGGCCACCGCCATCGCCGGTTTCTGCGCCTTCGTGATTTTCTGGCCGCTGACCCTGGTGCATGTGCGCGATCGCCACGAAGCCATCGCCGCGGAATTCGGAGCGGGAGCTTTTCTGAAGCCGGCCGCACTGGGCTGGTTGCTGAGCGGACGCTATCGCGAGACGCACGACAGCTCGCTGACCGGCTTGGCCACGCCTGCAAAGGTTTCGCTGCTGGTCATTTTCGGCGGCGTGGCGTGCGCGGGAGCGCTCTGGCTTTTGTCCCTGGTGATGGCATGACCGAAACGATCGACTATCAGTGGTACGTGGCATCCCTGGGCCGCACACTCGTGTGGGCGCGCCTGCGCGTGCGCGAAGCGGGCACCGCGGAGGTCTTCGACAGCGACGGCAATACCCTGACTTACGACAGCGACGATACCGCCCGCGCTGCGCTGTTCGACGCCGAATTCGTAGCCTTCGACGGACTGGACGAAGACGATGCGCTGGCCAGGGGCTTCTCGCTGGACGAAGTCTCTCCCCCGCGCGCCGAGAACGACGCGGCGTTGCGCCATCTGATGGTGCAGTCGCTGGGCGCGCGGGCCTGATCCGCTTCGATGTACACGCCCCGGGCTTTCGCTGAAACCGACCTGTTAGAACTGGACCGATTGCTGGCGCGCGACTCTTTCGTCACCCTGATCAGCAACGCGGAAGGCGTTCCCTTCGCCAGCCACCTGCCGGTGCTGTATTCGCGCGACGCCGGGCAGGTGACGATCGAAGGCCATTGGGCCAAGGCCAACCCGCAAGCCGTGCATTCCGGACCCGCCCTGATGATCGTGCAGGGCCCGCATGCCTACATCTCCCCAAGCTGGTACACCGACAAGGAAGAAGCGGCGCGGGTACCGACGTGGAACTATGCGGTGGCGCACCTGACCGGCCGGCTGGAGGCTTCCGAGGAAGAGGATTTCCTTGCCAGCATCGTCAACCGGTTGAGCGTGCGCCACGAAACCGCCGCCGGCAGCGATTGGCGTTACGAGCACGACAATCCGCGGCTCCGCAGCCAGCTGCGTGGAATCGTGGGGTTCCGTTTCGTGCCCGAACGGATCGAACTGAAATTCAAGCTCAGCCAGAATCATCCCGCAGCCAATGTGCGCGGCGCGGCGGATGGATTGTCGAGGCTTGAAGACCCGCAATCGCGTGAGATCGCGGCATTGATGGCAGAGCGGCTGGCAAACCGCGCACCCGAATGAGGAACGCATGGACCTGAATCTCAACGGCAAGCACGCGCTGGTCTGCGGAGCCTCGGCAGGCATCGGCCGCGCGGCGGCGCTGGAGCTGGCGCTGCTGGGCGCCGATGTCACCCTGCTGGCGCGGCGTGCCGAGACGCTTGAAGCAGTGGCGGCGTCCCTGCCCCGCAATGCCGAAGGCCAGCGGTACGACTGGATAGCCGCCGATATTTCCGAGCATGAAGCGCTGGCTGAACGCGTACGCACGCTGGTCAGCGCCAAGCCGGTGCATATCCTGGTCAACAACACTGGCGGACCGCCCGGCGGCCGTGCCATCGATGCCGACGCCGACGCCTTTCTCGACGCCTTCAACAAACACCTGCTTGCCAACCAGACGTTGGTGCAGGCGGTGTTGCCTGGCATGCAGCGCGCGCAATGGGGCCGCATCGTCAACGTGATCTCCACTTCGGTGAAAGAACCCATCGTCAACCTGGGCGTGTCCAACAGCATCCGCGGCGCCGTGGCGAGCTGGGCCAAGACGCTCTCGCGCGAGCTCGCCCACGATGGGATCACGGTCAACAACGTACTGCCCGGCTACACCCGCACGCAGCGGCTGGAGCAGATTCTGGACGACCGCTCGGCTTCCACCGGCAAGTCGCGCGATGCCGTCGCCGCTACCATGCTGTCGACCGTGCCGGTGGGCCGCTTTGCCGAAGCCAGCGAGATCGCGGCAGCCATTGCTTTTCTTGCGAGTCCTGCGGCCGCGTACATCAATGGCGTCAGCCTGGCGGTGGATGGCGGACGGATGCAGTCAATCTAACGCTCGATGTAGCGCTTGTTGTAATTCTTGCAATCGCCTGATTTCTCATAAAATTGAAGCACGCAAAAAAAGATGGTCATCCCGGCGAATGCCGGGACCCATGCGTCAGTGATCGGACGGTTGGGTCCCGGCATTCGCCGGGATGACGTCGTTAAGGGGACTGGACACCGCTTCACTAGTTTTTGTTGCAGACGCTATCAGCGCAGAAGGTTAAGCTTGGCCCATGCAGAAACTGCACCACTGGATCGACGGCCAAGCTCAACAGCCCCGAAGCGGAGGCTGGCTGGATGTGTTCGACCCCAATACCGCGCAAGCCCACGCACAAGTGGCGCTCGGTGACGCCAATGACGTCGAAGCCGCAATGGCTGCCGCGGCACGCGCCTTCCCCTCGTGGTCCGCACTACGCAACAGCGAGCGCGCTACCTGGCTTGAAAAGCTGGCATCGGCACTCGAATCACGCACGGAGGAGTTCGCCCGCGCGGAGTCGCTGAACGGCGGCAAGCCGTTGGCTTTGGCACGTGATGCAGAAATCCCACGCGCAGTCTCCAATCTGCGCTTCTTCGCCCATGCGGCCACCCAGTTCGCCAGCGAGTCGCATCATGGCGAAGCGGGCCTGAACTACACGCTGCGCGCGCCGTTGGGAATCGTGGCGACGATTTCGCCGTGGAACCTGCCGCTGTATCTGTTCACCTGGAAGATCGCGCCCGCCTTGGCCGCAGGCAACACCGTCGTCGCCAAACCTTCCGAAGTGACGCCGCTGACGGCGACGATGCTGGCCGAACTGGCGGCCGAGATCGGATTTCCCAAAGGTGTGCTCAACATCGTCCACGGATTGGGACCGGAAGTCGGCGAGCCGCTGGTCGCGCATCCGCAGGTGCGCGCAGTGTCGTTCACCGGCAGCACCGCGGTCGGCAAGCGCATCGCGTCGCTGACTGCGCCTGCATTGAAAAAAGTCTCACTGGAGCTGGGCGGCAAGAACCCGACCCTGGTCTTCGCCGACAGCGATTGGCGCAACCAGATGGCAATGCTGGTTCGTTCGGCCTTCCAGAATTCCGGACAGATCTGCCTGTGCGGCTCGCGCCTGCTGATAGAGCGCTCGATCTACGGCGAATTCCGCGATGCGTTCGTCGAACGGGTACGCGGCTTGCGTGTGGGCGATCCGATGGCCGAAGGCACCCACCAGGGTCCTCTGGTCTCCCAGGCGCATTTCGACAAAGTGATGGCCTGCCTGCAGCGCGCTCGCGAAGAAGGTGGCACGGTCCTTTGTGGCGGGCGCAGCATAGAGCGCGCCGGCTGGTTCGTAGAACCGACCGTGATCGAAGGACTGGGACCGGATTGCGCCAGCAACCGCGAGGAAATCTTCGGACCGGTGGTCACACTGCAGCCATTCGATACGGACGAAGAAGCTCTGATGCTCGCCAATGCCAGCGACTACGGCCTGTCCGCGTCGCTATGGACCCGCGACCTGGATCGCGCGCATCGGCTGTCCGCACAGCTGCGCGCGGGGATCGTGTGGGTCAATACCTGGCTGATGCGCGATCTGCGCACGCCGTTCGGCGGCATGGGTTCTTCGGGGCTAGGCCGCGAAGGCGGCGCCGAAGCGATGCGTTTCTTCACCGAACCCAAGAATGTCTGCCTGGCTCTGGGATAATGGACGTATGAGCGACCTCGACGAACTGCTGCGCAACAACCGGGAATGGGCCGAACGGATCAAGCAAGAGGATCCAGGCTTCTTCAAACGCCTGTCCCAGCAACAGTCTCCGCGTTATCTGTGGATCGGCTGCTCGGATTCGCGCGTGCCGGCCAACCAGATCCTGGGGCTGGACCCCGGCGAGGTCTTCGTACACCGCAACATCGCCAACCTGGTGGTGCATACCGATCTGAATTGCCTGAGCGCGATCCAGTTCGCCGTGGACCTGTTGAAGGTCGAGCATATTCTCATCGTCGGCCACTACGGCTGCAGCGGCGTGCACGCCAGCCTGACCAATCGCCGCGTCGGCCTGGCCGATAACTGGTTACGCCACGTCGGCGATGTCGCGCAGAAACACGCGGCGCTGCTGGAACAGGTGGAAACCGATTCGCTGCGCCACGCCCGCCTGTGCGAACTCAATGTAATCGAACAGGTCAGCAACGTCTGTCAGACCACCATGCTGCAGGACGCGTGGGCGCGTGGGCAGAAGGTCTCGGTGCATGGCTGGGTCTACAGCCTGTTCGATGGTCGCGTGCGCCAGCTCGGCATCGACGTGGATAGTGCCGAGCAGCTCACGTCCGCCTACCAGAATGCCATAGCCGCGGTAAAACCCCAGGGCGATCGCCATGAGTGAAGGGGTTCGCACCAATTCGGCGCCGGCGCCCGTGGGTAGCTATCCGCATGCGCGCCGCGTGGGCAACCTGCTGTTCCTTTCAGGCATCGGCCCTCGCGATGCGGCGACCAACGAGATCGCCGGCAACGAGTATTTCGCCGACGGCGGCGTGCGCAAGTACGATATCGAAGCGCAGACGCAGAGGGTGTTCGCTAATGTGCGCGCAGTGCTTCGGGCCAGCGGCGCGGAATGGACCGACCTGGTGGATGTGACCGTCTATCTCACCGACATGGGCCGCGACTTCAAGGCATACAACAAAATCTGGGCGGAACATTTTCCTGACCCGGCCACTGCGCCGTGCCGGACCACTCTTGGCATCACCGCCCTGCCCACGCCCATCGCCATCGAACTCAAGTGCGTTGCAGCGATCAAGGAGTAACCGGATGCTTCCCAGCCCACTAAACCTGCAAGCCTGGATCGAAGAACACCGCCACCTGCTCAAGCCGCCGGTCGGCAACAAGGTGATCTACGCCGGCGACTTCATCGTGATGGTCGTAGGCGGGCCGAATTCGCGCACCGACTACCACTGGGATGAAGGCCCGGAATGGTTCTACCAGTTGGAGGGGGAAATGGTGCTGCGGATCCAAGAGGATGCTGCAGTGCGTGATATCCCGATCAAGGCCGGTGAAATCTTCCTGCTGCCGCCGCGCGTACCGCACTCGCCCCAGCGCATGCCCGAATCCATCGGTCTGGTGATCGAACGCAAGCGCCTGGCCCACGAGGACGACGGCCTGCTGTGGTTCTGCGAACAGTGCAATCACAAGGTGTACGAGGAATATTTCCACCTGCACGACATCGAGAAGGACTTCCCACCGGTGTTCGACCGGTTCTATTCCTCGGTCGAGCACAGGACCTGCAAGAACTGCGGACACCTGAATCCGGCGCCCGGCCGTTACGTAATGCCCGATACCTGAGCTTCGGCACGGGCAGGCCCTGCCCCGCCCGGCTAAACTGGGCCATGCTCAAGATCGACACCCACGCCCACTACCTGCCGCACACTTGGCCGGACCTGGCCAAGAAATACAACGACGAGCGCTTCCCGGTCATCCATCACGGCGACGATGGGCGCGCGCGCATCTACAAGGACGGCAAGTTTTTCCGCGAAATCTGGCCCAAGACCTGGGACCCGCAGGTGCGTATCGACGACTACGCCCGGTTCGGCGTGCAGGTGCAGGTGCTCAGCACGGTGCCGGTCATGTTCAGCTATTGGGCCAAGCCCAACCAGGCCCTGGAACTGCACCAGGCGCTCAACGACCACACCGCCGAAGCGTGCCGCCAATATCCCCGCCACTACGCAGGCATAGGCACGGTGCCGATGCAGTCGCCGCGCCTGGCGGTGCAGGAGCTGGAGCGCTGCATGGACCAGTTGGGACTGCAGGGCGTGCAGATCGGCAGCCATATCGGCGAGCTGAATCTGGATGCGCCCGAGCTTTTCGAGTTCTTCCAGGCCGCGGCGGAACTGGAAGCCGCGGTCCTGGTGCACCCATGGGACATGATGGGCGCCGAGACCATGCCCAAGTACTGGCTGCCCTGGCTGGTAGGCATGCCCGCCGAGCAATCCCGCGCAGCCTGCTGCCTGATCTTCGGCGGCGTGCTGGAGCGGCTGCCGAAGCTGAAGATCTGCCTGGCCCATGGCGGCGGCAGTTTCCCCTACACCATCGGCCGCATCGAGCACGGCTTCAACATGCGCCCGGATCTGGTGGCCACCGACAACCCCGGCAACCCGCGCGACTACATCAAGCAACTCTACTTCGATTCATGGGTGGCCGACCCGCGCGCGTTGCAGTACCTGCTGGACACTGTTGGTACCGACCGCGTGATGCTGGGCACCGACTACCCGTTTCCGTTGGGCGAGCAGGAGCCGGGCGCAGGCATCGCCGCCCTGAACCTGGACCCGGCCGGTCAGGCGCGCCTGTACCACGGCACTGCACTCGAATGGCTGGGCTTGTCGGCTTCGCGCTTCGCATGATCACCTTCTCTTGTAGGAGCGACACAAGTCGCGATGAAGCTTTACAGGTGAAGCTTCATCGCGACTTGCGTCGCTCCTACGACATTTAAACCTTACTGACCGACTTATGACCGACTCGCTTTCACGCACTCACGCCATGGCGCTGGACGCCGCCGACCCGCTGCGCCCGTTGCGCGGCGAATTCCTGATTCCCAAGCACAAGCACAACGAACAGATCTATTTCTGCGGCAACTCGCTGGGCCTGCAACCGCGCGGCGCGCGCACGCATGTGCTGCAGGTGCTGGACAAGTGGAGCCATGAGGCGGTGGAAGGCCATTTCACCGGCCAGGCGCAATGGATGACCTATCACGAACAGGTCCGCGAGCCGCTGGCACGCGTGGTCGGCGCGCAGCCTTCGGAAGTGGTGGCGATGAATTCGTTGACCGCCAATCTGCACCTCATGATGGTCAGCTTCTACCGCCCGACCAGCGAACGCGCTGCCATCCTCATCGAAGCGGGCGCCTTCCCTTCGGATCGACATGCGGTCGAATCGCAGATCCGCTTCCACGGTTTCGATCCGGCGACCCACTTGATCGAAGTCGAACCCGACCAGGCCGACGGCACCTTGTCGATGGACGCCATAGAGCGCGCGATAGGCCAGCATGGATCGCGCACCGCCTTGGTGTTGTGGCCGGGCATCCAGTACCGCACCGGACAGGCTTTCGAACTCAAGAAAATAGCGCGCCTGGCCCATGCCCAAGGCGCGGTGGCGGGTTTCGACTTGGCCCATGCCGTCGGCAACGTGCCTGTTGACCTGCACGACAGCCAAGCCGACTTCGCGGTGTGGTGCCACTACAAATACATGAACTCGGGCCCGGGAGCCGTGGCCGGCTGTTTCGTGCACGAGCGCCATGCGCGCACCAATCGCCCTCGTTTCGCCGGCTGGTGGGGCCATGAAAAGGAAACCCGTTTCCAGATGGGTCCGCAGTTCGTGCCCACGCCCGGAGCCGATGGCTGGCAGCTCAGCAATCCGCCTATCCTCGCATTGGCGCCGCTGCTGGCATCGCTGGAGCTGTTCGACAAGGCTGGCGGCATGGCCGCGATCCGCACGAAGTCGGAGAAAATCACCGGTTTCCTCGAGGCGTTGATCCGCGCGCGTGTTCCCGAAACCCTGGAGATCGTCACTCCCTCCGATGCGGCCCATCGCGGCAGCCAGCTTTCGCTGCGCGTCGCCGGCGGACGCGAACGGGGACGGGAATTGTTCGAATACCTGTCTTCCGTCGGCACCATCGGCGATTGGCGCGAACCGGACGTGATCCGTATTTCGCCCGCCCCGCTCTACAACAAGTTCATGGATGTTTACCGATTCGTGGAAGAAGTGGAATCATGGAGAGGCGTCTAAAAAAGTATTACCGAATCGTCATTCCCGCGAAGGCGGGAACCCAGCGACTTTGGTTCTTCCGCAGCCACCGCTTTTGACGACTCGGGCGCTGGATGGATTCTCTGCCTGGTGTAGAAGAAGCCCAGTCACTGGGTTCCCGCCTTCGCGGGAATGACGATAAAAATTCGCGACTGACGAAAGGCGCATGCATTGACTGATACGACTGCCAGATCCATCACCCTCATCGGCGCCGGCTTGGCCGGCGCGTTGCTGGCCATTCTTCTGGCGCGTCGCGGCTGGCGAGTGGATGTCTACGAGAAGCGCGGCGACCCGCGCGTAAAGGGCTACGAGGGTGGCCGCTCCATCAACCTGGCCCTCGCCGAACGCGGGCGTAATGCGCTGCGCCAGGCCGACGCAGACGACGAAGTGATGAAGCAGGCAGTGATGATGCGCGGCCGCATGGTCCACTTCCTGAACGGTCGCCAGCAGTTGCAGCGCTACGGACGGGACGATTCCGAAGTGATCTGGTCGATCCATCGCGGCGATCTCAATATCGTCCTGCTCGACCTTGCTGAACAGGCCGGTGCCCACCTGCACTTCAACCGCAAGCTCGAAAGCGTCGACTTCGGTGTTCGCTCCGCACGCTTCGTCGATGAGCGCGACGGCTCGGAAAGCGAAGCGGAATTCGAGGCGCTGGTGGGCGCCGATGGCGCAGGTTCTTCCCTCCGTGCGGCGATGATGAAGCAATCCGACCTGGGCGAGACCACGGAGTTTCTGGATCATTCCTACAAGGAACTCGAAATCCCGCCCGATGCGGACGGCGAGTTCAAGATCGAACCCAACGCACTGCATATCTGGCCGCGCGGCCACTACATGTGCATCGCCCTGCCCAACGACGAGAAAACCTTCACCGTCACTTTGTTCCTGCCCAACCAGGGCGATCCCAGTTTCGCCACGCTGCGCACCGGCGCCGACGCCAAGGCGTTGTTCGAGCGCGATTTCGCCGACGCCGTGCCGCTGATCCCTCGGCTGGAGCAGGACTGGGAGCGCAATCCGCCCGGCCTGCTGGCCACGCTGTACCTGGATCGATGGCATATCGATAACCGCGCGGTGCTGCTGGGCGATGCCGCCCACGCCATGGTGCCTTTCCACGGCCAAGGCATGAACTGTGCGTTCGAAGATTGCGTGGCGCTGGCGCGCAAGCTGGATGAGCATGAGGATCTTGCGGAGGCTTTCGCCGCCTTCGAGTCCGAACGCAAGCCCAACGCGTCGGCCATCCAGCAAATGGCGCTGGAGAACTACCTGGAGATGCGCGACCGTGTGGACGACCCGGATTTCCTGTTGCAACGGGAACTGGAACGCGTGCTGCAGGAGCGTCATCCCGGGCGATTCGTGCCGCATTACACCATGGTCACTTTCATGTTGATTCCCTACGCGACCGCATTGCACCGCAGCGAAATACAACGCGAGATCCTCATCGCGGCCACGCGCGGGCTGGATTCACTGGATGCGGTCGACTGGGAAGCGGTGGATGCCGAAATATTGGCGCGCCTGGACGTACTGGTGGATGCCGCCTGATGGCCGCGAGTTTCCTCTTCTACGACCTGGAAACCTTCGGCCGCGACCCGCGCCGCACCCGCATCGCACAGTTCGCCGCGGTACGCACCGACAGCGATCTCAATGTGATCGAAGAGCCGGTCAGCTTCTTCGTCAAACCCGCCGACGACCTGCTGCCCTCGCCCACTGCGACCTTGATCACCGGAATCGCACCGCAGCATGCGCTGCGCGAGGGCGTGGACGAAGCCGAAGCCTTCGCCCGCATCGCCGAGGAAATGTCGCGGCCTGAGACTTGCACGCTAGGCTGGAACTCGCTGCGTTTCGACGACGAGTTCGTGCGTTATGGATTGTTCCGCAATTTCTACGATCCTTACGAACGCGAGTGGCGTGGCGGCAATTCTCGCTGGGACCTGCTGGACGTGATGCGGCTCGCCCATGCGCTGAGGCCCGAAGGCATCGTCTGGCCCGAGCGCGAAGACGGGGCGACCTCGTTCAAGCTGGAGCACCTGGCGCTTGCCAATGGCGTACGCGAAGGCGATGCGCACGAAGCGCTCTCCGACGTACGCGCCACGGTGGGTATGGCTCGCAAGTTCCGTGACGCCCAGCCCAGGCTGTGGGAATACGCGCTGAAGTTGCGCGACAAACGCTTCGCCGCCACGTTGTTGGATACTGTAGCGCTGACGCCTGCGCTGCATGTGTCCCAGCGTTATCCCGCAAGCCGGATGTGCGCAGCGCCCGTGCTGCCACTGGCCCGCCATCCACGAATCGACAATCGCGTCATCGTTTTCGATCTGGACGGGGATCCCGAAGCGCTGCTGAACCTCGATGCCGGAGATATCGCCGATCGGCTCTACACGCCAGCGGCGGATCTTCCGCCAGGAGCGCAGCGGGTGCCGCTGAAGGAAGTGCACCTCAACCGCTCGCCCGCCCTGGTCGCATGGTCGCATCTGCGCGAGGAGGATTTCGCCCGCCTGCAGATCGACAAACATGCCGTGGAAGCCGTGGCCGACCGCCTGCGTCCTTTCGCAGCGCAACTCGCCGAAAAGATGCGGCAGGTTTTCGGCAGCGAGCGTGCCCACGACAAACCCGACACCGATGCCGCCCTCTACGATGGCTTCATCGCCGATGGCGACAAGCGCAGGATGGCCGAGGTCCGCGCCACGCCGCCCGAACACCTGGACAAGCGCGAATTCGGCTTCAGCGACCCGCGCCTGCCGGACCTGTTGTTCCGCTATCGGGCCCGCAATTGGCCTGGTACCTTGACGCAGCCCGAACGGGAACGCTGGAATCATTACCGCAGGCAGCGGCTTTGCGTGGACAGCGGCCTGTCTGAAGCGACGTTCGAATCCTATTACAAAGAAATCGGTACCCTGCGCCTGCAATATGCGGAAGACGGCAGCAAGCAGATCCTGCTGGATCAACTACTGGCGTGGGGCAACGAACTGGAACGCCAGCTATCGTAGGAGCGACGTAAGTCGCGAAGGATTTTCAGCAATATTTTTCCTTCGCGACTTACGTCGCTCCTACGGAATCATTTGTCACCTTCGCATGACCTTTATATGACCACCTATTTTTCCGATGCCAGCTTCAAGTTCCTGCGCGCCCTGGCCAAGCACAACGACAAGGTCTGGTTCGCCGCCAACAAACAGAAATACGAAGACCATGTGCGCCAGCCTTTCCTGCGCCTGTTGACCGACCTGCAACCCGATCTGGCCCAGATCAGCCCGCACTTCCGCTCCGACCCCAAGACCGTCGGCGGCTCGCTGTTCCGCATCTATCGCGACGCACGCTTCTCCAACGACAAATCTCCCTACAAATCCTGGCAAGGCGCACGCCTGTATCACGAACGGCGCAAACAGGTGCCCGCACCTTCCTTCTATGTGCATCTGCAGCCCGGCGAATGCTTCGTCGGCGCGGGCTTGTGGCACCCGGAACCCGACACACAGCGCCGCATCCGCCAGTTCATCCACGAGAATCCGGGAAGCTGGAAGGCCGCCGCGCACGCGCCGAAATTCCGCAAGCGCTTCGAATTCGAAGAAAGCGAGGTGTTAAGCCGTCCGCCGCGCGGGTTTCCGGCCGATTTCGAGTTCATAGACGACTTGAAGCACAAGAATTTCGTGTTCTGGCGCTTGTTGGACAACGAAACCATGACCGGGCCCAGACTGCGGCAAACGCTGGTGGCGGACCTTGCCGCGCTGGCGCCGTTCTTGGACTATCTGTGTGCGGCCCTGGATCTGGAGTTCTGAGAATGAAGAAGTGGATCGCTTTGGTGCTGGTGGTGCTCATCGCCTTGGGCGGTTATGTCGCCGCCGGGCCTTACCTCGCCATAAACGGCATCCGCACGGCATTGGCCGAACAGGACACCGGAAAGCTGGAACGGCATGTCGACTTCCCCGCCTTGCGCGTCAGCATCAAGGCGCAGATGGAAGATGCCCTGGCGCGACGCGCGGGCAGCGATCTGGGCTCGAATATCTTCGGCGCGTTCGCGTTGTCGGTTGCCAGCAATGTCATGGGCACCGGCGTGGACGCCATGGTGACGCCGCTGGGCATCGGCGCCTTGCTGCAGGGCCGCAGCATGTGGAAGCAATCCATCGGCGAGACCGTGGACGGCGATACCTACGGTAAACCCGTGCCGGCCGATCCGCTGAAAACGGCGACGCACAAGTACGAGTCGCTGTCGCGCTTCACCGCTACGGTGCAGGATGAGGACGGCGACCCGGTGGTCTTCGTGTTCAAGCGCAACGGCTTGACCTGGAAGCTGGCCGACATACGCCTGCCCTTGTAAGAGCGGGCCCTGTCCGCGACCGCTCTCTGCGTGAAATGCGGTCGCGGGCAGGGCCCGCTCCTACGTCATGTATTGGCTACGCCGTGCGGCACATGGCCGGTGGCCACATGCAGGCGCGCACTGTCGATGTTGTGTTGCGAATCGTCGAAGAAGATATCGGCGCCGAAAGCCTCCAGGAACGGGCCTTTATGCCTGCCGCCCAGGAATAGCGCTTCGTCCAGGCGCACGCCCCACTCGCGCAAGGTGCGGATCACGCGCTCGTGCGCGGGGGCCGAACGCGCGGTGACCAGTGCGGTGCGTATGGGCGCATCCTTGCCGGGCGGGAAAGCGGCCTGCAGATCGTGCAACGCGGACAAAAACCCTTTGAACGGGCCGCCCGACAAGGGCTCCTTGGCGCGATCGCGCTCGTGCCGGCCAAACGCTTCCACCCCCTGCTCCCGCGATACGCGTTCGCTTTCATCGCCGAAGATCACCGCGTCGCCGTCGAATGCGATGCGCAGTTGGTCGGAACGTTGCTGCAGGGCCTTGGCCGGCAGGATCGTGGCCGCGGCGATGCCGTGCTCCAGCGAGCGCCGCACGGATTCCGGATTGGCGGAAAGAAACAGGTCGGCACCGAAGGGTTTGGCGTAAGGCCAGGTCGGTTCGCCCGAAGTGAAAGTGGCGCGAACGATGCCCAGCTTGTGGTGCTGGATGGAATTGAAGATGCGCAGCCCGGTATCGGCCGAATTACGCGACAGCAGGATCACCTCGACCCTGGGCGCGTCGGCAGGCGCGCCTTCGTTGAGCGCCAGCAACTTCCGCACCACCGAGTAAGCCATCCCCGGCGCCAGTACGTCGTCCTCGTGCGTGCGCTGGAAATTGCTGTAAGCCTCGACTCCTTCCCTCTCGAAAAGCGCGTGGCTTTCTTCCAGATCGAACAGCGCACGGGAAGTGACCGCGACCGTCAGCAGGCGGGGAGTGTTATCGGAAGACATGCGCCATTATCCCGCACCCCGGTCGCAAACAACGAGATGCGTAGGTCGGGGCTACGCCCCCGACGTGCGTATACCGAAACCGTCCGTGCGTCGGGGGCGTAGCCCCGACCTACATTGAGCCTCCGGGAGCCGCCCGCACCACGATCCGGGTCGCCGGACCGCGCCGGTTGTCGCGGGTGACCGCCCGCACATCAACCTGCAGATCGATGGTTTTCTGCTGGGCTGGCGCACCTTCCTGCCACATGAACAGGAAGTCGCTGCTGCGTCCCTCGACGGGGGCCTGTATCGGCCCCTCGGGAAAGATCGCATAGGGCGGGCTGCCGGAAACCACCTTGAACTCGAACCCCATGTCGCGCAGCTTGTGTTTCCCGCGTGGCCATTCCAGCGCCACCGAAAGCAGACCGGTGTCGTCGCAGGAAGAATGTTTGGGACCAATCCCGCGGACAATTTCCTTGACCACCACCACAGGCGCGGGAACCTCGCCGTCGGTCGTTCCGGCAGACGCGTTGCCCGCGTCCAACGCGAACGGCGTCAGCCTGTTGGTCATCCCGCACGCATGCACATGCGGTGCGGCCAGAAGCGCGCACAGCATGACCGTCCACTTGCCCTTCATAGGAGACCCCTCCCCCAATCGGATGTGTCTGTATTTTGGCCGCCCCACTTCGCGACCACCGGAAGCATACCTCTTTCCAGTCAACTCAAGTCAAGCGGGCTCAGACCACGAACTGCTCACTGAGGATGCGCTCTTCCAGATTGTGTTCCGGGTCGAACAGCAGAGTCACCGTGCGTTCGCGGGATTCGCGGATGGTGACCTCCACCACATCGCGTACTTCGTGCGAGTCGGCGGTGACGCTGACGGGCCGCTTGTAGGGATCCAGCACGCGGAAACGCACTTCGGTGTCGGCCTTGAGAATCGCGCCGCGCCAGCGGCGTGGGCGATACGGCGCGATCGGCGTCAGGGCGATAGTGTGCGAGCCCAGCGGCAGGATGGGGCCATGCGCAGAAAAGTTGTAGGCGGTGCTTCCCGCCGGGGACGCCACCAGCACGCCGTCGCAGACCAGTTCATCGACGCGTGTCTGGCCGTTGAGGTCGATGCTCAGATGCGCCGCTTGCCGGGTCTGGCGCAGCAACGAAACCTCGTTGTAGGCCAACGAACCGATACTGGCGCCCGACTCGGTGAGCGCCAGCATTTCCAGCGGCCGCAGTTTGGCGGGCTCGGCCGCCGCGATACGATCGAAAAGGCCTTCGTCGCGATAGTGGTTCATCAGAAATCCCACCGTACCCAGCTTCATGCCGAACACCGGCTTGCCCAGGCCACCATGGCGGTGCAGGGTCTGCAGCATGAACCCGTCCCCGCCCAGCGCACAGAGCACGTCGGCGTCTTCGGGTTCGCAGACACCATGAAGCGCGGTCATTTGCGTCAGCGCCTGCTGTGCTTCTTCGGCAGGACTGGCGAGAAAGGCGATACGTGGCGTAGTCATGGCGGCAGCATAACCGGTCTCGTAATCAATGTAGGAGCGGGCCCTGCCCGCGACGCTTTCGATCTTGCGAAACGAAAAGCGTCGCGGGCAGGGCCCGCTCCTACGGGTCCATCAATGCTTGACGGACAGCTGCGACAAACGTTGGACTGCGACCGAGGCGGTCGGATAGTCGAGCGTCTTCTGCGCCGCCAGTTCGTTGAGCATGGTCAGGGTGAAGCGCAAGGGAGCATCGTCGCGTCCGATCCAGCTCTGGACTTTGGCATCGGCATTGGCCCCCGGCATCGACAGCACCTGGTCGGTGAGCAGACGTTGCTGCAAAGCAAGCTCATCGCGCAACACACCGCGTGCCACCGCGTGCCAGCGGCCATCGACCTGCAGTCCATCGATCTGATCGAACAACCAGGGCAAGTGCAGCGCTTCGCCCAGACGATAGTGGACCTTGGACACTTCCGCCGGCTTGAGCTTGCGCGCGCGCGCCAGTTCGATGATGTCGCTGGACGGCTCCAGGTACGGCAACGCCGCCAGCTGGCCGGCGAGCGCGGGCGGCAAGCCCTTTTCCTTCCAATCCTGAAGGCTGGCTTCGTAGGCGGGGCGCAGGGAATCGGGCAGCACGCCGTCGGCCGCACGTATCTCGTTATAGCCGTCGTGGTAGCGCGCTACCGCCGTGGCGATATCGGGAATGGCGCCGGGACGGGTCAACAGCCAACGCGTGAACGAGCGCTGCAACGACCAGATCACCTGCAGGGCGTCGATCTGTACGGGCTCGGGCACCTTGCCGTCCAGGGCGTCGATCTGGGTCCACAGCGCACGGGCGTCCAGCGTTTCACGGGTGATGGTGAATGCCTTGGCCACTTCGGCCGGACTGCGCCCGGTATCCTCCTGCATGCGCAACAGGAAGGTCGCGCCCATGCGGTTGATGGTGGAATTGGTCACTGCGGTGGCGATGATTTCGCGCTTGAGGCGGTGCTTCTCCATTTCCGCGGCGTACTTTTTCTGCAGCGGCTCGGGGAAGTAACGCTGCAGTTCCTTGGACAGGTAAGCGTCCTCGGGAATATCCGAATCCAGCAACTGCTGGTACACCACCAGTTTGGAATACGACAGCAGTACCGCCAGCTCCGGCCGGGTCAGCCCTTGCCCGCGCGCCTTGCGTTCGGCCAGTTCGGCATCTGAGGGCAGGAATTCGATCTGCCGGTCCAGCAGACCCTGCGATTCCAACGTGCGGATGAAGTGCTGCTTGGAACCCAGGCGCGAGACGCTCATCCGCTCCATCAGGCTGATGGCCTGGTTCTGGCGGTAGTTGTCGAACAGCACCAGATCGGCCACTTCGTCGGTCATCGAAGCCAACAGCTTGTTGCGCGCCTCGAAGGTCAGCTTCTTGGACTGCACCACGCCGTTGAGCAGGATCTTGATGTTGACTTCATGATCGGAAGTATCCACGCCAGCGGAATTGTCGATGAAATCGGTATTGAGCAGCACTCCGTGCTGCGCGGCCTCGATGCGGCCGAGCTGGGTCAGGCCCAGGTTGCCGCCCTCGCCAACCACTTTGCAGCGCAAATCGCTGCCGTTGACGCGCAGCGCATTGTTGGCGCGGTCGCCCGCGTCGGTGTGCTGTTCGCTGCTGGCCTTGACGTAAACGCCGATGCCGCCGTTCCACAACAAGTCCACGGGCGACTTCAGGATCGCGCTCATCAGCTCGTTGGGCGACAGCGACTTCACGTCGTCGGCCAGACCCAGCGAAGCGCGGACTTCAGGACTGATGGCAATGGCCTTCAGCGTGCGCGGATACACGCCGCCGCCCTTGGAGATCAGATTAACGTCGTAGTCGGCCCAACTGGAACGTGGCACCTGGAACATGCGCGCGCGTTCCTTGAACGATCGCGCCGCGTCGGGGTTCGGGTCCAGGAAGATATGGCGGTGATCGAACGCGGCGACCAGGCGGATGTGTTCGGACAACAGCATGCCATTGCCGAACACGTCGCCGGACATGTCGCCGATGCCGGCGCAGGTGAAGTCCTCGGTCTGCGAATTGCGGCCCATGGCGCGGAAGTGGCGCATGACCGATTCCCACGCGCCCTTGGCGGTGATTCCCATGCCCTTGTGGTCGTAACCGACCGAGCCGCCGGAGGCGAATGCATCGCCCATCCAGAAACCATGCGCGATGGCCAGGCCGTTGGCGATGTCGGAGAAAGTGGCGGTGCCCTTGTCCGCAGCCACCACCAGGTACGGGTCGTCGTTGTCGTGGCGAACCACGTCCGGTGGCGGCACGATCTTGTTGCTGATTATGTTGTCGGTGATGTCCAGCAAACCCTGGATGAACATCTTGTAGCAGGCGATGCCTTCAGCCAGCACTGCGTCGCGATCTCCGCCCACGGGCGACTGTTTGACGAAGAAACCGCCCTTGGCGCCGACCGGCACGATCACCGTGTTCTTGACCATCTGCGCCTTGACCAGGCCCAGGACCTCGGTGCGGAAGTCCTCGCGTCGGTCGGACCAGCGCAGACCGCCGCGCGCCACCGGGCCGAAACGCAGGTGTACGCCTTCCACGCGCGGACCGTAGACGAAGATTTCGCGGTACGGACGCGGTTTGGGCAGGTCTGGCACCTGCGCCGAATCAAGCTTGAAGCTGATCGTATGCGCAGGCACACCATCGGCGCCCTTCTGGTAGTAATTGGTACGCAGCGTGGCCTCGATCACGCCCATGAAGCTGCGCAGGATCCGGTCTTCGTCCAGGCTGGAAACGCGATCCATCAGCTTGAGCAGAGTCTTGTGCGTGGCTTCGATCTGGTGTTCGCGGCCTTCGCCGCGCATTTCGATCACGTACTGCAGCGACTTGAGCGTGGCTTCGTCGCCGGCCGCCAGCGCGCGCAGCTGCTGCGCGAAACGTTCCTGGCCCTGCTTGATCTCGGCCTTGCTCTCCTTGCCCGTGCACGGATCGAAGCGCGCCTCGAACAGCTCCACCAGCAACCGGGCCAACAGCGGATAGCGATTCAGCGTCTCCTCGACGTAACTTTGCGAGAACGGCACGCCGGTCTGCATCAGGTATTTGCAATAGCCGCGCAGCAGCGCGACCTGCCGCCATTCCATGCCGGCGCCCAGCACCAGGCGGTTGAAACCGTCGTTCTCGGCGTCGCCGCGCCAGATGCGCGCGAACGCTGCTTCGAAAGCAGCACTGCGGTTCTCGACATCGATCTCGCCGCTGGCCGATTCGACCTCGAACTCCTGGATGTAGACCGGGGCGCCGTCCACTTCCAGGCGGAAGGGATGCTCGGACATCACGCGCAGGCCCATGTTCTCCATCAACGGCAAGGCGTCGGAGAGCGGCAGGTCGCTGTTGCGGCGGTAAAGGTTGAGCCGCAGCCTGCCCTCGCCTTCGCGCTGGCGACGCGATAGATGCAGGCTCAGGCGCAGGTCGTCGGGCCCGGCCAGTGCGGCGAGCTGTTCGACGTCGCTGGCGGCGATGTCGGGCGAAACGGTTTCGATATAGCCGGCCGGCAGAGCGCGGGCATAGCTGCCGGAGAGCCTCAGACCTTCGGATTCGCCATGGCGCGCGATCAGGGTTTCGCGCAGATCGTCCTGCCAGTTGCGCAGCAGGTGCGCCAGGCGTGCTTCGAGCTCGGCGGTATCGACGTCGACCTGCTCGCCCGCGTGCGGGCGCACCACCAGGTGCAGCTGCGCCAGCGGCGATTCACCGAGTTGCACGTTGGTGTCGACGTACTCGCCGTGCAGCGCTTCCTTCAACAGCGCTTCGATGCGCAGGCGCACGTCGGTGTTGAAGCGTTCACGCGGGATGTAGACCAGTGCCGAAAAGAATCGGCCATAACGGTCGCGGCGCAGAAACAGCTTGCTGCGTACGCGTTCCTGCAGGCCCAGGATGCCAAGGCTGGTGCGGCTGAGTTCGTCCTCGTTGGACTGGAACAGTTCCTCGCGCGGCAACGTTTCCAGGATGTGGCGCAGTGCCTTGCCGCTGTGGCTGCTGGGCGACAGGCCGGATTGGCGCATGACGTGTTCGTGGCGCTCGCGCACCAGCGGAATTTCCCAGGGCCGGCGGTTGTAGGCGCTGGAGGTATAGAGGCCGATGAAGCGCTGCTCGGCTACCGGGTTGCCTTTGGCGTCGAATTCCAGAACGCCGATGTAGTCCATGTTGCCGGGGCGGTGCACGCTGGAGCGGGCGTTGGTCTTGGTCAGGATCAGCGTATCCACCGAACCGGATTGCGGCATGTAATGCGCGGCAAGCGACTTCACGTTGCGCGTGGTCGACTTGCTCTTGCCGCGCAGCAGGCCCAGGCCGCCTGCGGTCGCTTCCAGGATGCGTTCACCGTCCTTGCGTTCTATGCGGTATTCGCGGTAACCGAAGAAGGTGAAGTGGTCGTCGGCGGCCCAGCGCAGGAATTCCTGCGCTTCGCGGCGGCCGGCGTCGTTCACCGGCATGCGGCGCGTGGCCAGCTCATCGGCCAGCGACAGCATCTTGTCGCGCATCACGCTCCAATCCTGGACGATGGAGCGCACTTCGCCCAGCACCTTGCGCACGCGCGCTTCGATCACCGGCATCTGCTCGGCAGGCTGGCGGTCGATTTCCAGCAACATCAGGGATTCGGGTTTACCCTCGCCCACCGCGGTGAGCTTGCCGGTCTTGTCGCGGCTGAAGCGCAGCAACGGATGCCCCAATACATGCACGCCGATGCCGGCATCGGCCAGGGCCATGCTCACCGAATCGACCAGGAACGGCATATCGTCATTGACGATCTGCAGCACCGTATGCGGCGATTCCCAGCCGTTGGCTTTCAGGGTGGCGTTGAACACACGCACATTGGCGGTGCCCGGTTTGCGCACGCGCGCGAAATCCAGCATGTCGCAGGCCAGCGCAGCCCAGGCTTCGGGCGCGTGATGCGGGTATTCGTCGTCTTCCATCCGCTTGTAGAACGATTCGGCGAAGGCCTTGGCTTCGGCCTGGCGCGAGGCGGGCAAACGTTTGCGGATGGCGGCAAAGATGGGTTCTAACGAGAAGCCCGGGGCGGGCTTGGCCGGCGCCGCTTTCGCTGCCGTGGCCTGGGTGGTTTTGGGGGTTTTGGCCGCGGGGACCTGGGTGCCGCTGATCGCGGAATCTGACTTGGACAAGGGTTTCGCGTTTTTCTTGGGCGCGGTTTTTTTCGGTTTGCGAACAGCGTTCATGCAGGCCGTGGCTCTGTGTTTATAGGCAGTCGTTCATTGTAGCCTCGCGAGCGATGACAGCCTTGTTGCGCGGCCGCAAATATCGGGACGTCTTCATGGAGGAATCAGCGGGCTACTGGTAAACCGACGCGCACTCGTACGGACATCCGCGCACTGCCCTGGCTTTTCGCAGAAGCCTCCACTCAGAGGCCGAGAGTTGCCCAAGCCGGCATCCAAATCGACGTGGATTCGGGTCGCGGGACTGGTCAAATTCTAAACTGGACGGTATAGTCCAATTCCGATGACACCCTCCCCCAAGCCCTCTCCCGCCTTGCGGCGCCGCCAACGCGTGCACGATGCCGTACGGGAACTGATGGCCGAACAGGGCTTCCGGATCAGCATGGACGCGGTAGCCGCGCGCGCCGGCTGTTCCAAACAGACCCTGTATTCGTACTTCGGCAGCAAGCAGGAGCTGATGCGCAGCGTCATGCAGGAACACCTGGACATGGCCACTGCCCGCTTGGACGATCTACACGGCGACCCACACACGACCCTGCTAGCGTTTGCGATGGAGCATCTGCAGCGCCTGTCGGAGCCGCACGTGATCGTCACCTGCCAACTCTTGAGCGCGGAGGCTGCCCTGTTCCCCGAAGAGGCCCGGACCCTGTACCGCGACGGTTGCGACACGCTGCAGCAGCGCCTGGCCGAATGGCTGGAGCGGGCCATGCGCCGCGGGCAACTCAGGCATGACGATCCGCACTGCGCGGCGGAACTGCTGTTGGGCATGATCGTGGGCCTGGACTTCGAGCGTCAACGCTTCGCCGTGCCGCATCGCGATACCGATGCCGTGCGCCTGCGCTGGGTCGAATTCGCCGTCGATGCCTTCCTGCGCGCATTCGCACCGGAGGCGCGCAACTTGCCTGCAGCTTCCCCTATCGCTTTTCTTTCTCCCATATCCAAGTCTTGACCCGGAGCTCCCCCATGACCCCCACCCTTCGCCCCATCGCCTTGAGCGCCGCGTTGCTTCTGGCCGTGGCCGCCTGCAAAAAGCAGGAGCAGCCCGCACCGCCACCGCCGGAAGTCGGGGTGGTCACCGCCGCGCCGCAGACAGTACCGCTGCAGCGCGACCTGGTCGGCCGGTTGGCCCCGTACCGCAGCTCCGACGTCCGCGCCCGCGTGCCTGGCGTGCTGACCAAGCGCGTGTATCAGGAAGGCAGCGATGTGAAGGAAGGACAGGTGCTGTTCCTGATCGACCCCGCCCCGCTGCAGGCTTCCCTGAGCTCAAGCCAGGCGCAATTGGCCTCGGCGCAGGCCAGCTATACCAATGCCCATATCGCCGCCGAACGCGCGCGCCAGCTGATCGGGCAGAAGTTCATTTCCAAGTCCGACCTGGATAACGCCGAAGCCGCCGAGCGCAGCGCCGCGGCCGCCGTGCAATCGGCCAGGGCCGGCGTGACCGGTTCGCGCATCAGCCTGGATTACGCCAGCGTGCGTGCGCCCATTTCCGGACGTGCGGGCAAACAGCAGGTCACCGAGGGCGCACTGGTCGGACAGGGCGATGTGACTCTGTTGACCACCATCGACCAGATCGATCCGCTGTACGTCAATTTCTCGATGAGCGTTTCCGAACTTGAGGCGCTGCGCAAGGCGCAGGGCGCCGGCAGTGTTGCCTTGCAAGGCAACGGCAAGGCGCAGGTGCAGGTGACGCTGGGAGACGGCAGCGCATACGGCGAAACCGGCACGCTGGATTTCTCGGACGTTGTGGTGGATCCGCAGACCGGCGCGGTGTCGCTGCGGGCGCAGCTGCCCAATCCCGACAAGGCGTTGCTGCCGGGCAGCTTCGTTACCCTGAAGGCGACGCTGGGCGAGCAGAACAACGTATTCCTGGTGCCGCAAGCGGCGTTGCAGCGCGACACGATCGGCGCCTATGTGATGGTCGTCGGCAAGGACGGCAAGGTAGCGCGCAAGAACGTGGAGACTTCTGGTACGCGCGAGGGCAAATGGCTGGTGACCTCGGGTCTGGCCGCAGGCGATCAGGTCATCGCCGCAGGCTTGCAGAAGGTCAAGGAAGGCGCAACCGCCAAGGCGACGCCCTGGAATCCGAACGCCGCCCCGGCCGGCGCTCCCAACGCCGCCAAACCCGCCGCCGGTGCTCCGGCCGACGCCAAGCAGCAGGGCGAAAAGCCCGCCGCGAAGCAGAACTGACCGAGGCGCCAGACCATGTCCAAGTTTTTCATCGACCACCCCGTCTTCGCATGGGTAGTGGCGATCCTGATCTCGCTTTCGGGTGTGATCTCGATCCTGGGGCTCGGCGTCGAGTCCTATCCTTCCATCGCCCCGCCACAGGTCACCGTCAGCGCCACTTATCCCGGCGCCAGCGCGGATACCGCCGAAAAATCGGTCACCCAGGTGATCGAACAGCAACTGACCGGCATCGATCACCTGCTGTATTTCAGCTCCTCTTCCAGTTCCAACGGCAGGGTCAGCATCACCCTGACTTTCGAAACCGGCACCGATGCCGACATCGCCCAGGTGCAGGTGCAGAACAAGGTCGCCCTGGCGACACCACGCCTGCCCAGTGAAGTGACCCAGCAGGGCGTGGTGGTGGCCAAGGCCAATGCCGGCTTCCTGATGGTGGTGGGCCTGCGCTCGACCAACAGCACCATCGACCGCAACCGCCTCAACGACATCATCGGCTCGCGCGTGCTGGAACAGATTTCGCGCATCCCCGGCGTCGGCAGCACCCAGCAGTTCGGTTCCGAATACGCCATGAACATCTGGCTCAATCCCGACCGCCTGCAGGGCTACGGCATGTCGGCCAGCCAGGTGCTGACGGCGATCCGCGGCCAGAACGTGCAGTTTGCCGCCGGCTCGGTCGGCGCTTCGCCACAGCCTCAGGGCCAGAGCTTCACCGCCACGGTCTCGGCCGAAGGGCGTTTCAGCTCGCCAGAGCAGTTCGAGAATGTGGTGCTGCGCGCCAACAGCGACGGCACCACGGTACGGCTGAAGGATGTGGCACGGGTCGAATTCGGCGCCCAGAGCTACGGCACCGACACCAAGTACAACGGCGCGCCCACCGGCGCGTTCGCGGTGCAGTTGCTGCCCGGCGCCAATGCGTTGAATGTGGCCGGCGCCGTACGCAGCAAAATGGAGGAACTGGCGCCCAGCTTCCCGCAGGGCGTGGAGTGGTTTTCGCCCTACGACAGCACCACTTTCGTCAACATCTCGATCAAGGAAGTGATCAAGAGCCTGGTCGAGGCGATGGTGCTGGTGTTCCTGGTGATGCTGATCTTCCTGCAGAACTTCCGCGCCACGCTGATTCCCACACTGGTGATCCCCGTAGCGCTTCTGGGCACGTTCCTGGGCATGAGCGTGATCGGCTTCACCATCAACCAGCTGACTCTGTTCGCCATGGTGCTGGCGATCGGCATCGTGGTGGACGATGCGATCGTGGTGATCGAGAACGTCGAGCGCATCATGTCGGAGGAAAAACTTCCGCCGCGCGAAGCCACGCGCAAGGCCATGGACCAGATCACCGGCGCGGTGATCGCGATCACTGTGGTGCTGGCGGCGGTATTCATTCCCAGCGCGCTGCAGGGCGGCGCGGCGGGCGAAATCTACAAGCAGTTCGCGCTCACCATTGCCATCGCCATGGCGTTCTCGGCATTCCTGGCGCTCGGTTTCACCCCGGCGCTATGCGCGACCATGCTGAAGTCCGAGCACCACGACGGGAACAGGAAACCGAACTTCATCTTCCGGATTTTCAACAAGTATTACGACAAAGTGCAGCACACCTACGTCGGCCACATCACCAGCGCGGTCAAGCACGCCCCGCGCTGGATGATCCTGTTCGCGATATTGGCGGTACTGACCGGCTTTCTGTTCACCCGCATCCCGGGTAGCTTCCTGCCGGAAGAAGACCAGGGCTATGCCTTGGCCATCGTGCAGCTGCCGCCTGGCGCGACCCTGGAGCGCACCAACAAGGTGTTCGAGCAGATGCGCGGCAAATTGGACGGCATGGAAGGGATCGAAGGCATGCTGCAGATCGCCGGCTTCAGTTTCGTCGGCTCCGGCGAGAACGTCGGCATGGCCTTCATGCGGCTCAAGCCATGGGATGAGCGCGACGTGGTCGCCTCCGATTTCATCGGCCAGGCCAACGGCGCGTTCTCCAGCATCAAGGAAGCGCAGATCTTCGTGGTCAACCTGCCGACCGTGCAGGGTCTGGGCCAGTTCGGCGGTTTCGACATGTGGCTGCAGGACCGCGCGGGCTTGGGCCGTGAAGCCCTGACCCAAGCGCGCAACACCCTGCTCGGCGCCGCCGCGCAGAACCCGGTGCTCACCGGCGTGCGCCCGAACGGTCTGGAGAACGCCCCCCAGCTGCAACTGCACGTGGACCGCGTGCAGGCGCAGTCGATGGGCATGTCGGTCAACGACATCTACAGCGCGATCCAGCTGATGCTGGCGCCGGTCTATGTCAACGACTTCTTCTACGAAGGCCGCATCAAACGGGTCAACATCCAGGCCGATGCGCCGTACCGGCAAGGGCCCGAGGCGCTATCGCGCTTCTACACGCCCAGCACGCTGGCCGCGGCATCGACCACTGCTGCGACCAGCAGCGGCGGTACGACCATGATCCCGCTGAGCAATGTGGTCAGCAGCGAATGGGTAACCAACCCGCCGTCGCTGACCCGCTACAACGGCTATTCCGCGGTCAACATCGTCGGCTCGCAAGCGCCCGGCCGCAGTTCCGGCGAAGCGATGGCCGCAATGGAGGAGATAGTGCGCGACCAGCTGCCCACCGGTTATGGCTACGACTGGGCCGGCATGTCCTATCAGGAAATCATCGCGGGCAACTCGGCAACGCTGCTGCTGGTGCTTTCGCTGGTGGTGGTGTTCCTGTGCCTGGCCGCGTTGTACGAGAGCTGGTCGATCCCATTGGCGGTTATGCTGGTGGTGCCGATAGGTATCCTGGGCGCGTTGTCGTTCTCTATGCTGCGTGGATTGCCGAACGATCTGTACTTCAAGATCGGCATGACCACGGTGATCGGTCTGGCGGCCAAGAACGCCATCCTGATCATCGAGTTCGCGGTCGAACAGCGGCGCGAAGGCAAGACCTTGCGTGAGGCTGTGGTCGAAGCCTGCCGCCTGCGCTTCCGGCCCATCCTGATGACCTCGTTCGCCTTCATCATGGGCGTGATCCCGCTGGCGATCTCCACCGGCGCCGGCGCCAACTCCCGCCATGCGATCGGTACCGGCGTGATCGGCGGCATGATGTTCGCCACCTTCATCGGCCTGTTGCTGATCCCGGTCTTCTTCGTGGTGGTGCGCCGCATGCTGGGCGACCAACTGGACGAGCCCGCGAAGGAATACATGGAACGTATGAAGCAGCCGGCGCCGCGCTGATTCCGGCGTCAGAGGTGGAACGACCCCGGCACCCTGCCGGGGTCTTTATATCTTCGGCGCTAAGGCGGCTTTGTAATAACAGTTACAATGCCTCGTTATAGTGTTCTGCTGAAGCCGGCCGGCAACCCGCCAATCCAAGCAAAGATGGTGCCAGTGCCGGATAAGCATGCATATGAGTATGTCGAAACGACATGCTCCGGTTCGTCGGTCACAGGAAGCCAGCGCAATCCCGGGCTCCTTCATCGGAGTTCTCAGGAAGTTGCCGGCCCTCCGCCGGTCGGACACCGTCGCAGTGCGTGCGACTGCTAGCCACCATGCTGATGCGGATGCTTTAAATCTCAACTGGGGACTTTTCTTGTACTCATGCGTTCGGTATCTTTCACCTTCAGCGCTTCCCCCAGCCATGCTTTCATTCGTCCGTCCCGCATTGCGAACAGCGGCGGCGGAGGAAATGACAACCAGCGCCCGGGCCCCATCCCGCTAAATCCTGCGCATGGTCGCCACGACCCTGCCTGCCCTTTGTCCTGAGGTTACCCCATGGTCCAGAAAGAGAAGCAGAAGAAGCCCGCCTCGTTGCCTAAACGCCTGTTCTGGATGCTGCTGATCGCACTGGTGGTGTTCGGTGGCGTGTTCGGGATCAAGGCGATGATCGGGTCGCAGACCAACAAGTTCTTCGACAACATGCCGCAGCCGGCATCCTCGGTGACGGCTTATACGGCCAAGCAGGAACAGTGGACCGATGCGCAGGAAGCCGTGGGCACCTTCGTGGCGATCAACGGCACCGATGTCACCACCGAAGCCGGTGGCGTGGTCAAGGAACTCGCCTTCGAGGCCGGCCAACCGGTCAAGGCCGGCACCGTGCTGGTGCGGCTCAACACCGCCAACGAACTGGCCACGCTGAAATCGCTCGATGCCACCGCCAGGCTGGCGGCGGTGCAGCGCGACCGCTGGCGCACGCTGGGCAAAGACAAGCTGGTGTCGCAGGACGAAGTCGAACAACGCGCCACCGCTGCGGCCAGCGCCCAGGCCGACGCCGATGCGCAACGCGCTCTGATTTCGCAGAAGACCATCCGCGCCCCGTTCGATGGCGTGCTCGGCCTGCGCAGGGTCAACCTGGGCCAGTTCGTCAATCCGGGCGATCCGATCGTCAGCCTGCAGGCGCTCGATCCGATCTACCTGGACTTCTCGCTGCCGGAACAGCGTATCGGCGAAGTCACGCTGGGCCTGCCGGTCCGTGCCACCATCGATGCGTTGCCGGGTCAGACGTTCGAGGGCAGGATCACCGCCGTCGAGCCCCAGATCGACACCAACACGCGCAACTTCAAGGCACAGGCGACGCTGGTGAACAAGGAAGGCAACCTGCGTCCGGGCGCCTTCGCGCACGTCAATTTCGACACCGGCGCCGAGCAGAAGGTGATCGTGATCCCGCAGACGGCGGTCAGCTTCAATCCTTACGGCAATTCGGTGTACGTGATCTCCGAAGTGCCCCGCGGCAAGGACGAAAAGGACATGCAGGGCAAGCCGCTGACGGGTTCCAAATTGCTGGTCAAGCAGCGGTTCGTCAAAACCGGCGCCACCCGCGGCGACCTGGTCGCGGTGACCGATGGCCTGAAGCCCGGCGAACGCGTGGTCACCAGCGGCCTGCTGAAGCTGCGCAACGACGCCGAAGTGACCATCAACAACAAGGTACAGCCGACTGCCAGCGAAAAGCCCGAGCCGGAAAACCGCTGACACCGCGCACAGTCGCTAGCGTCCCGAACGTGCGGATGCATGTTCACCCTACCCCCAACCCTCTTCCACACGGAAGAGGGGGAGAAAACGGATGAAATTCACCGATATCTTCGTCAACAAACCGGTACTGGCGATCGTCGTCAGTCTGTTCATTCTGTTGTTCGGCCTGCGCGCATTCACTTCGCTCAACGTGCGCGAGTATCCGGAACTGCAGAATGCGGTCATCAACGTCAGCACGACTTACTTCGGCGCCGACGCGGACCTGATCCAGGGCTTCATCACCACTCCGCTGGAGCGCGAGATCGCCAGCGCCGACGGCATCGAGTACCTGACTTCCTCCAGCTCGGCCGGCATCAGCACCATCCAGGCCTACATCCGCCTGGACCAGGATCCCAACCAGGCGCTGACCCAGATTTCGGCCAAGGTCAACAAGATGCGCGGCGAGTTGCCGCAGGAATCCGAGGACCCGGTGATCGACCTGCAGCAAGGTCAGCAGATCGCAGCGATGTACGTGTCCTTCGCCAGTGAGGTGCTCAACAACAATCAGATCACCGATTACCTGACCCGCGTGGTCCAGCCCAAACTGGCGACGATCCCGGGCGTGCAGCGCGCCGACATCCTCGGCGCCGGTTCGTTCGCGATGCGCGTGTGGCTCAAGCCCGACCGCATGACCGCGCTGCAGGTCACCGCCAGCGATGTCAGCAAGGCGTTGCAGTCCAACAACGTGTTGTCGGCGCTGGGTTCGACCAAGGGCGAAATGGTCGCCATCGACCTGACCGCACGCACCGACCTGCGCACGCCCGAGGAGTTCCGCGCCCTGGTCGTGCGCGAGCAGAACGGCGCGATCGTGCGGCTGGGCGATGTGGCCGACGTCATGCTCGGCTCGGAAAACTACGGCACTTCGGTGCGCATCAACGGCGATGCGGCGACCTTCATGGGCATCTTCGTCGCCCCGGACGCCAACTCGCTGGACGTGATCAAGGAAGTGCGGAAAGCGTGGGATGGCGAGATCGTCCCGCAACTACCCGAGGGCATGAAAGGCACCATCCCCTACGACAGCACCAAGGCGATCCAGGACGCCATCAACGAAGTCATCAGCACGATCGTGGAAGCGGTGATCATCGTGATCGTGGTGATCTTCCTGTTCCTGGGCTCGTTCCGCAGCGTGCTTATTCCGGCGGTGACGGTGCCGCTATCGCTGATCGGCGCGCTGTTCCTGATGCTGCTGATGGGTTTCACCATCAATCTGCTGACGTTGCTGGCGATGGTGCTGGCGATCGGCATTGTGGTGGACGACGCGATCATCGTGCTGGAGAACGTGCACCGACATATCGAAGAAGGCATGTCGCCGTACGACGCCGCGATCCGCGGCGCCCGTGAACTGGCCTGGCCGGTGGTGGCCATGACCACGACATTGGTCGCGGTGTATCTGCCTATCGGCTTCCAGGGCGGCCTGACCGGCGTGCTGTTCACCGAGTTCGCCTTCACCCTGGCCGGTTCGGTGCTGCTGTCGGGCGTGATCGCGCTGACGTTGACGCCGATGATGTGCGCGAAGATCCTGAAGCCGCACAGCGAAGGCGGCAAAGGCAAGCTGGAGAAGTGGCTGGACGACCGCTTCGAGTGGCTGCGCCATGGCTACCAGGGCAAGCTGCACGGGGCGCTGGAAACCAAGGGCGTGATCGCCATCTTCGGCGCCATCGTGTTCGTGTCCTGCATCTTCCTGTTCATGGGCTCGCCCAAGGAACCGGCGCCGGCCGAAGACCAGGGCTTCATCTTCTCGATCGGCAGCGCCGACCCTTCCGCCACCCTCGACTACGTGGAGCGCTACACCGAGGAGATCACCAAGATCGCCAAGGACGTGCCGGAAGTGGAAAACTACTTCCTCTTCAACGGCGGTTTCGGCAGTGGCGGCGGCGCCAGCAACAGCGCCATCGCAGGCTTCGTGCTGAAGCCGTGGAGCGAGCGCGAGCGTTCGACCAAGCAGGTGCTGGAGCAGGAGCTGCAGCCGAAGATGTCGGAAGTGACCGGCCTGAACGTGTTCGCGCTGATTCCGCCGGCATTGCCGACGGCCGGCGGCGACGGCGGCGGCGAGTTCATCATCGGCGGTATCGGCTCGCTGCAGCAGTTGCAGGAGCTGGCCGACGCGGTGCTGGCCAAGGCCATGGCCAGCAAGCGTTTCATCTTCCTGGACAAAGACCTGAAGATCGACAAGCCGCGCATCGAAGTGCAGATCGACCGCGACAAGGCGGCCTCGCTCGGCATCGACATGCAGACGCTGTCGGCCGACATGGCGGCGATGCTTTCCGGCGGCTATACCAACCGCTTCGCGATGCAGAACCGCTCCTACCGGGTGATCCCGCAGGTGCAGCGCAGCGACCGGCTCAATGCCGAGCAACTGGGCAACTACTACACCCGCACCCGCGACGGCGAGCTGATCCCGTTGTCGACCATCGTTACTCTGAAGGAAAGCGCTCAGCCGCAGACGCTCAAGCGCTTCCAGCAGCTCAACGCGGTCGGCATCACCTTCGCGCCGCGTCCGGGCGTGAGCAAGGGTGAGGCGTTGGAGATCCTGGACCAGGCAGCCAAGGAAGTGTTGCCGCAGGGCTACAGCGTCGACTACGCCGGCGAATCGCGGCAGTTCAAGCAGGAAGGCGCGACCATGCTGGTCACCCTGCTGTTCGCGCTGATCATCATCTTCCTGGTGCTGTCTGCGCAGTTCGAAAGCTTCCGCGACGCGATCATCATGCTGATCACCGTGCCGATGGCGATCTGCGGCGCGTTGCTGGTGCTCAATGTGCTGGCGATATTGAGCGGCTTACTCGGGTTCTCTGGCATCGAAGCCTTCCCGGGCATGAGCATCAACATCTACACCCAGGTCGGTCTGGTGACCCTGGTGGGCGTGATCTCCAAACACGGCATCCTGATCGTGGAGTTCGCCAACAAGCTGCAGATCGAAAAGGGCCTGAGCAAGCGCGAAGCGATCGAGGAAGCGACCGCCATCCGTCTGCGTCCGGTGCTGATGACCACCGCTGCGCTGGTATTCGCCATGATCCCGCTGCTGATCGCCAGCGGCCCGGGCGCGGCGGCGCGCTTCTCGATGGGCATGGTGATCGCCTCGGGCATGACCATCGGCACCGCGTTCACTTTGTTCGTGCTGCCGGCGTTCTATCTGTACCTTGCCCAGGACCACAGCAAGGCGCATGCGCAGGCCAAGGACGACGATGCGGAACCGTCGCTGCCCACGGTAACCTCGCACTGACGCTTCGCTCCCGGCGATGGTCGCAGACCATCGCCGGGAACTTTATTCTGAGTGTTGTCCGTCTTTGGCGTTGTGCGTTCCGGCACTCGGTAGACCCGCAATGAGCATGCTACGGTTCCGGTTCCTCCGACGGAGCCGTTCCCTATGCCCCGCAATATTCCCTTGATTCTGGCGCTCGCCTGTCTGGCCGCATGCAAGCCCGAACCGGCCCCGGCGCCGGAAACCGCAACGCAGACTCCTGCCGCAAGCGCCTCATCCGAAGCCAAGCGCATCGAAGCCGACGTGCGTTATCTGGCGGACGACAAGCTGGAAGGACGCGACACAGGCACGCCGGGTTACGACCTTGCGGCCGAATACGTGGCCCGCCGTTACGCCGAAATGGGCCTGAAGCCGGCGGGCGACGACGGCACCTTCTTCCAGCGCGTGCCGCTTTTGAAAGCGCTTCGCCAGGAACAGGGAGCGGCTTTCACCATCGACCGCGACGGCAGCAAGGTGTCGCTGAAATTCCGCGATGAATTCCTGCCGGGCCTCAACTACAACGCGCCTTCGCATGCGCTGACCGCAGCGGCGGTGTTCGTCGGCCAGGGTGTGTACGCCCCCGACCTGGAACAGGACGATTTCGCCGGCGTCGATGTGCGCGGCAAGATCGCGGTGCTGTTTCCAGGCGCTCCCGCTCGGTTCGACAACGACCGCCGCGCCTTCTATTCCTCAGGCACCCAGAAGCTGCGCACGTTGTCTGAGAAAGGCGCGGTCGGGGTCGTGTTCGTAGGCACTCCGCAGTACGAAGAGCGCGGGCCGTGGGCCAGTTCGTCTGCAAAATGGAGCATGCCCGGCATGCGCCTGCGCGCCGCGGACGGCACCGGTATCGATACGTTTCCGCAATTGAAGGCGAGCGCCTCGGTCGGCGCGGCCGCGGCCAAGACGATCTTCGCCGGCAGTGGACACGAAGCGGATGCGTTGTTCAAGGCGGCCGCGGACGGGCAGCTGAAAGCGTTCGATCTGCCGGGCACGTTGACTCTGGCGGGGCAAACCCGTATCGAACCGGCCGAGTCGCGCAATGTCGTAGCCAGGCTAGACGGCAGCGACGCCGCCTTGGGCCGCGAATTCATCGCGTATACCGCGCATCTGGACCATATCGGCGTGGGTGCCGCGGTGAACGGCGATGGTATCTATAACGGCGCGATGGACAACGCGCTGGGCGTCTCGGTGATGCTGGAGGCGGCGAAGCAATTGACCGGTGCCGCGAACAAACCCAAGCGCTCGTTGCTGTTCATCGCCCTGACCGGCGAGGAAAAGGGATTATTGGGCGCGGAATGGTTCGCCTCGCATCCCACCGTGCCCAAGACCGATCTGGTAGCCAACATCAACATGGACATGCCGGTGCTGCTGGTGCCGGCCAAGGACGTAGTGCCGATAGGATTGGAGCATTCGACGCTGAAAACCGCGCTGGATACGGCAGCCAGGGAAATAGGCGTGGGGTTGTCGGCCGATCCGTTTCCGGAAGAAGTGGTGTTCGTGCGCAGCGACCAGTACGCCTTCGTGCGCGCCGGCATTCCGGCGGTCTATCTGGATGGCGGCATAGAGCCTGCCACGGTCGGCGGCGCCAGCCCGAAAGAAGCTTTGGATAAATTCCTGCGTACTTGCTATCACCAGCCCTGCGACGACGCCTCTCAACCCATTCAGTACGAAGATGCGGCTCGCCTGGCGCGCCTCAACGCACGCATCGGCGTACTGATCGGCGATGCGGCCGAGCGGCCGCGTTGGAACAAAGGCGATTTCTTCGGCGACCGTTTTGCGCCGGCTGCGAAAGCGCCCTAACGCCAACGATGTCCAACCCCTCTCCCGCTTGCGGCGCCCGAAGGGTGTGCAAGGCTGAGAGGGTGCCGAAGGCGGGTGAGGGAAAGGCCGGAGCCTATCCACTCTGATGGCCGGTTTGTGTCGACTGTGGAACTAAAAAGCCAGCTTTTCAGGTGCGAACTATCCGCTCGACCAAACAGTTGCGGCGGCCTCCCTCATCCGGCCTGCCGGCCACCCCGTATCAAGTACGGGGCAGGCTCTTCTCCCGCAAGCGGGAGAAGGACCCATCCATTTTTAACGTGACAAACAGTCGGCTACCTACTTCGCTGCAACAGCCTTGCCTTTCTGACTGGCAATCCACTGATCCACACGCTTCTCCAGCAAGGTCAACGGCAGCGCACCGCCACCCAGCACCGTATCGTGGAAACCCTTGATGTCGAACTTGTCGCCCAGTTCGGTTTCCGCCTTCTTGCGCAATTCCTGGATGCGGATCATGCCGATCTTGTAGGCCGTGGCCTGCCCCGGCATGATCAGATAACGCCGCACCTCGGAACGGATCGCCGCCAAAGGCACGGCGCTGTTGTCGTCGAAATACTTGACCGCCTGTTCTTCGGTCCAGCCCTTGGCATGCAGGCCGGTATCCACCACCAGACGGATCGCACGCCACATCTCCGAGCTCAGGCGGCCGAATTCCGAATACGGATCCTGGTAGGTATTCGGCATCTCCTTGGCCAGCCATTCCGAATACAGGCCCCAACCCTCCTGATACGCGGTGAAACCGGCCTGCGTGCGGAACTTCGGCACGCCGGTGAGTTCCTGCGCGATGGAGATCTGCATGTGATGGCCCGGCAGGCCTTCGTGGTAGGCAATGACCTCCAGCTCCGGCTTCGGCATCGCGCTCATGTCGGACAGATGCGCGTAGTACACACCCGGGCGCGAACCATCCGGCGTGCCGGGGTAATAGTGCTGGGCCGCGCCGTCCTGTTCGCGGAAAGCTTCCACGCGCTTGACCACCAGGTCCGCCTTCGGCAGTAGACCGAAGTAGTTGGGCAGTTCCTTCTTGATATTGGCGATGACGCGCGTGGCTTCGTCGATGTACGCCTGGCGTCCGGCGTCGGTGTTGGGGAAATTGAACTGCGGATCACTGTCGATGAAGGCGAAGAAAGCGTTCAGATCGCCCTTGAAGCCCACTTTGTCCTTGAGCGCAGTCATCTCGCCCTTGATGCGCTCTACTTCCTTCAGGCCCAGCGCGTGGATTTCCTCGGCGGTCATGTCGGTGGTGGTCATCTGGCGCAACCGGTACTCGTAGTACGCCTTGCCGTTCGGGTGGGTCACGCCCACGCCGGTCGCATTGACCTCGGCTTTTGGCAGATCTTCTTCGCACCAGGCGATCACGCGGTCGTAAGCGGGCTTGAACTGCTCCAGCAGTGCCTTGCGCGCCTGATCCTTCAGCTCGGTCGCGCGCGCGGCGTCGATCTTGCCGCTCTTGACCAGCGCATCGGCCTTGGCCTGCGCATCCGCCCAGATCGCCGAATCCTTACCCGCCGAGAACGGCGCACCAGCGATCACTTTACGCGATTGGTCGATGACGCCTTCGTAAGCGAATTTGGGCGGGCGGATGCCCTGCCCGGCCGATTTGCGGGCACGTTCCAACAACTGGTCGAATGCGCGCGCAGTGGCCTTCAAACGAGAGACGTAGGCGGTGTAGTCGGATTCTTCTTCCACCTTGTGGAAACTGATCAGCACGGTGGGCAGGAAACTCTGCGCGCCGTTCATCTGATCGAAGCCGTAGCCGTCGCTCAGGAAAGGCAGGCCGGCCTTGGCATCCTCGTACTGAAACTTCCACAGATCGTAGGAGAACTTGCCCTCGTCGCTGAGCTTGGCGTAGTCGAAGGTCTTTTCCATCTCCTCGACGCTGGCTTTCTGCCAGGCCACCTGGTCGATCTGGCTCTGCTCGGACATGTCGTCCAATTGGTCGTACAGTTCCTTGCGCCCCTGGAATGTCAGTTGCAACGGGCTGAAGCGCAGCTGTTCTTCGTACTTTTTCTCGAACCACTGGTTGATGCGTTGGGTTTCCGCTGCGATGTCGGCCGGCGAGGCGGCTACCGCCGGCGCGGTGCCGGCCGCATCGGGCGGGGTCACACGGTCGCAGGCGCCAAGGGCCAGCACGAGGGCACAAACGATCAGGGTTCTACGCATCGGGTTCTCCAGTAGAGGCACGGCGGTCAAAGGGCATAAGGCATGTCCAACCGCAGAACTCTAACGGATCGGAGCGGTCCCGTCCGCTGCGCGCATTCCACAACCGCATCGACAGCGGGCTTCGCTCCTGCTTTGCCCCCTTTGGAAAAGGGGGCTACGGGGGATTTGCTTTTGCTCCTGCTCTTGCTCTGCGCGAAGAGCAAATCCCCCTCGCCCCCTCTTTTTCAAAGGGGAAGGCCATCACGACTTGTACAGGGAGGACTGCAATCGACCGCTTCGATCATTCTTCAACATAAAAGCGATCCGCAGATCCTCGAATCTCAGCGCAAACCCGTTTCGTTGCGGGCGATCACCAGGCGCTGGATCTCGCTGGAGCCCTCGTAGATCTCGGTGATCTTGGCATCGCGGAAATAACGCTCCAGCGGCATTTCCTTCGAGTAACCCATGCCGCCGTGGATCTGCACGGCCTGATGGGTGATCCACATCGCCGCTTCCGAAGCGGTGAGCTTGGCGATGGCCGCCTCGTTGCTGAAACGCTGGCCCTGGCCTTTCACCCATGCCGCACGCAAGGTCAGCAGCGTGGCCGCATCCAGCTTGCACTTCATGTCGGCAATCTTGGCCTGGGTCATCTGGAAAGTACCGATGGCCGCACCGAAGGCTTTGCGCTCCTTCACGTATTCCAACGTCGCCTCATACGCCGCCCGGGCGATGCCGATGGCTTGCGAGGCGATGCCGATGCGGCCCGCGTCCAGCACGCCCATGGCGATCTTGAAGCCCTGGCCTTCGGCGCCCAGCACATCCTCGGCGGCAACTACATAGTCCTGGAATTCGATCTCGCAGGTGGCCGAGGCGCGGATGCCCAGCTTGGGTTCGGTCTTGCCGCGATGGAAGTCCGGATTGGCGGTGTCCACCAGAAACGCGGTGACGCCGCGTGCGCCCTTTTCGGGCTCGCTCATGGCGAACAGCACGATGTACTTGGCCACCGGGCCGGAGGTGATCCAGCTCTTCTTGCCGTTGATCACGTAGCTGCCGTCGGCCTGCTTCACCGCGCGGCAACGCATGGCGGTGGCGTCGGAACCGGATTGCGGCTCGGTCAGCGCGAAGGCGCCGATCTCGCGGCCTTCGGCGATGGCGCGCACGTATTTCTGTTTCTGCGCCTCGCTGCCGTTAATCAGGATGCCGTTGCAGAACAGCGAATTGTTGACCGACATGATGGTGGAATGGGCCGCGTCGCCGGCGGCGATCTCGATCATGGCCAGCACGTAGGCGATGGGGTCCATGCCGGCGCCGCCGTATTCCTCGGGCACCTCGATGCCCATCAGGCCGTTCTCGCCCAGCAGGCGGATGTTCTCCAGCGGGAACTCTCCCAGCCGGTCGAAGTGCTCGGCGCTGGGCGCGATCTTCTCCTGCGCGATGCGCCGCGCCACGTCCTGAAGCATCAACTGTTCTTCGGTGAATCCAAAATCCACGGCAAACCCCTTCCTGTAAGCATGTCCTCCCATTGTACCGGGGCCACCCTACGCGGGCGTACGCGGCTTGACCCGGCGCCCATCACGGCGGACAATATCTTTATATCGCGATAGGAAGATATGTATGGACCTGGAAGCATGGTCGACCCGGCTCAAAGTATTCGCCGACGCCACTCGCGTACGCCTGCTGGTGCTGCTGGCCTCCGAAGAGCTGACCGTGGCCGAGCTTTCGGCCATCACCCAGCTGGCCCAGCCCCGGGTTTCCACCCATCTGGCGAAATTGAAGGAAGCCGGCCTGGTGCGCGATCGCCGCGCCGGCGTTTCCGCGTATTACCGTTTCGATGAAGACAATCTGGACAACGCCCAGCGTGAATTGTGGCGCAGCTTGCGCGAAGGCAGCGACGACCCGCTGCTGCGCCAGGATGCCGAGCGCGTACCGTCGGTGCTGGCCTCGCGCGCGGCCGAACAGAACTGGGCCGACAGCGTGGCCGGCGACATGGAGCGGCACTACTCCCCAGGCCGTACCTGGGAGGCGTTGGCCCGCACCGCACTGCCGCTGCTGGAAACCGGCGACGTGCTGGATATCGCTTCGGGCGATGGCGTATTGGCGGAATTGCTGTCGCCGCATGCCAAGCGTTACGTCTGCATCGACACCAGCGCCCGCGTGGTGGCGGCCGCTGGCGAGCGCCTCCGCCGTTTCCCCAATGTGGAAGTGCGCGAAGGCGACATGCATGCCCTGCCCTTCAAGGACAACAGTTTCGACCTTGTGGTCCTGATGCATGCCCTTACTTATTCCGCCAAACCCGCACAGGCGGTGAGCGAAGCGGCGCGCGTGCTGCGCCGTGGCGGACGGCTGTTGCTCAGCAGTCTGGCCAAGCACGAGCACCAGGCCGCGGTACAGGCCTATGGTCACCTCAACCTGGGTTTCACCGACAAGGAGCTGCGTAAATTCGCCGAAAAATCCGGCCTGCAGGTTTCCAACCTGGGCACGGTCACCCGTGAGCGCCGCCCGCCGCATTTCGAAGTGATCTCGCTGATAGGAGTCAAACCATGAAGACCCTGCCCTGGCTGAATCCCGCCCGCGCGCACGCGCTGCAGAAAGCGCTGTCCGAACGCATCCTGATCATCGATGGCGCCATGGGCACCATGATCCAGCGCCATCGACTGGAGGAAGCCGATTATCGCGGCGAGCGTTTCGCCGACGGCTTCGACAGCGCCCATGTCCATGACGGCCAGTGCGGCCACGACTTGAAGGGCAACAACGACCTGCTGCTGTTGAGCAAGCCGGAAGTCATCGCCGGTGTGCATACCGAATATCTGGAAGCCGGCGCCGATCTGGTCGAGACCAATACCTTCAACGCGACCTCCATCAGTCAGGCCGACTACCACCTGGAGCACCTGGTCTACGAATTGAACAAGGAAGGCGCCCGGGTGGCCCGCGCCTGCTGCGACGCTGTCGAAGCCAAGACGCCGGGCAAGCCCCGCTTCGTCATCGGCGTGCTCGGCCCCACCAGCCGTACCGCTTCCATCAGTCCCGACGTCAACGATCCGGGCTACCGCAACACCAACTTCGACGAACTGCGGGCTACCTACCGCGAGGCGATCGAAGGACTGATCGACGGCGGCGCGGACACGATCATGGTGGAAACCATTTTCGACACGCTCAACGCCAAGGCTGCGCTGTACGCGGTGGAAGAAGTATTCGAGGCGCGCGGCGGCCGTCTTCCGGTGATGATTTCCGGCACCATCACCGACGCGTCGGGACGCACGCTTTCCGGCCAGACCGCCGAGGCGTTCTATGCTTCCGTGGCGCACGGCAAGCCGTTGTCGGTGGGCCTGAACTGCGCATTGGGTGCCAAAGACTTGCGCGAGCATGTGGAGACGCTGGCGCGCGTGGCCGACGGTTATGTCAGTGCGCATCCCAATGCCGGTTTGCCCAATGCCTTCGGCGAGTACGACGAGACTCCAGAAGAGATGGCGGCCACATTGAAGGAGTTCGCCGAATCCGGATTGCTCAATCTGGTAGGCGGCTGCTGCGGTACGACTCCGGCGCACATAAAAGCCATTGCCGAAGCCGTCGAGGCTATTGCGCCGCGCCGGTTGCCTGTTGCGTTTGCGCATGCTGCCTGATTCGAGCCCGAAAAGATCGACTGCGCGTAGGTCGGGGCTACGCCCCCGACGGCTCTTGCCCGTGCACACGAACGTCGGGGACGTAGGATCCGTCCGGGCGAAAGGCGTCGGGGGCGTAGCCCCGACCTACCCGTTGACACACGGCGATACGCGCCGATTCGTTTTCAAAGAATTTTCCCTATGACAGCAACCCCGCGCCACACCCGCCTATCCGGCCTGGAGCCGCTGGTCATTACGCCCGACCTGTTGTTCATCAACGTGGGTGAACGCACCAACGTCACCGGCAGTGCGCAGTTCAAGAAGCTGATCAAGGAAGAGCGCTACGAAGAAGCAGTGGAAGTCGCGCGCCAGCAGGTCGCCAACGGTGCGCAGATCCTCGACGTCAACATGGACGAGGGGTTGATCGACTCCGAGAAGGCGATGGTGCGCTTCCTCAATCTGATCATGTCCGAGCCCGATATCGCCCGTATCCCGGTGATGGTGGACTCGTCTAAATGGAGCGTGATTGAAGCCGGCCTGAAATGCCTGCAAGGCAAAAGCGTGGTCAATTCCATCTCGCTGAAGGAAGGCGAAGAAGCCTTCATCGAGCATGCTCGCAAGGTGTTGCGTTACGGTGCCGCCGCGGTGGTGATGGCGTTCGACGAAGACGGCCAGGCCGATACCTGCGCGCGCAAGGTCGAGATCTGCACGCGCGCCTACAAGGTGTTGACCGAACAGGTAGGGTTTCCGCCCGAGGACATCATCTTCGACCCGAACATCTTCGCCGTGGCTACCGGTATCGAGGAGCACGACAATTACGCGGTCGATTTCATCGAAGCCACGCGCATCATCAAGCAGACCCTGCCGGGCTGCCACGTCTCCGGCGGCGTGTCGAACGTATCGTTCTCCTTCCGCGGCAACGAGCCCGTGCGCCAGGCGATCCACTCGGTGTTCCTGTACCACGCCATCAAGGCGGGCATGGACATGGGCATCGTCAACGCCGGCGGCATGCCGATCTACGACGACCTTGAGCCTGACCTGCGCGAACGCGTCGAGGACGTGATCCTCAACCGGCGCAAGGATTCCACCGAACGCCTGCTGGAGATCGCCGAGCGTTACCGCGGCAAGAAGGGCGAAGTGCAGGTCGAGAATCTGGCCTGGCGCGAAAAACCGGTGCGCGAGCGCCTCAGCCACGCGCTGGTGCACGGTATAGACCAGTACGTGGAGACCGACACCGAAGAGGCGCGGCAGATGTCCACGCGCCCGCTGGATGTGATCGAAGGTCCGTTGATGGACGGCATGAATGTGGTCGGCGACCTGTTCGGTGCCGGCAAGATGTTCCTGCCGCAGGTGGTGAAGTCGGCCCGGGTCATGAAGAAGGCGGTAGCCTACCTGCTGCCCTTCATCGAAGCCGAAAAACTGCGCACCGGCGAAGTCGGCAAGTCCAACGGCAAGATCATCATGGCTACGGTCAAGGGCGACGTACACGATATCGGCAAGAACATCGTCGGTGTGGTGCTGGCCTGCAACAACTTCGACGTCGTCGACCTGGGCGTGATGGTGCCGACGCAGAAGATCCTGGACAGCGCCCGCGAACACAACGCCGACCTGATCGGCCTGTCCGGTCTGATCACGCCCTCGCTGGAGGAAATGACCCACGTGGCGCGCGAAATGCAGCGCCAGGGCATGACCATGCCGCTGTTGATCGGCGGCGCCACTACTTCGCGTGCGCATACGGCGCTGAAGATCGATCCGCATTACAAATCGCCGACGGTCTGGGTCAAAGACGCCTCGCGTGCGGTGGGCGTGGCGCAGTCGCTGATTTCCAAGGATTTGCGTGGCCCGTTCATGGCAGCCAACGATGCGGACTACGCGGAGATCCGCGAGCGCCACAAGAATCGCGGCGATGCCAAGCGATTGGTTTCGCTGACGAAGGCGCGCGGGCAGAAGTTCGACGGCGGCTGGGACCAATACACGCCGCCTGTGCCGAACAAACCCGGCATCACCGTGTTCGACGATTACCCGCTGGCCGAACTGGTGGAATTGATTGACTGGACGCCTTTCTTCCAAGCCTGGGAGCTGGCGGGCAAGTACCCGGCGATTCTTACCGACGCAGTGGTAGGCAAGCAGGCCAGTGAGTTGTTCGCTGACGCCCAGGCGATGCTGAACAAGATCGTCAGCGAGAAATGGTTGACGGCTAAGGCGGTATTCGGACTCTGGCCAGCCAACAGTGCTGGTGATGACGTAGAAATTTCCCTTCTCCCCTCGGGAGAAGGTGCCCGTAGGGCGGATGATGGTACGGCGGAATCGGTGGCGCCCGAACCATCGCCTTCTCACCGCACTCTCACCCCAACCCCTCTCCCGAGGGGAGAGGGGCTAAGGCGAACCTTGCATTTCCTTCGTCAGCAAGTGGACAAACCTGTCGAGCGCCCGGATTTCTGCCTCGCCGACTTCATCGCGCCAAAGGAAAGCGGCAAGCAGGACTGGATAGGCGCTTTCGCGGTCACCGCCGGCATCGGTATCGACGAACACGTGGCGCGCTTCGAGGCCGACCACGACGACTACAACTCGATCCTGCTCAAAGCACTGGCCGACCGTCTGGCGGAAGCCTTGGCCGAACGTCTGCACCAGCGCGTGCGCAAGGAATTCTGGGGATACCAGCCCGACGAAGAACTGGGCAATGAGGCACTGATCGCCGAGAAATACGTAGGCATCCGCCCTGCCCCTGGCTATCCCGCCTGTCCGGAACACAGCGAGAAGGGAACCCTGTTCGAGTTGTTGGACGCAGGCAACAACGCGGGCATGATCCTGACCGAAAGCTTCGCCATGCTGCCGACCGCCGCGGTGTCGGGCTACTATTTCAGTCACCCGCAAAGCCAGTACTTCGTGGTCGGGCGAGTTTCCAAGGAACAGGCCGAGGACTATGGCAAACGCAAGGGCGCCACTTTGTTGCAGGCAGAGAGATGGCTGGCTTCCAATCTGGACTACGATCCGGAATAAGTGTGCAATGACAGGAAACCCCGTTCGTGGTGAGCCTGTCGAACCACGCTTTTTGAGCAAAAAGTGAACTATTGCGGGCTGGCGAACTGCGCCAACAGCGTAGTTCGACAGGCTCACCACGAACGGGATCTAGGTGCCAGGCCTACCAGAACTGAAAAGATAATCCGGACCCACACATGGACGTTATCGAAGATCATTCCCAATCCTCCAACGCAGCCTTCATCCGCAAACACGCCGCCCCCGGCCGTATCGGCCTGTGCGGCGGCCGCGACTGGATCAACAAAGTCATCCGCAAAGCGCAAGCACCGCTGACCAACGACGGGCATCGCAGCCTGTGGTCGCACGCCTTCGTTTTCAGCGAACAGCGTCTGGACGGGCATTGGTGGGTGCTGGAGTCCGATCTGGACCTGCGCTACCGGCAAATCCGCCTGGGAGTGCAGGAAAATCGCGCCGACCGTTACTTCGACGACGAGTTGTTCCCGAATCTCGCCATTCTCGACTTCGGACTGGACGAAACCAAAACCCGCCAGGTTCAGATCGCCGGACTGGACTTGCTGTCCGGGCTTTCCAGCTATTCGCTCAGCGAACTGGTCGGCACCCTGTTCGCCATGCACAGCACCCGCCTGCGCAAGCGCGACAACCTGCTGGCCAAGGAAGGTGCGTTGTATTGCTCGGCGATGGTGCAGCATTGCTACGCGGCAGCCGGCGTGGAGTTCATTCCCGGCGTGCATGGCAAGAACATCGCGCCGCAGGACATCTACGACTCCGTACTTCCGCATCAAACCCATTCGCTGATACGCGACCTCGGCATTTCGAGCCTGCGCCGTTTTGCGCATGAAGCCAGCGAACTGCTCAACACGCCGGTCGAGGATCTGCTCTGAGCCGTCCGCCGCCATGACCGACGCCGCCACGCGGACGGCCGCGGATGTGCGCGTACCCATGGTTCGCCTGTCCAGCTTCTATTTCGCCTACTACGCCGCGCTGGGCGCGTTCACACCGTACTGGAGCCTGTACCTGAAGTCGCGCGGCATGGAAGTCGCCGCGATCAGCGTGCTGATGAGCCTGTGGTACGCCACCCGTATCGTCGCGCCCAGCACCTGGACCACACTGGCGGCGCGTTCGCTGCATCCGATCCGCTGGCTGCGTCTGGGCTGCCTGCTGACATTGGCCAGCTTCGCCGCTTTTCTGATGCCGCTGGATTTCATCGGCCTGTTCGCGGTGATGTGCGCGTTCTGCTTCGCCTACAACGCAGTGATGCCGCAGTTCGAATCGATCACCATGTCGCACCTGGGCGTGCGCAGCGATCGCTACGGGCATATCCGCGTCTGGGGTTCCATCGGCTTCATCGCGGTGGTCTCGGTGTTCGGCGTATTGCTGGACCATTTCGGAGTGGGCACCCTGCCCTGGCTGATGCTGCCGTTGCTGGCCGGGTTGCTGGCATCGTCTTTCGCCAATAACTACGCGCATCCTGTCGAAGAAGTCCACGACGAGAACCACGTAGGCTTCCGCGCACGATTGAAGCGCCCGCAAGTGATCGCCTTCTTCGTGGCGGCGTTTCTGGCCCAGGTCTCCTTCGGTCCGTACTACACGTTCTTTTCGATCTACCTGACCGAGCACCATTACTCGGCGACCATGCTGGGGGTGTTCTGGACCGTGGGTGTGCTGGTGGAGATCGGGGTGTTTTTTCTCTCCAGCCGCATCTTCCGGCGCTGGGACGCCGGCAAAGTGCTGATGTTCGCCCTGCTGAGCGCGGCATTGCGCTGGTGGGCGACGGCGCTTTGGCCCGACAACATTCCGGTGATGGTCGCAGCGCAACTGACCCACGCGCTCAACTTCGGCGCGTTCTTCGCCGCAGTGATGCAGTTGCTCGTGCGTTTTTTCCCGGGGCGCATGAATGGCCATGGGCAAGGCGTTTTCTACGGCCTGTCCTCCGGCGTAGGCGGCGTGATCGGCGCACTGACCGCCGGGCAGTTGTGGCACTTCGGCGGCAATGTCGCGTTTCTGGCGGCGGGTTGCTTCGCGCTGCTGGCTGCCGTCATCGCTTGGCATTGGCTGGTTCGGCCAGCCCCCGCGCGATTACCGGACCATATGTAGGAGCGACGCAAGTCGCGAAGCTCTTAGCGCTCCAGTTGTTCACTGCTTCGCGACTTGCGTCGCTCCTACAACGGCCCGATCACCAAATCAGATCATCGGGCACTTGATACTGCGGATCTGCATAAGGATCGTCGCCAGCAGGCGCATCCGGATCCACCTTCAAAGCCACGCATGCCGGGAAGATGCTTTCGGCTTCGGCCAACAGTGCCGCGGCGACCAGCAGATAGCGGCCATTCTGCTGCAATACGCCCAGTTCGCCCGCATTGAGCGCTTTCAACTGCTCTGCGTTGACGTGGATACGCTTGATCTTGCCGCCGTAGGGGAAATGCCGCGCGATTTCCGCATTGGGATCGTTCAACGACTTGCCCTTCAACAATTCCTCGACACGCGCTTTCGCTTCGCGCCGCACTCGCGCCTCTTCCTGCTTCAGGCGCTCGGCTTCTATGCGTTCGTCCTTCTCCTTCTGCGCGCGGATGGCGTAAGCCTTGGCCAGATCCATTTCCTCTCGCGAACGTGCGGGCTTGGGCTGCGCAGCACGAGGCGCATGGTTCGGCCTGACGCCCTGGCCCGGCCGACCGGCGGGTTTTCCCGCAGGCTTGTTATTGGCCTGCCTGCTGTCGGCGGGCCTGCTGTCGGCGGGCCTGCTGTCAGTGGGCCTGCCGTCGGCAGATCTGTTGCCGGGCCGGGAATCGGGCCTGCGGTCTGGCTTACGCTCGGGTTTGCGTTCGGGCTTCGGTGCCGGCTTGAAGCCCAGCCCCAGGAGTTGGTCGCGTAGGGAATCGGTCATGGTCGTAGAAGATGGGGGGAAGTCGCCGATGCGCTGCCTGCGTCTATTGAAGCCAGGCGAACCGCAGCGTATCAGTAGTGCGGCGGCGGTGGCTCGTCCGCGGCGTCGGCGTACAGCTCGGTTCGGACCTTGCGCAGATCGGACAGCATGTTGCGCATCAGCTCGGACGTGCGGTTGCCTTCCGCACGCGCATCGGCGAGCGCCTCACTCAACTCGCCAAGCGCGTGCTCCTGGAAGGCGAGCCGGGTTTCCAGTTCGATCAGGCGTTGCTCCAGCGCGGGATCCAATGCTTTCGGATCACTCTGCATGCACCGATCTCCCGCGGCCGATGCCGTAGTACGCCAGACCCGCCGCCTCGACTTCCGTGGGCTGATAAAGATTGCGGCCATCGAAAACGACCGCATCCCCCAGCGCCGCCTGCAAACTCGCGAAATCCGGGCTGCGGAACTGTTTCCATTCGGTGACTACCACCAGCGCATCGGCCCCTTGCACCGCCGCCGTGGCCGAATCGCAAAGCACAAGATCGTCGCGCTCGCCGAAGATGCGGCTTGCCTCATGGGAAGCTTCGGGGTCGTAGGCGCGGACCAGAGCGCCGGCGCCCCACAGCTGCTCCAGCAAGCGACGGCTGGAAGCTTCGCGCATGTCGTCGGTATTGGGTTTGAAGGCAAGCCCCCAGACCGCGAAGGTCTTGCCGCGCACGCCTTCATCCTCGCCAAGGTCGTAGTGGCGCTGGATCAGCTCGAACAGATGGCCTTTCTGCGATTCGTTGACCGCTTCCACCGCATTGAGCAGGCGCGCGTCGTACTGGTACTGTTGCGCGGTACGCGCCAGGGCCTGCACATCCTTGGGGAAGCAGGAACCGCCGTAACCCGCGCCGGGATAGATGAAATGCCAGCCGATGCGTGGATCCGAACCTATCCCGTGGCGTACGTGTTCGATATCGGCGCCCACACGTTCGGCGATATTGGCGATCTCGTTCATGAAGCTGATCTTGGTGGCCAGCATGGCGTTGGCCGCGTACTTGGTCAGCTCCGCAGAACGCACATCCATCACCACGATGCGTTCGTGGTTGCGATTGAACGGCGCGTACAGGCGTTTCATCCTGTCGACGGCACGCGTGCCGTCGGCGCCGATCACGATGCGGTCGGGGCGCATGCAGTCGTTGACGGCATCGCCTTCTTTCAGGAATTCGGGGTTGGAAACCACATCGAAAGCTACATCGGACCCGCGCGATTGCAATTCCGAGGCGATGGCGGCGCGCACCTTGTCGGCCGTGCCTACCGGCACGGTGGACTTGTTGACCACCAGCGTGGGCCTGTCGATATATCGGCCGATCGTGCGCGCGACCGTGAGTACGTATTGCAGATCGGCGCTGCCGTCTTCGTCGGGCGGCGTGCCCACGGCGATGAACACCACCTCGCCATGAGCAATCGCCGCGGCGGCATCGGTGGTGAAATCCAGCCGGCCCGCCGCATGGTTGGCTTTCACCATGGGCTGCAGGCCAGGCTCGAAAATGGGCACTACGCCCTGTTTCAGACCTTGCACCTTGTCCGCGTCGATATCGACGCAGATCACGTCATGGCCTACCTCGGCCAGACAAGTGCCGGTAACCAGACCTACATAACCGGTTCCAAAAATCGCAATCCGCATGGGGGGCTCACTGGATCAGTAAAGGGACTACTGCAGGATACCCATCAGTTCGACATCAAATGTCAGCGTTGCGTCAGGACCGATCGGCCCCTGGCCGCCATTGGGGCCGTACGCCAGACTCGACGGGATCCAGAAACGGTACTTGGCGCCTACCGGCATCAGCGAAACGCCCTCGGTCCAGCCGGCGATGACCTGATTCAGGCCGAACTCAGCCGGTTGGCCACGCTGATAGGAACTGTCGAACACGGTGCCGTTGAGCAGCTTGCCTTCGTAGTTCACCCGCACGCGGCTCTGCGGCGTGGGACGCGCGCCGCTGCCCTGGCGCAGCACCATGTACTGCAAACCGGACGGCGTGGTGATGACGCCCTTCTCGCTCTTGTTCCTGGTCAGGAAAGCGGCCCCTTCCTCGCGGTTCTTCTGGCCGGCGGTGCTCTGTTTCCTGGTCATGTAGGCCTGCATGGTGGCCTGCGCTTCCTGCTCGGTCATCAACAGGGTGCCTTTGGCCAGCGAGCTGCGTACCGCCTGGATCAGTACCGGCAGGTCAAGCTCGTCTTTCAGCGGCGCCAGGGACGGGCCCACCGCGAAGCTGCCCAGCATCAGGCCCACTTTATCCTTGGCCACCGCCGGCGGCTGCGAACCCGGCGGCATACCGGGAACCGGCGCGCCCTGTTTCACGGCCAGGCTCATGCGCAGGGCTTCATCGGTCGCTTTGGCTTCGGCCTCGGTGATCAGCGGTTTTCCTCCGGCGAAGACGTTGCCGATGGCGCGTTCGAACGCGGCCATGTCGATGTATTCGCCGATCGGCTGGAAGGACCTGCCCACGTCCATGCCGACCGCGTAGCTGACCTTGTCCTTCTCCGTCACCAGCGCGTTCTTGCCGCCTTTCTCCTGTGCCGACAAGTTGCCTCCCATCATCGCCAAAGTCGCCGCCATCAATGCGGCTACGCCGCGCATCGCCCGCTTCATGCTAACTCCCGAATAGTAGGACCCGACGCCGATACCCGGCGCAATGCGGATATTGTCGCATGCACGGCTCCAATGACGTGGCGCTTATTTGCCGGGACGCTTTGCCTTCAGTTCGCGTTCTATCGCAGCCACCAGCGCCGCATCGTCCGGCTTGACCTTGCTGGGGAAAGTCGCCACTACCGTGCCATCGCGCGCGATCAGATATTTGTGGAAATTCCAGCCCGGAGACACGCCGGTCTCTTTCGCCAGCTCGCGATACAGCGGTGTGGTTTCGTCGCCCTTGACGTGCACCTTTTCGAACATCGGGAACTTCACCCCATAGGTAAGCGTGCAGAACTCCTTGATCTGCGCTTCCTCGCCCGGCTCCTGGCCCATGAAGTCGTTGGAAGGAAAGCCCAGCACGGTGAAGCCGCGCGCCGCGTACTTCCGCTGCAGCGCCTCAAGGCCCTCGTACTGGGGGGTGAAACCGCACTTGCTGGCGGTGTTGACCACCAGGATGACCTCGCCGCCATAGCTTTCCTTCAGGTTCACGGCGGTCTTGCCCGCCAGCGTCCGGTAGTTCTGGTCGAGCAGATCTTGCGCCACGACGTTCTGACCGGCCATCAAGAGACCGGCGAATATCAACGTTTTCAATATGTTAGGCATAATAAGAACACCCTGGGGGGGAACCGGCAGGCAGTATGCCTTCAGTTGGGGTCACAAAGTTGACATGACCTATTGACGTGTCGTGATTAGGTGTTATAGTTCAATACAACACCACTCACCCAACGCAGCGGGGGTCCCATGAACCACAAGCTATTCACCACACTGTCCAGCCTCTCGATCAGCAGCGCACTGCTGGCCGTGGGCCTGATGGCCAACGGCGAGGCTGCCCGCCTGCCGGACCCCGTCAGCGACAGTTCCCTGGTCGAATCCGTCGAAACCGGCGCCGTGCAGGCGACCGAAGAAGTGGTGGCCCCGGTTGAGCGAAAACACCGTCGCGGCCGTTCTTCGCTGTCGATGCCCTACTTCTCCTTCGCCCAATCACTGCGCCCGCGGGGCTGAACCATGATGACTCTTACTTCTATCCAGTGGAGCGACGGCGCTCCCATTTACCGCCAGCTGAAGGATCGCGTGATCGCGATGATGCTGGACGGTGTGCTCAAGCCGGGTGATGCCTTGCCCTCGGTGCGCCAGGTGGCGGCCGAGTACCAGCTGAACCCGATCACCGTCTCGCGCGCCTATCAGGAACTGGCGGACGAGGCACTCGTCGAAAAACGTAGAGGACTGGGGATGTTTGTCACCGACGAAGCCGCAAAGAAACTGCTCGTTAGCGAGCGCGAACGATTCCTGCACGATGAATGGCCGGCGGTCGCCGAGCGCATCAACCGTCTGGGTCTGTCCACCGAAGAGTTGCTGCGCCAGGGGGGTGCCAAATGAACGCCGTGAACAATGTGGTCGGTTCCAACACGGTCATCAGCGCACGCAACTTGCGCAAGGCCTACCGCAACAAGGTCGCCTTGAACGACACCGGCTTCCAGATCGAAGCCGGCAAGATCATCGGCCTGATCGGTCCCAACGGCGCCGGCAAGACCACTGCGCTGAAAGCGATTCTGGGGCTGGTGCCTTTCGAAGGCGAACTGAAGGTGCTGGGGCTGGACCCGCGCAAGCAGCGCGACGAGCTGATGAACGAAGTCTGCTTCATCGCCGACGTGGCGGTGCTGCCGCGCTGGATCCGGGTCAAGGAAGCCATCGATTTCGTCGACGGCATCCACCCGCGCTTCGATCGCGCCAAGTGCGAGCGTTTCATCGCCCACACCCAGCTCAACCCCAACCTGCGCGTGCGCGAAATGTCCAAGGGCATGATCGTGCAATTGCACCTGGCGCTGGTGATGGCCATCGACGCCAAGTTGCTGGTGCTGGACGAACCCACCCTGGGCCTGGACATCCTGTACCGCAAGCAGTTCTACCAGCGCCTGCTGGAGGATTACTTCGACGAACAGAAGACCATCATCGTCACCACCCACCAGGTGGAAGAGATCGAAAACATCCTCACCGACGTGATGTTCATCCGCGACGGCAGGATCGTGCTGACCGCAGCCATGGACGAAGTGGCCGACCGCTACACCGAAGTGCTGGCTTCGGCCGAGCATGTCGAAGCGGCCCGCGCGCTCAAGCCCATCGACGAACGCGCCCTGCCCTTCGGCAAGACCGTGATGCTGTTCGACGGTATTCCCAGGCAGCAGCTCGCCGCCTTGGGCGAAACCCGCAACCCCGGCCTGGCCGATCTGTTCGTGGCCATCATGAAAGGAACCTACGCATGAATGCCGTCACCACCAAAAACCACCAGACCAACAAGTTCAAGTGGCTGCTGAAGCGGGAATTCTGGGAAAACCGCGGCGGTTTCCTGTGGGCCCCGCTGATCACCGGCGCCATCATCTGCATCCTCACCGCCATATTCGCCGTGATCGGCCTGGTGCGTTTCAAGAACAGCGGCGCAGGGGATGATCTGCAGTTCAGTGCAAACATGGCTGAACACGCTCGTCAGATCGGCGGCATCGGCGACACCGCCTTGCTGGTCGGCATCAGCCTGACCATTCTGGTGCTGGCGTTCGTGGTGTTCTTTTACGCGCTGGGTTGCCTGTACGACGACCGCCGCGATCGCAGCGCATTGTTCTGGAAGTCGCTGCCGACCTCCGACCTGCAGATGGTGCTGTCGAAGGCGACCTGGGCATTGCTGCTGGCTCCGGCCCTGTCCATTGCGGTGGGCATACTGATCGGCCTGGTGCTCTGGATGATCGTCGGCGCCACCCTGGCGATGGCGGGAATGCCGGGCATGTCGGCGATCTTCACTCACGCCCATCCGTTAAGGGTGATCGGCAACACTCTGACCATCGTGCCGGTGTATGTGTTGTGGGCGCTGCCTGCGGTCGGTTGGTTGATGTTGTGCTCGGCCTGGGCGCGCAGCAAGCCGTTCCTGTGGGCCGTGCTGATCCCCGTGCTGGCCTGCGTGATCGTGAGCATGTCGGGCATCCTGCCGGGAATGAACATCAACTACGGCGCCGTCTGGTACACGCTGGTTTACCGTGGACTGTTGAGCGTGGTGCCGGGCAGCTGGGCTCCGGCCAGTAGCGCTTTCGAATCCAACCTGCATAGCGCCGATAACGCGGACATCCAGGGACCGGCCGATTTGATGCACCTGATGAACGTCAGCAACCTCGACGTGCTGAGCTCGCCGGACTTGTGGATCGGCGCGGCCATCGGTGCGGCCTTTATCGCAGGCGCCATCTACCTGCGCCGCTGGCGCGAGCTGGCCGACTGAAACCGGCAAAGGGCGGGTCCTCCAGGGCCCACCTGGCGACGAAACCCGCATAGCACTGCTTTGAACTGGCTGCCTTGAACTGGCTGCCCTGAACTGGAGTTCTCCCCATGCGCAAGTTGTCCCTGCTGACCCTGTTGTTGTTGGTACCTGCCGCAGCTTTTGCGGCCACGCCGGAATGCAAGCACTCCGAGCCCCGCAATCTCACGCTGGATCTGAGCGGCGTCAAGGCGGTGGTCTTCGACATCGCCGCCAACGACCTGACCGTCGAGGCCATCGCCGGCGCCAAGCCTGCGCTCGGAGGCCAAGCCTGCGCGTCCAACGAAAAGTCCCTGCAGCAACTCAAGCTGACCCAGCACAAAGCCGGCGACAAGCTGTACGTCACGGCCCGCCGGGAAGGCTCCGCCGGCGGACTCTTCCTGGGCAGCAACTATGCTTATCTGAAGCTCACCGCAACGCTGCCGGACAACCTGATGGTGCAGTTGAAGGTGGGCGCGGGCGATGCCGTAGTCACGGGCGCCCCGCTGCTCAGCGCGGATGTGGGTTCCGGCGATGTGGAAGCCAAGCACATTCGCGGGCTGGTCGCCGCGACCGTCGGCTCCGGCGATATCAGCCTGGAAGACATCGGCTCGCTGCACGTCATCTCGGTGGGTTCCGGCGATCTTTCCGCCAGGAAAGTCCGCGGAGCGGCGAAGGTGGGCAGCGTCGGTTCCGGCGACTTCGAACTGGACGGTGCAGCCGGCGATGTCGAGATCGGCTCGGTCGGCTCCGGCGATGCGCGGGTCAGCGGAGTCCAAGGCAGCGTGAAAGTCGCTTCGGTGGCATCGGGCGATGTCGAAGTCGATGATGTTCGCGGCGATCTGTCTGTGGGCTCGAAAAGCAGCGGCTCGGTGAGCCACAATCGCATCGACGGCCACGTCAACGTGCCCAGCGACAACTGACCGCCTTACACACGAGACTCCTATGAAAACCACGCACTCTTGCTTGCTCGCGCTTTCCCTGGCCGTATTGGTCGCCGGCTGCAATCCGGGCACGCACGTCTCCACGGACAAGGGCAATGTCACCAGCAACGGCAAGATCATCACCCTGCGCGCCAATGGCCAGCCCGACGCCAGGATATCCGCCGACGGCGAGCTGACCATCGATGGCAAGGCGGTGGCCGTGAACGATGCCCAGCGCGCACTGCTGCAGAACTACCTCAAGGAAATGAATGCGATGACCAACGATGGCATCGCCATCGGCAAGCAAGGCGCCGCATTGGCGGGTACTGCGGTCAGCGAAGCCATCAAGGGCGCGATCAAGGGCGATGGCGATCAGGTAGACGCCAGGATCGAAGCCGAAGCCAAGAAGATCGAACAACAGGCGATGCAGCTATGCGGCCGGCTGGTAACCATCAAGGCCTCCCAGGATGCGCTGGCCGAACAGCTTCCCGCGTTCAAGCCCTACGCCACCATCGACGCTTCCGATGTGGACGATTGCGGCTCGAAGAGCGGCGATAGCTACGCCGCGGGAAAAGAGGCCGGTGGTTCGCTGGCCAGAGCGATGAAGGGCGAGAGCGAAAAAGCCGAACAGGCCACTGCCGAACCTGGCGACGCGGCTGCGCAGGCTGATGCCGCTGCCGCTGACAGCGACGCAAAGAATCGCTGATAACCGGTTGCCGTCGCGGACATGTGCGACGGCAACTCTGCTTTAGCCCGCGCCACCGCCTGGCTTGCCGTGGATACCGCCCTTGGCCAGTAGTGCCGGATCCAGCAGCGCTTTCAAGGTCTTCTCCGGAAGTCCGGTGACTTCCATCGCGACCTCCAGCACCGGGCGGTTCTGTTTATAGGCCTGTTTGGCGATGGCCGCGCCCTTCTCGTAGCCGATCACTGGATTCAAGGCGGTCACCAGGATCGGATTGCGATCCAGCGCCTTGCGGATATGCGCCTGGCGCACAGTGAGGCCGGCGATCGCCGAATCAGCCAGCAAGCGCGACACATTGCCCAGCAATTGGATCGAATCCAGCAGATTGGCGGCGATCAGCGGCAGCGCCACGTTCAACTGGAAATTACCGGTCTGCCCGGCCACGGTAATCGCGGTGTGGTGGCCGATCACCTGCGCGCAGACCATGACGGCGGCTTCCGGGATCACCGGATTGACCTTGCCCGGCATGATCGAACTGCCTGGCTGCAAAGCGGGCAGTTCGATTTCGCCCAGACCTGCCAGCGGTCCGGAATTCATCCAGCGCAGATCGTTGGAGATCTTGATCAAGGCGACCGCAAGTGCGCTCAGCTGGCCCGACAGCTCGACTGCATCGTCCTGCGCGGCCAAACCTTCGAACTTGTTGTCGGCCGATTCGAAGCGGGTCCTGGTCATCGTCGACAAGGTACGAGCGACGCGCGCACCGAATCGTGGATCGGCATTGATGCCGGTGCCGATGGCGGTGCCGCCCAGCGGCAGCCGGCGCAGGCGCTTGAGGCTGTCTTGCAGACGCCCCTCTGCCGATCGCAGCTGCGCCGACCAGGCCGAGAATTCCTGCTGGAAAGTCAGCGGCATGGCATCCATCAAATGGGTGCGGCCGGTCTTCACTACCTTGGCCAGCGATCTACCGCGCCGATCGATGGTCTGGCGCAGATGCTTGAGCGCGGGCAACAGGTGCTCCACTACCGCCAGCTGCGCCGAGACGCGGATCGCAGTGGGGATCACGTCATTGGAGCTCTGACCCAGGTTGACGTGGTCGTTGGCATGCACCCTGGTCTTGCCGCCGGCAGCGGCAAGATTTGCGATGACCTCGTTGGCATTCATGTTGGACGAGGTGCCCGACCCGGTCTGGTAGATGTCGATCGGGAAATGCGCGTCGTATTCGCCTGCCGCGACCTGCAGCGACGCAGTGCGGATGGACTTGGCGACGCCTTTGGGCAGCAGGGCCAGGCCGACATTGACCTCGGCGGCGGCGGCCTTGATCAGTCCCAATGCGCGGATGAAGCCGCGCGGCATGGGCCGGCCGGAAATCGGAAAGTTGTTCAAGGCGCGCTGGGTCTGCGCACCCCAGAGCGCCTCGGCGGGCACACGCAACTCGCCCATGCTGTCGTGTTCGATACGAAAGGAATCGCTCATGGCGGTCTCCGTTGCCAGGTATCTCTACTATCGTCATTCCCGCGAAGGCGGGAACCCAGCGACTTTCGTACAGATAGCGATACCTCACGGAAGGCACTGGGTTCCCGCCTTCGCGGGAACAACGAAATCGGTTTTCTGAAGGATACGCCCGTAACGTTTAGAATGTCGGCCCCACTGCCCAGCCTTACCTACATGTCCGACTCCACCCTGCTCGCCCTGTCCCCGCTCGACGGCCGCTACGCCGGCAAGGTCGACGCCCTGCGCCCGATCTTCTCCGAATACGGACTGATCAAGGCACGTGTGAAGGTGGAAGTGGAATGGCTGCTGGCGCTGGCGGCCGAACCGGGCATCGCCGAGCTCGCCGACTTCAGCGACGCCGCCCGGCAGCGCCTGCGCGCGCTGGCATCCGGTTTCTCCGTAGCCGATGCGGCCCGGGTCAAGGAAATCGAGCGCACCACCAATCACGACGTCAAGGCGGTCGAATACTTCATCAAGGAAAAGCTGAAGTCCGATGCCAAGCTGGGACCGGCGCTGGAATTCGTCCACTTCGCCTGCACCAGCGAGGACATCAACAATCTGAGCTACGCGCTGATGCTGGAACAGGCGCGCAGCGAAGTGCTGTTGCCGGCGCTGGACAAGGTGACGTCCCTGTTGCGTTCGCTCGCCCACGCCCAGGCTGCACAGCCGATGCTGTCGCGCACTCATGGGCAAACCGCCTCGCCCACCACGCTGGGCAAGGAGATCGCCAACGTGGTCGCCCGCCTGGAACGCCAGCGCAAGCAGATAGCCGGGGTGGAACTGACCGGCAAGATCAATGGTGCGGTCGGCAATTACAACGCTCACGCCATCGCCTATCCCGAATTGGATTGGCCGGCATTCGCGCAAGCCTTCATCGAAAGACTGGGCATCGTCTTCAACCCCTACACCACGCAGATCGAGCCGCACGACAACGTGGCCGAAATCGGCGACGCCGCCCGTCGCGCCAACACCGTGCTGATCGATCTGGCGCGCGACATCTGGGGCTATATTTCGCTCGGTTACTTCAAGCAGACATTGAAGGAAGGCGAAGTCGGTTCCAGCACGATGCCGCACAAGGTCAACCCGATCGACTTCGAGAACGCGGAAGGCAACTTCGGCCTGGCCAACGCCTTGTTCGAACACTTCAGCGCCAAGCTTCCGATCAGCCGCTGGCAGCGCGACCTCACCGACTCCACGGTGTTGCGCGCGCTGGGCACCGCTTTCGGCCATACGCTGGTGGCGCTGGATTCTCTGGCCAAGGGCCTGGGCAAGTTGACCGTGGCGCCGGAACGCTTGGACGCCGACCTCGACGCCGCGTGGGAAGTGCTGGCCGAAGCCGTGCAGACCGTCATGCGCCGTCATGGACTGCCCAATCCCTATGAGCAACTGAAGGCCTTGACGCGTGGTCAGGGCATCACTCAGCAGTCGATGCGGGAATTTATCGGTTCGCTGGAGTTGCCGGCGGATGCGAAACAACGGTTGCTCGATTTGACGCCTGGAAGTTACACCGGTCTTGCCCAGTCCCTGGCTAGCAAAATATAAGCGACGTCATCCCAGCGAACGCTGGGATCCATGTTGACGTTCGCATTTCAATGGTGTCGCCCTGGTCTCCGGCAAGATCAAAAAGGATCCCAGCTTTCGCTGGGATGACGAACGAATGATGAAACCTGCGCTTGCCGAAACCGAATCCCAGGGCGTAGTCGAGATCGTCGGTCCCGACCTCGATGCCCTGCTTGGCTTCTATCTGTCGATGGGCTTCGAACTGGAGCGCCGCAGCGGCGATTTCGCGGTGGTGCATTGGCAAGGCACGCGGCTGTTCCTGGCAGGCAATCCTGATGCGCCGGTCACCGAATGCTGGCGCAGCCTGCGGATCATGGTCGACGATGTGGACACCTTGTGGCGCCAGGCCAACCGGCTGCAATTGAGAATAAACAACCCGATTGCGGACCGGGCCTACGGGCTGCGCGATTTCGTGCTGGTGGATCCGGCCGGCTTCGGCCTTCGTTTCGCCCAGGCGATAACAGTATGAAGCAGCTCATCAACATCGACGTCCCCGACCTTGCCGTCGCCGAAACTTTTTACCGGGAGGCATTCGGCCTGAGGCCCGGCCGCCGCCTCGGCAGCGAAGTCCTGGAAATGCTCGGCGGCACCGCGCCGCTTTATCTTTTGCAGAAAGCGCCCGGCAGTATCGGCGCCGGAAACGAAACGCGCCAATACCAGCGGCACTGGATGCCGATGCACGTGGATGTGGTGGTGGACGAACTGGAACCGGCGCTGCAACGCGCGCTGGCCGCAGGCGCCATCCAGGAAGGATCAATTCGTGAAGCCAACTGGGGGCGTATCGTCCCGTTGGCCGATCCTTTCGGCCACGGCTGGTGCCTGCTGCAGTTCGTGGGCCGCGGTTACGACGAAATTGCCACTTGAAGGAAGAGCTCTTGCACGTACGCACTCCCCTGCTTCACCTGCTGCTGGCGCTGTCCGCGACCCTGGCTTCCACGACGAACGCATACGCCGGCGACGCGACTGCAGCAGCACCGAAGACCCCTGCCTGCGCCGACGACGCGGACTGGAACGAACCGGCCACGCCGCTACGTATCCATGGCAACACCTGGTACGTGGGCACTTGCGGCATCAGCGCGTTGCTGGTGACCTCGCCGCAAGGTCACATCCTGATCGACGGCGCCACCTCGCAGGCCGGAACGCAGATCGTGGCCAACATCCGTTCCCTTGGCTTCAAGCCGGAAGACGTGCGCGCCATCCTGTTCACGCACGAGCATTCCGATCACGCCGGTGGGTTGGCCGAGTTGCGGCGCGCCACCGGAGCTCCGGTGCTTTCGCGCGCACCCGCTATGGAAACGTTGAAGCGTGGCGCCAGCGACCGCAGCGACCCGCAATTCCTGGAGCTGAAACCCTTCCCCGCGGTCGCCAATGTGAAGTCCATCGCCGATGACGAAGTAGTTATGGTCGGTCCGTTGGCATTGCAGGCAATCGCAACGCCCGGCCACACCGCCGGCGGCACCAGCTGGACATGGCGCTCGTGCGAGGGCGATGCGTGCCGACAGATCGTTTATGCGGACAGCCTGACCGCCATGTCCGACGATATCTACCGCTTCAGCGACGACGCCGCGCATCCTGGCTATCTCGCCGCGTTCCGCCAAACGCTGGCGCGCGTGGACGCGCTGCCCTGCGATATCCTGATCACTCCGCATCCTTCCGCTAGCCGTTTGTGGTCGCGTATCGGTCCCGGCGCCAGTGAACCGCTGGTCGACAAGGAAGCCTGCCGTACCTATGCCCAGGGCGCCAGCGAACGCTTGGACAAACGTCTGGCCGACGAGGCTGCATCAAAGGCAAAACCATGATCGAAGTCCACGCCACCGCCAAACATCCGCTCGGCATGCCGCCTGCGAAATTCCTGCATGATTACTGGCAGAAGAAGCCGCTGCTGATTCGCAAAGCATTTCCGGATTTCGTTTCGCCGCTACAGCCCGAAGACCTGGCCGGCCTGGCCTGCGAAGAGCTTGCCTTGTCGCGTATCGTCACCCATGACCGTGCCGCCGATGCCTGGATACTGCGCACCGGGCCCTTCGCCGAGGAAGAATTCCCCGGCATGCCCGACCACGACTGGACCCTGCTGGTGCAGGACGTGGACAAGTGGGACGTGGACGTGCGCCAGCTGCTGCAGCACTTCGACTTCCTGCCTCGCTGGCGCATCGATGATGTGATGGTGAGTTTCGCCGCCACCGGTGGTTCGGTCGGCGCGCACGTGGACCAGTACGACGTGTTCCTGCTGCAGGGCCACGGCCAGCGCCGCTGGCAGATCGATGCCGGCAAGAATCCCCCGACCCGGTTCCGCGACGATGTGGAATTGAAGCTACTGCGCGAATTCACTGCGACCCACGACTGGGTGCTGGATCCGGGCGACATGCTGTACCTGCCGCCGGGCGTGCCGCACCACGGGGTCGCGGTGAATCCGTGCCTGACTTTCTCCATAGGTATGCGTGCGCCGTCTTCGGCCGAGCTGGTCAGCGACTATCTGGACAACCTGATCGCCGACGCGGACGAGTCGCTGCGCTATCAGGACCCCGACCTGGTTCCGCCCAAGGATCCCAATGAGATCGACGCCGCTGCGATGGTGCGCGCGGTCGAGGCGTTGAACACGCTGCGGCTCAACGACCCGGACAAACTGGGCGACTGGTTCGGACGTTTCATCACAACTTATCGTGCCAGCGGCGAAGTGGCGGCCGGCGGCGATCAGCGCTCGCGCATCGAGATCGAATGGGATCTGCAACAGGGCGCGGTGCTGCAGCGCCATCCGTTCTCACGTCTGGCCTGGCGTCGCAGCGGCCGCCAGGCCACCCTGTTCTGCAGCGGCCTGGAATTCAGCCTGCCGGTGAAGGATGCGCAGCGCCTGGCCGCTGCCGAGACACTCGATGGCCATAGCTATGCCGAGCTTTCCGAGACCGGCCGCGACGTGGCGATGGATCTGCATTCCCAAGGCCACTATCAACTGCTGATGGACGAGGACGACTGATGGACGCCCGCACCTTCCATGTGCAACCGATCGACTACGCGACCGGGCTCGCAGAACTGCGCGCGGTGCGTGAAACGGTGTTCGTGCTGGAACAACAGGTGCCGATCGAGGAGGAATGGGATGCGCTGGATCCGCTGTGCCGGCATGTCATCGCCCGCGATAGCGGGGGCAAGCCCATCGGCACGGGTCGGTTGACGCCCGAGCGCAAGATCGGCCGCATGGCGGTGCTGGCCGATTGGCGCGGCCAGGGCGTAGGCGATGCGATGCTGGCTGCCCTGCTGGCCGAGGCCCGCCACCAGGGTTGGCCGGTGGTGTCGTTGAATGCGCAGGTATCGGCCGAAACCTTCTATGCCCGCCAGGGATTCGTTCCCTATGGCGAACGCTTCCGGGAAGCGGGGATCGAACACCAGGCCATGCGCCGGGTCTTGCAGGGGCCTACGGTGGTGGAGAATGTCGCCGGCGCCGTCACTGCGCTGACCGCGCTGACCGCGCAGGCCCGCCGTGGCCTGCGCATCTACAGCCGGGAGCTGGACCCGGGCTTTCTGGACAACCCGCTGGCGCTCGACGCGCTGCGCCGTTTCGCCACCAGCGTCCGCGGCGGCGAAATACAGATCCTGCTGCAGGATGCCGCCACTCCCCAGCGCACCCTTGCGCCGTTGTTGACCCTGGCCCAACGGCTGCCCAGCGTGTTCGCCTTCCGCGAAGTCCGCGAACCCGTCGACAAAGCCTATGCGTCGGCTTTCGTCAGCAACGACGTGAGCGGCTACTACTTCCGCCCCCTGGGCCACCGCTTCGATGGCGAGGCCGATCTGGACGGCGCAGGCCGCGCCCGGCAATTGCATGAGGAATTCGGCCGGTTCTGGGAGCGCTCGCGGCCCTGCACCGAGTACCGGGCATTGGGAATCTGAGGCGGCGGCTCCGGCGGCGCTGCTGGTCCTGGCGCCCGGTACTGGTGAAGACTGCGTGCACGACAGTTCCATGACAGTAAAAGCCCGCCGCTTCAGCGCCTTCCCTTCGCCATTAGTCCAATGGGGATGCCCGCCGCATTCACCATGCGCGTATAATTTCCGCGTATTCATCTCGCCCGAGCGGGGCTTCACCCGTACCCGCCGGAACCCCACAAGCCAGACACCGGCCCTCCGACAAGCCAACCAACGCCATCGTGGACAACCTCCTGAAGCAGTTTGCGCAATCCTCGCAACTCGGCGGCGGCAACGCCTCCTTCATCGAAGACCTGTACGAGCAATACCTGGTCTCTCCCGATAGCGTCGGCCCCAAATGGAAGGCCTATTTCGACGGTTTCAAAGGCCACGAGGCCGGCGACGTGCCCCACTCGGCCGTCATCGCCCAGATCACCGAAGCTGCGCGCCACGCCGCCAACAACGGCTACGCCAGCGCCCCAGCCGGCGACGAGCGTGAGCGTAACGTCGGCCGTCTGATCACGTCTTACCGTTCGCGCGGCCACCTGGGCGCCAACCTGGATCCGCTGGGCCTGACCCCGCGCCAGGACTCGCCTGATCTGGAACTGGGTTTCCACAACCTGTCCGACCGCGACCTGGATGCCGAATTCAGCACCGGCGGCGTGGCCGGCCAGCCGCGCATGAAGTTGCGCGACCTGCTGGCGCGGCTCAAGGCCACCTATGCCGGCTCCATCGGCACCGAATTCATGTACATCACCGACGTCGAGCAGCGCCAGTGGCTGTACCAGCGCCTGGAAGCGGCCGGCGGCAATTACGGACTGGACGCCGAGGCACAACGCAGGACCCTGGAACGCGTGACCGCGGCCGAGGGCCTGGAGCGTTACCTGCACACCAAGTACGTCGGCCAGAAGCGCTTCTCGCTGGAAGGCGGCGATGCGCTGATTCCGCTGCTCGATCTGACCATCCGCCGCGCCGGTACCGACGGGGTCAAGGACATCGTGCTGGGCATGGCCCACCGTGGCCGTCTCAACGTGCTGGTCAACACCCTGGGCAAGTCGCCGCGCAAGTTGTTCGACGAGTTCGAGGGCAAGTTCGAACACGCCGAGGACGACCGCGCCCACACCGGCGATGTGAAATACCACATGGGCTTCAGCGCCGACATCGCCACCCCGGGCAATCCGGTACATCTGGCGCTGGCCTTCAATCCCTCCCACCTTGAAATCGTCGACCCCGTGGTCGCCGGCAGCGTGCGTTCGCGCCAGGAACGCCGCGGCGACAACGAGCGCAAGGCCGTGTTGCCGGTGATCATCCATGGCGACGCCGCCTTCGCCGGCCAAGGCGTGGTGATGGAGCTGTTCCAGATGTCGCAGGCGCGCGGTTTCGCGGTCGGCGGCACTTTGCATATCGTCATCAACAACCAGATCGGCTTCACCACCAGCGCGCGCGACGACGCCCGTTCCACCCTGTACTGCACGGACGTGGCCAAGATGGTCGGCGCGCCGGTGCTGCACGTGAACGGCGACGACCCGGAAGCGGTGGTGTTCTGCGCCAACCTGGCCTACGAATTCCGCCAGGCTTTCAAGAAAGACGTGGTCATCGATCTGGTCTGCTACCGCCGCTGGGGCCACAACGAGGCCGACGAGCCGGCGGCGACCCAGCCGCTGATGTACCAGGTGATCCGCGCCCACAAGACCACGCGCGAACTGTATGCCGCGCAGTTGGAAGAAAAGGGCGTGATCCGTCCGGGCGAGGCGCAGGCGCTGGTCGACAGCTACCGCAACAAACTCGATTCCGGCGAAGTCACCACCGAGCTGGCCAAGCCCAAGCCCGACGAGCTGGCGATCGACTGGTCCAAGTACCTGTCCGGCAAGGTCACCGATCCGGTCGACACCAAGGTCAAGCGCAAAACGCTGGACCAGTTGGCCAAGATCGTCAACACCATTCCCGCGGGCGTCACCCTGCATCCGCGTGTGGCCAAGATCTACGAAGACCGCGTAAAGATGAGCAAGGGCGAGCTGCCCGGCGACTGGGGCTTCGCAGAGAACCTGGCCTACGCCACTCTGCTTTCGGAAGGCCATCGCCTGCGTCTGGTCGGCCAGGATGCAGGCCGCGGCACCTTCTTCCACCGCCACGCCATCCTGCACGACCAGAAGACCGACAGCTATTACCTGCCGCTGCGCCAGCTGGTCGACAACCCGGAAGACGCCACCATCATCGACTCGCTGCTCAGCGAGGAAGCGGTGATGGCGTTCGAGTACGGCTACTCCACCACCGACCCCAACACGCTGGATATCTGGGAAGGCCAGTTCGGCGATTTCGCCAACGGCGCGCAGGTGGTGATCGACCAGTTCATCGCCGCCGGCGAAGCCAAGTGGAGCCGCATCAGCGGCCTGACCCTGTTGCTGCCGCACGGCTACGAAGGCCAGGGCCCGGAGCACAGCTCCGCGCGCCTGGAGCGCTTCCTGCAGCTGTGCGCGCTGGAGAACATGCTGGTCTGCGTGCCCACCACGCCGGCGCAGTGCTTCCACATGATCCGCCGCCAGCTGCGCATGACCACGCGCAAACCGCTGATCGTGATGACGCCCAAGTCGCTGCTGCGCCACAAGCTTGCCGTGTCTTCGCTGAACGAGCTGGCCGACGGCGAATTCCAGCACCTCATTCCGGACGCCGCCGCCGACGCGAAGAAGGTCAAGCGCGTGGTGCTGTGCTCGGGCAAGGTCTATTACGATCTGCTGGAAGACCAGCAGAAACGCGGCCAGGACAACGTGGCGATCGTGCGCATCGAACAGCTGTATCCGTTCCCGCGCGAACTGCTGGCCGCCGAGCTCAAGCGCTACGCCGCCGCCAAGGAAGTGGTGTGGTGCCAGGAAGAGCCGCAGAACCAGGGCGCTTGGTACCAGATCCGCCACCATCTGAAGGCCTGCACCAGCGACAAACAGGAGCTGTACTACGCTGGTCGTCCGCGTTCGCCCTCACCGGCCGCCGGGCATTTCGCCCAGCACGTCGAAGAGCAGCTGAAGCTGGTCGCCGACGCGCTGGTCAACAAGTTCGGCAACGTCATCGTCGCCGAATAACTCCATTCGAAATAATTCCGTTCGAATTGCACCCATCCAAACAGGAAGCCTTTCCAACATGGCCACCGAAGTAAAAGTCCCGGTTCTTCCCGAATCCGTTTCCGACGCCACCATCGCCACCTGGCACAAGAAAGCCGGCGACGCGGTAAAGCGCGATGAGAATCTGCTGGACCTGGAGACCGACAAGGTCGTGTTGGAAGTGCCCTCGCCGGTCGATGGCGTGCTGAAGGAAATCAAGTTCGCCGAAGGCGCCACCGTGACCAGCCAGCAATTGCTGGCGATCATCGAGGAAGGCGCGGCGGCTCCGGCTCCGACTGCTGAGAAGAAGGCCGAGGCCGCTCCGGCCGCCGGCGCGCAGGAAGTCCAGCCTAAAGCCGAAGCCGCCAAGGCCGCGACCGCTGCGCCCGCCTCCACCAAGCCGGCGCCGGTCGCTTCCACCGACGGCCTGCCGCCGGGCGCGCGCTTCACCGCGGTCAGCGAAGGCATCAATCCGGCCGACGTCGAAGGTACCGGCCGCAAAGGCGCGGTGACCAAGGAAGACCTGATCAACTACGCCAGCGGCAAGACCGCTGGTGTTTCCGGTGGCGCCCGCCCGGAAGAGCGCGTACCGATGACCCGCATCCGCACGCGCATCGCCGAGCGCCTGATGCAGTCCAAGAACTCCATCGCCATGCTCACCTCGTTCAATGAAGTGAACCTGGGCAAAGTCATGGCCATGCGCAAGGAACTGGGCGAATCGTTCGAGAAGGCCAACGGCGTCAAGCTGGGCTTCATGAGCTTCTTCGCCAAAGCCGCCGCCAATGCGCTGCAGCGCCACCCGGTGGTGAACGCCTCTGTGGACGGCAACGACATCATCTATCACGGCTACGCCGACATCTCCATCGCCGTTTCCACCGAGAAAGGCCTGGTCACGCCGGTACTGCGCAATGTCGAGCGCCAGAGCTTCGCCGATATCGAAAAAGGCATCGGCGAGTACGCCAAGAAAGCGCGCGACGGCAAGCTGGCGCTGGAAGACCTGCAGGGCGGCACCTTCACCATCACCAACGGCGGCACCTTCGGCTCGCTGATGTCCACGCCCATCGTCAACCCGCCGCAGAGCGCCATCCTGGGCATGCATGCGATCAAGGAACGTGCCATCGTCGAGAACGGCGTCGTCATCGCCGCGCCGATGATGTACATCGCCCTGTCCTACGACCACCGCATCATCGACGGCAAGGATGCCGTGCTGTTCCTGGTCGACATCAAGAACCAATTGGAAAACCCGAGCCGCATGCTGCTTGGGATGTGATGCTTAAAGCCCCTCTCCCACCGGCGCCCGAAGGGTGTCCAAAGGTGAGAGGGGTTGGGGTGAGGGTACGGCGAAGCACTTCTGGTGACCTCAGAAGATAGTAATCGGCTCTTTTAACCCCCTTTCGGCGCCACCATTTCTACTCCGCCGTACCCTCATCCGCCCTACGGGCACCTTCTCCCGCAGGGAGAAGGGAAAAGGCAAAGGAATTCAGAACATGGCAGAACAATTCGACGTAGTCGTCATCGGCTCAGGTCCCGCCGGCTACCACGCCGCCATCCGCGCCGCGCAGCTCGGTTTGAAGACCGCTTGCATCGATGCGGCCCTCGGCAAAGACGGCAAACCCGCCCTCGGCGGCACCTGCCTGCGCGTAGGCTGCATTCCGTCCAAGGCCCTGCTGGACAGCTCGCGCCAGTTCTGGAACCTGCAGCACCTGTTCGGCGACCACGGCATCACCACCAAGGACGCCAAGATCGACGTGGGCACCATGATCGGCCGCAAAGACAAGATCGTGAAGCAGTTCACCGGCGGCATCGCGCTGCTGTTCAAGGCCAACAAGATCACGCCGTACTACGGCTTCGGCCAGCTGCAGCCCGGCAACATCGTCAAGGTGAAGCAGCACGACGGCACCGAAGTCGAACTGAAAGGCACCAACGTCATCATCGCCGCCGGTTCCGATTCCATTGAACTGCCGTTCGCCAAGTTCGACAACGAATACATCGTCGACAACGTCGGCGCGCTGGATTTCACCAGCGTGCCCAAGCGCCTGGCAGTGATCGGCGCCGGCGTCATCGGCCTGGAGCTGGGCAGCGTGTGGAAGCGCCTGGGCGCCGAAGTCACCATCCTTGAAGCACTGCCCGATTTCCTGCCGGCCGCCGACGCCGAAGTTTCGAAGACGGCCGCCAAGGAATTCAAGAAGCAGGGCCTGGATATCCGTCTAGGCGCCAAGGTCAGCAAGACCGAAGTGAAAAAGAAAGAGGTGCATGTCACCTATACCGACGCCGAAGGCGAGAAAACCCTCGTCGTCGACCGCTTGCTGGTAGCGGTCGGCCGCAAAGCCGCGTCCAAGGGCCTGCTGGCCGAAGGCACCGGGGTGAAGCTCAACGAGCGCGGCCAGGTGGAAGTGGACGAGCATTGCCATACCGGCGTTGATGGCGTGTGGGCGGTCGGCGACTGCGTGCGCGGCCCGATGCTGGCGCACAAGGGTTTCGAGGAAGGCATCGCGGTGGCCGAACTGATCGCGGGTCTGCCCGGCCACGTCAATCTCGATACGGTTCCGTGGGTGATCTACACCGAGCCGGAGATCGCCTGGGTCGGCAAGACCGAACAGCAGCTCAAGGCCGAAGGCATTCCGTACAAGACCGGCAGCTTCCCGTTCGCGGCCCTGGGCCGTGCCGTGGCGATGGGCGAGCCTGCGGGTTTCGTCAAGGTCATCGCGCACGAAGAGACCGACCGCATCCTGGGCATGCACCTGGTGGGCGTGGGCGTGTCGGAACTGGTGCACGAAGGCGTGCTGGCCATGGAATTCAGCGGCTCGGCCGACGACCTGGCCCGTATCTGCCACGCGCATCCGACGCTTTCCGAAGCGGTGCACGATGCGGCAATGTCGGTGGCCAAGCGGTCGATCCACAAGGTCAATTAAGCTACCAACCTCCTGCCGGTCACGGCAGGAAAGGCGAAGGGGTGAACCGTGCCGCGCACGTTCACCCTTTTTCCGTTTTTGAATACAGCAAGGAATCCAGCATGAAATCTATTTGCGTCTACTGCGGCTCCAACGCCGGCAGCAAGATCGTCTATACCGAACGCGCCGCGGCGCTGGGCGACCGTATCGCCAAGGAAGGGCTTCGCCTGATCTACGGCGGCGGCAATGTCGGCTTGATGGGCGTGGTCGCCAATGCGGTACTGGAGGCCGGCGGCCAAGTGACCGGCGTTATCCCGAAGCAGCTGGCCGATTGGGAAGTCGCGCATCGCGGTCTGACCGAGCTGGAAATCGTCGGCTCGATGCACGAACGCAAGGCGCGCATGTTCGACCTCGCCGACGGCTTCGTCACCCTGCCCGGCGGCTTCGGCACCATGGAAGAGATCTTCGAGATGCTGACCTGGCGCCAGTTGGGCATCGGCAACAAACCCTGCGCGTTTCTCGATGTGGATGGCTTCTATGCGCCGTTGATCGGCATGATCGACAGGATGGTGGAGGAGCGCTTCCTGCACGCTGACCAGCGCCAGGATCTGTGGCATGGCGAGGACATCGTCGGGATGCTGCAATGGATGCGCGATTATCAGCCGGCGCAGGCTTCGAAGTGGATCGATGAGAAGAGGCGGACTGCGTTGCGGTAAGTAAATGCGGCCGCACCCTACGTGTGAGTTCGTCCGATATTCTCTCCGACGTCATCCCAGCGAAAGCTGGGATCCATTTTGACTTTCGCGCCCTCTACAATTTGGCGCGTACTAACGTAATTTGCGAAGATCAAGATGGATTCCAGCTTTCGCTGGAATGACGATTCATTTTTTCATCCAAACACGGGCTAAGGACAGCCAAATGCAACGAGAGCGCATACCCTGCGTCTACATCCTCGCCAGTGCACCGCGCGGCACTCTGTACGTCGGCGTCACTTCCAACCTCCCTGCCCGGATCTGGCAACACAAGAACGATCAAGTGGATGGGTTCAGCAAGAAGTACCGGATACATACTTTGGTGTGGTACGAGGTGCATGGGACGATGGAATCTGCAATCCTGCGTGAGAAGGCTATCAAGGCCTGGAAGCGCATTTGGAAGATTGAGTGGGTGGAGAAGTCGAATCCGGAGTGGCCGGATCTTTATTCCCAAATACTCTGACTCGGCGCTAGAGCAAGATCAAAATGGATCCCAGCGTTCGCTGGGATGACGACAGGAGAGTTCATTGTCATGGCCATTCCGAACCAATTTCCCGCCTTCCGCATCCACAGCGACGACGCCGGCTACCGCGCCGGCATCGAATCGATATCGCTGGACGATCTCAATCCAGGCGAAGTGGTGATCAAGACCGAATACTCCTCGGTCAATTTCAAGGATGCCCTCGCCGGCACAGGACAGGGCAAGATCCTGCGCAAGTTCCCGCTGGTGGGCGGTATCGATGTCGCCGGCCACGTGGTCGCCAGCACCGACTCTGCTTTCAAGGAAGGCGACGCGGTGCTGGTGACAGGCTCCGGACTCAGCGAAACCCGCGATGGCGGTTACGCCGCCTACGCGCGCCTCGAGTCGAAATGGGTCATTCCCCTGCCCGCCGGCCTAAGCCTGCGCGAGAGCATGATTCTGGGCACCGCAGGCTTCACCGCGGCGCTCGCGCTCTATCGCATGCTCGACAACCGGCAGACGCCCGACCTGGGGCCATTGGCGGTCACCGGCGCCACCGGCGGCGTCGGTTCGCTGGCGGTCGATATCTTCAGCAGCGCCGGCTTCGAGGTGCATGCCATCAGCGGCAAAACCGACCAGACGGACTATCTGAAGTCGCTGGGCGCCACGCAGGTGCTGGGACGCGACGCACTGGCCACCGCCCGCCCGATGGAATCGGTGCGCTTCGGCGGCGGCCTGGATAACGTCGGCGGCGGCATGCTGACCAGCCTGCTGGCGCAGACGGCTCCTTACGGCAACGTGGCCTCCGCGGGGCTGGTCGCCAGCCATGAGCTGCCTACCACGGTCATGCCTTTCATCATCCGCGGCGTCTCGTTGCTGGGCGTGGCCTCGGCCGGAACCGCCCGCGGCATACGCGACGATATCTGGCGGCATCTGGCCGACGACTGGAAACCGAGGCATCTGGAGACCATCTGCAAGCGCGAAACCGCGCTGGACGGGCTTCCCGAGGTGTTCAACGGTATGCTCTCGGGCCAATCTTTCGGCCGCACCCTGGTCAAAACCGGCTAAACGCGAACCCGGTCACGCCAGCCTGCTGCCACCCCCATTTTCCGTTGACACAAAGTCACACTACAATCGGCACTGGGGACTACTTGGGGTAAAGCATGGCGCGCATTCTGATCGTCGACGATTCACCTTCGCAGCTGCTGGGCATCCAGCGGATCGTCGAAAAACTTGGCCACGAATCACTCACCGCCGAAGACGGCGCCGCGGGCGTGGAAGTCGCCAAGCGCGAACTTCCGGACATGGTGCTGATGGACGTGGTCATGCCCAACCTCAACGGGTTCCAGGCCACGCGCACTTTGAGCCGCGAAGCCACCACCCGGCACATCCCGGTCATCCTGGTCACCACCAAGGACCAGGACACCGACCGCATGTGGGGACTGCGCCAGGGCGCAAAGGCCTATCTGACCAAGCCGTTCTCGGAAGACGAACTGGCCGAAGTCATCGAGCGCATCTTCAGCACCAGCGAAATGCCGCCTTCCACCGCCGCCTGACGCAAGCGGCCGGGATATCCATGAAAACGACGGGTTCTACCCGTCGTTTTCTTTTTCCTCGAACGCATTGGCCAGCATTCGGTAAACGGTACGCTGACGCTCATTGACCGCGCGCGGCGCGGTGATCTCCAGTTCCACGATCTGATCGCCCGTGGGCGTGCCCGGCAATCCGCGCCCGCGCAGCCGCAGCTTGCGCCCGGCCTCGGAGTCGGCGGGAATCTTCAGCTCCACCGCACCGCCCAGGGTAGACACGCTGACCGTAGCGCCCAGTGCGGCCTGCCACGGAGCCACCGGCAGCACATAGATGACGTTGCGCCCATCCACCTCGAATTGCGGATGCGCGGCGTACTCGATTTCCAGCAGCAGGTTACCTCCCCCGTCGCCCTGCCCGGCCAGCCGGATCACCTGCCCCGGGCGCACGCCCTTGGGCACGCGTACGTCCAGCTGCTTGCCGTTGAGCCCCAGGCGCACGCTGCCGCCGTCGTAGACCGCTTGCAGCGGCACCGATACCTTCGCGCGCGTATCGCTGGGAGGGCGCGGCCCGCGCGCGCCAGCGCCCGGGTGCGCACGACGGCCGAACAGGCCTTCGAAGAAATCGCTGAAACCGCCGTTTGAGCCGTCGCTGCCGAAGACTTCTTCGAAGTCGAAACCCGGGCCGCCTGCGCCACCGCGCCCGAAATCGGGCGGCGGGCGGAATTCCTCTCCGGGCCGGTAGCCCTGCGCGCGCAGCTGATCGTAGGCCTGGCGCTTCTGCGGGTCGCGCAGCGCCTCGTAGGCCTCGTTGACGCCTTTGAACTTCTCTTCGGCCCCAGCTTCCTTGCTGACGTCCGGATGGTACTTGCGCGCCAACCGCCGGTAGGCGGTCTTGATCTCGGCATCGCCGGCGGTCGGTTCGACCCCGAGCACCTGGTAGTAATCCTTGAACTGCATCGTTTACCTCATGAACAATCGGCCCGCAATCCTGCGATTGCGAGCCGATTCTACTAGGGGCACGGGCGCCGCTACCGCGACTTTGCCATGCCCGCCGGCTTACTGCACCGTCGGTTCGCCGACCTGGATACGGCGGGGAGCCGATTGGGCCTTCTTCGGAATGCTGATCTCCAGCACGCCGTTGCTGCCGCTGGCGACGATGCCTTCGGCGTCGGCGCTGTCCGGCAAGGCGAACTCGCGGTGGAACGCACCCTGGCGCCGTTCGGTTCGCGAGTATTTCTCGCCTTCGCCAAGCGCCGGATTGGTGCGCTCGCCCTTGATGCTCAACACGCCCTTGTCCATCTGGATCTCGATCGCATCGGTGGCAATGCCCGGCAAGTCAGCCAGGATCACGAAGCGTCCCGCTTCCTCCCGCACGTCCACGCGCGGCACCCATTGTGCTTCTGCGGGAGCGTTGGCAGCGGCCTTGTCGAAGAAGTGTTCGAACAACTGGTTGATCTGTTGCTGGCGCGCAATCTGGCGCGGCCAATGGCGGTAACGAACGGCATGCATGGTGTGACTCCTGAATTCTGTTTTCGGTAGGGAGCGGCACTTGGCCGCCATGACCACGAGATAGGCTTGAAGCAGCCGATTTCAAGTACCTTTGACGCGGCCTTACCATTCCAGCGCCTACCCTTCGTTCATTCTCAAGGAGTTTCCATGACCATCCAGACCGGCGATGCAATCCCCGAAGTCACGCTCAAGCGCATACGCGAGGGGGTGGAAACGGTGGACACGCCCTCCTTGTTCCAAGGCCACAACGCGGTGCTGTTCGCGGTGCCCGGCGCCTTCACGCCCACCTGCTCCGAACGTCACCTGCCCGGCTTCATCGAGCACTTCGACGAATTCCGCAAACGCGGCGTCGATGTGTACTGCGTGTCGGTCAACGATCCCTTCGTGATGCAGGCCTGGGGGCAATCGCAGCACGTGCCCGAAGGACTGCAGATGCTGGCCGACGGCAATGCCGATTTCACCCGCGCGCTGGGCCTGGAAATGGATGCCAGCGGCTACGGCATGGGCGTGCGCTCGAAACGCTACGCGCTGTATGCCGAAGACGGCGTGGTCAAGCAGCTCTGGGTCGAATCCCCGGGCGAATTCAAAGTCTCCTCTGCCGAGCACGTATTGGAAAACCTGCCGAGCTGATTCTTCTTCCTCCCACAAGGCCAGCCAATGTCCAAGCCAGCCAGCAAATCCAAGCCGCAGAAAACTTCCACTGCCGGCAAGTCGCCTTTGACCGACACCGCCACCCTCCGCGCCAATGCACGCAAAAACATCGAAGACGGCGCGGTCACCAGCACTTACGGCGCCGACAAGGAGGTGGTGATACGCCTTCTGAACGATGCGCTGGCTACAGAATGGGTTTGCGTATTGCGCTATTACCGCCATTACTTCATGGCGTCGGGCATGCTGGCCGATTCGGTCAAGGCCGAATTCCTGGAGCACGCGCAGCAGGAGCAAGAACACGCCAACAGGATCTCCGAACGCATCGTGCAGTTGGGCGGCGAACCGGACCTGAATCCGGACACGCTGACCATGCGCGCACACGCCGAATACAAGGCAGGCCATAACCTTCGCGACATGGTCAAGGAAGATCTGGTGGCCGAGCGCATCGCCATCGACAGCTACCGCGAAATGATCAACTACATCGGCGACCGCGACACCACCACCAAGCGCATCCTGGAATCGATCCTGGCCCAGGAAGAAGAGCACGCCGACGAGTTCTCCGACCTGCTGGACGGCTGGATAGGCGACTAGCGCGTAGAAGCGAGTAGGAGCGACGTAAGTCGCGAAACGGAATCCATCGCTCTTGAAAAAAGTGCCAGCGTTTTCAGTCGCGACTTACGTCGCTCCTACGCGCTATAGCAGCACCCGGAAACTGATGCGTGTCCAGGCGCCGCTTTCGGCGAGGGCGGTCAGCGTGTGCTCGCCTGCCTCGCCGTAATCGCGCTGGAAAGACTGCGCCCCGTTCGTCTCGGCGATCCACCTGCCGTCCAGCAACCACTGCACCTTGCTTTCCGTGCCCAGCGCGCGCAGTTGCAACCGCGCAGCATGCGTGCTTCCCGGCGCGCGTGCGATCGTCGCGCGGTCGTTGAGGCCTTCGATGCGCAATTCGCTGGAGGCTTCGCGCCCATCCGAAACGCAATCGGGCGACAACACCGGAAGCCTGGATTGCTGCCGCACCTGCGATGACAGCCACGGCGATGCCAGCGCCGGCCAGCGCGCGATCTGCGCCGCGCGTGGTTCATGCGGCTTCGCGCATTCGCCCGAGAGCCTCAACCCTGTTTTCGCATCCACCTCGAACCGCTCGCGCCCCGTATTCCAGAGCCTGGCATCGCGTTCGGCGAAAGTCGGCGGAATGGCTCCGTCCAGCGTCCATGCCTTCATCCTTCGCTGGCATAGTTGCGGCGCATCGGTTTCCGGTGGCAGCCCAAGCGGCCAGCAGATCTCGGCTTCTGCCACGTTGGCCGGCGGCGGCGCGGGAACGCCATCGCTGCGCGCGCGCGGCAGACTGTCGATGACCTCGAACATCAAGGGCAGCGCGGTGACCGCGCCATACTGGCCCGGCAAAGGCGTGCCGTCCGGACGTCCTACCCACACGCCGACCGTATAGCGGCGCGTGCCGCCGATCGCCCATGCGTCGCGAAAACCGTAGCTGGTGCCCGTCTTCCACGCTACGCGCGGACGCGAACCGATATCGAAAGTACCCAGCCCATAACCGGGCCTTGGATTGGCTTCGAGTATTTCGCGCAGAATCCAGGCCGCGCCCGGCGACATCATGCGACGGTCGACCACCGGATCGGCATCGGTGTAACGCACGCGCCCGGCGAGGCCTTCGCGGTTGAAGGCGGCGAATGCGCCCACCAGGTCTTCCAGCCGTGCGCCGGTGCCGCCCAGGATCATCGCAAGATTGGGTTTGCCGCCGCGCGGGTATTTCAACTCTATGCCGCCGTTGGCCAGCCGTGCGGAAAAGCGTGCGGGACCCACGCGATCCAGCAAATCCACGGCGGGCACGTTCAACGAGAGCCGCAAAGCCTCGGCCGCACCGATGGGACCGTTGAAGGCGGAATCGAAATTGCCGGGACGGTAGCCGCCGAAGGTCTGTGGCGCATCGATCAGCAGGCTTTCCGAATGGATCAGCCCGTCATCCAGGGCCAACCCGTACAGGAAAGGCTTCAAGGTGGAACCGGGCGAGCGCCAGGCCTGCACCATGTCCACGTGGCCCAGCCGCTGCTTGTCGCCGAAAGTCACCGAACCTACGTAGGCGCGCGCTTGCAGGCTGGCATTGTCGACCACCAGCAGCGCGGCCGAAGTGCGTTCGGGAAGATTGGAGAAATAAGCGGAGACGCGTTCCTCCAGCGTGCGTTGCAGCTCGGGATCGATACTGGACGCGATGCGCGCGGCTTTGGGGTTGGCTTGATGCAGACGTTCGGCCAATAGCGCGGCGCTGAGCGGCGGCTTCAGGGAGCGAGCGACGACGGATTCGACCCGCGCGTCATCCACCTCGGCTTGCGGCCAGACGCCCAGGTCCACCATGCGCTTGAGCAGCTTGTCCCGCGCCGCGCGCGCGGCTTCCGGATGCCGGTCCGGGCGCAGGCGGCTGGGCGATTGCGGGAGCACCGCCAACAAGGCCGCTTCGGCCTGCGAGAGCCGCGAAGCCGGCTTGCCCAAATAAGCCCAGCTGGCCGCTTCCACGCCTTCGATGGTGCCGCCGAACGGCGCGCGCTCCAGATACAGCTGCAGGATCTGCCGCTTGGACAGATGCGCCTCCAACTGCAGCGCGCGCAACAACTGCTTGGCCTTGCCCCAGGGCGTGCGCGAATGCGGGTCGAGGATGCGCGCGACCTGCATGGTCAAAGTGGAACCGCCGGAGACTATCCGTCCGCCGCGCAGCCACTGCCCGCCCGCGCGCAGCAGAGCCCAGGGATTGATGCCGGGGTGCTTCCAGAACCAGCGGTCTTCGTAGTTGAGCAGCGCCTGCAGGTACAGCGGCGATACGGTTTCGGGCGTGGCGGGGTAGCGCCAGACGCCGTTGCGGTCGGCGAAGGCGCGCAGCGGAGTTCCGTCGCGCGCGACCACCAGGGTGCTGGTGTCGCGGTCTTTGGGGAGTGGTGGCGGAAAGGCGAAGTCCAGGACGAGAAGCGTCACCAGCACGGCGACGGTTCCCCATCGGAGCCACGCGAGCCAGCGACGACGTCCCGCGACGTCGTTCCAGCGAATGCTGGAACCCATTTTTCTTTTCAACCAACCGGTCACGTGACTGCCAGAAGCAAGATCAAGATGGATCCCGGCTTTCGCCGGGATGACGTCGGTTAATTTCCCGCGCGGCCAGCGATCACGGCTGCACCACCGTGATCGATGCCGGTGCCGACTTGCCCACCCCACGGATGTCCGGACGGTACATGTCTTCCACCAGCGGCGGCGGCACGGTGTAGGTGCCGGGCGTGACCGCGCGGACCAGGTAGAACACCTTGGCTGTGTCGCCGCGATCCAGTTTCAGCGCAGCCACGTAACGGTCGTCGCGGTATTCCTCGTGCTTGACGTCCGCCGAGCTGGAGCGATCGGTGATGTTGATACCGTCCACCACCACATCCGCCCACTGCTTGGCGTCGCCCAGGTTGAAGTTCTCGATCTCAAGGCCGGCCGGCAGCAGGTCGGTGAACAAGGCGTCGGGCATGCTCACGTTGGCGGTGATGCCGACGCGGACGATCAAGGCTTCGCCTTCCTTCAGCGTGCCGCCTTTCCACTCCTTGCCATCGGTCGTGTAGTAACTGCGTTCGATGCCGATCTGCTTGTTGTCGAAGGCCGGCGCGCTACGCGGAATGCCGGCGATTTCCAGACTGGCGAACAGCGGCGGCACGCCCTCTGGCGTGAACTTCACGCCCTTGGCCAGGGTGGCGTAGTCGAACGCGCGACCGAACAGCTTGGCGGGGGCGATCGTTTCGCTTTCGCCGCCTACGCTGTAGCTGCCGGACACCAGCTTGGTCTGGTCAGCCATCAAGGCCTTGCCCAACCGCGCCAGCGCCACCTGCTCCTGCGTGCTGAGGTACATCCAGCCACTGTTGCGTCGCGCATCCAGTTCGCGACCCAGGTCGACCGAACGCGCATCGTAAGCCGGCTTGGACAGCTTGCGTTCGTGCATCAGCGCGATCATCAGCGCATCGTCGCGCACGCGACTGCCGTAGTCGCCCAGGTAGCCGGGACGATCCCCCTTCTTGGCGAAACCATCGGCTATCGCCTTCTCGCCGCGTTTCCTGTCGCCCTGCAACGACAGCGCGACGCCCAGGTGCACCAGCGGCAATCCGGTAAGGCTCTTGCCGCGTTCGTTGTCGTACAACGCGCGCAGCGTGCCCAATGGCGCACGGTTCACACGCGCCAGCACATAACCCGAGTAAGCCTGGCTGGCGAACTTCAGGTGGTCGCGCGAATCGTAGCCGTAGAACTGCGCGCCACCGGCCAGCAGGTCTTCGCTCAAGCGATTCAGGGCCTTCTGCAGTACCGTGTCCGGCACCGCAAAACCGCCTTCCTTCGCATCCAACAGGAACTCGACGATGTACGGGGTCAGCCCGGGGTTGACGTAACCGTCGTCGCCCCACATCGAGAAGTGCCCCGTCGAAACCTGCATCGATGCCAGCCGCCCAAACGCTCCTTCCATACGCTCGCGCCGCTTCTTCGGATCCAGCCCCTTCACACCCAGCATCTTGGCGGTGGCGTCGTCCAGTTCCAGCGCGGCGTAGCCCTTGCTGGTGGTCTGCTCGGCGCAGCCGTACGGATAATCGAGCGCGCCCTGCAACGCGCTGCCGAACGGAATCGGCGGCAACGCACTGACCATCATGCGGGCGGTGACCGAGCCGGTCATCAAGCCATCGGCGAATCCGCTCCCCAGTTCCACCGGCGACATCGTGTCCAGCACTCGTGTCTGCGAGCGCAGCACCGAGGGCCAGCCGGCGCGCACCGGCACGTCGTACTTGCGATCGACCTTGAAGCCGCCGCCGTCCACGCGCACTCGCACCTGGGCGGTCGTGTAGCCCTCGCCCGCAACGATCGGGAAGCTCAGCGTGGTCTTGGCGTCCTTGCCAAGCTTGGCGCTACGTGCCGACTGGCCAATATCCAACGGCCCGATGCCATCCACCTGCACCTTGAAGTCGCCTGCGGCACCGGTGAAGTTCTGCACGTCCAGGGTCACGGTGCTCTTGTCGCCCGGCGCCAGCACGCGCGGCAGGCTGGCTTCGGCCACGATGGGCGCGCGCACCAGGGTCTCGCGGTCCTTGTTGCCGTAACGGTCGTCGGAATACACCAGCACCGACACGCGCAAGGTGCCGTTGAAATCAGGAACCTTCAACTTGACCCGCGCATTGCCCTTCGCGTCCAACTGCACCGGGCCTGCGAACAGGTCCACGGTCTGCACGCGCGAGGTCGGGCGCTTGGCCTGCGGCAACGCCGCCAGCGCCATGTCGCCGCCGAAACGGATCTTGGCGGTGTCGCCTTCGAAGCTTTCGATCACGCGGCCATACACGTCGTACGCATCCACGCCCAACCGGCGCTGGGCGAAGAACTGCGCGTTGGCATCGGGCACCGGGAAGCGGGTGATGTTGAGGATGCCCACATCCACTGCCGACACCGTCACGAATGCCTGCTTGCCGGCCAGTTCGGGCACGCTGACGGTGACCGGGATGTCCTGCTCGGGCCGCATTTGCGTGGGCGCGACCAGGCCTACCGATACGCGCCGCGCGCGGCGATCCATCGGCACGTGCGCCACGCCCACGGCGCGGGCCGGGGTGATCTTGCTGGGCACCGAACCGCCGCGGAACACCAGCGCAGTGACGTACACGTCATGGCGCTCCCAATCCTTGGTCACCGGAATCTCGAACGTGCTGCCCGGTTTGGCTTCGATCTCCTGCACGTACAGCATGCGGTCGCTCTCGACCATCAACAGACCCTTGCCGGGATGCGGCGGAGTAACCGTGACCTTGAGCGTATCGCCGGCCTTGTAGCCGGTCTTGTCCAGCGCGATCTTCACTTTGTCGGGGCGCGCATCCAGGCCGCGGTTCTCGTCGTCCCAGCTCCAGCCGGCATTGAACGGATAGCGCGTGGTCAGACCGGTGGCCGGATCGAACACTTCCAGCCGGTAACCGCCCCACTCCACCGGGTAGTCGATCTTGGCGGCCGTCGCGCCGATGTCGACGGTCTTGACCTCCAGGTTCTCGAAGCGCTGGGTGAAATCGTAGTCCCAGCCGTCGTCCTCGTCGTAGTTCCAGTGGTAGTCGCGGTGCTCGCGCACCAGGGTGACCTTCAGCCCCTTGGCCGGTTGCGGTTTGCCGGCGGCATCCACGCGCACCAGTTCGAAGCGCGCATTGCTGTTGGCGTCGGCGCCGTCCTTGTCGTCGAACAGCGGGCGCACGCCGACCAGCGCAGTAGCCGGCCACAGCACGCGCTTGAGCGTGCGGTTGACGGTGCGGCCGCCGGTTTCGTACACGCTGCCCGATACCACCGCCGCGATGGTGCTGGTGGGTTTGGCTTCGGCGGGCAGCGCGATGTCTTCCTCGTACACGCCTTCGGCATCAAAGGTGGTGTCGATGATGTCCTTGGCTTCCTTGGGCAACTGCACCGTGGGATCGCCGAAGAAATAGCCAGGCAGCTGTTCCAGCGGATGCTGTTCCACCGCCACGGCCAGCTTGGCGGTGAAGCGGTTGCCATCGGCGGGCGCGCCGTACAGATACGCGGCCTTGGCTTTGAGCTTGAAGGCTTCGCCCGGCTTGAGCACCGCCTGGCTGGTTTCCAGGTCCAGCTTCATGCGCTCGGGCAGGAATTCCTCGATGCGCAGGGTCATGCCCTGTACCGCTTCCTTGCTGGCCGGGTCGGTGCGGAACTCCACCTGCCAGCGGCCAGTGGGAGCTTCCACCGGAATGGTCTGTTCGAAACTGAAATAACCTTGTGCGCCGGGTTGCAGGCGGGTCTCGCGGAAAGTCTTGCCGTCCGGCTGTTTCAAACGCAGGAACACCGGCTGCGGCTTGGTGGGCTTACCGTCGTTGTCTCGCAGCAAGGCGTTGATGCGTACGGTCTCGCCGGGCCGGTACAGGTCGCGTCCGGACCATGCGAACACGTCGAACCACGCGGCCTCGCGTCCTGCGACCGAGAATTCGGACAAATCCAGCGCCGGCTGGTTGAACGGTAGCATGGACACGTCGTTGCCGCGCTTGGCGATCAGCACCTGGCCCGCATCCAACTTGTAGTTGAGCAGCACGTTGCCGTTGCCGTCGGTCTCTCCCTTCAGGAACACCTCGCCCTGCGGGTCGAGGACCTTCAGCTCCACGCCGCCGATGGCATCGCCGTTGTTGAGCGAGGCCGTATGGACGAACAGCTTGTCCTTGTAGGCGCGCGCGTGCAGGCCGATGTCGCTGACGGTAAAGAAGGCGGTTTCGAAATCGCCGGAGAACTTGCCGGTGCGCTTCATCACCGCAAAGTACAGGCCGGGTTCCTGCAGCTCCTTGATGTCCTGGATGGGCAGGTAGGTCAGCATGCGTTCGTTGGGTTTTCCGTCCAGCACGAAGCGGTTGACGTAGACCGGTTCGGCCAGGTCGCCGATCGGCGTGTTGTCGCCGTATTCGCTGTCCAGGTCCCAGCTGCCGCGGCGGCCGCCGCGCTGGTACTCGGAAAAGAACTTCGGCAGATTCTTCTCGCCGACGCGCAGGAATTCCACGTCCACTTCCTTGACGTTGATCGACACCACCGGCAAGCCGCGGCTCTCGCGCGCCGGCAGCACGCTGCCTTGCGAGGCGAAGCCGACGGCAGGGTCGAGCTGGCCGGTGTGGACTTTCTCCTTCAATTCCTTGCCCAGCCGGTTGCCGTCGGCGGCCAGCAGGTCGGCGCGCACCAGGACTTCGTAGTCCTTGGCCGCTTCCACGTATGGGAAGCGCAGGATCAGGCCTTTTTCGTCCAGCACCCAGCTGCCTTTGACCGCGGCACCCTTATCGTCGGTCACCACCAGCAAGTCGTCGAAGTTCTGCGAACCCACCAACGGGCGGCTGAACTCCAGGGCGATGGCGAGGTCGCCGTCGTGCTGGTCCGGGTAGATGCTGGCCAGCGCAAAACCCTTTATTTCTTCCTTTTGCGCCTTGATCGGCTCGCCGCTGGGCTCGGGAAGCTGCCCGGTTTCGTTGCGCTTGCAGGCGCCCAGCGCCAGCAACAGAAACATTGAAACGAAAAACGCGCGCACCAAGTGGATACGCGCGTTTGCCTTGCTCTGCGGTGCCGATTCCATTTGCATTTCCCTGCCTAGGATGTATTGGCAGTATAGAACGCAAAGCTCGTGTGTTTGGGGTCAACCCAACTCACATTTACGAGATCAAACCCGTAGCTCAGGGAATGATCGTGTCCAGCGATCTGCTTTTGCTTTTCCCCCTTTGGAAAAGGGGGCTACGGAGGATTTGCTCTTGGCGCCAAGAGCAAATCCCCTCAATCCCCCTTTTTCAAAGGGGGAGGCAAAAGCAGACACCTTCCCCCTTTCTTTGTAAAAGGGGGAAAGCAAGACTCAAGTTTATGGGCTTGGAGCCCGAGCCGATTACGCCTCGGGCTGCAACTCCGGCGTCGACTCCGAAGCGCCGGCCGAGCCGTCCTCTTCGTCGTCCAGCGAAGCATCCAGACGTTCGACCGCCTGCAGCGTTTCTTCCTTGGCCAGCTTGATCAGGGTCACGCCCTGGGTGTTGCGGCCGACTTGGGAAATCTCCGCCGCCCGCGTCCGCACCAGGGTGCCGCCGTCGGAAATCAGCAGCACTTCGTGGTGGTCGGACAGCTGCACCGCACCTACCAGCTGGCCGTTGCGGGCCGTGGTCTGCAGCGCGATCACGCCCTGGGTGCCGCGGCCCTTGCGCGGGTAATCCTCGACCGGCGTGCGCTTGCCGTAGCCACGCTCGCTTGCGGTAAGGATGTCGCCGTCGCCTTCGACTACGATCAGGCTGCGCACCTGCTCGCCCTTGGTCAGGCGGATGCCGCGCACGCCGGTGGTGTTGCGGCCGGTGCTGCGCACTTCCTTCTCCGCGAAGCGCACGGCCTTGCCGTTGGAGGCGAACAGCATCACGTCGCGGGTGCCGTCGGTCATGGCCACGCCGACCAGGGCATCGCCCTCGTCCAGGTTGATGGCGATCTTGCCGCGCGACAGACGGTAGGCGAATTCTGTGAGTGGAGTCTTCTTGACCGTGCCGTCCTGGGTAGCGAACAGGACGTAGTGGCCTTCGTCGTATTCGCGCACCGGCAGTACCGCCTGCACCCGCTCGCCGGCTTCCAGCGGAATCCAGTTGATGATCGGACGCCCGCGTGCATTGGAGCCGGCCTCCGGCAATTGGTACACCGACAGCCAGAACACGCGGCCGCTGCTGGTGAAAGTCAGCAGCGTGTCGTGGGTGTTGACCAGCCACAACTGGTCGATGAAATCCTCTTCCTTGGTCGACGCCGCGCTGCGGCCGCGGCCGCCTCGGCGCTGGGCGCGATAGGCGCTGGCCGGTTGGCGTTTGGCGTAGCCTGCGTGCGATAGGGTCACTACTACGTCTTCCGGCGCGATCAGGTCCAGGATGTCCAGGTCCTCTTCGCTGTGGCGGATCTCGCTGCGGCGCGCGTCGCCGAACTCTTCCTTGATGTTCAGCAGCTCGGTGCGGATCACCTCCAGCAGCACATCGGGGTTTTCCAGAATACGGATCAGACCGGCGATGGTTTCCAGCAGCTCTTTGTATTCCTCGGTCAGCTTTTCCTGCTCCAGCCCGGTCAGGCGATGCAGGCGCATTTCCAGGATCTGGGTGGCCTGCACCTCAGTCAGCTGATACGCGCCATTAAGGAAACCCACGCCTTCAGGCAGGTCTTCCGGACGCGAAGTATCGGCGCCGCTGGCCGCCAGCAAGGCGCCTACCAGGCCGGGTTCCCAGGTCTTGGCCAGCATGCGCTCGCGCGCTTCGGCCGGATTGGCCGAGGTCTTGATCAGCTCGATCATCTCGTCGATGTTGGCCAGCGCGACGGTCAGGCCTTCGAGGATGTGCGCGCGGTTGCGCGCCTTGCGCAGTTCGAAAATGGTGCGGCGGGTGACCACTTCGCGGCGGTGGCGGATGAACGCCTCCAGCATCTGCTTGAGATTCAGCGTCTGCGGGCGGCCGTCGACCAGCGCCACCATGTTGATGCCGAACACCGACTCCATCTGCGTCTGCTGGTAGAGGTTATTCAGCACCACGTCGGCCGAATCGCCGCGCTTGACCTCCATGTAGATGCGCATGCCGTCCTTGTCGGACTCGTCGCGCAGCTCGCTCAGGCCTTCCAGCTTCTTTTCCTTGACCAGCTCGGCGATCTTCTCGATCAACCGTGCTTTGTTCACCTGGTACGGGATCTCGGTGACGATGATCGATTCGCGGCCGGTGTCGTCGTTGACCTCGATAGTGGCGCGCGCGCGCATGCGCACCCGGCCACGGCCGGTGCGGTAGCCAGCCACGATCCCACTGGTGCCGTTGATGATGCCGGCGGTGGGGAAATCCGGGCCGGGGATGTACTGCATCAGGCCGTCGACGTCGATTTCGGGGTCGTTGATCAGCGCGATCAGGCCGTCGATGATCTCGGTCAGATTGTGCGGCGGGATGTTGGTGGCCATGCCCACCGCAATACCGGCCGAGCCGTTGACCAGCAGATTGGGGAACCGGGTCGGCATGACCGTCGGCTCGAATTCCTTTTCGTCGTAGTTGAGCTGGAAATCGACGGTTTCCTTGTCGATGTCCGCCATCAACTGATCGGTCAGGCGCGCCATGCGCGCCTCGGTGTAACGCATGGCCGCCGCGGAGTCGCCATCGACCGAACCGAAGTTGCCCTGCCCGTCCACCAGCAGATAGCGCAGCGAGAACGGCTGAGCCATGCGCACCAGGGTGTCGTATACCGACTGGTCGCCGTGCGGATGGTACTTACCGATCACGTCGCCGACGATACGGGCCGACTTGAAGTGGGCCTTGTTGCTGTGCGCGCCGAGTTCGTTCATCGCGAACAGAACGCGGCGATGGACGGGTTTCAGGCCATCGCGGACATCGGGAAGCGCGCGTCCCACGATCACGCTCATGGCGTAATCCAGGTAGCTGCGGCGCATCTCGTCTTCGAGGTTGACCGGGATGATTTCCTTGGCGAGTTCTGCCATTCGGGTTCCGTTTTCTGGTGATTTCTACGGCCAAAAACCGGGCTGCCGAAGCGGGTTCGGCGAGCCGGAAATCGGTGGGATTTTCAACTGCGGAATTGTACCACGGATGGGTACCTGGGAGGAGCTCTGGAATGCTAGAAAAACAAGCACTTAGAGAGAAGAAAGTGACTATCTGGAAGCGGCGGGCATCTGCCGATTTCAGCGCCGACCGCGCACCCTGGGAACGCCCAAGGACCATGCGCCCGGCATGGGTGGCCTTAGTAGGGCGGGCATTGTCCGCCATGCAGTTCGCGCGAAAGGCGGCGGGCAGTGCCCGCCCTACCTCAACTGAAAGCTTCCCGCATCTTTTCGACAGTCGGCTGCTCTATCACACCCTTCTCGGTGACGATCGCATCGATCAGCTCCGCCGGAGTGACATCGAATACGGGATTCCAGGCATGGATGCCCTCGGCCACGATGCGAGTGCCGCCGATGCCCAGCATCTCTGCCGGATCGCGCTCCTCGATCTCGATCAGGTCGCCGCTGGCGGTGGCCATGTCCACCGTCGAGGACGGCGCCACCACCATGAACTTGACCCCGTGGTGGTGTGCGGCGATGGCCAGCTGGTAAGTACCGATCTTGTTGGCGGTGTCGCCGTTGGCGCAGATGCGGTCCGCCCCCACGACGACCCATTGCACCGCGCCGGTCTTCATCAGATGCGACGCCGCCGAATCGGCGATCAGGGTCGCGTCGATGCCGTCCTGCTGCAGCTCCCATACGGTCAGTCGCGCGCCCTGCTGCCAGGGGCGTGTCTCGCCGGCGAAAACCCTGGCGATGCGCTGCTGCGCCACGCCTGCACGGATCACGCCCAATGCCGTGCCGAAGCCGGCAGTGGCCAGGGAGCCGGTGTTGCAATGGGTCAGCACGCCGCTGCCTTCGTTGATCAGCGCCGCACCCAACGCGCCCATGTGGCGGTTGGCTGCCAGGTCTTCTTCGGCAATGGCCTGCGCCTCGCGCTCCAGCACCTGCCGCCAATCGGCGCCGGCAGGCTGCAGCACTCTGCGCATGCGGGCCAAGGCCCAAGCCAGGTTGACCGCGGTAGGCCTGGCCGCATTCAGCCGCTGCAGGGCCGGTTCCAGTTTGAGCGCCGCCTCGGCGCCATCGGCGGCTTCGATCGCACGCGCCGCCAGCACCACGCCCCAGCCCGCGGCGATGCCGATGGCCGGCGCGCCGCGGACTGCCAGCGAATGGATCGCGGCGGCTACTTCATCGCTGTTGCGGGAACTGAGGTGCTCGACCTGGAAAGGCAGTTTGCGCTGGTCCAGCAGGTCCAGCGTTTCGCCGGTCCAGAGGATGGGGCGGATTCGGTCGTAGCGGGCGTAGTCGATGTCGTTTTCCATAGCTCAAGTTTAGAGCATCGACAGTGGACGGAATGTTGCGCTCAATGCACTCCGAATTCCGCCCTGCAACCCTTGTCCACCCAGATGCCTTCGCTGTCCCAGCCCCAATTGGTCTCTTTCACGCAACGCGTCCGCGAGAGCTGGCGTAGAAGGTCCACTCCGTTGTCCACCGCCACTTCACACCGTTTCCGCTGCCGGTCGTCGGAAGCGCACACCAGTTTCTTCGACTGCGCCTCCACGGGCGCGACAGCATCGCGTCCGGAAGCATCGGCCACACCCACCCTGAATTCCGCCCGGCAGCCACGGGCGGTCCAAATACCGGTTTCGTCGTAACCCCAGTCCAGGTTTTCGACGCAATCGGAAGTGGACAGCAGCCGCGTCAGGCGTACGCCGTGGCGGGTTTCGGCGGGACAATGCTCCACGCGGTTAGCGAGGGATTCGCAACGCACCAGAGCGCCCCGGACTTCTTCCTGCACGGGAATCTGCTTGCCGGTGACGAATTCGGCGCGGCAACGATGCGACACCCAGACCCCGTGACGGTCGTAGTCCCAGTTGCGGCCTTGCATGCAGGGCGTTTTCGACAGCTGCTTGACCAGGGTGATCCCTTCCCCGGTATCGACCTGGCAGTAATGCTGCTGGGTGCCGTCGGTTTCGCAACGGAAACGCATGCCGCTAGCGCCCGACGCCGGCGGTTCGGCAGACGCAGGTGCCTGACAAACCAACAGCGACACCAAGCAGCTCCTGACAAAAATGTTCATGCACGCCCCCATAACGTCGGCAACAGGGTCGCATTAATGCTGTTAATGAATATGTAAACGTGAGCCTGAATGCTTTCTACACGCCTTGCGCGTGCCGTTCAGGCTTCACCGAACGAAAAAGCCAGCACATCGGCGATGCGTTCGGTGCCGACCATGGCCATGAGCAATCTGTCCACGCCCAGCGCGACCCCCGCGCACGCGGGCAGACCACGGGCCATGGCGTCGAGCAGGCGCTGATCCAACGGCGGCAACGATGCGATCCTGGACTCGCGCACCGACAGATCGCGCAGGAAACGCTGGCGTTGCTCGTCCGCGTCGATCAGTTCGTGGTATCCGTTGGCCAGTTCGTGATGGCCCAGGTACAACTCGAAACGTTCGGCCAGCGGCGGATCGCCGGGGCGTATCCTGGCCAGCGCGCATTGCGAGGCGGGCCAGTCGCGGACCACGGTGATGCGGTCCGGCGGAAAGGCGGGTTGCAGCAGGTGCGTGATCAGCAGATCCAGCCAATCATCGCGGGTCAGGCCTTGCGCATCGATGTCATAGGCGGACAAGGGCGTGCGTAGTTGCGCTTCGGTGGCGGTGAAGGGGTCCAGGCCCAAACCCTGCAGGAACAATTCGCGATAGGTGCAGGAAACCACTTCGGCCTGGCGGCCGATCAGGCTCAATGCGCGCTGCACAAGCTGCACGGTTTCTTCGATCAGCCGCAGATGGTCCCAACCCACGCGATACCACTCCAGCATGGTGAACTCGGGGTTGTGGCGTCCGCCCGCTTCGCCGTTGCGGAACACGCGGCCCAACTCATAGCAATCGCCCACGCCTGCGGCGAGCAGACGCTTGAGCGGATACTCCGGCGAGGTGCGCATCCAGCGCGTACGCGCGCCGGCTTCGGAATGCCCGGTGAAGTGGGTGGTGAAGCTTTCGATATTGGGTTCGGTGTTGCCGGCTTCGGACAGGATGGGCGTCTCCACTTCCAGCACATCGCGTTCGGCGAAATAAAGACGGAACAGCGCATTGACCGCTGCGCGCAGGCGCAGTGCATCCAGATCGACGGCAGTCAAAACGTCCTGATCCCTTTGTAGGAGCGACGCGAGTAGCGAAGCCGTGAAGGCTTCAGAGCTTCGCGACTCGCGTCGCTCCTACAAAAGCCGGTCTTGATCATGCGTTCGCTTCCAGGAATTCGATCAGCTTGGCTTCGTCCCAGATTTCGATACCCAGTTCTTCGGCCTTGGCCAGCTTGGAACCGGCAGCTTCGCCGGCCACCACCAGGCTGGTCTTCTTCGACACACTGCCCGCCAGCTTCGCACCCAACGCTTCGAGTTTCTCGCCGGCTTCATCTCGCGTCATCGACGACAACCCACCGGTGAGCACCACGGTCTTGCCGTCCAGCGGACCGGCAACGGCTACTTCGCTCTCCGGAACCAATGCCGACAACTGCGCAATCGCTTCGCCGCCGTGCAGCAGCAGCCCGGCGTTTTCCGGATCTTCCAGCCATGCAGCCAGCGCGTTGGCCGATTCCGAAGGCAGCCCGGCGCTGACGAAGTTATGCGCCGGTGCATCCACCAGCGCCTGGGCAGTGACGAAGGCGTTGCCGAGTTGCTCGGCGCGGATGCGGGTGACCTTGGGAATTTCCAGATCCGCCAGCAAGGCTGCCATATTCAATCCTTCGCGCAGCTTTGCGGTTGGCGGATGCGTATCGGAAATGGCCACCCCGCGCGCCAACAGGTCATCGATCACTTGCTGGTTGCCGGGCTGGTCCAGGAAATGGCCGATGGAACGTGCGACCTCACCGCCGACATCGGGGACATGCTTGAACAAAGGCCAGGGCAATCGGCGGATCACCGCCAGATCGCCGAACCATACCGCCAACGCCTTGGCGGTGCTCTCGCCGACGTGCTGGATACCGAGCGCGAACAGGAAACGCTCCAGCGTGGTGGAGCGGCTGCGGTCGATGGCCTCGATCAGGTTCTCGGCCCACTTGGTGGCGATCTTTCCCGACTTCACGGTCTCTGGAGTGGTGCCGTCGCGTTCGTCCGCGCGGCGTTTCATTTCCAACAGATCCTCCAGCTTCAGCTTGTACAGATCGGCTACCGATTGCAGATAGCCCAGGTCCGACAACGCTTCGATGAATCGATCGCCCAACCCTTCGATATCCATCGCGCGGCGCGATGCGAAATGACGGATCGCTTCCTTGCGCTGGGCCGGGCACGAGAGCTCGCCGGAACAGCGCCATGCCGCTTCTCCTTCCTCACGCACGATTTCCGAGCCGCAGATCGGGCAAACCGCCGGCATCGCCCAGGGCTTGGCGCCCTTGGGCCGCTGCTCCAGCATCACGCTGACCACTTCGGGTATCACGTCGCCTGCACGGCGCACGATCACTGTGTCGCCCACGCGCACGTCCAGGCGTGCGATCTGGTCGGCGTTGTGCAGGGTGGCATTGGTGACTACGACGCCAGCGACCTGCACCGGCTTCAGGCGCGCGACCGGTGTGGCCGCGCCGGTGCGGCCGATCTGGATCTCGATGGCCTCGACCGTGGTGGATTGCTCTTGCGCCGGGAACTTGTGCGCGATCGCCCAGCGCGGCGCGCGCGAGACGAAACCCATCTCGCGCTGGCCGGCGTTGTCGTCCAGCTTGTAGACCACCCCGTCGATGTCGAAGGCCAGCGCATCGCGCTTGCCGCCGATGTGCTGGTAGAAATCCAGCAGGCCGTCGGCGCCTTCGACCACCTTGGATTCGGCGCTGACGGGGAAGCCCCATTCGCGCAGTTTCTCCAGCGTGGCCGAATGGGTTTCCGGCAAGGTGCCACCCTCGACCAGCCCCACGCCATAGGCGAAAAAAGCCAACGGACGCTGCGCGGTCAGACGCGGGTCGAGTTGGCGCAACGACCCCGCAGCGCCGTTGCGCGGATTGGCCAGCACCTTGCCGCCATGCAGGCGCGCCTGCTCGTTGTATTTTTCAAAAGCGGCGCGCGGCATGTATACCTCGCCCCGAACCTCGAGAATGGAAGGCCAGCCTTTCCCGCGCAGGTGCAGCGGAATGGCTTTCACCGTGCGCAGATTGGCGGTGACGTCTTCGCCGCTGGCGCCGTCGCCGCGGGTGGCGCCCTGCACGAATCGGCCGTTTTCATAACGAAGGCTGATGGCTAGCCCGTCGAGTTTCGGTTCGGCGGAAAACTTCAGTACCGGCCGCTCCAGCTTCTCCTCGATGCGGCGCACGAAGTCGCGCACTTCGGTTTCGCTGAAGGCATTGCCCAGGGAAAGCATGGGGATGGCGTGACGCACTTCGGCGAATTTCGCCGAGGGCGCGCTGCCGACGCGTTGGGTGGGCGAATCGGGCGTGGCCAGTTCCGGATGCGCGGCTTCCAGTTCGTCCAGCTCGCGCAGGAGCCTGTCGTATTCGGCGTCCGGGATGTCGGGCTCGTCGAGGACGTGGTAGCGGTAGCTGGCGTCGTCGAGTTGCTGGCGGAGTTTGGTGGCGCGGGTGGTTGGATCTTTGTCTGTCATTGGAAAGATCTGTTGTTCCCTTCTCCCCTCGGGAGAAGGTGCCCGTAGGGCGGATGAGGGTACGGCGGAGTCAGCGTCGTTCAACCATCATGACTTCGCCGTACCCTCACCTCACCAGCGCGGCGACTTGGTCAGCGGCGGCGCTTCGTGCTGGCGGTCGTAGGCGCGCAGTTCCTCGCGGATATGCATGATGCGTTGGCGGCCCAGCGCGTTGCGGCTGTCGTCCAGAACAACGCCGTCCAGCAGCTCGGCCATGCGCTGCACGTTGGGCAGCAGTTTCTCCCACGCATCCAGCGCGGTCAGCGGCGCCGGCAGAGTGAGGAAGAAAGCGATGGCCGGCGTTTCCAGCTCGCGGATGTTGGCCATGTCGAAACTACCGGGCTGCAGGATGTTGGCCATGCTGAAGATGGGACCGCGCTCGGGATGGTTCTCCACCAGACGGTGGAACACGTTCATGTGGCCGAAGGTCAGGCCGGTCTTTTCGGCGGCCACCACGATGTCCTCGCCCCGCAAGGTGTGGCCGGCACGTGCTGCGACGTAAAGCGAGACGATCTTGTCGAAATCCTGGCTGGGGCGCTTGCCCAGGTCGGTTTCGATGGCGCCGCCGGGCAGACCCAGCTCGGGTTGTGAAACGGCGTCGCTGCTGTAGTCCAGGCCAGAGCCGTCGGCGGAAAGATCGCCCGCCAGGCTGGGCTCGGTGCGCGCGCCGTCCCGCTCGCCGGGTTCGATGCGTTTGCCCTGTTTCGATTTCTTGGGGCGGCCGAAGAAGACGATCGCCGCGATCAGCAGTACGCCTGCGATCAGGATGCCGATTCTAAGCAAGGCCATGTCGGACATTTATCTGTTTCTCCGCGTGGGGGGTCGCTGAGGGAATCATGCTGAAGGTCGTGCTTTCAGGGTAACGCAACGGCTATGCTGCGCAAGGTCAATGTCCTCCAAGATCAGGCGGCTCCGGCCAGGCGCGCGGCTTCTTCCAGGTCCACCGAGACCAGACGGCTGACGCCAGGTTCCCGCATGGTAACGCCACTGAGCTGGTGTGCGGCCTCCATGGTCGACTTGTTGTGGCTGACGAACAGGAACTGCACCTTCTCGCTCATTTCCTTGACCATCGCCGTGAAGCGGCCGACGTTGGCCTCGTCCAGCGGCGCGTCCACCTCGTCCAGCAAGCAGAACGGTGCGGGATTCAGCTGGAAGATCGCGAATACCAACGCCACCGCGGTCATCGCCTTCTCGCCGCCCGAAAGCAGCGAAATGTTGGAGACGCGCTTGCCGGGCGGACGGGCCATGATCGCCACGCCGGTGTCCAGCAGGTCCTCGCCGGTCAGTTCCAGGTAGGCGTGGCCGCCGCCGAACAGGCGCGGATAGAGTTCCTGCACGCCCGAATTGACGCGGTCGAAAGTGTCCTTGAAGCGGCCGCGGGTCTCGCGGTCGATCTTGCGGATGGCCTCTTCCAGGGTTTCCAGCGCCGAGGTCAGGTCGGCATTCTGCGCCTCCAGATATTCGGAACGCTGCGAGGCTTCGCCGTACTCGTGGATGGCCGCCAGATTGACCGGCTCCAGGCGGCGCATCTTGCCGTCGATGCTGTTGACCGCCTGCTCCCAGTCGGCCACGGCAGCGACTTCGGGCAGGCTGTTGATGACGTCTTCCAGTACGAAACCCGCATTGATCACGGCCGACGACAGCTGTTCGGCCTTCAGGCTCAATGCCTGCTGATCCAGCTTGCGCTGCGAGATCACTTCGCGCTGGACCAGCGATTGCTCGTCGCGCTGGTGGCGCACCTGCTCGAAATTGCGCAGGTCGTTGTCGATGCCTTCCAGCGCCGCACGCGCCTCGCCCAGATGGCGATCGGCCAGCACGCGATGCTCCAGCGCCGCCTGGCGCTCGTTCTCCAGCGATTCGACCGGAGAGTCGCCGGCGCTCAACTGCGAGGACAGTTCGCCCAGGCGCGAATCGAGCTGGCCGCGCTGACCGCTCATGCGCTCCAGCGCCTGGCTCAAGGCCACGATCTGGGTGCGTTGGGATTCCAGGGTCAGCGCCAGCGCGTGGGCGGTATCGCGGGAATTGCGGGCCGCGTCGCGGGCTGCGTCGCGCGCCTCGGCCAGCTGGCGGCGCTCGGCGTCCAGCGCCTGGCGCGCGGTCTCCAGCTCGCCCATGCGGCTGATGGCGTCTTCCAGCTTCGAACGCGCCTCGCGGGCCTGTTCGCGGCTGTTGTCCAGGGTTTCGTGCAGCTGCAGCAGTTCGCCGTCGATACGGTCGATGCGGTTGCGCGCCGATTCCACCTTGCCCTGCTGGCTCTGCAACTGGCCGGCCAGTTCGGAGACGCTGCGGTGAGCCATGTACAACGCGCGCTGCGCGTCTTCACGGTGCTGTTCGGCGGCCAGCAACTGGTCGCGGAAGCTGGTCAGCAGCTGGTCGAGTTCGGCTTCGCGTTTCTGCAGCGCTTCGATTTCCACGCGCAGCGACTGGATGTCGCGCTCGCGCAGCAATGCACCTTGTTTGGCCGCGCCGGAGCGCAGCACGCGCACCCAGCCGGCGCCCATGCGCTCGCCGCCGCGGGTGATGATGGAGTCGCCCTCGCCCAGCTGCGGCAAAAGGCGGCGCGCTTCGGCCAGATCCTCGGCCACGTGCAGGCGGGCCAGCAGGCGACGGATCGCCAGTGGGCCCTGCACTTTGGCTGCGAGTGAAGTCGAGGCAAAGGAAGAACCGTCGTCGTCGGAGGACACCAGCGCGATGCGGCCTTCGCCGAGTTCGCCCAGCGCTTCGACCAGCGTTTCCGGGGCATCGACGAGAACGCCTTCGATCAATTGGCCAAGCGCGCCTTCGACGGCGTTTTCCCAACCCGATTCGACGCTGAGCTTCTCGCCGACACGGGCGGCCGAATCCAGGCCTCGCGATTTCAGCCATGCCACCGCCGCGCCCTGCTCCTGCCCCAGTGCAGCGTGCTGCAGGGTTTCCAGGGAGGAAAGACGGCCACGCGCGGCCTGGGTATTTTTGCGGACTTCCGCCAGCTCCGATTGCGCACCGCGTTGCTGTTCCTGCAAGGCGCCGACGGATTGTTTGCGGGTTTCCAGATCGGTATTGAGCCCGTCCAGCGACGCCTTCTGGGTTTCGTGCTGCAGCTGGGCCTGTTCGAAAGCCGCAGCCAGCGCATCCAGATCCAGACCGCTGCGTTCGCTGGTCAGGATCTCGCGGCGACGGTCCGCTTCCAGCGACTGTTTGTCCAGGTAATCGACGCGGGTGCGCTCGACTTCGCCGGCACGTGCGGCTTCGGACGAATCGCGGCTATGGCTTTCCCAGCGCGACTGCCAGTCCTGAAGTCGGGTCTCCGCTTCGCGAAGGGCTTCCTGCTTGTACTGATCGTTTTCCTGCAACTCCGCCAGCTGCGGTTCGGCCTCGGCCACCGATTCGCGCAGGACCGCCAGCTTGGTCTCGTCGCCGCTGATGTGCTGGCCCAGCTCGGAAAGCGCGTTCTGCGCTTCATCGCGGGCCTTCTGCAGGCGTTCGCCGAGTTCGCGCTGGTGCTGGATCTGTTGCTCGATGCGGGCCAGCGCGCTGCCCACCTGATAGACCTCGCCCTGGGCCTTGTTCAAGGCGTCGCTGGCGGATTCGCGGCCGGCGCGGCCGGTTTCCAGCTGGCGTTCGGCTTCGCGTTGCTCGGCGATCAGCTGTTGCAGCTTGGTCTCTTCCTGGGAAAGGCCTTCGCGCAGCTTCTGCAGTTCGCCGTCCAGACCGCGGTATTCCAGCGCCTTCCACTCCGCGTCCTTGATCTTCCGTTCTTCCTGCAACGCCTGATATTGCTCGGCCTGCTTGGCCTGGCGCTTCAGGTGCTCCAGCTGCTTGGTGATTTCTTCGCGCAGATCGCCGAGGCGATCGAGGTTTTCGCGGGTGTGGCGGATGCGGGTTTCGGTTTCCTTGCGACGCTCCTTGTACTTGGAGATGCCGGCCGCTTCTTCCAGATAGACACGCAGGTCTTCCGGACGCGCCTCGATGATCTGACTGATCATGCCCTGCTCGATGATCGAGTAGCTGCGCGGGCCCAGGCCGGTGCCAAGGAACAGGTCGGTGATGTCGCGGCGCCTGCATTTGGTGCCGTTCAAGTAATAGTTGCTGGTGCCGTCGCGGCTGACCAGGCGCTTGACCGAGATTTCGTTGAAGGCGGCGAATTCGCCGGCGATGGTGTGGTCGCTGTTGTCGAAGATCAGCTCGACCGTAGCCTGCGAGACGGGCTTGCGCGCGGCCGAACCGGAGAAGATCACGTCGGTCAGCGAGTCACCGCGGAGGCGGCTGGCCGAACTCTCGCCCATCACCCAACGCACGGCGTCGATGATGTTGGATTTGCCGCAACCGTTCGGACCGACCACGCCGGTCATGTTGGTGGGCAGATGCAAGGTGGTCGGATCGACGAAGGATTTGAAACCGGACAGCTTGATGGTGGAAAGGCGCATGCGGCGGTTGCTTCCGGGCCTCGCGGCCGGACCGGCCGGCGCGCTGCCACATTTAGTAATCGGGATTATGTTTCAACGCCAAATCATTGATTCAATTGGCGAAGGCGCTCCACAAACGGAGCGCCAACCAAGGAGTATAACGGGCCACAGGGGTGGAACGACTGCCTGTCGCGAGCCTTTGACTCTGTAGAGCCGGGCTTGCCGGCCCGTTACTCCAACCCCAGTTCCAGCCGCACCTGGCCCTCGTGCGCCGCAGGTGCTTTGTTGGCGGTGATGAAGACTCGCACCGGATCCAGTTCGCCGCCCGCCAGCAAGGCGTCCTGGATGGCGCTGGCGCGGCTGCGGCCCAGCTCCTGCAATTCGGCGGGCGTTGCCTGATAGCGGGCCAGCAGCTCGGTCTTGAGCCAGGCGGCCTGCGCCTGTTGACGCAATGAGCGCTTTTCCTTGCGGCTGGCTTCTTCTTCAGTTGCCGGGGGTTCCGGATCGGGCAATTCCGGCTTGCTGCCGACTACTTGCTTGTAGAGCTTGCCGAGCAATTCCACTTGCTGCTCGGGCTCCATCGCCGCCAGGGATACTCCGGCCTCCCCCGCTTTCTCCTGACCCGCCAGCGCCTGCAGCAGACGCGACTCGGCCAGCGCACCGGGGTCCAGTTCGGCAACCACGCCTGAGGGAATGTCCAGCTTCAGCGCCGGCCTGTCCACCAGGCCCTTGGCCAAGGCGGCGAGCTGGGTCCTGGCGTTTTCCGACAGTTCGGCCGAGCCGGGCGCGAAGCTTACGTACTGTGCGTCCTCCGCTCCGGCGAACAGCGAACCGAGGAAGGAGAACGGCGCGGTCACCACTTTGGTCAGGATGTTCTTGACGATCTGCCAGATCACCGGACCGACGCGGAACTTGGGATCGTCCAGAGTTCCGTTCACCGGCAAATCGAGGTCGATGACGCCGTGGCGATCTTTGAGCAGCGAAGTCGCCAGCCGTACCGGCAGCGAAACCTTGTCCTTGCTGTCGGTGGCCTGGCCCCATTCCAGCTGGTCCAGGATCACATGGTGCGCGGCCTGCAGTTTGCGGTCGTCGATCTGGTAGTGCAGTTCGGTGGTCAGCTTGCCTTTGGCGATGGCATAGCCGGCGAACCGTCCCGAATACGGATTGAAGATGGGCAGGTCGATATTGCGGAAGGTCATCTTGATGTCGGTGTGCTTGTCGTAGGCGAACAGGTTGGTGCCGCCCTGTATGGTCACCGGCGAATACTTGTTGATGATCTGGCCCTTGAGGTCGATATCGGCCACCGAGTCGGTGGCCGTGGACAGGCCGGCGATGCTGCCGGTGAGCGCATCGATGCGGGCCTGGAAGTTGGGTTCGATGGAATAGTCGGCGAAGCCCATCACTCCGTTGTCCAGCGACAGGCGGCCTATTCTGATCGGCATCTCCGCTGTGTCTTTTTCGCTGGACACCGCAGACGCCGTGCCCGACGGCGCGGAAAGGATGCTGACCAGGTTGATGGTCCGATCCGGCGCCACGATCACCCGGGCGAACGGCTTGCGCGCCTTGATCTGCTTGATGGAAACCGAATCCGGCGCCTGCGCGAAGGCGATGCCCTGCGCATCCAACCGATCCCAGGAAATGAATTCGCGGGCGCCGGCGGTTTCCAGCAAATCGAAGTCGGACACCGAAGCGTCTCCGTCGAAACTCAAGGACGGGCCCGATGCTTGTTCCGGTTGCATGCGCAGCTGGCCTTTCGCGCCCACTACACCGGACTTCAAAGTCAAGGTGGGATACTGCGGCAGATAGGCCATCACCTCGCGCAGCGGCAGGCCTGACAATTCCACTTGCAGGTCCGCCGCCGCCGTTTCCGGTACCACGCTACCGCTCAGCGATAACGGCGCCTTGCCGTTCAGCGTGGTTTGCAGAGTGACGGGTAGCGGTTTGGCCATGTCCAGGCTGACGCCATCGACGCCCACGGTCAGCGGCGAGAGCTTGAACTTCGCCGCGGGCTGCACCATGCGGTCTTCGAAATCCAGGCTTGCTTGCTGCACTGCCACGCGGCCCAGCGCGACTTTCCAATCCTTGGCCGGCGCGGTGGTGGTTGCCGGAGCAACAGCCGCGTTTGGCGACGATGGAGATGCCGCCAACAAGCGATCCAGGTTCAAGGTGCCATCGCGTTCGAGCCATAAGCTCGCCTGCATGCCATCCACCCGCAGGGCGTCGATATCGACGGTACGCCGCGCCAACGACAGCCGTGTGTTGTCCAGCGCTACTTTCGGCAACATCACCCAGTCTTGGGCAACGCCGTGCGCACGCAGAGCAAGCCCGGTAGCTATGGCCTTGGACAAGGTCGCGTCCAATTGCGTGCCCGCTTGTTTGCCTGCAGAGAACGTATAACGGCCGTCCACATCGAAGCTGCCGGCGCTGAGTTCCATCGGCAGTTCGTCACTCAGGAATTCGTACACGCTGCGCGCCTGCAACGCGGCCACACGGAACTGGCCGGTGGAAGCCAGCGGCCGCAAGTTCAACTTGCCCTGCCAATCGAAACGTTCACCCTGCTCGCTAGCCGCCGCCAAGGTGAAACCACCGCTCTCGGCCGTGGTGCGGAAATCGCGCAGGCTGAAAGCGATGGGCGCCAGGGTTTTCGCCGGCTTCAGGCGGCGGCTCTGGTCGGCGAAATCGACGCGGCCGCGATTGACCTGGAATTGTTCGATCAGCACTTCCGGTGTCGGCGTTTCTTCCTTTTCCTTCGGTATCAACTCAGCCAGATTCAGCGAACCGTCCGCACGGATGATGGCGCGCGCATACGGCTCGTCCAGTGCGACCTGGCGGAATACGTAGCCGCTTTTCCATAGCGAGGAAACCTGGAAATCGGCGAACAGGCGCTTCAGCGCCACCAGCGGTTTGCCGCGCGCGACACCGCGATCGCGGATGGCGATGTCGCGGATCTCCAGCTGGAAAGTGAAAGGACTGAACCTGATCTCGCCCAGGGCCAGATCCTTGCCCAGTTCCGTCGCCACGTATTCGACGGCCTGGGAGCGCAGGTACTTGGGCAACGCCCAGAATCCCAGCAACGCATACAGACCCAGCAGCAGCGCCAGCGTGAAAGGGACGAAGAAAAGCAGCCTGGACTTCTTCCAGAACGACATAACGTCACCGCACGCCCGCTTGGAGACGATCATCATGCAGCAGTTTTCGTTACAGCGGCTATGCCGGCCAAGCGGCATGGGTCGCAGATCGCGTTTCTGGGGCAGCCTTCACGAGATCGATGAGAGGCAGCGATCTGCCCGACCTCTAGGGCGACAATGCCTGCCCGGTTTCGCTATCGAAGAAATGCATGCGTTCGGCCGCATAGCCCAAGTGAACCTGTTCGCCCACCGCGGGCAGATGATAGGGAGGCAGGCGGACCACCAGATCGCAGCCGCCGCAACCCAGATTGAGGAAGGCTTCGTTGCCCACCGGCTCCACCACTTCCACCTTGGCCGGCAGGCTATCGGAGGTTGCCGGTCCCAGGTGCATGTCTTCCGGCCGCAAGCCGATGGTCAATTGCCCGCCTACATAGGCCTGCAGCGCAGATTGCATGGCGGGTTGCCGCAACGGCAGTTCGACGCCCTCACCGACGACCAGGCGTAGGCCGTCCTCGCGTTGCTGCAGCTCGCCCCACAGCAGGTTCATTTTCGGGCTGCCGATGAAGGTGGCCACGAAGAGATTGGCCGGTTTCAGATACAGCGCCATCGGCGTATCGATCTGCTGCACCTCGCCGTCCTTCATCACCACGATGCGTTGTCCCAGGGTCATGGCTTCGACCTGGTCGTGGGTGACGTAGATCATCGTGGTGCCCAACTGCCGGTGCAGGCGGGCGATCTCGGTGCGTACCGAGTGGCGCAGCTTGGCGTCCAGGTTGGAGAGCGGCTCGTCCAGCAGGAAGACCGAAGGTTCGCGCACCAGTGCTCTGCCCAGCGCCACGCGCTGACGCTGGCCGCCCGACATCTGACCCGGCAGCTTGTCCATCATGGGCGTGAGCCCCAGGGTCTCGGCCGCCGCGCGCACCCGTTTCTCGATGGTGGCCTTGTCGTGCTTGCGCAGCTTCAGGCCGAAGGCGAGGTTCTCGGCCACGGTCATGTGCGGGTAAAGCGCATAGCTCTGAAACACCATGGCGATGTCGCGGTCCTTGGGCGCCACTTCATTCACCACGCGACCACCGATGGAAAGTGTGCCGCCGGTGATCTCCTCCAGCCCTGCGATCATCCTCAGCAAGGTGGATTTGCCGCAGCCCGAGGGTCCCACCAACACCATCAGCTCGCCATCGGTAACTTCGAAGCTGGCCCCATGCACGGCGACTTGGCCTTTTTCGTATACCTTGCGGACGTTATCTAGTTGAACGCTGGCCATCATCTCTCCGGCGATGAAGTACGGTCGGTCGCCGGCCCTCCCGGTGACTGCTGTCATGCTGCCGATTGCAGGTTGCGGCAATCGGGATGCAGTTGGCTCTATTTCTGCCTTCGAGCGGTTCCGCTGATCGAAGGCTTGCGGTATTCTGCCATGTAACCGTTTTCACAACGCAATACTGCGAATCCTGCAGATACATCCACCGACACCGCCGGAGGGGCCATGTCGAATATTTACCAGTTCCCGGACGATTTCGTCTGGGGAAGCGCCACCGCTGCCTACCAGATCGAAGGCTCCCCGCTCGCCGATGGCGCCGGCCCCAGCATCTGGCAGCGTTTCGCCCACACCCCCGGCCGCATGCTCAACAACGACACCGGCGATGTGGCCTGCGATCACTACAACCGCTGGCGCGAAGACATCGCGATCATGAAAGAACTGGGCATGCAGGCCTACCGCTTCAGCATGTCCTGGAGCCGGGTGCTGCCCGAGGGCCGTGGCCGGGTGAACCAGAAGGGCGTGGACTTCTACGAGCGTCTGGTCGACACCCTGCTGGAAAACGACATCCAGCCCGTCGCCACCCTCTTCCACTGGGACCTGCCCGCCGCGCTGGACGACCAGGGCGGCTGGTTGAACCGCGATATCGCCGGCTGGTTCGCCGATTACGGCCGCCTGATGTTCGAGCGCCTGGACGGCCGCATCAAGCGCTGGGCCACGCTCAACGAACCGTGGGTGGTCACCGATGGCGGCTACCTGCACGGCGCGCTGGCGCCGGGCCACCGCAACCGTTTCGAAGCGCCCATCGCCTCGCACAACCTGATGCGCGCGCACGGCGCGGCGGTCAAGGCGTACCGCGAAGTCGGCAAGCACGAGATCGGCCTGGTGGTGAACATCGAGCCGAAGTACTCGGCCAGCGACAGCGCCGAAGACCTGGCCGCGACCCGTCGCGCCGAGGCCTACATGAACCGCCAGTACCTGGACCCGGCGTTTTTCGGCACCTACCCGGAAGAGCTGCGCGAAATCTTCGGCGAAGCGTGGCCGGAGTGGTCGCAGGACGACATGGACCTGATCAAGCAGCCGCTGGATTTCATCGGGGTCAACTACTACACCCGCAACGTGGCCAAGCACGACGAACTGAATTGGCCGCTGAAGGTCGCACCGGTCCGGCAGAACCAGCATACGTATACAGAAACCGGTTGGGAGGTATTCCCGCAAGGACTAACCGACACGCTGGTGTGGGTGAAGGAACGCTACGGCAATCCCAAAGTGTTCATCACCGAGAACGGCGCAGCCTTCTTCGACCCGCCCAAATCGGAGAACGGACGTGTCCGCGATCCCTTGCGGCTCAGCTACTTGCGTCAGCATTTGCGTGCGGTGCACGCGGCCATCGAAGCCGGTTGCGACATCGGCGGCTACTTCGTGTGGTCGCTGCTGGACAACCTGGAATGGTCGCTGGGCTATTCCAAACGGTTCGGTATTGTCCACGTGGACTTCGAGACCCAGACCCGCACGCCGAAGGACAGTGCACGCTATTATGCGAAAGTTGTCGCCACTCACGGCACAGCGCTGACCAACGAGGACGACTGAGTCGGATGCAGCGGAATACTCTTTGTAACCTTCGCTTGAAGTCCTCCGCATGACCGCCGCGCCTACTGCTTCTGCAGAACGTGCTTCTGCAGAGGGTGCTTCTGCAGAGCGTGCTTCTACCGAACGTGTTCTGCTTGCCGACATCGGTGGAACCAATGCGCGCTTCGCGCTGGCCGATACGTCGCTGGAAACGCCGCTGATCGTCGACAGCGTCGGGGAGTTCGCGGTTGCGGATTTCCCTTCGCTTGCCGATGCCGCGCAGCATTATCTGGACAAGACCGGCGCGACCGCGCAAAACGGTGTGTTCGCCGTTGCCGGTCGCGTCGATGGCGACGAAGCCCGCATCACCAATCATCCCTGGGTCATCTCGCTTTCGCGCACACGCGCGGCGCTGGGCTTCGATGACATCAAGCTGGTCAACGATTTCGCCGCACAGGCGATGGCGGTGTCGCTGCTCACTCCGGCCGACGTAGTGCCGATCGGCGGGGCGCGCTGGTCGCCGGCGCCGGTCTCGGTGAACAAGACCTACGCCGTCATCGGCCCGGGCACCGGATTGGGCGTAGGCGGTCTGATCGTGCGCGACGGCCGCCGTTATCCGCTGGAAACCGAAGGCGGCCACGTCAGTTTTCCGCCAGGCACGCCGGAAGAGATCGAGATACTCCAGAAACTCTCGGCGCAGTTCGGCCGCGTTTCCAACGAGCGACTGATCTGCGGCCCCGGCCTGGTCAACCTGCACCGCGCCCTGAGCGAGATCGCCGGGGAAGACCCTGGCCCCATGCAACCGGTCGACATCACCGCACGCGCCGCGGCCGGCGATCCGCGCTGCATGCGCACGCTCGATGTTTTCTGCGCCGTGTTCGGCGCCATCTCCGGTGATCTGGTGCTGAGCGCCGGCGCTTGGGATGGCGTATTCCTTACCGGCGGGCTCGTGCCCAAACTGCTGTCATCGCTGCAGCACTCCGGCTTCCGCCAACGCTTCGAACACAAGGGCCGGTTCTCGCCCGCCATGTCGCGCATACCTACCCTGGCCGTGGTGCATCCGCGCCCTGGACTGCTGGGTGCGGCGGCCTTCGCCGTGGAAAGCTTCGGCAAGAAATGACCCTGCCATCCTGAGCATAAAGGCTGGCGTGCAGTGGTATTTGACTGGCATTCAAAATAGCCAGGAAATGAAACGCCGGAACGGCTAAACTCAGTCGGGCGGAGGGCTTTCCCAGACCTGTTTCAATAATTGGTATTGCTCTGGTCTGCCAGCGGAAAGAACCCACTCCGTCTTCGCCGGCCTTCAGTGGCCCCGGATCTGATTGTTGTTCCCCCGCCCTTTCTGCAGACCCAGCCTCCGCCATGACCCTGCACCCAAGACTCCACGCAATCACCGAACGCATCCGCAAGCGCAGCGCCGATTCGCGGCGCGCCTACCTGGCGGGCATCGACGCCGCCCACCGCGAAGGCCCCAACCGCACGCGCCTGAGCTGCGGCAACCTGGCCCACGCTTTCGCCGCTTCGGGTACGACCGACAAGGGCCGGCTGCGCGCCGACATCACCCCCAATCTGGGCATCATCAACGCCTACAACGACATGCTGTCGGCGCATCAGCCGTTCGAGCATTACCCGGAGATCGTGCGCCAGGTCGCCCGCGAACTCGGCGCCACCGCGCAGGTGGCGGGCGGCGTGCCGGCGATGTGCGACGGCGTCACCCAGGGCCGCCCGGGCATGGAGCTGTCGCTGTTCTCGCGCGACAACATCGCCCAGGCCACGGCCATCTCGCTGAGCCATGACATGTTCGACGCCGCGCTGTACCTGGGCGTGTGCGACAAGATCGTTCCGGGCCTGCTGATCGGCGCCCTGGCCTTCGGCCATCTGCCGGCGATGTTCGTACCCGCCGGTCCGATGACGCCGGGCATTCCCAACAAGAAAAAAGCCGAGGTCCGCGAGCGCTACGCCGCCGGCGAAGCGACCCGCGAAGAACTGCTGGAAGTGGAAGCGGCCTCGTATCACGCCGCAGGCACCTGCACTTTCTACGGCACCGCCAATTCCAATCAGGTGTTGCTGGAAGCGATGGGCCTGCAACTTCCCGGTACTTCCTTCGTCAATCCGGGCACGCCCCTGCGCGACGCGCTGACCCGCGCGTCCACTGAGCGCGCCTTGCGCATCACCGCCCTGGGTAACGACTATCGCCCTATCGGTCATCTGATCGATGAGCGTGCCATCGTCAACGCCATGGTCGCTTTGATGGCCACCGGCGGTTCCACCAACCACACCATTCATTGGATCGCGGTCGCACGCGCCGCCGGCGTTATGTTGACCTGGGACGACATGGATGAGCTTTCCCAGATCGTGCCGCTGCTGGCGCGCGTGTATCCGAACGGCGATGCCGACGTGAATCGTTTCGCTGCTGCGGGCGGCACCCAGTTCGTGTTCCGCGAGCTGATCGATGCGGGTCTGATGCATGGCGACATAACCACCGTCGTGCCGGGCGGCATGCGCGCTTTCTGCGACGAGCCGCGCTTGAACGAGGGCAAGCTGGATTATTCGCCTGGCGTGGAGAAAAGCGCGGACGAGGCCGTGGTCCGGCCGGTCAGCGATGCGTTCGATCCGCAGGGCGGCCTGCGCCTGCTGCGCGGCAATCTGGGCCGTTCGCTGATGAAGATCTCGGCGGTGAAATCCGAATACCACCGCATCGAAGCACCCGCGGTAGTCCTGGACGATCCGCGCGCGCTCAACAAGCTGCATGCCGCAGGCGTGCTGCCGCAGGATTTCATCGCGGTGGTCCGCTATCAGGGCCCGCGCGCCAACGGCATGCCGGAACTGCATTCGCTCGCCCCGCTGCTGGGCCTGCTGCAGAACCAGGGCCGGCGCGTGGCGCTGGTCACCGACGGCCGCCTTTCCGGCGCCTCCGGCAAGATTCCGGCGGCCATCCACCTCACCCCGGAAGCGGCGCGCGGCGGCCCGATCGGCAAGCTGCGCGAGGGCGACATGATCCGTCTCGATGCAGCGGCCGGCACGTTGGAGGTATTGGTCGATGCGGACGAATGGAACGCCCGCAGTCATGCAGCCAATACCGCGCCCGCCGCGCAGGATCTTGGCCGTAATCTGTTTGCCTGGAGCCGCAACCTGGTGACGCCTGCCGATCAGGGCGCGCTGTCGATTTCCTGTGGGCCGCCTTCGCCTGAAGGTGGTTGGGAATACGATGCGGAGTACGAGCTGGGGCATGATCATGCGGCCGCGGCGGCGCCGCATGAGGCTAAAGACGCCTAATGCTTTTCCCTTCTCCTACCAGGAGAAGGTGGCGCGAAGCGCCGGATGAGGGAGGGAGAATGACTTGCCGGGAAGTTTCGCTACAAGCTGATTTCCCATTCCCTCATCCGCCCTACGGGCGCCTTCTCCCAGAGGGAGAAGGAAACATCCCAATCCTGGAACCGACATGACCATCGCCCAACACCAGCAAAAAGCCGAACAACTCCTCCGCGCTGCCGGCATCCTGCCCGTGGTCACCGTGCACACGCTGGACGAAGCCCGCAAAGTATCCGCAGCGCTGCTCAAAGGCGGTCTGCCGGCGATAGAGCTGACCCTGCGCACGCCAGTGGCGATGGAAGCCCTGGCGATGCTGAAAAAAGAACTGCCTGACATCGTGATCGGCGCGGGCACGGTGCTGACGGTCGAACAGATGGAGCAGTCCATCGCCGCCGGCGCCGACTTCCTGGTCACGCCCGGCACGCCTGCGGAAATGGCCGATGCGCTGGCCAAGGCGCCTATTCCGGCCGTCCCCGGCGCGGCGACACCGACCGAACTGCTGTCGCTGATGGCCCGCGGTTTCCGCGTGTGCAAGCTGTTCCCGGCCAGCGCCGTGGGCGGTCTGGCGATGTTGAAAGGCCTGGCCGGCCCGCTGTCCGATTTGAAGATCTGCCCGACTGGCGGCATCACCGAAGACAACGCTGCCGATTATCTGTCGCAGCCCAATGTGGTCTGCATCGGCGGTTCGTGGATGGTGCCGAAGAACTGGATCGAGGCCGGCGAATGGGACAAGGTCACCGCCAGTTCCGCCAAGGCTGCCGCCATCGTCGCCAAGGTGCGGGAAGCCTGAGGACCGCAGGAGCAGCGTAGGAGCGCCGTAAGTCGCGAATACCTCTTCCCAAGAAATCCTTCGCGACTTACGTCGCTCCTACAACGCTCCTACAACGCCTCCACGATCACTCGTGCAGGCAACGCGAGCACGCGCAGCTCTCCGTCTTTCCACTGTGCGGGCTGGCCGTTCACGGTCGTTCTGCCGGGCGGCTTCGAATAGGGCCATGGCAACACCAGGCCACCGGCTGGCACTTTCTTCAGGCCCTCCTCGATCTGCAGTTCCAGCTTGCCGCCGGCTTGGCGCAACGAATAACCCAGCTGACCCTCCGGCGTACGCAAGCCACGTATCGCGATGCCCTTTCCTTCCAACCAGTCCGTCGGAATACCAGCCGCCAACACGATGCTGTCGTCCAACTCGCGCGTGTAGGCGAACATATCCAGCGCTGAACGCACGAAATCCGACGCCACCCACGCATGCGGCAGATCGCCGACGAAGAACGGCTTGCGCGGTGTGTGCGAGACCACTTCGGCCCACTGGTTCCAGGGCTGCGGCGCGCGATCCTTGAAGAAGAATTGGACCGCGTCCCAGGCGCGTTCGCGCCAGCCCAGGCGCACGAAGGCGGCAACGTTGCGCCATTCGTAGGGCGTGTAGTCCTTCCATTCGCGCGTGCCGTTGCTGCGTTTCTCGAACTCGTTCCAGTAGCGCTCGAAGGTGACATCCAGCAATGGCTTCGGCATCCTGCCCTGCTCTCCGCCCGGTGCCAGGCCGATGGTGGTCGAGGTGGGGTCGAAATCGCCCAGCTCCGCCGAACCCGGCAAAAAGCCGATGCCGTGCTGTCGCACCGCGGCCTGGAAAGAAAGGTACAGGTCTTCCTGGAACTGATCGCGCGAAGCTGCGAAGCGCTTGGCTTCTTCGTCCTTGCCCAGCCAACGGGCCACGTCCACCGCATCCTTGTAGCCGCGCAACGCCCAGAAATTGTCCCAATACGAATGCACCGGTTTGGCCGAATAGCCTTCGTGGCTGATCGACACCGGCATCATTCCGTAGAAGGCCGGGTTGAGCGCACGGTTGGCTTCGGTGCGCTCGCTCAGCCGCAGCTTCTCCATGTATTCGTAAGCGCCCAGCACGTGCGGCCACATTTCTTCCAGGAATGCTTCGTCGCTGTCGTAACGGTACAGCTCTGCGATGTTGAAGATCAGTTCGCCATGGCTGTCGTTCTCCGGCACCGGGTCGCTGCCGCGGTCGTCCACGCAGCACGGCACCATGCCATCCTTGAACTGGTATGGCGCATAGAATTCCACGTAGTCGCGCACCACTTCCTCGCGGCCCATGCGCAACAGGCCTTCGGAGATCATCGCCCCGTCGCGGATCCAACTGCGCGCGTACGAGCGCGTACCCGGCTGCAGGCGCGGACCGATGCGCGAGATCAGCATGTGCGCGGTGGCGGTACGCAAGGTGTCGGCCAGCGCCTGGCCTTGCGACGGAACTTCGATCCGAACCTGATCCAGCTTCTCACGCCACTGCGCAGCGACTCGTTCCTGAGCGGCACCAGCGTCGAAGCCGGTGATGCCGACGTGGTCGTAGGCGATGCCGCCTTCCAACGGCAGCAGCCACGACACTTCGCGGCTTTCACCGGGCGCCAGCTTTATCCGGTACAGCGACGCGCCGGAAGCCAGCCCAGTCGCATCTTCATGCACCGCGGCCAACTTGGCGTTTTTCACATCCCAGAGATCGCCGCCCGCCTGCAGGCGCTGGGCGATCATGCCAGCGTCGAAGGAAGTCGCCAGCATTCCATCCGCAGGTTCGATGGCATGCACGATCTTGTGCTGCAAAGCCTCGGGCCGGTCGGTATCGTCGTTGATCCACAGATGGGTCGGGGTCAGTTGCAACTTGGTGATCGCACTGACGCCGCCGGAAGTATTGAGGAACTGGCTGGGCGGATTGACCTGCCAGGGCTGCACAGCCAAGGCCAGCACGTAGTCCCGCGCGCGCTTGCCGGTGTTCGTCAGCCGGTAGCGTCCCACCAGTCTCGCATCGCCTGGCCCGCCTTCGGCAAACGCGGTCACGCGCAGGCCGAAATCGGCATGCTTCCAATCGACGCTGGGAATCGGCAGATAACCGTCCTGCAAGGACTGGCTCAGTTCGACATCGGCCCAGGTGACCAGCTTGCCGTCGACCAGCACCATCGGCGCGATGCTGGGCGCACCCTTGCCCAGCTCGATCGCGCCGTCTTCGCTGATCAGGCCTTGCTCGTGACCGCCATTGATGCCGACGATAGTCCAATACGATTGCTCGCCAACGAAGCCGCGCGGAAACCAGCCGCGCGGACTCTGACCAGCGACCGACTTGATGAAATCGTTGGGCGTGGCAGCGAATTCCAACGGCTCCACTATCGCCTCGGCCAACCCGAACGACTTGCCAGGACCCGCCGCCATGCTCAAACGCAGATAACGCGATTCCGACTCGGGTAGCGCCAGGTAGTCGCCGCTGCCATCGCCGCCCACCACCGTGCGCACGTCGCGCCAGCGCGTGCCGTCGTCGGAGAACTGCAACAAGTAGTCCGAAGCGAATTCGCCTTGTTTCCATACCAGTTTCAGGCCGCCGAACTCGCGCGGCTTGCCCAGGTCCAGAGTCAGTTGCGGCTGCGTCGCGGCGGCGAAGTCCGCATACCAGGCCGTCTCCGGATTGCCATCCACCGCGTTGCCGCCCACGCCGCTGCCATTGGCTACCGATGCGCTGGCCGTGGCAGCGAGAGAGGAACGGTCCTCCGGTGGCAATGCGGTGAAGGTCAACTCATCGAAACACACCGAGCCTTTGCCGCCCTCATTGTTGTAGACGGTGTATTCGAGCTTCGCGCTCTTGCGCAGGACACGGTCGGGGTCAGGCCCCCAGGCCTTGTCGATATGCCGCTTCTGGTAGCGCACGCCGGTCCATTCGTGCGGATATTCGTATCGTGGCTTGTTGACCCACCACACATTGTCGCCGCTGGCGTCGGTGAGCTTGAACTGCAGGTCGTTGCGCGGCGAATCGCCACGCAGCTGGAAATCGAAGCGATAGTTCTGCGGGTATTCCATCGGCAGGTCGCGCTGGATGCCCACATAACCGGAAACACCGTTGTAGTCGTAGTCCAGGCACAACGCCTTGCCCTTTACGCCCTCGACCGTGCGCAGGCTGCCGCTGACCTGGTTGGAGGCGATCACACGCCAGGCGGCGGGGTTGCTGAAATCATCTAGGACACGGAACTTGCTTTGCGCATTCGCGCCAGCAGCGGCCAGGGTCAGAAAAACCCCCGCGAAAATAATCTTCGTCATTCCCGCGAAGGCGGGAACCCAGCGACTTTGCTTGGCTACTTTCGCCGAGCAGGAGCGAAAGTCGCTGGGTTCCCGCCTTCGCGGGAATGACGATTCAATTTTCATCGGTGCTTCATTCTCTTTTTATCCCTTTACACTTCCCAGCAACAAGCCCTGGATGTAGTAACGCTGCAACACCAGGAACAGCAACAGCACCGGCAGGATGGTCACCACCGAACCGGCCATCATCAGTTCGTAATCCATCACGTGCTCGCGCGATAGCGAGGCCAGCGCTACCGGCAACGTCTGCAGCTTGTCGTCGCTCAACACGATCAACGGCCACATGAAATCGTTCCAGGCGCCCAGGAAACTGAAAATGGCCAGCGTCACCAGAATCGGCTTGAGCGCCGGCAGAACGATCTGGAAGAAGATCCGCCACTCGCCGGCACCATCGATGCGCGCGGCTTCCAGCAGCTCGTCGGGGATCGTGCGTGCGTACTGCCTGACCAGGAAGATACCGAATATCGCTGCCATGCCCGGCACGATGGCACCCATGTAGGTGTTGACCAGGCCCATCTGCTTCAGCAACAGGAACAGCGGCATCATCGTCACCTGCGCCGGGATCACCAGTGCTGCCAGCAAGGTGCGGAAAGTACGGTCGCGGCCTTTGAAGCGCAGCTTGGCGAAGGCGTAGCCAGCCAGCGTGTTGAACAGCACCGACAAAAGCATCACGCAGCTGGAGATAAGGAAACTGTTGAACAGGAAGCGGCCCATGCCCGCGCGCATGAACAGTTCGCGGTAATTGGCGAAAGTCGCGTGCGAGGGCAACAGCGGCGGCGGGAAGTGCCCCGCTTCTCCGGTCTGCATGAAGGACACCGACAACATCCACAGCAACGGCGCCAGACTGATCACGGCGACCACGATCAGCATCGCGTTCACGGCCAACGACCAGAGCGGACGGTGTTTCATTCCACCCCCTTGCGGCGCGCGAACCACAGCAGCCCGCTGGTGGTCGCCACCATCAGCAGGAACAGCAGGAACGCGACCGCCGAGGCGTTGCCCAGGTTCCACCACTTGAAGCCTTCCTCGTACATCAGGTACAGCACGCTCTTGGTGCTTTCCAGCGGCCCGCCCTGGGTCATCACGTAGGGCTCGGCGAACAATTGGAAATAACCGGCCATGGTCAGGATGCTCACCAGCAGCAGCACCGGCCCCAGCATCGGCAGCGTCACGTGGCGGAACTGCTTCCAGGTATTGGCGCCGTCGATGCGCGCGGCTTCGTAAAGATCTTCCGGGATGCTCTGCAGTCCGGCCAGGAAGATGATCATGTTGTAGCCGAAATTCTTCCACACCGCGAACAGGATGATGGTGGGCATGGCCCAGCGCGGGTCGCCCAGCCAGTCGATGGCGTCGATGCCGAATGCCGACAACCCCCAGTTCACCAAGCCGTACTTGGTATGGAACAGATAGCGCCAGATCACCGCCACGGCCACCACCGTGGTCACTACCGGCGCGAAATAGGCGGTACGGAAGAAAGGCTTGAGACGTCCGGCCTTGGAATGCAGCAACAGCGCCGCGCCCAGCGACATCGCCACCGAAAGCGGCACGCCTACGATCACGAAGTACAAAGTGTTGCCGAGCGATTTCCAGAACAACGGGTTCTGCAGCAGGCCCGCATAGTTGCCGAGGCCGACGAAGCGCAGATTGCCCGGATCGGCCAGCGCATAGATGTCGAAGTCGGTAAGGCTGAGCGCCAGCGCGGCGATCACCGGCAAGCCGAAGAACAGGCCGATCACGGTCAATGCCGGCGCGGCAAACAGCCAGCCTGCGGTCGAGGCCTTCAAGGCGCACCCGCCTTGGCTGCCTGGTCCAGCATCCAGCGACGTTTTTCGAGGAAGCGGTCGGCACGGCGGTCCATTTCTTCTGCGGCCTGATCGACGCTCATGCGTCCGTTGGCGACTTCCTCGCCGATGATGCGCATCTCTTGCGCGATGCGCTCCCACTCCGGCACTTTCGGCGTCGGCACCGCGCGTTCGAGCTGTTCGCGGAACGCCTTGGCGTGCGGGTCGTTGGCCAGCGCCGGCGTCTGCCAGGGCGAACGCCGCGGCGGCAGGTCGCCGGTGAGTTGATGGAACCGGGCTTGCGTCTGCGGCAGGGAAAGATAGTGGATCAGCTTCCACGCCGCAGCTTTGTGCTTGGACTGGCGGAACACCACGAAACTGGTGCCGTTGGCCAGCGATGCGCCCGGGCCATTGGGGCCGGGCAATGGCATGGTCATCCAGTCGTCCTGCTGCGCGGCGGGCAAACGCTCCTTGAACTTGGCGATATTCCAGGGGCCGGAAATGTAATACGAATAGAAGCCCTTGCCGAATTCGTCCCAGACATTGGAGATCTGGTTGTTGGTGACCACCGGCGCCAACTTCTGGTCGAATATTTCCTTGTAGAAGCCCAACGCATGCTTGAAGCCCGCGCTGCGGAAATTTCCGTAGCGGCCGCCATCGCGCAGCAGCGGGTCGGGTTCCTGTATGGCCAGGCTCAACAACGGCTCGAACTCGTTCAGCGGCAGCAGGATCGCGTAACGCTCGGGCCCCACTTCGCGCTTAACCGCCTGCATGGCCTTGCGCCACTCTTCCCAACTGCGCGGCGGCTTGGCGATGCCGGCCTTGGCCAGCAGGTCGGTGCGGTAGAAAGGCAGTCGTGTCTCCACGTACCAAGGCACCGCGTAGATTTTCCCTTCGACCAGGCCGCTGTCCCACACTCCGGGGAAATAATCGGCCACGTTGAAATCCGGCGTCGCCGCGATTTCGTCGTCTAGAGGCTCAAGCGCGTCGAGCGCGGCGAATTCGGGAATCCAGGTGTTGCCTATCGGCGATACGTCCGGCAACGATTCGCCAGCGAATCCGGTCAGCAGTTTCTCGTGCGCCGACAGCCACGGCAGCTGTTGCAGGTCGACGCGGATACCTGGGTTCTGCCGCTCGAACTCCGGTATCAACTGGGCGACCACTTCCCCCTCGTAACCCATCGCCCAGAAGGTGACCACTTCGCGATCGTCGGTCGTGCGGCTGCAGGCCACACAGAGGGTGAGCAAGGCGGCACTTACAAGGAGTGCGCGCAAGGCCATGGTCGTCCGCAACCTCACACTCTTGCCGTCACCCCAGCGAAAGCCGGGATCCATTTTGATTTTGATTTTGCATGCGCAGGGCCGCAGTGAAGCAAGAGCAAGATGGATCCCAGCTTGACCAGCCATTCGGCTGCTAAAAACCGCTGGGATGACGAGGTCGGGTCTGGTGATTCCACCCGACGCTGCATCGTGGTTCCATCCATTTCGTTCTGGTTCGACATCCGCACAGCTTACTGCGGTTGCTGCGGCCTCTGCGCAGCCTCCTCTTGCTGGCCGTCAGGATTGCCGCCGCGGGATTCCGCGCTGCCCAGCGCGCGCGCCGTGGCGGCCTTGGGATCGGCGGGAGCCTGGGCAGGCACGGGTTCGCCTTCGGGCGTAAGCCATCCGCCCTTGAAGCCCGCACGCTCCAGGCCTTGCCGGATATGCTCGTTCTTCTTCATCACATTCCAGACGAATCCGTTGCGATAGTTGGCGATCATGGTCAGGATCGGCCCCTGGTCGATGCCGATGTAATCGCTGGACACCCAGCCCTGGCCCGGCACCAGTCGACCGGTCTTGAGCGGGATGTCGTATTCGAAGCTGCGGTTGAACGAATCCAGGAATCCGTAGCTGGAATAGATGTATTCGCCGTAGCGCTCATGCATTTCCACGGTCGCCGGTATCACGATCTCGGGAGCGAAAGGCAGAGAAGCGATCGCCGCCGTCGGGGCGATAGTGCCGTCGTCGAAGTTCTCGCGCAGGCCGGCGCCGCGCGAGGAGTAATGGCGGAATTCGCGTTGCTCCCCGCGATAATCCTGCAAGGTCTGCTGCGGACCGTCGCTGGCGGTCAGACCCCACACATTCTCGCCGTAGTCCTTCCATTTCATCGGATTGGACATGGCATAGGAGCGCTGTGCGAGCGTGGCACGGCGGCTGTTCTCGAAATAATCGATTCCGCGTTCGCGCATGTAATCGTCCTGGATGCCCTTGTAGTCGATCCAGACGTGGCTGTACTGATGGCCGAACATGGGACCGAAAGCCAGGAATTCCTGGTCCTGGTAGACGCCCCACACATCGTTGTAGGTGCGCGTCCACACTTCCCAGGCGTCGGGGCTGACCGGATGCGTGGGCGAGCCCAGAGCGAGGACGTAGACCATCATGGCTTCGTTGTAACCGGCCCAATCGTGCTTGATGAAACCGCTCTCCGGGTACCAGCCCATGGAGATCAATGGTTTGTTCTGCTGCATCCAGTTCCAGTCCACGCGCCGGTAAAGTTCTTCGGCGACATCGCGGATCTCCTTCTCGCGCGGATCGTCGCGATCGTAGTAGGACTGCGCGAACAACACTCCCATCATCAGCAATGTGGTGTCCACGCTGGAAAGCTCCACCCATGTGTCGTAACGCTGGCCCTTCTGCATGTCCAGGAAGTGGTAGTAGAACCCTTTGTAGCCGCTTTTGCCTGTGCGCTGCGGCCCTTGCTGCATGTCGCGGAAGAATTTGAGCGTCAACAAGGTCCGGTCCACCGCCTGGTTGCGGCTGACCCAGTTGTTCTCGATGCCTATCGGATACGCAGTCAGCGAAAAGCCGACCGAGGCGATGCTGGCGAACGGGCGCGATGGGAACCGGTCGGGAGTCAGCCCGTTGAGTTCGTTGGTGGTGTCCCAGAAGAACTGGAACGTGCGACGCTCGATATCGCGGAAAAGCGGCGGAAGTTCCGGCTTCACGTTCTGGGCGGGCACGGCCGCCACCGGTTTGTCCGCAGGCTTCGGCACTGCGGCGGGCGGCGGCGCCTTGTTGCACGCGGCCGCAAGGGCGATCAGCGCACCCAGTGCGATCGTGCGGCCGAGCTTGAAATTTCCTGAATTCATCGAACGATCCGTTGTAAACGTTTTCATTTTAAATCAAGAATCTGATCGCACGCTGCCGCGCCATCCATCCAGGCATTTTCTACATGCCTGCTGGAGGCGTGGCGGCGCAATAACGGTCAATGAAGGCCTGATGCGCGGGCATGACGTCGACACAGTCGGAAATCGTGCGGCCGACACTGGCGATGAATTTCTGCAGATCCTGTTCTGGCACCAGGTCCACCAGCGGGTGATAGGCCTGCGGCAGAATTCCCTGCCCCACCATCACCTGGATCCAACTGATCTCGGCGAACATCTCGTTGCCGTTGCGGAAGAAGCGGCCACTGTCGCGGAACAGGTCGATGTTGGCCTGCAACTCCGGCGGGATGCCCATGGTGCGGCACTGATTCCAGAACGGCGTATCGCTGCGCTCTGTCGCGCTGTAGTGCAGCACCAGAAAGTCGCGGATGCGGTCGAATTCGAAAGCCAGCTGATCGTTGTAGCGGTCCATCAGCACGGGACTACAGCCGTCGTGCGGAAACAGTTCGAGCAGCTTGGAGATGCCTGACTGGATCAGGTGAATGCTGGTCGATTCCAGTGGCTCCATGAACCCGCTGGCCAGTCCCAGAGCGACCACGTTCCTGTTCCAGCATTTTTTGCGACGGCCAGTAGTGAACCGCAGCGGTCGCGGATCCGCAAGCGCCTTTCCTTCGAGATTCTTCAGCAGTGTCGCGGCCGCTTCATCGTCGCTGATATGCGCACTGGAGTAGACGTAGCCATTTCCTGTGCGGTGCTGCAACGGAATTCGCCACTGCCACCCCGCTTCACGCGCCGTGGATCGCGTATAGGGGATGGGCGGCCCCACGTTCTCGCTGGGAACCGCCATGGCGCGGTCGCAGGGCAACCAATGAGTGAAGTCGATATATCCGGTATTGAGCGCTTCTTCGATCAGCAGGCCGCGGAAGCCGGAGCAATCGATGAAAAGATCGCCTGCGATAATTTCGCCGGACTGCAACCTCACCGACTCGACGAAACCGCTCTCCGGATGCAGGTTGACCGCATCAATGATGCCTTCGGTCCGCTGTACGCCGCGCTGTTCGGAGTAGCCGCGCAGGTAGCGCGCATACAACGCTGCATCGAAGTGGTAGGCGTAGGCGATGTTGGCAAGCGGCGAATTGGCAGGCACGTCGCTGGCCGACACCATGAACTTCCCGCGCACCGCCGCCACCGTATTGAGCGTATAGGCGCCCAACGGCTGCGCATTCCCCGCCTGCCGGCTCTTGATCCAGTACTGGTGGAACGGAAGCAGCCCCAATGGATGGCCGATCTCGGTGCCGAACCCGTGGATATAGGACTCACCGACACGGCGCCAATCGACAAACTCGATGCCCAGCTTGAACGACCCTTGGGTCTGCCGCACGAAATCGGCTTCGTCGATTCGCAGCAGGTTGTTGAAAGCCTTGATGTGCGGGACCGTCGCTTCGCCTACGCCGACGATGCCGATCACATCGGACTCGACCACGCGGATGCGGTATGCAGAGCCAAGCACACGGGCCATGGCCGCCGCGGCCATCCAACCTGCCGTACCGCCGCCGACGATTACGATGTTGCGGATCTGGGAAGGTTTCATTGCCGAAAGATTTCGCGCTAGGAAGTGGATAACTGGCCGGCATAGCTACACAAGCCGCGCAAAACACAGACGGAGCCAGCGGGCTCCGTCTGTACTGCGACGCCTGGAAGGCGGCGCGGCTATGACGGATTGGGTCAGAACTTCATTCCCAGCTCGAAAACGAGGGTACGCGGCACGTACAGATTGTCGCCGTACTTGTTGATCGAGATCGAAGGATTGTAAACGCCGCCCGAACCAAAACTATCGTAGTTGAAGGTGTCGTAGTTCTTGAAGTTGAACGCGTTGAGCAAGTTCACGCGCGCCGACAGTTTGACGTCGCCCCACACCGAGAACTCCTTGGTGGCCTGGAAGTCGACGGTCCGGTAACCCCAGATATCGCCGCCAATGAGGAAACTGCCTGCAGCTGGCGGGGTAAAGCCCACCGACGTGCAGGTGGAGCCGTCCGGATTGGTCTGTCCCCAGCAGGAAATGTTGTTGCGCGGCTCAGGAGTGGCCAATACGACCTTGGCACCGAAGGTGATGCCCCAGAAGCCGTCGTAGGAACCCGCAACGACCAATCGATGCGCAGGCGCGGTATCCGACTTGACGAAGGGATATTCCTCGATTGTCGGTTTGTCGAACGCATAGACCTCGGCAATGGCCCGATTCTGGCGTGCGCTGGTGTGGGTATAAGCCACGCTCAGGCCCCAACCGGACTCCTTCGTATACGGCTTTTCTGCCGACAACAGAAGCTGGTTGTTGCGCGTCTCGATACCGTTGCTGCCCAGGATGGTGTTGGCATAGCCCGGGACCGGCTCGCCCCAGGGCTGGCTGCCGTTCTGGAAGAACGACCCGTCCGGGTAGCGATTGATCAAGGTGAACACGAAGCCGTCGTAGCTCTTGATCTGCTGCAAGGTGATATCGGTCAGCCACTCGCCCACCTGGTTGGACATGCCCAGGCTGAACTGGTCGCTGTAAGGCGTCTTGATGTCGTTCCTGAGCATGAACAGCTCTTTGCTGTTGGTGACCTGCGCAATGTTCTGCAGGTTCTCGATGCCGTTCAGATATGCCGGGTCCCATACCACGCAGTTGCCGCCACCACGATAGCAAGTCCCGGTGGCCGGATCCTGGAAGTACACGTTTACCGGCGACAAAGCCGCCTTGCTGGCTTCGAGAGAGAGCTGCTCGAACAGGTTGCGATCGTACGAGCGGCCCGCGCCGCCGTGGATCACATGCCGCTCGTCTGCGAACAAGTCGTAGGAGAAGCCCAGGCGCGGAGCGAACGCATCTTTGAAATCGTCGCGATTGTTGCCGGTGCTGACGTAGTCGGCTGCATTCAGGCCGCTGGGCAACAGACGGTTGGCCCAGGGCTGGCCCGGGTTGTCCGGATCATCTCCATACAGTGCATCCACGAAGTCTTGCGAAGTGACGAATTCGGTGTAGGCGGGATTTTTCTCGTAATCCCAGCGCACACCGATATTGATCAGGAGCTTGTCATTGACTGCCCAGTCATCCTGTATGTAGATGCCGTACTGCTTGGCATCCGCTTCAACGGTAGGCCGCTGACCAGGCACATCAAATGGCGCCAGGAAGTCCGCACGGTAGGGAGTGGCGGCGACACCCGCCGCGGTCACCCTGTACTTGAACTGCGGATTGATCGCCCCGGCGTCCTGCGCAGTCAGCGTGATGTCCTTGTAGCTCACACCCATCTTGATGGTGTGGTCGCCGTGCCAGGAGAAGCTGTTGAAGGTCAGATTATCGGCGATGGACCAGCCCTTCTGGCCTTTGCGCTGGGAGTCGAAACCGCTGGACGGGCCGGTTTCGATCAGCGTTTCTTCCGTGTCTGGCGCAATGGTGTAGGTAGCATAGATGACGCCGTTACCCAGTCCCATCGGGGTGGGGTTGTTCTGCGAGTCCTCGGTGGTCGCCACCAATTCGTTGAACCAGGCATCGGCGCTGTGCTCCCAACGCAGAGTGACGCGATCGTCTTTGTTGATCACATCGCGACCATGGTCAGGACCGCGCTGACTACCAACGGAATCGACTTGGGTCTCGTCGCGCACCTGTGCGCTCAGCTCGATGCGGTCCCGATCGGTGGGTTCCCAATCGATTTTCCCGAAGTAGAGATCCTCGCTGAAGGGCTGCGTGGTGGGGCCGAACATCGCCTGGATGTCGGCGGGCAGGTACTGCGCGAAACTGGCTGCATTGGATGAGGGGAACACCGTGCGAGGCGCGACGTTGTCCTTGCCTTCGTAAGCGAAGAAGAAATGCATCCGGTCCTGGAGAATGGGTCCGCCGACCGCGAAGCCGTATTCCTTGGTCTGCGACTCGGTCTTGTCCTGTCCCGGCGCCTCTTCGGACGGACGCTTCTCACGCAGGCTTTCGTCGGTGTAACGATAGAACGCTTCGCCGTGGAACTCATTGGTACCCGACTTGGTCGCCGCGGTCACGGCAGCGCCGCTGATCTGGCCGTACTCGGCTTTGTAGTTGGAGGTGATGACCTTGTACTCACCGATGGCCAGCTGCGGGAACGGGTTGCCTTGGGTACCCGATTGCCCCGCGATGCCGCCGCTCTTGACGTAGCTCTTCTGACCGATGCCGTCGATATAGAGGTTGCCGGAGGACGCATTGGTGGCGCCGCCGCGCAGGCGGGTCTGACCCTGCGCATCGATTTCGAATGCCATGCCCGGCACGGTGTCGGCGAATTCCAGGAAGTTGCGTGTCGCCTGCGGCAATTGTTGGATCTGACGCAACGAAACCGTATTGCCCACTTCGGATGTCTTCACATCGCGGAGGGTAGGTGCGGTGACGGTCACGGTATCCAGATTGGTGGCTTCCTGGGCCCCGGTTTCCGCCACGCCACCGGATTGCAGGTTCAACGTGGAATTGGACGCGACCGACAAGGTCACCGTCTTCGACGTTCCACCTGCCTGCACGGTATAGGTACCCGGCTGCAATCCAGTCAGTGTGTACGAGCCGTCCGCAGTGGTCTGCGTGCGCCTGACCGAACCGGTAGCTGTATTGGTTGCGATGACTTCAGTACCGGCCGCGGGGGCGGAGTCGGTCATGACCTGGCCGCGCAGGTTGGCATTGGAGGACTGCGCGAACGCCGACGGCGCACCAATCATCAAGCAACTGGCCAAAGCACAGGTAAGCAACTTGCGTGTGGGACGGATGCTGCGTGGCTTGCGGTTCTTCATGACCTCTCCCCTCCCAGGGTATGCAAACTAAAATTGGAACAGCTATGGAATCGGTTACATCGACAGAAAAAAATAGTCGGCTCAGGAACTTCCGGACTGGCTGGTCCGGCGTGCTGCATGGACACTGGATTCGCGCACGATGAGTTCGGGCACCAGGGTCTGCAGCGTCGATGGCTGCGACTGGTCCGACTCGATCGATTGCAGCAAGCGGGTGAGCGCCAACCCGCCCAGCTCCGCGATACTGACCCGCATCGTGGTCAAGGTAGGGTGAACGAAGCGCGCCAGCGGGATGTCGTCGAATCCGGCCAGCGCTATATCCGCGGGAACTTTCACTTCCGCTTCGTTGAAGGCGTAGAGACAACCCAGCGCCATCATGTCGTTGGCCGCAAACACCGCATCGGCACGCTGTTTGGAAGCCAGGATGCGCTTACCGGCTTCGTAACCGGAAGATTCGTCGAAATCGCCGGGCAACTCGATGGGCTGAGCATCGGGCAGATGCTGCGCCAACGCGGTGCGATAGCCGCGCAGGCGCTCGCTGGCGTCGAAGTTGTCTTCGGGGCCGCAAATGAAAGCGATGCGCTTGTGCCCGGCTTCGGCCAGATGCTTGACCATGGCCGAAGCGCCGCCGAAGTTGTCGATGCTCAGCACCGGATAGGTGGCATCGGGCAGATGCGTATTGATCAGCACCGCCGGCAGTGCCGTCGGCAGGTTGTCGGTGAGGAAACCGGGACGGTCCGCGTAAGGCGACAGCACCAGCAGGCCATCTACGCGGCCGCGCATGGCGCGCAACGCCTCGCCCTGCTCTTCCGGATGGCCGTGATAACTGGAAACCAGAAGGTGTTGGCGACGGGCACGGGCAACCGCATCGATACCGCGGATCAGCTCGGAGAAGAACTCGCCGTACAAATCCGGCAACACCACGCCGATAGTCTGGGTGCGGCGGCTGCTGAGGCTGCGGGCAGCGGCATGCGGCTGGTAACGAAGCCGATTTGCGATCTCCGTCACATGCTTGCGTACGCCTTCTGCGACATTCTCATGCCCGTTCAGCGCGCGCGACACGGTGGCGACGGAGACCGACGCTTCACGTGCAACATCCTTGATGGTGACATTGGTTCGCGCCATTCCCGCCCCTCCGCGGTTACGACTGCTCTAAGTGGCGGCGACTGTAAACGTTTCCACGAGCGTATGTAAAGCTTTCATAAGTCGCGCTCAGAATCTTTTATTTTTCAATTACTTGCAGAGCTTAATCCGGCCAATTTAGTGCCGCAGCGCAACATATTCGGCCGACCGGCGGGATATCTCCCGGCCGGCCAATTGTGCGTGTCGTCGCCCTCTATTGCGCAGTCACTTCGAACTTCGCTTCAAGGTTGTCGACCGAATTGCCCCCGGCGAATACCGTGAAGCTGCCCGGTTCCACGACCGGCTTCATGTCCGCACCGTAGAAGGACAGGTCATCTGCGGTCAGGGCGAAGGTCAAGGTTTGCGACTGCCCGGCCAACAAGTGGACACGGCGGAACCCGCGCAGCTGCTTCACCGGACGCGTGATGCTGCCGACATCGTCACGCAGGTAGAGCTGGACCACTTCGTCGCCCGCGCGGGCGCCGGTGTTGGTCACGGTCACTTCCACCTGCTGGGTGCCGTTGGCCGGCATCTTTTTCTGGCTCAACCGCAACGCGTCGTAACGGAAGGTGGTGTAGCTGAGTCCATGGCCGAAGGCGTAAAGCGGCTTCCACGATACGTCCAGGTATTTGGAGGAATACCTTTCTTCCTCGCGCGGCGGACGGCCGGTGTTCTTGTGCGCGTAGTAGATCGGCACCTGCCCGACGTTGCGCGGGAAGGTGATGGGCAGGCGCCCAGCCGGGTTGTAGTCGCCGAACAGGACATCGGCCAGCGCATGCCCCCCCTCGACGCCGGGGAACCACGCTTCTACGATCGCCGGCACCTGTTCCTGCAGGCTGTTGACCGACAACGGCCGGCCGTTGAACAGCACCGCGGCCACCGGCTTGCCTGCTTTCTGCACGGCTAGCGCCAATTGTTCCTGCACGCCAGGCAGATTTAGCGAAGTCCGGTTGTTGGCTTCTCCGCTCATGTCCTCGGCCTCGCCCACCATCAACAGCACGGCATCGGCCTCTCCCGCCACGCGCACCGCTTCGGCGAACCCCGTAGTGTCGGTACTGTTGATATCGGCGCCGCGCGCATAAAGGATTTTGGTGTCGGGTCCGACCGCTGCGCGGATGCCGGCAAGCGGCGTCACCACGTCTTCGGGACGGCCCATGCCCGCCCAGCTGCCCAGCATCGCGCGCGGGTTGTCGGCCAACGGCCCGATCACCGCCAGCGTCCGCACTTGTTTGGACAACGGCAGCACGGCGCCTTTGTTCTTCAGCAGCACCATGGATTCGCGCGCCATGGTGCGCGCCGCGTCTCGATGGTCGGCGGTGAGTGTCTGGCTTTTTTCCAGCGACTCGTCGCAATTCCGGTACGGGTTGTCGAACAAACCCAAGCGGTACTTGGCGCGCAACACGCGACGCACCGCGTCATCGACCGTAGCCACAGGAAGTTTCCCGGCGCGCACCGCCTTGGGCATGTCCTTGCGGTAGATGTCGCTGACCATATCGATATCCACGCCGGCCTCCAGCGCGCGCCTGCCGGCCTCGGTGCGATCGGCGGCGATGCGGTGGTTCATCAGCTCCATCACGCCGGTGTAGTCGCTGACCAGCACGCCGTCGAAGCCCCACTCGCCGCGCAGCACGCCGTTGATCAGCGGGCCATTGGCGTGCATCGGTACGCCGGCGATCTCGTTGAAAGAGGCCATTATCGATCCCACGCCCGCTTCCACCGCTGCATGGAATGGCGGCAGATAGACCTCGCGCAGGGTGCGCTCGGAAATGTCCACCGTGTTGTAGTCGCGGCCGGCTTCGGCGCCGCCATAGGCAACGAAATGCTTGGCCGTGGCCAGCACGCTGTCGGCAGCGCGCAAGTCGTTGCCCTGGAAGCCGCGCACTCGCGCTACCGCCATCACCTGGCCCAGATAAGTGTCTTCGCCCGATCCCTCGACCACCCGACCCCAGCGCGGATCGCGCGCTACGTCCACCATCGGCGCATACGTCCAGTTGATACCGTGCGCGGTGGCTTCCACCGCACCCACCCGGGCAGCCTTCTCCACGGCGACCGGGTTGAAGCTGGCCGCTTCGCCCAATGGCACCGGGAATACGGTGCGATAGCCGTGGATCACATCGAAACCGAACAGCAAGGGGATGCCCAACCTGGATTCCTTGACCGCAATGCGCTGCATATCGCAGGTCAGCTTTACGCCCTGCATGCCCAAAAACGAACCCACCTGGCCTTTGCGCACCTGGTCGGTACCGGCGGCTTTGGCCTTGGGTCCCGTGTCGTTGCCGATGCCGGGCGGCTGATTCAACTGGCCCAGTTTTTCCTCGAGGGTCATCCGCGCGAGCAGGGAGTCGATGAACGCCTTTTCCGCTCCGTCGGTTGGTTTTGCCGCTTCAGCGGCCAACACTCCCAGGGGCGCCAGAGCCATCACCCACAGCGCCAGCGAACTCCGGGCGCGTCCTCCACGATTTCCCTTCCGATGCGTCGCTTTCATTTTCCCGGCTCCTCCTTCCAGATTTTCAGGCGGGCAAATGTAAACGTTTTCAGGGGAGCGTGTAAGTCGCACCGCAGCAGTTTTGGGAAGTCAGTCCGATTCGCCCGGTACTCGGGCGCGGATCTGCAGCGCGTGGATGTCGGTCGTCATCATTTCCCCCAATGCCGCGTACACGGACCTGTGTCGTGCCAAGGAGCTCATGCCGGCGAAGACCTCGCTGACTATCTCGACGCTGTAGTGGCCCCTGCCGTCCCGCGCACCGGCGTGGCCGGCATGCAGGTGGCTGTCGTCGTTCACCACCAGATGGGCAGGTGCGAAAGCCGCCTCAAGCGTCTCGCGGATGCGGGCGATCCGGTCGGTCAAGGCAGCACCTTGCGGAAGGGACGCACTTCGGTACGCGCATAGGCACCGGCTTCCACGTAGGGATCGGCATCGGCCCAGGCACGCGCGGACTCCAGCGAGTCGAATTCGGCGATCACGATGCTGCCGCTGAAGCCTGCCGGACCTGGATCCTCGGCATCGATCGCCGGGCACGGCCCCGCCAGCAAAAGCCGGCCTTCGTCCCGCAACGCGGTCAGCCGCGCCAGATGCGCGGGGCGCGCGGCGGTCCGTTTGGGCAGGGAATCGCTCGCGTCATAACCTTCTATCGCATACCACACTGGATCTCTCCTGAATTCCTGTCCAGCCTGAATTGTACGGTGGCCCGGCAAGCCGGGCGCTGGACACCCGCCCCCTCACCGCTTACTCTTGACCCATTGCACGGCCGGAAGCAGCGGCCCGCCCGGACCCGGCTCATTCGCCTTCAGGCTCATTTGCCAGCAGTCCCGTCGACCGATTCGCTGCCCCCACCCGCCCGGGCCCAACGACCTCTCGCTGTCTGCCGCCACGTGCCTTGGCGTGCATTGCCTGCTTGATGTGTGGGAATGCGATCGCACTGCGACGCAATGTTCAGCCGCAAAACCCAAGCACGTCGGCCCCAGCCGCGTGACGCCTGCAATTCATGGCTTATTAGATGACTTCCGACCTCGCGCAAGACGCGAATCCGCAAATCGATACGCATAAACCGCAACAGCCGGCGCCTCAGCAACACGAGATGCCGCTGGCGATGGTGCATGGGCAGGCGGTGCTGCAGATTCCACAGGACCTCTACATTCCGCCCGACGCGCTGGAAGTGATCCTGGATGCGTTCGAGGGCCCGCTGGATCTGCTGCTGTACCTGATCCGCCGGCAGAACCTGGACATCCTGGACATCCCGGTGGCCGAGATCACCCGCCAGTACGTCCAGTACATCGGCGTGATGCAGGACCTGCGCTTCGAGCTGGCCGCCGAATACCTGGTCATGGCCGCAATCCTGGCCGAGATCAAGTCGCGCATGCTGCTGCCCCGTCCGGTCAGCGAGGAAGGCGAGGAAGGCGACCCGCGCGCCGACCTGGTGCGCCGCCTGCAGGAATACGAGCGCTTCAAGCAGGCCGCCGAAGACATTGACGCCCTGCCCCGCCAGGACCGCGACACCACCCCGGTGCAGGCGCATGTGCCCGAACGCGCCGTGCTCCGCCTGCCGCCGCCGGTGGATCTGCGCGAGATGCTGCTGGCCCTGCACGATGTGCTCAAGCGCGCGGACCTGTTCACCGGCCACGCCATCAAGCGCGACGCGCTGAGCGTGCGCCAGCGCATGGGCGACGTGCTGACGCGGCTGGAGGACGGCAAGTTCCACCGCTTCGAATCCATGTTCACGCCCGAAGAAGGCCGCCAGGGCGTGCTGGTCACGTTCCTGGCCATGCTGGAACTGGCCAAGGAGCAACTGCTCGACTTCGTGCAGGAAGCGCCTTTGGCGCCGATCTACCTGAAGTCGCTGGCCCTGAACAACACCAACGAACCGCTGGCGTTCTCCAGCGAATTCGATGACGGCGACGCCGCCAACGACAACTGACAGACACCCAGAAGCCAAGCACCGCATGGATCAACCGCTCATCACCCGTATCGTCGAAGCCGCCCTGCTGGCCGCCAACCAGCCGTTGACGCTGGCGCAGCTGCACGGCCTGTTCCCGGAAGAGCAGCCGGCCCCGCCCGGCAGCGTCGAACAGGCGCTGGAACAACTGCGCGAGGCCTGCGCCGAGCGCGGCGTGGAGCTGGTGGAGGTCGCTTCGGGCTTCCGCTACCAGGTGAAGGAAGAAGTGCACGGCTGGGTTTCGCGCATGTGGACCGAGCGCAAGACCAAGTACACCCGCGCCACCCTGGAAACGCTGGCACTGATCGCCTACCGCCAGCCGATCACCCGCGGCGAGATCGAACAGGTCCGCGGCGTGGCGGTCAGCAGCAACACCATCCAGGCGCTGGAAGAGCGCGAATGGATCCGCGTGGTCGGCCACCGCGACGTGCCCGGCAAGCCGGCGCTGTTCGGAACCACCAAGATCTTCCTGGACTATTTCGGCCTGAAGCGTCTGGACGAATTGCCGCCGTTGTCGGAATTGAAGGACATCGGCGAGTTGGAGCCACAGTTGTTCATGGATGACGCGCCGGTGCCGGCCGGCCTTCCCAGGGAGTCGGCGCAGGAAAGCGACGAGGCCGAAGACAACGAAGAACTGCAGGCCGCCAACGACGAATCGCAAGACGACGACGCGGACGACGCGACGGACGACGACGAACAAGACATCCCTTCCGAAGACGATGCTTTCGAAGAAATTCCTTCCGAAGCGATCGCCGATGAAGAACATCCCTTAGAGAACCAGGACGAAACCGAAGGCGCCGATACGGACAGCCCGGATTCGTCGGAGCAGAAACAATGAGCGACACCCCCCGCAACAAGCCCTCACTGGGCAAACTTTCGCTGAAGCGCGGCGACGCCGCCGCCGAAACCGGCGAAACCACCAAACTTTCCGAGCGCCTGCACAAGGTGCTGGCCCAAGCGGGCCTGGGTTCGCGCCGCGCGCTGGAGCAGCGCATCGCCGACGGCCTGGTCAAGGTCAACGGCGAAGTCGCGCAGACCGGCATGTCGGTCAAGGGCGGCGACCGCATCGAACTGGACGGCAAGACCTTCGTCGCCAGCGCCCTGACCGAACCGGCCCGCGTGCTGCTGTACAACAAGCCCGAAGGCGAAGTGACCACGCGCGAAGATCCCGAAGGCCGCCCCACCATTTTCGAAGCGCTGCCCGCCTTGAAGGGCGCGCGCTGGATCGCCATCGGCCGCCTGGACATCAACACCACCGGCCTGCTGCTGCTCACCACCGACGGCGAGCTGGCCAACGCGATGATGCACCCCTCCTATGAGGTCGAACGCGAATACGTCTGCCGCGTGCGCGCGCCGGAAGGCATGGAAACCGTTCCCGACAATCTGGTCGATCGCCTGGCACGCGGCGTCGCGCTGGAAGACGGCCCGGCCAAATTCGATGTGATCGAACGTATCGGCGGTACTGATTCGCACGATTGGTTCCGCGTGGTAGTGAAGGAAGGCCGCAATCGCGAAGTCCGCCGCCTGTGGGAATCGCAGGGCTGCCAGGTGAGCCGCCTCAAGCGCACGCGCTACGGCAAGATTTCCCTGCCGCAGCCACTGCTGCGCGGCCAGTCGCAGGAACTGCCCGACGTGCAGGTGGAAAAACTCCGCGCCGAGCTGGGTCTGGAAACCGGCGCACCGCCCGCACTCACGCTGCAGCCGGTGATCGGCCAGCGCAAGGCAGCCAAGGCCACCGTGCATGTGGGCGGCGGCCGTACTCCGGGCCAGGCTTATGTCAACGGCCACAACACGGCCGATGAAGGACGCGAGCTGCGCCGCTTCGATCACGTACGCGAAGATCGCGGCCGTGGCCGTTTCGGCAGCAAGAAGCCACACGGCGGCCTGACCGTCAGTGGCGAGGCCGCGGCCAAGCAATCGCAGAAGCCGTTCAAGTCGCGCCCCACCAAAGGACCGAAGCCCCTGCCCGATGGCAACCCGGCTGCGTTCCGCAGCTGGTACGTGCCCGAAGGCGTGGACACCGGCCCGACCGGTCACCGCAATGCCGGTCCGCCGAAACCTTATGGAAAGAAGCCGGCTGGCCCGCGTCCCGCAGGTGCCGGTCGACCGGGCCCGGGCGGCAATCGTCCGTACGCGGCACGCAGCGAAGGCAACTTCGGCAATGAATCGCGTGGCCCGCGTGGCGCTGGTCCCAAGGGTCCGCGTCCTGCTGGCCAGGGCGAGGGACAGCAGCGCGCGCCGCGTCCTTACGGACACCCAGGCAATGCGCCCAGCTTTCCTTCCGACCACGCCAATCCTGGTGCCTACAACCCGTATGGCCAACAGCCACGCGCTCCGCGTCCGCAAGGCGCGCGACCGGGCGGCAATCGTCCTGGCAACAATGCGGGCCCTCGCCCCAATGGTCCGCGTCCGGGCGGCCCGCGCGGCGCAGGGCGTCCTCCGGGCGGCAATCGCGGCCCGCGCGGCGGCGGCGGCTGAATCGCGGCCAGCATCGATGAAAAAGGGCGCTTAGGCGCCCTTTTTCATTGCCGCACTTCATATCCGCCTCACGTTGCGCGGGCACCGTGCGTCTAACGCGGCAACCGGCATGACTTATCGATGGAAAACAACGACGCCCCGCTTTACGACGCGATCATTGTGGGCAGCAGTTTCGGTGGTGCGGCCTGCGCCCTGGCGGCACGCGAAGCCGGCCTGCGCGTATGCGTACTGGAACGCAAGCACGATCCGGGCGAACGTCTCCACACTACCGGCATCATCGTCAAGGAGGCCGCGGAGGACACGGCGCTCAAAGACCTGCCGGCCAATCTGGTACGCAGGATCGACAAGGTGCGGCTGTACTCGCCCAACCTGCGCAGCGCGCTGCTGTCGGCGCCCGGTTATTACTTCCTGACCACCGACACGCCCAACGTCATGCGCTGGCTGGTCCAACAACAACGCGATGCGGGGGTGGAAGTGCGACTGGGCCATTCCTTCCAAACCGCAAAACGCAACGATGCGGGCTGGAGAGTGGATGGCGTGGGTACCGCGCGCTATCTGATCGGCGCCGACGGCGCGCGTTCGCGCGTGGCCGAGCGCTTCGGCCTGGGCAGACCCGGGCGTTTCCTCTATGGCATCGAATACGAGTTCGATGGACTCTCGTTGCGCGAGCCCGACACGCTGCATTGCTTCATCACCCGGCGGTTCGCGCCCGGTTACATCGGCTGGGTCGCGCAGACGCCGACCGGGGTCCAGGCCGGCCTGGCGATGCGGCACGATCCAGCGGCCGCGCGCGCGCCGGACATCGCCGGTTTCCTGGACCGCGTAGGCGATCTGGTCGGCCTGCCGGCACGGCGCCGTGCCGATGCGATACGTGCAGGACTGATCCCCTGCGGAGGCGCGGTGACGCCCTTGGCGCGCGATGGGGTCATCCTGACCGGAGACGTCGCGGGCATCGTTTCTCCGGTCACCGCAGGTGGAATCCATTCGGCCTGGCGCCACGGTTGGCTTGTCGGCCAGGCATTGGCGACCGCTGGAGGCAGTACTCCCGAGGAAATCGCGATCAGCCAGGCGCCGCGCTTCCGCAGTAAACGAATGTTGCGTTGGGCCTTCGATCATGCGCAGATGGACTGGCCTTTCGATCTGCTGTTGAAAACCGCGCCGCTGCGTTGGGCTGCGGAACGGATCTACTTCCACAAACGCGGTGCGGCCAAGGACAACGCGGCCTGAAGCCAATGCCTGTCGATGCGACACGATGAGAACCGCTCTCAACCCTCGGTTACAATACGCGCCTGACTTATCGCCTTTGATATCCCCATGTCTTCCGCTTTCGGCACCGAGACGGTGCTCGACGTCCGTCACTGGACCGACGACTACTTCAGCTTCACCACCACGCGCGACGACGGCTTCCGTTTCGACAACGGCCAGTTCGTCATGATCGGCCTGCAAAGCGCCGACGGCTCCGCCAAGCCGCTCATGCGCGCCTATTCCATCGCCAGCGCCAACTGGGAAGAGCAGCTGGAATTCTTCAGCATCAAGGTACCCAACGGTCCGTTGACCTCGCGCCTGCAGCACATCAAACCCGGCGACACGATACTGGTCGGCAAGAAGCCCACCGGCACGCTGTTGATCAGCGACCTGCACCCCGGACGCAATCTCTATCTGCTGGGTACCGGCACCGGGCTCGCGCCGTGGCTGTCGATCATCAAGGATCCGGAAACCTACGAGCGTTTCGAGCGCGTGGTGCTGACCCACGGCGTGCGCCATCCGCACGACCTGGCCTATCGCGACTACTTCGAAAAAGAACTTCCGCACCACGAATTCCTGGGCGAACAGATCCGCGAGAAGCTGCTTTACTACCCCGCCGTCACCCGCGAGGATTTCGTCAACAAGGGGCGGCTGACCGAACTGCTGGACAGCGGCCGCATGAGCGAATCGCTCGGCCTGCCGCCGCCGGACCCGCAGCACGACCGGGCGATGATCTGCGGCAGCCCGCAGATGCTGGCCGACCTGCGCGGCATCCTGGATGCGCGCGGCTTCGTACCGGCGCCGCGTATCGGCACCGCCGGTCAATACGTCTTCGAACGGGCCTTCGTAGAAAAATAACTCAGCCCGCGTAGGTCGGGGCTACGCCCCCGACGCGCTGAAACTCCGCCTCTACGTGCGTCGGGGGCGTAGCCCCGACCTACTCAACCCAATGCGGATTCGATGTCGCCGGCGATGGATTCCGGTTTGTCTGTCGGCGCATAGCGTTTCAGCGGCTTGCCATCGCGGCCCACCAGGAATTTGGTGAAGTTCCACTTGATCGCATCGATGCCCAGCAGACCGCCCTTTTCCTTCTTCAGCCATTTCCATAGCGGATGGGTGTTGGCGCCGTTGACCTCGATCTTGGCGAACATGGGGAAATCCACTTCATAGGTCAGCGAACAGAAGTTCTTGATCTCTTCCTCGTTGCCCGGCTCCTGGTTGCCGAACTGGTCGCAGGGAAAGCCCAGCACCACCAGCCCGCGTTCGCGATAGTCCTGCCAGAGCTTTTCCAGACCGGTGTATTGCGGAGTGAAGCCGCATTTGGAGGCCACGTTGACGATCAGCAGGGCCTTGCCGCGATAGTCGGCCAGGGGCACGTTCTTTCCGTCGATGTCGACGGCTTCGAATTCGTAGGCGTTGGTCATGATTCGCTCCGGACAATGGCTTATGAGACACCCGATGCAGGCAATGGGCAAGTCGCGCCCTTGTCCCTGTGCGCCCGGCGCCGGGATCGAATAGCCTATGCCGCACGAGAGCAGCACGGTTCCGGCCCCATGCAGGCAGCTTCCGATCCCAACTCCCTGGCCACCCTTTATATCCATGTCCGGATACTGCTGGGCATGATCGTAGGCCTGGGGCTGACCCACCTGCTGCGTCATCTGGCGCGGATCGTCGAACGCCCCAAAGCGCGACGGGTGTACTGGGTGCACTTGGTGTGGGCGTTGTTTATGTTCATCTATCTGCTGCACTTCTGGTGGTGGGAATTCTCCCTCTTTCACCAGACGCATTGGAATTTCAACCTTTACCTGTTCGTGACTGTCTACGCGTTGCTGCTATACCTGCTGTGTGCGCTGGTCTTTCCGGAAAGCGTTGACGACTACCAGGATTACCGGGACTACTTCTATTCCCGCCGGCACTGGTTTTTCGGCTTGCTGGCCGTGATGTTCGCGGTGGATGTGGTCGACACGGCAATCAAAGGAACCGCCTACTTCCAGCACTTGGGTCCGGAATATCTGTTCCGCAACACGGGCTACATCCTGGCCAGCCTGGTCGCGATGAAAACCCGCAACCGCTACTACCACGGCGCTTTCGCCGTGGTAGCCCTGCTCTACGAACTGTCCTGGATAGTACGGCGCTACGAAGCGCTGCAGTTCTGACCGCGCGGCGCGGGATCAGGGCGCAGTCTGCACCCGCACGGGTTCGGCAAAGGGTTTGATGCCCAGCGCTTCGTCGATCTCGCTGGGGTAATAGGCTTTGCCCTGATGGATGACCAGCGCTACCTTGCGGATGTCGGAGATGTCGACAGTCGGATCGCCGTCCACCAGCACCAGATCGGCGCGCTTGCCCACCGTCACCGAACCACGATCGGCCGTGGTGCGCGTGTATTTGGCGCCGTTCCAGGTTGCGATTTGCAGCACTTGCGCGGGAGTAATGCCGGCTTTCACGTACAGCTCCAACTCACGTTGCAGAGTGAAGCCGGAGATCTCGTCGGTACCGGCCACAAGAGGCACGCCGGCCTTGTACATGCGGCCGACGAATTCGACCAGCTTGTCGTAGGACCTGGTGTACAGCGCCTCGGTGGCGTCGTCGGGGATGTTCATCTCGCCGACCCGGCGACTGCGCTGGATGTCCGGCGGCAGATGATCGGCCACATCGGCCACGATCGGCGACAGCTCGCCTTCGCGCTGGTGGATGAATTCGAAGGTGGCCAAGGTGGGATCTATCACGATCTGCTTCTTGGCAAGCAGGGCGATGAAGTCCTGCACCGGCTTGGAATCGAAATCCAGTCCCGCGGTCTTCTTCGCCACCAGGTAGAAACGCTCCAGCGTGCGGGTATCGGTTTCTGGGGTGACGAAGAAGTTCAGCATCACCTGATTGATGTGCTGGATCTCGTCGTAACCCTGGTCGACCGCATCCTGCGCGCGCATGAAAGCGGGAATATGGCCGCTGACACGCAAGCCACGCTGGTACGCGTAGGCGGCGGTGTCGCGCAGGATGTCCTTGGGGAACGAGTTGTAGATCTTGATTTGCGGATAACCGTGGTCGGCGTACCAGTCGACCGCTTTCCTGGCCTCGTCCAGGTTCTTGATCACGAAGCCGTTGCGCGCCGACATCTTGCTTTCGCCTTCGATGAAACCGGCAGGCACCACGCTGGGGCCGAGCAGCTTGCCCTCGCTCAGCTGCGCCATCAGCTGCTGCAGCGTGGTGTTGTCGTTGCCCATGTCGCGGATGGTGGTGATGCCGGCTGCCAGATGCAGGCCGCCGTCCCAGGGGCCGAAATGCGCGTGCATGTCGAACAGACCCGGCAGCAGCACTTTGCCGCCCGCGTCGATGATGTTTTCGGCTTTGGCCTTCTCAGCGCCTCCATTGGCGATGGACAGGATCTTGCCGTCGCGGATCAACACATCCGACGCCGCGCCCAGGGTCGCCTTCTCGCTGTCGAACACTCGCGCATTGCGGATCAGCGTGGTGCCGGGCAACGGATGGGCCAGGCGTTGTTGCATGCCCAGCAGCACTTCGCTCTCGGCCTGCTTCTGGCGTGTTTCCAGCGCGGCGGCATTGGATTCCCAACCTTCCTCGATCAGTTGCAGGAAACCGGGATAGATGAAGGCAAACAACCGGGGATTCTCGCCAGTGGTGGACCATGTGAACGAAGGAGTCAGTCCAACGCCGGTCATCGCCACCAGTTGCACCTGGCGCTTTTCACCACCGCGGGTGACTTCCGCATCGGCGACCTTGCGCACGGTCAAGGTGCCGCTGGGAATCAAAGGCAGCTTGCCGTCGCCGCGCTTGGCGAGCGCCGACATCGCGACCGAAAAACCTTCTGGCGTACCACCCAAGGCCGAATAAAGAGCCGTGCCCGAAACCGGTTGCCTGCCTTGATCCGAAGTCGACTTCCACTCCGCGCTGTCGCCGGTGCGCGAGAACGTTTCGTCCACCTTGGCTCCGAAGGTGGAGGTACCGGTGACCTTGTACTGGCTGTAGGTGCCATCGGCGGCCAGCTTGTATTCCTCTTTCAGTTCCGGGCCGCGGCCGTTGTCCTTGAAGATGAAATCGACGTGGGTGGTGCCGTCGTCGTCCTTGCGAACGACCTGTTCGCCGGCCTTGGTGCCGCCATCGACCAGGGCCACGTAACGGATGGTTTCGGCCGCCGCCGCCGGGCCCGCGAGGACCGGGCCGACCAGGAGCAGCGCAAGGGAAAGACACAGGACATGCTTCATCCGCAGATCTCCAGGGGAAATAGATGGCGGGCCAGAACGGCCGCCGCCGAGCTTATCCCAGCCCCGCATCGGCCACCCCTGTCTTTCGTCACAGGTGCGGCACAGGGCCCTTCGGTTAGCCTGTAAAGTCCAACTCTGTAAGGAAGCTGCAGAATGACCACCCGTCTCGCCCTGGCGCTTGCCGCCTCCCTTGGACTCGCCATGCCCGCTTATTCCCAAGCCGCAGCGCCGGCCGCAACCCAGGCCGCCAAGGCCTCCAATCCCGCGCTCCAGAACAACCCGTTTTCAGCAGAAAGTCCGCTTCCTCTGCACTACCCCCAGTTCGACAAGATCAAGGACAGCGATTTCGCCCCTGCCTTCGATGCCGGCATGGCCGTGCAACTGAAGGAAATCGACGCCATTGCCGACAATGCCGAAGCACCGACCTTCGACGACACCATCCTGGCCATGGAAAAGAGCGGCCAGGTGTTGAATCGCGCCCAGACCGTCTTCTTCAGCCTGGTCGGCGCCGACACCAATCCGGCACGCGAGAAGCTGCGCAGCGATTATTCGGGCAAGTTCGCCGCGCACAGCGATGCGATCGCGCTCAACGGCAAGCTCTTCGCACGCATCGATGCGCTGTACGATAAGCGCGACACGCTGGGCCTGGATGCCGAAGGCGTGCGTCTGGTGGAGCGCTACCACACCGATTTCGTGCGCGGCGGCGCCAAGCTGTCCGACGCCGACAAGGCCAAGCTCAAAGCGATGAACGGCGAACTGGCCGCGCTGGGCACCAAGTTCAGCCAGAACGTGCTGGGCGACGTGAATGCCTCGGCGGTAGTCATCGACAACGCCAAGCAGCTGGACGGCTTCACCTCCGAGCAGATCGCCACTGCCGCCGCTGCCGCCAAGTCGCGCAAGCTGGAAGGCAAGTACGTCATCGCCCTGCTCAACACCACCGGCCAGCCGCCGGAATCCGAACTGACCGACCGCGCCACGCGCCAGAAACTGCACGAAGCCTCCGTCGCGCGCGGCAGCCACGGCGGCGAATTCGACAACCGCGAGATCATCAGCAAGATCATGAAGCTGCGCGCCGACCGCGCCAAGCTGCTGGGCTACCCCAACCACGCCGCTTACGTGCTGGAAGACGAAACCGCCAAGACCCCGCAGGCCGTCAACGACATGCTGGGCAAGCTGGCCCCGGCCGCGGTGGCCAACGCCAAGCGCGAAGCCGCCGACCTGCAGAAGATGATCGACAAGGAAGGCGGTGGATTCCAGCTGGCGCCGTGGGACTGGTCCTTCTATGCGGAGAAAGTGCGCAAGGACAAATTCAATTTCGACGAAGCCCAGCTCAAACCGTATCTGGAACTGGACAGCGTGCAGCAGAACGGCGTTTTCTACGCTGCCAACCAGTTGTACGGCCTCACCTTCAAGGAACGCAAGGATCTGCCCGTCTACGAGCCCAGCGTGCGCGTGTTCGACGTGTTCGACGCCGACGGCAAGCAGTTGGCGATCTTCATCTCCGACATGTACGCGCGCGAATCCAAGCGCGGCGGCGCCTGGATGAATTCCTACGTGTCGCAATCGGGCCTGACCGGCTACCTGCCGGTGGTGGCCAACCACCTCAACATCCCCAAGCCGCCGGCCGGCAAGCCGACCCTGCTGACCTGGGACGAAGTGACCACCATGTTCCATGAGTTCGGCCATGCCCTGCACGGCATGTTCTCCAACGTGGAATATCCCTACTTCACCGGCACCAGCGTGCCGCGAGACTTCGTCGAATATCCCTCGCAGGTCAACGAGATGTGGGCCGACTGGCCGGCGATCCTGAAGAACTATGCCAAGCACCATGAAACCGGCGCGCCGATGCCGCAGGAACTGTTGGACAAGGTGGTCGCTGCCGCAAAGTTCAACCAGGGTTTCAAAACCACCGAGTACCTGGGCGCAGCCATGCTGGATCAACGCTGGCACCAGATTGGCGCCGACCAGGTTCCCAATGCGGCCGGCGTGATGGCGTTCGAGGCCGCCGCGCAGAAAACCGACGGTACCGACTACGCGCCGGTCCCGCCGCGTTACCGCACGCCCTACTTCAGCCACATCATGGGCGGCTACTCTGCCGGCTACTACGCTTACATCTGGTCCGAAGTGCTGGACGCCAACAGCGTGGAATGGTTCGAGCAGCACGGCGGCCTGAAGCGCGAAAACGGCGACCACTTCCGCAAGACCCTGCTCTCGCGCGGCGGCAGCAAAGATGCGCTGCAGCTGTTCCAGGACTTTGCTGGCCATGCGCCGAAGATCGAGCCGTTGCTGAAAAAGCGCGGACTGGTGGCGGAAGTCGCCGACGGCGCCGTTCCGACCCCGGCGCCCGACGCCCCCAAGGAATAAGCCCTACCCTTCTCGTTGTGCAAGCACGCCACCTTCGGGTGGCGTGCTTGTTTTGGGAATCCCGATTGCGACGGTCTCAGTGCTCGCGCAGCGGCCGGCTCAAATCCAGGAATATCTCGCGCGCGGCCACGCCCTGGTCCGGCTGGTCGATGAAAAAGCCCTGCACGCCAAGACCGTATAGCTGCACGGCTTCGGCGATCACCGACTGCGGGATTCCACCCGGCGTCTGCGCAAGGAAAGACTCTTCCGCGCGCAAGGTGTAGGGATGCACTTGCAATCCCGCCTTCAGCGCCCAACCGAGCATGGGATGCACCAGGCCTGTTCCCTGGCTGGCCAGTTCGGCCTTGCCGTCGCGGTTGGCGTCGACCTTGACCGGCAGCGATTGACGCGGCAGCAGGTTGCCCTTCCAAGGGCCTACGCCGCTGGCGTAGTTCGCCTTCATCCATTGCAAGACCTGTTCGGTGGCGAACGCGCCATACAGAGTGTTGGCATTTATGCCGCCCTCGACTTGCCCGATCAAACCGCCGTACAGCGCAACAAGGTTGGCGCCATGGCTGGCGTTGTAGACCACGTCATAGGGCTTGGCCGCATAGAAATCGTCGTACAGCTGCACAAGCGGCAGGTCCACGCCGGCCCCGGGCATCCAGCGCTTCTTCAATTCGATCAGGTTCTCGATCTCGAAGCTCTGGATATAGACCCGCGACGGATCGGTGAAACCCTCCGTCACCAGCGTTTCGATCAGCTTGGCGCCCAGAGAGACCCCGATGGGGCTGCCGTCGATCCGGCGACCTTCCTTGGCGAAATAAGTCGGGTGCTTGGTTTCCGGATACACGCCGACGCGACGCCCGCCGCGGCTTTCCTGCTTGGCCAGCTGCACTACTTCGGCGAAAGTCGGAATGGCGTACAAGCCGTCGAAACGGGTGTTGCCCGGGCGGACCTGCGGGATGCGCTCCTTCGCACGCAGCGTCTTGATCTCGGCCAGGGTGAAGTCTTCGGTGAACCAGCCGGTCATCGCCACGCCATCGACGAGTTTCGTGGTCTTGCGGCCGGCGAATTCGGGATGCGTGGCGACATCGGTAGTGCCGGAGATTTCGTTCTCGTGGCGAGCGACCAGCACGCCGTCCTTGGTGGCGACCAGATCCGGCTCGATGAAATCGGCGCCCTGCTGGATGGCCAGACGGTAGGACGCCAGCGTGTGCTCGGGGCGGTAGCCGCTCGCGCCGCGGTGCCCAATGACGATCAATCCGCCATGCTTGTCGTGCCCGCGCTGGCCGGACTTCTGGGAGCTGACGGTCTCTTGTGCGAAAGCAATCACAGCCAGTGAGAACAGGGCGCATGCGGACAATGCACGGACAAGCGTAACGCGGTTCGGTCTGTTGTTCATCGGTTCGTCCTTTTGGGAGATCGGGATGCCGGACTTCCCCCTCAAGCCGACACGGCTAGCCTCGAACCCGCAGATTGCAGCCGCTTTACCGAATGACTTACGCCGCGTGACCCGCACGCGGCGTGTGATGCCTGTCCGTTATCTCCGAAGAAGCTCCCTTCACACCCCGTTGCCGACGTCGCCTCACGCCACCGCTGAGTGCGCGTGGGGCAAGGAGGAATGAGGAAATGTATGTCGATACACGACCGAATGAGGACGCCGCCCCACGTGCACTCAGCGGTGGCCCTTCGGGTTGCTTGTCCCAGGCCGCCAGACGCCCGCGCGCGGCTTGAACAGGCGGCCAGCCTGTCGCGGCGCCACGCACGAACGCCCGACGGCCCGGGACAAGCAACGTGACCCCTTCCAATAGCGTTAACAGGCCCTAGTCCAACAACTTTTGTTGCTGACCCGAAGTCTCCGTCCAGTGGTAGCGGCCGGTAGCCGGGTCGTACACGCGATTGGGTGCGATCTGGATCATGCCGTTGATCGGCCTGCCGTTGGCGTCAAGCACGCTGGCAGGTCGTTTCCGTGTCGCAGGCGACTTCGATTCGGTCGGCACTTCACGCGCCGGCCCCGTGCTGGGAATGGCCGTAGGCGCCTGTGGACGCTGGTTGGGGTCGTTGGCCACCCTGGGTACCTGCGCAGGTTGCGCCTGGTCGAGCTTGGGGCCGATGCCGCTGTTGCTGGGCGGGGTGACCGGCTTGGTGGTGGGCACAACGGGTTGCTGCAGTTGCTGCGACAGCGCAGGCAGCGCGATCAGACCGATCAACGCAGCGAAAATCAGGGGAATGCGTTTCATGAGACGGCTCCGTTGGGAGGATTGGCCCAACCGTAGCGCCCCCTACCTTCATGCATCATGAAAGTCCGCTTGAACGCGCGCGCGTTTCAGCGTGGAGCCAGATAACCGCCCTTCACCCCGCCGTTGGACAGCACCACCTGCCACAACTGCGAATTGCGCACACGGAAGGTGGCCATGGACGCGGCCAGATAGAACCGCCACATGCGGCGGAAGCGCTCGTCGTAACGCGCGGCCGGCGGCCAGGCGCGCTCCACGTTTTCACGCCAGGCCTGCAAGGTGCGATCGTAGTCGGCGCCGAAGTTGTGCCAGTCCTCGATTACGAACAGGCCTTCCACCGCGTGCGCGATCTGCTCCGTGGAAGGCAGCATCGAGTTGGGGAAGATGTAACGCCCGATCCAGGGGTCTGTATGGTTGACCGAACGGTTGGTGCCAATGGTGTGCAGCAGGAACAACGCGCCCGGTGGCAGACAACGCCGCGCCACCTCGAAATAGCCGCGATAGTTCTTCACGCCCACATGCTCGAACATGCCGATGGACAGCGCCGCATCGAACGGCTCGTGCAGCTCGCGATAATCCTGCAGGCGGATTTCGATCGGCAGGCCGGCGCATAGTTCGCGCGCATAGTCGGCCTGCTCTTTCGAGATGGTGATGCCTACCCCGCTGACTCCATAACGCTCGGCGGCGAATTTGAGCGCCTCGCCCCAACCGCAACCGATGTCCAGCACGCGCATGCCCGGCTGCAGGCGAAGCTTGCGACAGATCAGGTCCAGCTTCGCTTCCTGCGCCGCATCCAGCCCGTCCAGCACGCGTCCGTCGGCCTGCGTCCAGTACCCGCAGCTGTAGACCAGCCGCCGGCCCAGCATGGCCGCATACAGATCGTTGCCCAGGTCGTAGTGGCGCTCCCCCACTTCCCGGCTGCGGCTGCGGCTCTGCAGGTTCAACAGCCGCGCGCGCAGCGCATCCCAGAGTTCGCCGGCGCCGTGCACGCGCTGCTCCAGTCGGGCCTGCAGCAGATGGAACAGGAACCCGTCCAGCGACTCCGCATCCCACCAGCCGTCCATATAGCTTTCACCCAGGCCCAGCGATCCCTGCCCCAGCACCCGTGCATAGAAATGCGGGTCGTGCACCTGCAGATCCCAGGGGCGCTTGCCCCCGATCTGCACGTCCGCATCCGCAAGCAGTTGGGCGACCCGTCGTTGGAAGCGCTGCTGCGGCATGGTCCCGGTCCGATATCAGGACTTGGCGAACAGGCCTGCGTACTCGGGAGCGACGTAGGGCAGCAACACCGTTGCCGGCACATCCACCGTCTGCGTACCGTCCGCGTAGGGGCCAACCTGATAAGGCGGGAACACGAAGCGCAACGCCGTGACCTTGCCGTCGGCGCCGAGCACCGGCTGGAACTGGCTGAAATTGTCCACGTCCGGCTCGGTGCCTTCGTCGATCATCTTGTCGGCGCTGCGTACGAACTGCAGCCGCTCTTCCGGCGGCATTTCGTCGGCGTCGGCGCGCACCGACACGCCGGTGTGCAACTGCTCGCGGATATAGGCACCGATGGCGGCCCAGCCTTCCACCTTGGGCACCAGTTCTTTGGCCGTCAGCAGTTTGTTCTGCGAAGGCAGCCATACGAAGCGCGCCACCAGCGGTTCGCCGTGTGCGCCGCCAGTGTAGCGGCTGCCATCGGCGGCGATGGCTACCAACTCCGGTGTTTCCGCGACTTGTTCGAAGCTGAGCGACAGTTCGTACGGCGCCGACGGCTTGTCGTTGCCGAATCCGGCCACGGCCTGCATCAGTTCTGCTCGCGCCGCATCCGAATAGGCGGCAACGGCCTGCGCCAGGCCCGGATACTTGTTGAGCGTCGGTGGGTAGCTGATGCCCACGATGTAGGCGTCGTTGGTTTCGATGACATCCTTGAGTTCGGGTGTTGCCGGCACGCCCGCGACCGGGGCTCCTACGGGGGCGGTCTCGGGTTGCGCGGGGGCGACGGACGTGTCGGCTTCGCGCTTGCATGCGCCCAGGGCCAACGCCAACAGCAAAATCAGGGGGAATTTCGACACGGATCGCACGACCAGACTCCTTCCAGGGAATGCGCACAGTTTATGCCGCGACGCAGCAGCGCAACAGCCGGTTTTCGGATTGGCGCCGCCCCCGTTAATCCACCAGATCCGCGTACTCGGGGTGATGCCGGACATAGGCGGCCGAATAGGAACAGGCCGGCACCACCCGCAAACCTTCGGCCCGGGCATAGTCCAGCGCCGCCTTGACCAGCTCGCCGGCGATCCCGCGGCCGCCGATAGCTTCCGGCACGCCGGTGTGGTCGATGGTCAGGCGCTTACCGTCGTGGCGGTAAAGCAGCTCAGCTTCGTGCCCTTCGACCTGGACGGCGAAGCGATGGGAGATGGGGTCGTGGGCGATGTCCAGGGGCATGGGTCTCTCCAGTGGGGAATGCGTCAGGGGCTGGATTGTGCCGCAAGCGGTTCAGGGGGCGGCAAAACTGGACGCGGCGCGTCACTTTCGGGCTGGCCAGTGCTGCTCGCCCCCGTCCTTCAAGGCTTTCAGCGCAACGACTCACAGTTGGCACGATAACTGCTTTATCCCTCCCAAGAGCTAAACACACGGGGAACGGCAATGAACTTCGACGACGCAACCATCAACAACAACAACAATTCGTCCAGCGACTTCACTCTGCTGGAAGGTCTCTACCAGCTTGCCGTTACCGGTCACACCGACGACTGGGAATTCGAGCGCCTCAACAACGCCGTATACGAGCGCCTGCTGTCTTCCTACAACGGCGGTGTCGACATGGGCATGCATGAAGACGCCAACCCGCTGAAGATGGTGGGCTGAGCTTACTCGCCGCGTCGACAGCACTTGTTTTCAGAGCTTCTGTTGTAGAACCTCGTTCCAAAGCAACACCCAGAAGAACAACGATAAGACGACCCGTACGCGGGTCCGGACGCAGGTGGCGGGGGTCACCTGCGTCATTTTTTTTGCGGCCCCGCCGCAACGACCTCAGCGGTTGTCCCGCTTGCCCTGGTTGCGCCTGTCCTGCGTTCCCACGCTGCCCTGTATCGCCTTCATCCTGCTTTCGCCCGCATGCAGTTCCATTGCCTTGTCTGCCGCTTCGCCGGATTGGAATCCCGGGTCCAGGGCGGGCGTGTGATGCGGATCCAGCAACTGCCAGGGCTGCACCTCGCGATCGTGGGCCTGCTTCTGTTCCAGCAGCTTCCGGGTATTGGCCAGGGCCTGGCGCGGCGTGACTTTGCGCGGCGCCGTTTTGCTCGCCCGCTTGGCGGGTGTTGAACGTGCGGCGGACTTCGCGGGAGCCGACGGGTTCGGAGTCTTGCCCGCCGCAGTCGTCCGCGTCTTCGCCGGAACCTTCTTTGCCACTGGCTTGCTGGCAACCGCCTTCTTAACGGTCTTCTTGACGACGGCTTTTTTTCCTGCCGTCTTCTTGGCTACGACCTTGACCGCCTTCTTCGCCGGGGTCTTCTTTGCCGGGACTTTTCTGACCGTGCCTGTCTTCGCTGCGACCTTGGCTGCCTTGCGCGGCGTAGCAGCCTGCTTCACCGCCTTCTTGGCGGTCTTCTTCGCGACCATACCCGGCGCTTTCTTTTTCGCGGACGCCTTCTTGGCGGTTTTGGATGTCTTGGCGGGTTTACGGGTAGCCATCGCTCACGATCTCCGTTGATCTCTCGCGGCTATTCGATAACACGCAAAACATTCAGATACGGTGATCGTGTTGACGTGAAGTTCAGCCCCCGAACGAGGGTTGCTGCAACTGCTGCAGGAAATGGCCCAACACGCGCGGCTCCATGACCAGCATGAACAACACGCCATAGGCGGCACCGGAAAGGTGTGCGCTATGGTTGATGCGGTCGCCGCCGCGGCGATCCATCCAGATGCTGTAACCCACGTAGAGCACGGCGAACAGAATGGCCGGCATGGGAATGAAGAACACCCCGATGATCGACCACGGCCTGAGCAGGATGTAGGCAAACAAAATGGCCGATACCGCGCCTGACGCGCCCAGGCTGAGGTAATTGGGGTTTTTCTGGTTTTTCAGATAGGTAGGCAGGATGGATACCACCAGCGCCGACACATAGAACACCGGATAGACCCACACGCCCACCTCGCCCATCAACGACTCGATCTGCGGACCGAAGAAGAACAGCGTGACCATGTTGAACAGCAAATGCATGAAATCGGCGTGGATGAACCCGTAGGTCACCAGCCGGTCGTACTGCTTTTGTTTGTCGATCGCCGGCGGCCACAGGATCAGCCGGTCGGCCAGCTTGCGGTTGTTGAAAGCGACCCACGACACCACGCAGGTGATGGCGATCAACGCATAGGTAACGGGAGTTTCCATCAAACGGCTCCAACGGCGCGGTAGTTGTCCTGCATCGGGTAGCGCCACGCGTACAGTGCGAATGCCAAGGCCGCGATGAAGGCGAATACGGCAAAGAAGAACATCAGAAAGGCGTTTTCGCTCAGCCCTGTGCTGGCGATGCGCGAAATCACCGCTTCATTGCGCACGCTGACATTGGTCAGCAGCACCCAGACGTTGCCGAAAGTAACCGAGAGATACCAAAGCGCCATGATCACTCCCTTCATGGCCTGCGTAGCCTGGCTATAGGCGAATTCCAGCGCGGTAGCCGATACCAACACCTCGCCGAAGGTCAGCAGCAGGTAGGGCAGGATCTGCCAGGCCAGCGATACCGGATCGCCGCCATCGATCCACAACTGGATCGCGCCAGCAGCGATCCATGCCACGCCGGAGAACGCGATGCCCCACCCCATGCGCCTGAGCGCGGTAGGCTCGAAGCCCATGCGCCGCAGCAACGGGTACAGCGCGATATTGTTGAACGGGATGATCAGCATCACCAGCAAGGGGTTGAGCGCCTGCATCTGCCCCGCTTCCTTCACCAGCCAGCTGGGCCACCACCACAGCTCGTGCGGCACCATCATGGTCTTGCCCTGCAACACCCAGGTGGAAGCCTTCTGGTCGAACAAGGACCAGAACGGCGTAATCAGTGCGAACACGATGATCACACGCAGCACAGCGCGAACGCTGTCCACCGCCGAATCCGGATGCCGGCCGCGGGCGCGTTCGAGCTGCATCGATACGCCGATGCCTCCGAATGCGATCAATGCACCCAGCGCCAGGCAGGCGGTGATGACGAAACCGAAACCTTCCGGCCAAAAGCCGGGCTTGACCACCCAGCACAGCAGCATCGCCACCGCCAGCGCGGCGCCCACCAGGGCCACCGACAGGCCGGGCCGGCTCTGCCCCTCCTCGCGCCGGGTCAGCGCGGTACGAGCGACGTTGTAGAACGAATTCGGGTCGTCCCCATGCGTCGGCGGCACCCGTACGTACTGCTTGCGGCCCAACCAGAAGATCAAAGTGGCGATGAACATCAATATGCCGGGGATGCCGAATGCGACGGCGGGCCCGTGATTGCGCAGAAACAGCGGCATCAGCAGCGAGGCGAAAAAGCTGCCGAAGTTGATCGTCCAGTAGAAGAAATCGAACACGATCTTGGCGAGGCTCTTGTTCGACTCGTCGAACTGGTCGCCGACGAACGAAACCACCAGCGGTTTGATGCCGCCGGAACCGAGTGCGATCAGGAACAAGCCGGCATAGAACCCGCTTCGATTGTCATCGAATGCGGCCAAGCAGGCATGGCCCGCGCAATAGATCAGCGAGAACCACAGCACGGTGTTGTACTTTCCGAAGTATCGATCCGACAGCCAACCGCCGAGCAGCGGAAAAAAGTACACCCCGATCACGAAGCTGTGGAATACGTCCTTGGCCGCTCCCTCGCGATCGGCTTCCGGCAGATAGGCGAGGATGACGCTGCTCACCAGGAATTGAACCAGGATGTTGCGCATCCCGTAGAAACTGAAGCGTTCGCAAGCCTCGTTTCCAATGATGTAGGGGACCTGTCGCGGCAAGCGTGCTTTTTTCGCCGTGGCTGTCGTGCTCATCCGGTGTTCCTGCCAATAGTTGCGGAAAGGGTAACCCATGGAGCGTGCGCGAATCGACGCTTCCGGCTAATGCGATGCTGGCCCGCAACGTGCATCATTGGCTTTTGAAGACCAGAATCCGTCCTATGCGCCCAATAACCCCGTTTCTGTCGACGCTCCTTCCCGTACTTCTGCTGGCCATGCCCCTCCTCCCCGCCTCCGCCGCTGATGCGTCTCTGACCACGGTCGCCGAACGCTCCGGCTTCCTCAAGACCGGACGCTACGAGGAGGTCGTCGTCCTGTGCGATGCCTTCGCCAAAGCCTATCCGGACGCGGTGCGCTGCATCGACTTCGGCAAGTCCCCCGAAGGCCGGCCGATGAAAGCGCTGGTCGCTTCCACCAGCGGCGCGTTGGACGCCGCAACGGCGCATAAACGCGAGCTGCCTGTCGTGCTGATCCAGGGAGGCATCCACGCCGGCGAGATCGACGGCAAGGATGCGGGCTTCCTGGCGCTGCGCGAAATCCTGGAAGGCAAGGCAGCCAAAGGCGCGCTGGACAAGCTGGTGTGGGTGTTCGTTCCGGTGTTCAGCGTCGATGGCCATGAGCGCTTCGGCGCCTGGAACCGTCCCAACCAGCGCGGCCCGGAGGAAATGGGCTGGCGCACCACTGCGCAGGGCTACAACCTCAACCGCGACTACGTGAAGGCCGATGCGCCCGAGATGCAGGCGATGCTGGCCCTGGTCAACGAATGGGATCCGCTGGTCGAAGTGGACCTGCACGTCACCGACGGCGCCAAGTTCGAACACGACGTCTCCATCCAGGTGGAACCGATCCACGCCGGCGATAGCGAACTGCGCAAGGCCGGCCGCACGTGGCGCGACGGAGTGATCGCCGATCTGGCAGCCCAGGGCTCGTTGCCCCTGCCCTACTACCCTTCTTTCGCGGTGTCCGACGACCCGACCTCGGGTTTCGACGATGGCGTGCCGCCTCCACGGTTCTCCCACGGCTACTTCTGGCTGCGCAACCGCCTGGGCATGCTGGTGGAAACCCATTCCTGGAAGACTTACCCGGTGCGCGTGCGCATCACCCGCAACGCGGTGGTCTCGGTACTGGATCAGGTGGCGAAGAACGGCCGGCAATGGCTGCAGCTTGCGCACCAGGCCGATGCGCGCTCGCGCGAACTGAAAGGAAGTTCCGTACCGCTGGCCTACGTGGCGGGCAAGGAATCGCATCTGGTCGATTTCCGCGGCTACGAATACACACGCACGCCGTCCGAGATTTCCGGCGCGCTGATGACCCGTTACGACGAGACCAAGCCGCAGATCTGGCGGATTCCTCTGCGCGACAACGTGCAGCCCAGCCTGAGCGTGGCCGCGCCGGCCGCCGGCTATCTGGTTCCGGCCGCGCATGCCGACTGGGTGGGAGCGAAACTGAAACAGCACGGAATCGAGTTCCGCACGCTCGGCGCGCATCAGGGACTGGCGGTCGAAAGCTTCCGCGCCAGCGAAGCGACGCCTGCCGCGCAACCCTCGGAAGGTCGTCAGCGCATGGCCGTCAAGGGCGAATGGAAAGCCGACAAGCGCGATATCGGCGCAGGCGCCTTGTTCGTACCGATCGCGCAAGCCAAGTCGCGCCTGGTCATGTCGATCCTGGAGCCGTTGGCGCCGGACTCGCTGGTGGGCTGGGGCGAGTTCAACAACGCTTTCGAACGCAAGGAATACATGGAGGACTACGTGACCGAGGAAGTGGCGCGCGAGATGCTGGCCAAGGATCCGGCACTGAAGGCGCGGTTCGACAAACGCCTCCGCGAAGACGACGCTTTCGCCAAGGACCCGCAGGCGCGCCTGGAATTCTTCTACCGGCTGCATTCCTCATGGGACGAACGCAACAACCTGTATCCGGTGATGCGCATCGATACGGTTCCCCGCTGATCCTTCGATGAGTCCAGGGAATGAAGATATTCGCTCTGGCCCTGCTGTCGCTGGTCGCTTTTTCGCTGCCCGCAAGCGCCGCTGCCCCGTCGCCCGCTGCGCCGGACAAGGCCTTGAAGGTTCTCACCCTCAACCTCTATCACGACAAGGACGAGTGGCCGAAGCGCCGCGTGCAGATAGTGACGGAATTGAAGCGGCTGCAGCCCGACGCGATAGCGCTGCAGGAAGTGCTGCAGAATGAAGGCCTGACCAACCAGGCCGAGTGGCTGGCAACGCAACTGGGCTACCGGTGGTATTTCGTCAGCACCGATCCACCGGGTCAGAAGAGGCGGTACGGCAACGCCATCCTGACCCGTCACCCGATTCTGAAGCGCGGCCAGAAACCCCTGCAGCCGCTGGACGACAGCCGCACTGCGGCGTTCGTGCGTATCGATGTGGACGGACGATTGGTCAACCTCTATGCCACGCACCTGCATTGGACCGACCAGGGCGGGGCGATCCGTGCCCGACAGATCGCCGATCTGGTGGAGTACATCGCCGCGACTTCAGAGAATATCCCCAGTCTGGTGGCCGGTGATTTCAACTCGACCGCGGATTCGCCGGAACTGGCTGCGTTGCGCGAAGGATTCGTGGACACCTACGGCAACCTGCATCCGCAGGCGGACGTGACCTCCCGCAGCACTTTGAACCTGAAGTATTTCGCTCCCAAACGCATCGACCACGTGTTCTTCCAGCGCGATGCCTTCACCCCCGTCGGCGCCACGATCCTCTTCAACCAACCCGATGCCCAGGGGGTTTGGGCCTCGGACCACTACGGAATGCTTGCCGAGCTGCGCCTGGCGGCAGTTGAAACCGGAGCGAAGCCGGCTCTGGACTAGCGATTGCGGGCAGAGGCTCATGCCCCTTACCGTCACGGTCGCTAAAGTTTCCTGCGACTATGCTGCGCTTCCCGGCAGCACAGGCTAAGAAGATATCCTGGCCATTGCGCACGCGTGCCGTTCGATTGGAAACCACATGCCGCTTCGTTCCCGTTCGCGTAGAAAATCCGGCGTACGCAAGCCCGCGCTGATCGCGCTTGTGCTGGTAGTGCTGCTGTCGGGATGGTTCTGGCAGCAGAACCGCACGCGCCACACTGCTGCGAATGATCCGGTGCCGGCCACTGCGCCGACGAGCGACACCGGCAACAGCCGGCCGCTACCCCTGCCGCCCCTTGAAACCACGGGCAACGGCTCGCAAACGGAGGCTGCGCCGCCAGCACCGGCGGCTTCTTCGACGGTGGCCGAATCGGCGCCAGCTGCGTTCCTGCCTGCGGAGGCGCACGCAACGTTACGCCTGATCGCCCAGGGCGGACCGTTCCCCCATAGCCAGGATGGCAGCGTTTTCGGCAATCGCGAGAACCGCCTGCCGTCCAAGCCACGCGGCTATTACCGTGAATACACCGTCGAAACGCCAGGCCTGGGGCATCGCGGCGCGCGCCGTATCATCACCGGCGGTCAACCACCGGACGTGTACTACTACACCGATGACCACTACGATTCATTCCGCAGCTTCCAGGTCGCGCGATGACTGAAACAGGCTTCGATCTGGGACTTGGCGACCCGACGCGCGCCGGAGTTTTCTTCGTCACCGGCGAAGATCTCAATGTGCTTGCGGCCGCCGCGCACGATGCAGGCCTGCTGCCCTGCCTTATCGACCTGATGGGCTGCGGCAACAAGGCCACCCTGTTGTTGCGGATCGCGGTCGCCATGGATTTCCCCACCACATCCAGCCGCAACTGGGATGCGCTCTCGGACAGCCTGCGCGATCTGAACTGGATGCCGGCCCAGGGCTACGTATTGCTGTTCGACGGCGCCGGAGAGCTGCACCACGTGGACGAAGACGACTTCGATACGCTGGTCAGCATCCTGGACGAAGCCAACCGCGCCTGGGCCGAGCGCGGCGTGCCGTTCTGGGCGTTCCTGGCCCTGCGCGAAAGGGATTTCGTCGAACTGGAGGATTGAGCGCCGACGCTTGGCCCGGCGCAAGGCTACGCAGTTCAGCGCGATGCTGCGATCATGGCGCATGACCGACCAGCCGACAGACTTCGCCAGCCTCTCCCTCTCGCCAGGCCTGCAGCAGGGCGTGGAGGCCGCCGGCTACGCGCAGATGACCCCGATCCAGGCCGAAAGCCTGCCTGCCATTCTCGCTGGGCGCGACGTGATCGCGCAGGCGCCCACCGGCAGCGGCAAGACGGCCGCATTCGGCCTGGGGTTATTGCACCGGCTGGACCCCGCGCTGATCCGCGCGCAGGCGCTGGTGCTCTGCCCTACCCGCGAACTGGCCGATCAGGTGGGCAAGCAATTGCGCAAACTGGCCTCCGGCATTCCGAACCTGAAGTTGCTGGTATTGACCGGCGGCATGCCGTTGGCGCCGCAACTGGCTTCCTTGGCGGTCCATGATCCGCACGTGGTGGTCGGTACGCCCGGCCGCATCCAGGAGCTGATGCGCAAGAAGGCGTTGCATCTGGCCGATGTACGCACCCTGGTGCTGGACGAGGCGGACCGCATGCTCGACATGGGTTTCGAGGAAGCGATCCGCGAAATCGTCGGCAAGACTCCGAAAGAGCGGCAGACGCTGCTGTTTTCGGCCACGTTTCCCGAGGCCATCCGCGACATCGGCCGCAACACCATGCGCGACCCGCTGGAGGTCACTGCAGGCGGCGTGACCGAACAGCCCGTCATCGAACAGACCTTCTATGAAGTCGATCTGGCGCGCAAGCAGACCACGCTGGCCGGTCTGTTGTTCGAACAACGGCCCGAATCGTGCGTGGTCTTCTGCAATACCCGCCGCGATGTAGACGAGGTGGCCGAATCTTTGAAGCACTTCGGCTTCACCGCGTTGGCCTTGCATGGCGACATGGAGCAGCGCGACCGCGACGAAGTGCTGGTGCGTTTCGCCAACCGCAGCTGCAACGTGCTGGTGGCCAGCGACGTCGCCGCGCGCGGGCTGGATATCGAAGAGCTGGCCACGGTAGTCAATTACGAACTGCCCACCGATCCCGACGTGTACGTGCACCGCATCGGGCGCACCGGGCGCGCCGGGAAAGGCGGTCAGGTGCTGAGTCTGGTGACCCCGCGTGAGATTTCGCGGGCGCACCTGCTGGAAGAAAAACAGGGCTCGCCGTTGCGCTGGAAGAAACCGGTCGCCGTGGCGCCTGCGGCACGCAGCGCACCGCCTGCTGCGATGGCAACGCTGCGCATCGATGCCGGGCGCACGGACAAGCTTCGCCCCGGCGACATCCTGGGAGCGCTCACCGGCGATGCGGGATTACCGGCCAGCGCAATCGGCAAGATAGACATCTTCGCGACGCGCTCCTATGTCGCCATCGCGCGCAACCAGGCCAACAACGCACTGGCTCGGCTCGACAAGGGCAAGATCAAGGGCAAGAACTTCCGTGTCCGCAAGATGTAGGTCGGGGTTACGCCCCCGACGTGCCGGATGCGCGAGTAAAGTTTCCGTCGGCCATGTAAAGCCTGCCCCGTACTTGATACGGGGACCGACCTACGGAAGAGTGTAGGTCGGGGCTACGCCCCCGACATCAGACCTACGGGAAAGCGTTGCCGGATATCCGATCAAGAGCTGCACGAAAGCATCGAGCAGCCCGCACGATCGCGCGCCCAATCCGGGCGACGCTGCGCAAAGGCTTCCCGACCCGGCTGCTCGTCGTAGGGACGGCGTATGACCTCCAGCAGCTCCATAACCCCCGACGCGTCGCCTTGCTCGGCGCGGTCTATCGCCTGCTGCGCAAGATAGTTGCGCAGCACGATTCGTGGATTGGCCATCCGCATGCGTGTTCGCCTGGCCTCGGAATCGAGCGCATCGGACGCCACTCGAGCCGCATAGCGCTGCAACCAATCCATCAGCGCCGGCTCCATGGCCGCGCGCTTGTCGGCGCCGTAGAAGGCTTCATTCAAAGGATCCAAAGTCGGCGCGGCGGGATCGACCTGCGCCAGATTGCGGAAGAAGATGCTCATGTCCATCTCGCCCGCTTGCAGCAACGACCGCACGTCCTCCATCAGCGTCGCATCATCCTCTCCGTACTCGGCCAGGCCCAGCTTGCGCGCGGTGTTGTCTTGATCGGCGCGCGCATAGGTTTCCCGATAGCGCTGCAACCCTTCCTGCAAAGGCTCGGGACTTGCGAACAGCGAAGACAACGCGCCCGCCAGCCGGGTCAGGTTCCAGTACGCGATTTTCGGCTGCCAGCCGAAGCGATAGCGGCGTCCCTGCGCATCGGTGGTATTGGGCGTCCAATCCGGATCGTAGTCGTCGATCCAGCCGTAAGGACCGTAGTCGATGGTCAGGCCGAGTATCGACATGTTGTCGGTATTCATCACTCCGTGCACGAAGCCGACGCGCATCCAGTGCGCCACCATGACCGCAGTGCGCTCGCATACCTGCGCAAACCACTGCGCATACAGCGCTTCACCTTCGCCTTCCAGTTCGGGGAAATCGCGGCGGAGGGTGAAGTCCGCCAGTTGTTTGAGTAGGGGCAGCTCTCCGCGCGACGCGGGCAATTCATAGTTGCCGAAACGCAGGAAGGACGGCGCCACGCGACAGACAACAGCCCCCGGTTCGGCTTGCGGGTGTCCGTCGTAGAACATGTCGCGGATCACCGGCTCGCCGGTCGCCACCAGGCTTAGCGCGCGCGTGGTGGGCACGCCCAGGTGGTGCATGGCCTCGCTGCACAGGAATTCGCGAATGGAAGAGCGCAGGACCGCGCGTCCGTCGGCGGTGCGCGAGTAAGGCGTCGGGCCGGCTCCTTTGAGCTGGAGTTCCCAGCGCTGGCCTGCGGCATTGATCGCTTCGCCCAGAGAAATGGCGCGCCCATCGCCCAGTTGTCCGGCCCAATGGCCGAACTGGTGGCCACCGTAGTTGGCCGCTAAGGGTTGCATGCCCTGCAGCAACGCGTTGCCGCCGAAGATCTGGGCGAACTCCGGCGTAGCGACGTCGCCTTCCTCAATATCCAGCAGCGCGGCAGTTTCGCGCGACCAGGCCAGCAGTTGCGGTGCGGCGACCGGGGTCGGGTCGACCCGCGAATACAGCGCCTCGCGGACTTCGCGCACGCCGGCTCCCTGCAGCGGATCGCCGGGAAGATCGGTAACGAAGCGGTTGTCGAATCTCAGCGGTTTCATCGGCACAGGCTACGCGCCAGCGGTTGAAGCCGCACAAACAAAAACGCCGGGGCAAGCCCCGGCGTTTCGGACAACGATACAGTCGCTATTAGAGCGGCTGGACTTCGTCGGCCTGCATACCCTTCTGGCCCTGCACGGCGACAAAGCTGACGCTCTGGCCTTCCTGCAGCGACTTGAAGCCGGAACCCTGGATCGCGCGGAAATGCACGAAAAGGTCCGGGCCGCTCTGCGGGGTGATGAAGCCAAAACCCTTGGCATCGTTGAACCACTTGACGGTACCGGTTTGACGGTCAGACATCTTTGAAACTCCTGAAACGGATGAAAAAAATCACGACCTGGGGACCCCGGGCCGAGACTGAGTTGCAGGTGTTAAGCAAAGCGGAAAGATGTAGCTGATCGTTTTGGATCGACTGCATCAGGCCACGATTTACGGTGACCCAAGCAAACACAGTGCCGTGCACACTACACACCTTTCCGGCAAAAGCCAATCCCCCGCCCAACCGCGGATAACCGGCAGTGGGGCGGTTTGCCCTAAACTGGCCTCCCCTACAGGAAAGAAGCCCATGGCGAAGCCCAATTATTCGTTTGAGAAGAAGCAGCGCGAGTTGGCCAAGAAGAAGAAGCAGGACGAAAAACTGGCCAAGAAGCAGGCTACGCGGGAGCCGGGCCAAGCCGACGGCACCCCGCCAGCCGGGCCGGATTCTTCCGGCGGCGGTCGCTAAACCGGCGTTTCCAGGACCCTGGGACTCTCGAACGCCCGCCGGACCCCCGTCATGGGGTCCACGAAAGACAAGCCCTTGGCCAGCAATTGCAGGGGCCGCTGGTAGTCGTCCGCGACCCGGGCCATCAGGTCGGGGTAGTAAGGGTCGTGACGGATCGGCGCCCCCAGGGCCGCCATATGCACCCGCAGCTGGTGCTTGCGGCCGCTGACGGGGAAAAGTGCGTAGCGCCACCATTGGCCATCCGAACCCAGCACCTCGATCCGGCTAACGGAATTGGGTTCCCCCTCTTCCTCCCGCATCCGGAAGAATGGCTCCGACTTCACGATGCGCGACTCCCGCACCTGCGGAAACCTCAGATCCGGCAATCCAGGCGCCACGGCTTCGTAGCGTTTTTCGATCCGACGCTCGCGGAACAGCGCCTGGTAGGCGTCCCGACTGGCCTTGTTGGCCGAGAACAGCACAAGCCCGGCAGTTCCGCGATCGATGCGATGCAGTGGCACCAGGTCGCTATTGCCCAGCCTCCCGACCAGCCGGGTCAGCAGCGTTTCGCGCACGTGCGCCCCCGTGGGGGCTACGGGCAGGAAATGCGGCTTGTCGACCACCACCAGGTGCTCATCGACATGCAGGACCGTTTCCTCGAATGGGATCCGGGGTTCTTCCGCCACTTCGCGGAAATAGTGGATGGTCACGCCGACGCGATACGGCGTGTCCGCAGCCAGCGGCTGCCACAACGAGTCCAGCACCCGCCCACGCGCGAAGCGGTCCAGCCAGCTGGCGCGGTCGACTTGCGGAAAGCGGGCGCATAGACCGTCCAGCAAGGTCGTCCAGGCGCCGGGCGGAAGCTGCAGCTTGCTGGCGACCGCTTCGGCGGCATCGAAATCGGAAACGGACAAAGCACGGCCTCCCTGGAACAAGGCCGTATCATGGCCGACCTTTTCCCCTGGCACCTCAATGGCGCTCAAATCCACGGTCGTGAAGGCCGAACTGCAGATCAGCGACATGGATCGCCATTACTACGCGACCCACAACCTCACCCTGGCCCAGCATCCGTCCGAAACCGATGCGCGCCTGATGGTGCGCCTGCTGGCGTTCGCCATGTACGCGGACGAGCGCCTGGAGTTCGGCCGTGGCCTGAGCCAGGACGATGAGCCGGATCTTTGGCTCAAGGAGCTGACTGGCGAGATTCTGCTGTGGATCGACCTGGGCCAGCCGGATGAAGCGCGCATACGCAAGGCTTGCGGGCGCTCGCGGCAGGTTGTGCTGTTCACCTATGGCGGCCGCAGCTCGGATATCTGGTGGGAAAAGAACGTCGCGTCGCTGGCCCGCAGCAAGAACCTCACCGTCATCGACATCCCGATCGAAGTGGTCGAACAGCTGACTGCGATGATGGTGCGCGGCATGCGTCTGAACGTGATGATCCAGGATGGAGAGCTGCAGGTGCTGGGCGGCGATGTCACCATCGACATCAAGCCCGTCGTTCGCCAGGCGGCCACGCAAGGTCAGTAATCGCATGAGCCACAGTCACGACGTGCTGATCATCGGCGGCGGCGCGGCCGGGCTGATGTGCGCATTGACGGCCGGCCAGCGCGGGCTTCGCGTGCTGGTGGTGGAACACGCCAACCGGGTGGGCAAGAAAATCCTGATGTCCGGCGGCGGGCGCTGCAACTTCACCAACACCGGCGCCACGCCGGCGAACTATCTGTCGGCCAATCCGCATTACTGCAAATCGGCGCTGGCGCGCTACAGGCCCTCGGATTTCATCGACATGGTCGAACGCCATGGCATCGCCTACCACGAGAAGGAGCTGGGGCAGCTGTTCTGCGACGATTCGTCCAAGCAGATCGTGAAGATGCTGGTGGACGAATGCGAAACGGCGGGCGCGCGCATCGAAACCAGCTGCAGCGTGGAGAACGTGCAGCGTACCGATGGCGGTTTTCGCCTGCGCACGACGCGCGGCACGCTGTCGGCACCCGCGCTGGTGGTGGCCTGCGGTGGCCTTTCGATTCCCAGCATGGGCGCCAGCGGTTTCGGTTACGAACTGGCGCGCCAGTTCGGTCATACCGTGCTGCCGACGCGCGCCGGGCTGGTGCCGCTGACCCTGACGGGGAAGCACCAGGAGCACCTGCAGGACCTCAGCGGCGTGGCGCTGCCGGTCGAGGCCAGCTGCAACGGCCACAGCTTCCGCAACTTCATGCTCATCACCCATCGCGGCGTGAGCGGGCCTTCGATCCTGCAGATCTCTTCCTACTGGCAGCCCGGCGACGATCTGCGTCTGGATCTGCTGCCCGGCAATGATGCCCTGCAGCTTCTGCGCGAACAGCAGGCCTCGCGCCCAGCCGCCGAGCTCAAGACCGTGCTCTCCGACTTTCTGCCGCGACGTTTCGCCCAGCGCCTGTGCGAGTTGTGGCTGCCGAACAAACCGATGAAGCAGTTCAACGAACCGCAATTGCGCGAAATCGCTGCGCAACTGCAAAGCTGGCCGCTGATCGCCAGCGGCACCGAGGGCTACCGCACCGCCGAGGTTACTCTGGGCGGCGTGGATACCGACGAACTGTCTTCAAGCTCGATGCAGTCGAAGAAAATCCCAGGGCTGTATTTCATCGGCGAAGTGGTCGACGTCACCGGCTGGCTGGGCGGCTACAACTTCCAGTGGGCCTGGGCTTCCGGCCACGCCGCCGGCAACGCCGTCTGACCGCAATCCGATGCGCGTAGGTCGGGGCTACGCCCCCGACAGACGTAACCCAACAGGAGCGTCGGGGACGTAGCCCCGACCTACATCGCTTCGGCGGCCAATTCGAAGGACCGCAAACGTGCGGCATGATTGAACACATTGGCCACCAGCATCAGTTCGTCCGGACGATGCCGGTCGACGAAGGCGGCGATACCGCGCTTCACCGTTTCCGGGTCGCCCACCACGCTGCAGGCCAGGGCGTTCTCCACGCCCAGCTTTTCATGCGGCTGCCAATAGGTTTCGATATCGTCGATGGGCGCTGGTATCAGTCCAGGTTTGCCGCGGCGCAGGTTGACGAAACTCTGCTGCGCGGTAGTGAACAGACGCTTGGCTTCGGCATCGGTCGCAGCGGCCACCACATTCAACGCCAACATCGCGTGTGGCTTGGCCAGGTACTGCGAAGGACGGAAGTCGCGGTGATAGACCGCCAGCGCCTGGTCCATCGCGTCCGGTGCGAAGTGCGAAGCGAAGGCGAACGGCAGCCCCAGCGCCGCGGCGAGCTGCGCGCTGAAAAGGCTGGAGCCCAACAGCCACACCGGCACCTCAAGTCCAGCGCCCGGAACGGCGCGCACCAATTGGCCGGCCTGCACAGGTGCGAAGTAGCCCAGCAATTCCTGCACGTCGTGCGGGAATTGCTCGGCGCTGTCGAAATAACGCCGCAACGCCTTGGCCGTGGGCTGGTCCGTGCCGGGCGCGCGGCCCAAGCCCAGATCGATGCGGCCCGGATACAGCGAGGCCAGCGTGCCGAACTGTTCGGCCACCTGCAGCGGCGCATGGTTGGGCAGCATCACTCCGCCGGAGCCCACGCGGATGGTTCTGGTACCGCCGGCGACATAACCGATCAGCACCGCAGTCGCTGCGCTGGCGATACCCGGCATGTTGTGGTGTTCGGCCAGCCAGTAGCGCTGGTAACCCCAGGCTTCGGCGTGTTGCGCCAGATCCAGGGTATTGCGGAAGGCCTGTGCGGCATCGCTGCCTTCGCAGACCGGGGCCAGATCGAGTATCGAGTAGGGAATCATGGAGGCTGCCGTCGAAGTCATGGCTTCGACATGGGGCCCGCATCAAGCATTGCCAATCCGATCAGCGACCGGACTGGCGGGACGCTGAGTTCCGTATCAGCTGAGCAGATCGAAAGGACCGCCCTGCTCCAGCGCGCGCTGATAAGCGGGACGCGCGTGGATGCGCTGCAGGAATCCGCTCAGATTGGGCTTGTCCTCCAGCCCATGGCGCGCCGCGGCCGCTTCCACCGGGAAACTCATCTGGATGTCGGCGGCGCTGAATTCATCGCCGGCGAACCAGCGCGACTTGCCCAGCTCGTTTTCCATGTAGTCCAGGTGCAGTTTCACCTGCGGCCCGACGAAGGTCTTCATCACCTTGTCCGCGATTCCCTTGGCCACCGGCTTTACGAAGAACGGCATCGGCGCTTTTTTCAGGCGCGAGAACACCAGACTCATCAGCAACGGCGGCATCGCCGAACCTTCCGCGTAGTGCATCCAATAGTGGTAGCGCAGGCTCTCGGGCGTACCCGGCGATGGTGCGAAATCATGCGCGGTGTCGTAGCGTTCCACCAGGTATTCGAGGATCGCGCCGGATTCGGCCAGCGTATTTTCCCCGTCCACCACCACCGGCGATTTCCCCAACGGATGCACCTTGCGCAGCGACGGCGGTGCCAGCATCGTTTCGACGTCGCGCTGGTAGCGGATCACGTTGTAGTCCAGGCCCAGCTCTTCGAGCAGCCACAGCACGCGCTGCGAACGGGAATTGTTGAGATGGTGGACAGCGACCATGGATGCCTCGCGACAGTGGGGGAGCGCGTCAGCGACGCATGCCGATCATAGCCCAACGCACTCGATCCACCGATGTGGGAGCGGCGTCTGTGGGAGCGATGTTCTGTCAGGCCGCGTCCACCAGCGGCTTGAGCTCCGGGTCCAGCGCCACGCGTTCGTCGAACACGAAGCAGCGGCCGTCGTAGCCCTGCCCGCCGACCTCTTCGAAATAACCCAGGATGCCGCCGTCGAGCTGCAACACGTTGTCCATGCCCGCGGCCTGCATCCACAACGCCGCTTTCTCGCAGCGGATGCCACCGGTGCAGAAACTCACCACCGTCGCGTCAGCCAGTCCATTGCGGTGAGGCTGCATGGCTTCGGGCAGATCGGTGAATTTGTCTATCGGCAAAGTAAGCGCACCGGCGAAGGTGCCGTATTCCACCTCCTGCCGGTTGCGCGTGTCCAGCAAGACCACGCGCTTGCCGATATCGTCATGGCCCTGCTGCAACCACTGCGCGAGCGTCGCCGGGGATACCGCCGGTGCGCGTCCGTCCAATGGAGAAGTCTCGTCGCGGCGGAAGCTGATGATTTCAGGCTTGATCTTGACCTTGAGCCGGGCGAAAGGCTGCGCGCCGCTGCGGCTGTATTTGACCCGCAGCTCGGCAAATTGCGGCGCGGCCCGCAGCTGTTCGAAAAACGTGTGGATCGCCCGCTCTTCTCCTGCCAGGAAAAGGTTCACGCCTTCCGGCGCGATCAATGCGGTGCCGCGCAACGCGCCCTCTTCCGCCCACGCGCGTAGCTGCACGGCCAGGGCCGGCGGATCGGCGATCGGAACGAAATGGTAGGCGGCGGTATTGAGGATCATGGGCACCATTGTAAATGGCGCCAATCAGGGAGCAAAAACATTAAACCAAATGGTTGACAATCAAATCAGGATGGATAATATTCAACTCTATGGTTGAATATGACTCTCCCCAGCTGGATTCCGTGTTCCAGGCCCTGTCCGACGGCACGCGCCGCCGCATGCTGCGCAGCCTGAGCGCGCAGCCGCGCAGCGTCGGTGAGTTGGCCGCTCCCTTCCAGATTTCGCTGGCCGCCGCTTCCAAGCACATCAAGGTGCTGGAACGCGCCGGCCTGGTGCAGCGGCGGATCCAGGGGCGCACTCATCTATGCCAGTTGCGCGCCGAGGCCCTGGCCGAAGCCGAACAATGGTTGCAGTACTACCAGCAATTCTGGACCGAACGCCTGGATGCGCTGGAAATCGCGCTGCGCGCCGATACCGCTACCGGACAAACCAAAAGGAAATCGCGATGAACCCAGACCTTCCCATCGAGGTACGCGCAACCCGTTATTTCGAAGCCAGTCCCGATCGCGTTTTCGACGCCTGGCTGGTGCCGCGCACGCTGGGGCAATGGATGTTCGGTCCGCGCGTGCGCGAAGAGAACGTGGTGCGGCTGGATGTGGACCCGCGCGTTGGCGGCAGCTTCTCGCTCAAAGTCGAGCGCAATGGCCAGATCATCGATCACGTGGGTCAGTACCTAGAAATCGAACGGCCCCACCGGCTGGTCTTCACCTGGGCAGTCAAGGGCGAGTCGGACGATGCACCCAGTCAGGTGCATATCGACATCGTTGCTTCCAGTAGCGGTTGCGTACTGACGCTCGTCCACAGCATGGACGCGAAGTGGGCCGATTACGCGCAACGCGCGCAGGATGCCTGGAACACCATGCTCGACGCGCTAGCCGGGCTCTTCTGACTTCACTTGCAAGGTATGACCATGAACGCCTCTTACGCCACTGTCATCGCCCCGAATACCGTGCGCATCGAGCGCACCTTGCCCGGCCCGATCGAACGGGTCTGGGCATACCTCACCGAATCCGAAAAACGCCGCCAATGGCTGGCGGCCGGCGAGATGGAATTGAAGCAAGGCGGCACGGTGGAGCACGTATTCCGCAACTCGGAATTGACCGGGCACGACGGAAGTCCTCCTCCTAAATACGCGGCGCACGCCGGCGAAAGCCGCATGCACGGGCGCATCACCGCCTGCGAACCGCCGCGCCTGCTCGCCTATGAATGGGGCGAAGGCGAAAACGCTTCGCACGTACGCTTCGAACTCACGTCTCAGGGCGATAAGGTGCATCTGTTGCTAGTGCATAGCCGCCTGCCCAATCGCGAGGAGATGCTGAGCGTTGCCGGCGGGTGGCACACGCATCTGGGAATCCTGGTGGACAAGCTGGACGGCCGCGAGCCGGAGGGTTTCTGGCCGACGCATACGCGGCTTGAGGCCGAGTACGAAAAACTCATTCCGTGACCGGTGGCAAGCTTGCAGGACGCCAAACGAAAGGCTGACTCAGTCAACCTCATATTGTCGTCCCGAGCGCAGCGAGGGATCTGCTTGTGCTGGTTGCCCGAAGAACAGATCCCTCGCTACGCTCGGGATGACATGGTTTTTCCGGGATGACGGAGTTCCTGGTGATCGGGCAACGCTAGTGCAGGAACAGATACGGCAAACCCAGCGTCAAAGCCACGATGCCGATGATGGCCGCCAGTATCCCCAGCACGTACAGCGGGCGCTGACTGAAAAGCTTGCCGAAGGTTTCCTCACTGCCTTGTTCGCGCGCCGCGTTCTGCGCCGCCTTGGCCTGCTGCAGGCGCTTGGCCTGGTAGTCCGCCATCATGGCTCTGGCGCGAACGATGTCCGCATCCTCGCGCATCCAGATGCCGCCCGATGAGATTCCCCACGGGCTGGGCTGGGTTTCGTAGAAATCCATGCCGCTTTCGGCCAGCCAGGCGCGTACTTCATTGGCTTCGTCGTCGGGCACGTTGCGCAGGTTGAGGAGAAGTTTGGCCATGACCGCATGATAACGGCGTAACCGGGAATCGCAGCATGCGTTACCCTGCGCGCCTCCAACAACGAGGATCCTCCATGCGTTTTGCGCTGCCGCTGCTTGCCCTGCTGTCCCTTTCCGCGTGCGCGGACCCTGGACCGCCACCCGGTGGCAGCGTGGCCGAGTTGCAACGGATCGATGAAAAAACCGGCACCGGCGCCATCGCAACCGCGGGTTCCGATGTCACCGTGCACTACACGGGCTGGCTCTACGACGAAAAGGCCAAGGACATGCGCGGCGAAAAATTCGACAGCTCGGTGGACCATGGCGAACCCTTCACCTTCCTGCTCGGCGCCGGACAGGTGATCCGCGGCTGGGACGACGGCGTGGCCGGCATGCGGGTCGGCGGCAAACGGCGCTTGCTGATTCCTTCGTACCTCGGTTACGGCAGCGATGGCGCCGGCGGTGTGATTCCGCCGAACGCCTCGCTGGTTTTCGAGGTCGAGCTGCTTGCCGTCAAGCCCCACTGATCCGCCATGACTTCCTCTTCTTCCGCAGCATCCTCATCGCGCCTGGCCGTGATCGGTGGCGGGCCCGCCGGATTGATGGCGGCAGAAGTCGCGCGCGCGGCGGGTCTCGAGGTGGACGTTTACGAAGCCAAGGGCTCGGTGGGGCGCAAGTTCCTGATTGCCGGCAAAGGCGGCCTGAACCTCACCCACTCCGAGCCCCTGCCCGCCTTCATCCAACGCTTCCGCGAGCGCAGCGATGAGGTCGGCACCTGGCTGCATGATTTCGATGCCGATGCGGTGCGCGAATGGGCGCGCGGGCTGGGCGTGGAGACTTTCGTCGGCAGTTCGGGGCGCGTGTTTCCTGCCGACCTTAAAGCCGCGCCGCTGTTGCGCGGCTGGGTACGGCGCCTGCGGGAAAGCGGCGTGCGCTTCCACGTGCACCATCGATGGCTGGGGTGGAATGGCGAGCAGCTGCGCTTCGATACGCCCGACGGAGAAACGAATCTTCGCGCCGATGCCGTGGTGCTCGCGCTCGGCGGCGGCAGCTGGCCGCAACTGGGGTCCGATGGCGCCTGGCAAACCGTGCTGGCCGAGCGCGGCGCCGACGTGGCGCCGTTGCAGCCGGCCAATTGCGGTTTCGATATCGACTGGAGCCAACATCTGGCCGTGCGCCATGCCGGTGCGCCGCTGAAACCGGTGGTCGCCCATTGGCGCGATGCCCACGGTCGCGAGCACGAGCTGCAAGGCGAATGCGTGATCAGCGCCGAGGGCATCGAAGGCAGTCTGATCTACGCCTTGTCGGCCGAACTACGCCAAGCCATAGCCCGCAACGGCCACGCCACCCTGCAACTGGATCTGGCGCCGGGACGCAGCCTGGAGCGCCTGCAGCAGGAATTGTCCAAGCCCCGCGGTCATCGCAGCGTCAGCGAGCACCTGCGTCGCCAAGCCGGCATCACCGGAGTCAAGGCGGCGCTGATCTACGAAATGCTGGACAAGACGCAGCTGGATAATTCGGCACTGCTCGCACGCACGATCCATCGCCTGTCGTTGACCCTGAAGCGCGCGCGTCCGCTGGCCGAAGCCATCAGCAGCGCCGGCGGCGTGCGCATCGAGACGATGGACGAGCGACTGATGCTCAATGCATTGCCCGGCGTGTTCTGCGCAGGCGAAATGCTGGATTGGGAAGCACCGACCGGCGGATATCTGTTGACCGCCTGCCTTGCCAGCGGCCACCGCGCCGGCAAAGGCGCGGTGGCTTGGCTCAAGGCATCGATGCCTGCCTGATCTGGTCGTCCGCCATGGCCCGGCAAGGGGAGAGACCCTGCCTGCGACGATCGCGGACGTGGCAGCAGGATATCCAGCGCGGTGTTGAAATTCGGTTAGAACTCCGCGTCATTCTGATGACAGAAAAGCATTTGTTCAGAACGGAGTCGGCAATCCCAGCATGGGCGCCAGCAACCAGTAGGCAACGCCGAGCACCAACACCCATAGCAACAGCTTGAGTGCGAAGCCGGCAACTTTGATCGCCAGATAAATGCCGATCACGATCAGCACGATTCCGATCCAGCTCATGCGCTCTTCCTGTCTTCGCGTTGCATGGAATCCGCTAGGCCTTGCTGCCGCGCTTGCGCGCCTGCGAGGCCACGAACATATTATCCACCAGGTTCGGATAAGCGCGTCCGGCCGCCTCGGCGCGAGCCTTGGCCTGTTCTATCTGTTCCGGCGTCAATTTGACGTGTCCGCCCGGTCCGGCCGGATTCCTGCGGTCCCAGGGTTTTGCGGTACGACTGGTCATTGCTTCGATCCTCAGGTGATGGACTCAGTACGCGCCCATGTAGTCGCGCTTGCCCACTGCCACGCCATTGTGCCGCAGCAGGTCGTAGGCGGTGGTGACGTGGAAGAAGAACTGCGGCAGGCCGTAGTGCAGCAGGTAGGCTTGGCCTTCCATCCTGCGTTCCTTCGGCGTACCCGGGCGCAGCACGATTTCGCGCGAACCTGCAGCTTCGAATGCCGCCGGGTCCAGGCCGCCGATGAAATCCAGACTGGCCGCAATCAGGCCCCGCAGATCGGCGAAACTCTTGTTGTCGCCTTCCAACGCCGGCAGTTCCGCACCCGCCAGACGGCCGGATACTCCGCGTGCGAAGTCGCAGGCCACGACCACCTGCTTGGCCAACGGGAACATATCGGGAAACAGCCTCGCCTGCAGCAGGGCGTCGGCATCGATCTTGTGTTCGACCGCATGCGCCTCGGCCTTGGCCAGCAACTGGTCGAGGCTGCCGAGCAGTTGCTGGAAAACGGGAACGGAAGCGGCGTGCATTGAAATGGTCATCGGAAATCCTATTGAAATGAATCAGGGTCGTAGGAGCGCCCCATGGGCGCGAGCTCTTCTGTTGGATTCTGCGAAGAGCTCGCGCCCATGGGGCGCTCCTACGGGGAATGATTGGGTCAATCCTGCTCGGCGGCAGCCTCGCGGCCCTGCTGGCGGATCAGAGCTTCTTCTCGGGCGTCGTTGATGGCGCCGCGCACGCCGTCCAGATCGACGCTGCGCTCGTCGTGCACGAACCTGCCCGTCAGCGGGGTGTCCGCAAGCAGATCGCCAGCTTCGAACAATGCCCACATTTCCTCGCCGTACCAGCTGTCCAGCAACTCCGGTGCGAAAGCGCCCAGCGTGGCGGTCAGATTGTTGACGTCGCGCAACAACATCGCCCGCGCTGCGTTGTTGCCGCCGGCACTGACCACCTGCGGGAAATCGATCACCACCGGACCTTCGGCACCGACCAGCACGTTGTAGGCCGACAGGTCGCCATGGATCAGGCCGATGCTCAACATCAACTGGACCTGCCTGACGAGGAAAGCGTGGTATTCGCGGGCCTGGTCGGGTTCGAGCGCCAGCTCGCCCAGGCGCGGCGCGGAGAACCCATCGGCATCGGTGACCAGTTCCATGACCAGAACGCCATGGAAATAGCCGTACGGCTGCGGCACGCGCACGCCGGCCTCGACCAACTGGTAGAGCGCGTCGACTTCGGTGTTCTTCCAGGCGACTTCCTGTTGCTTGCGCCCGTACTTACTGGCCTTGCCGATGGCGCGCGCCTCGCGGCTGCCGCGCACCTTGCGGCCCTCCTGGTACTGCACCCGCTGCTTGAAGCTGCGCTGGGCCATGTCCTTGTACACCTTGGCGCAACGCACGTCGTCGCCGGAGCGCACCACGTAGACGGCCGCTTCCTTGCCGCTCTTCAGCGGACGCATCACTTCGTCGATCACGCCGTCGTCGATCAGCGCTTGCAGGCCTTGCGGGGTTTTCATCCAGTAGAGGGTTTTGCCGGTGGGGCGCCCATTGTGCCTGCGCGGGGGCCCGAACCGGCGAAAACGGACCGTTTGCGGGCAAGCGCTTACACTGCACCCCCGTAGCCGCACGCTCTCCACATGCCTGAACCCATCCGCCTGGCCAAACGCGTCGCCGAACTGGCTGGTTGCTCCCGGCGCGAAGCCGACCAGTACATCCAGGGCGGCTGGGTCACCGTGGACGGCGAAGTGATCGACGCCCCGCAACACCCCATTACCACCCAAGTGGTGTCGATCGACCCGGACGCCGACCTGGAGACGGCCGAGCCGGCGACCCTGCTACTGCACAAACCGGCGGGCATCGCCTTCGAAGCCGCTCCGAAACTCGCTACTCCCGCCACGCACACCGCTGGCGACGATCCCGAGATACGGGTGCTCAAACGCCATTTCGTGCGCCTGACCCCACTGATGCCGATGGATGACGAAGCCAGCGGCCTGGTCGTGCTGAGCCAGGACGGGCGCGTATGGCGCCGGCTGAGCGAGGATGCGGACATGATCGAGCAGGAGTTCGTGGTGGAAGTGGAAGGCGAGCTGGCTCCCTACGGCTTGCCCAGACTTTGCGATGGCATGCTTTACCAGGGCCGTGCCCTGCCCCGCGCCAAAGTCAGCTGGCAGAACGAGAACAACCTGCGCTTCGCGATCAAGGCGGTCCGGCCGGGACAGTTGCGGCACATGTGCGCACAAGTGGGGCTGCAGGTGCTGTCGATCCGTCGCCTGCGCATCGGCCGTATCGCCCTGAGCAGAATGCCGGTCGGCGAGTGGCGTTACCTGCCTGTCGGCGAGCGCTTCTGAACCCCTGCTGTTCGACCCGCATCGCAAGTTGCCTGGCGATTGACTAAGGTCGCCGGGCTGACAACACTAGAGGCCGCACCGGCATGGCCGCTGCAGCCGCCATCCTCCAACCAACGCAGACGAAGAAGAGGCTTGTATGAGCAAGGGCATGGACCAGAAGAAGAGCGAGAAGAAGGCGCCGACAAAGACGCTGAAGGAAAAGCGCGCCGAGAAGCAGGAAAAGAAAAAGAACAAGTAATCTTGCCCTGCAAGCAAGCGGGACGAAGGGCGGATGTTCCGGAAGGAACCCGCCCTTTCCTTTTTGTAGCCGAGCCTGCCGTACTGCTCGCCGATTCCGCCGCGCACGCAAGGACGCTAGACCGCGGCGGTGACCACGACTTCTATTTTCCACTTGGGATTGGCCAGCGCAGCCTGCACGGTGGCGCGCGTGGGCGTATGTCCCGGCACCACCCAGGTCTCCCAGACCTCGTTCATCGCCGCAAAATCGCCCAGGTCGGGCAGGAATATCTGCGCATGCAGGATCTTGCTCTTGTCGCTGCCGGCCTGCGCCAGCAAAGCGTCGATGGAATCCAGCACCTGCCGGGTCTGGCCCTGGATGTTCAGGCTGGTGTCGTCGGCAATCTGGCCGGCCAGATAGATGGTGCCGTTGTGGATCGCCATTTCCGACAGGCGCGGGCCTACTTCGAATCGCTGGATCATGGGGCTTCCTCCGTAGCTCGATAAAGACCCATCCTACGGGAAGTGCCCGCCATCCCGTAACATCCGTCCGTCCGCGCAATGGTTTTCCATGGGGTGAATATTTTGGACGGAAGCAAGGTCTCTTCTCGCGGGACTGCGAAAGAACGTTTCCGGCGCGCCTGCAAACGCCTGTTGCTGGCGCTCCTGGCTTGCTACCTGCTCTCGGCCGCCTGGCAGGTCTACAAACCGCTGCCCGCAGGCATCGGACGGAATTTCCCCATCGCCTCTTCCGGCGATGCAGCGTTGCTGACCGACATCACCTATGTCGATGCGGCCGGCGTGCGCCATAGCGATCAGCAGGTTTTCGATGAAGTCCTTCGGTTGATCGGGCAAGCGCAACGCGCGGTCGTGGTGGACATGTTCCTCTTCAACGACTTCACCGGCGCCGATGCCGCGCCCAGTCTGCGCCCACTGAGCGCTCAACTGACCCAGGCGCTGATCGAACGCAAGCGGGCAGTGCCCGGCCTGCAGGTCGTGGTTATCACCGACCCCATCAACACGCTGTATGGCGGAATGCCGTCCAAGCATCTGGATGCCTTGCGCGCGGAGGGTATCGAAACGGTGGTCACCGATCTGACCCGCATCCGCGCGCCCAACCCTGCCTGGTCCGGATTCTGGCAGCTGTGCTGCCGATGGTTGGGGAACAGCGAACACGGCGGCTGGTTGTCCAGCCCTTTCGGCCAGGGCGAGACGACATTGCGCAGTTACCTGGCGCTGCTCAACCTCAAAGCCAACCATCGCAAAACCCTTGTGGTCGATTCCGGCGATGAATGGGTGGGCTTGGTGGCCAGCGCAAATCCGCACGATGGCAGCAGCGCGCACGGCAACGTGGCGTTGCGGTTCAGCGGCCCGGCCGCGTTGGATCTGCTGCAAAGCGAACGCGCTGTGGTGGCGATGTCCGGCGCTGCCTGGCCGCAATCGCTGGTTTCGATCAAACCCTCCACCCTCCCCGCCGGCACTGCCGTCGGCACCCAGGTGCAGATCCTCACCGAAGGCCGCATCCGCGATGCGCTGCTGGCCAGCGTCGCCAGCGCCAAGCCAGGCGATCGGCTGGATATCGCGGTGTTCTATTTCACCCATCGTGGACTGGTGAAGGAAGTAGTGGCGGCGCAACGGCGTGGTGTGAAGCTGCGCGTGCTGCTGGATCCGAACGAAGACGCTTTCGGTCGGAAGAAGAACGGCATCCCCAACCGCCAAGTGGCGCTGGAACTGCACGAAGCCGGAGTGCCCGTGCGCTGGTGCGACACCCATGGCGAGCAATGCCACGCCAAATTCATGCTCAAGCGCGGCGCTGCCGGCAAAGCGGAGCTGATCGTGGGATCAGCCAACTACACCCGGCGCAATCTGGACGACTACAACCTGGAAAGCAGTGCACGCGTACTGGCGGCTGCCGATACGGCCGTGATCAGCCGTGCGGGCTCCTATTTCGAGCAGAGCTGGAGCAATACCGAAGGCCGCCGGATCAGCCTGCCTTACGCCCGCTATGCCGATGATTCACGGCTGCGCTACTGGCGCTACCGCTTCACCGAGGCCTCCGGTCTGTCCAGCTTCTGATTCCGACACTCCTTTCCGGCCAAGCGCGGCAATCACCTCGGCCTGGCTGATCGGCGTGACTGCCAGTTGGAAGCGCGCGTTCATCAGGTCGACCAGCGCGCGCGCCCACTCTGCATTCCATGCACTGCCCGCGTGGCCGTCGGCAAGCACCGCATGCTCCGGTCCGTCGCCTGCCGCGTTGCGCACATGCAGATTGCCCAGCACCAGATCGCGGTAGGCCGGCAGCCCCCGCCCGTCACGCGAACCCCAGCGCGCGGCAAACCAGGCGCGATCATCGAAGAAGGCTGTGCCTGGATCGGTGCGCGCCATCCCCGCCAGCGCGCGGTCGAATACATCCAGGCCCTCGTCGATATTGGCCAATTGAACCGGATCGTGCCAGCGGTCCAGGTACTTCGGCCAGTCGGCATTGTTGAAGATCCCGACCAGCACGATGCGCACCTTCGGATGGTGCGCGCGCAACAGCGCCACCGATCCCTGGATGGCCTGCACGCAGCCGGCGATCTTCTCCTGCACGGCCGCCGCGCGGGGATCGCGCGCCAGTTGGTCCAGATTCCGCGCATCGCCGAAGCTGTTGATGCCGATGCGGATCAGCACCACTCCATTGCGCCAGCGCGCCGGTTCCTGATCCATCAACGAAAGCAGCGCCCTGGCCTGTTGCGAATAACCTTCCAGCAGATCGCCGCACTCGGCGCCGGAGAGCGCGAAGTTGTAGCGGAAATCCTCCTTCGGGGGCGAACGGCCCTCTCGCCCCAGCCAACGATTGGTGCGCGCCACCACGCCGCGCGTGCCATGAACCCCCCATTGGCCCTGATCCAGTTGCTGTCCGCGCAGGCGTTGCAACAGCTCGGTCCATTGCCAGGTGGTCGGACGATAATCGCCGCCCCGTTTGAGGCTTCCTGCCGGAAAAAAAATCGAGTCGTGATAGGCGTGACTGTCCGAGTCGCCCAGCACCGCCAGGGATACGGAACCGTCGGACGCGGTCGGTGCCGGATTCATCCCGGTCCGGTAGAAACACACGCACAACACCACCGCGCCGATGAGAGCGAGGTAAATCCAGAAAGCCGATCTTTTGGCTGGCAGCATGCTGATTCCCGGTGCACGCAAGGGAAAACGGGCAGATGCACCGGCTCCGGTCAGCACCCGCACCGGATTGGCGGTTCCAGGCTCTCCAGAGACCCGCCGCGCAGGTGGGCCGGCAAGCTTCAGGAAGCCTGGCGTAGGATGTTCCTGTCACACGCTCGCCCGCGCGTCTCGCCCGACCGTCCTCCAGTCGCCCGCTTCGCTCCTTTCCCCGTGTCTTTCCTCCCGGTATCGGGATCGCTTGAGACGCTACTCCTGGAGCGCCCATGCCGGGCTACACCACCCGCTTGCTTACCGTCCGACTGGGCGGACACGACTATCGCATCCGTGCGCTCAGCGACCTGCAGCAGTTCGCCGATCCCACCGGGCAGGCGCACCGTGCCGGCATCTCTTCCTCGCTCTGGAGTCTGTTCGGGCAGGTCTGGCCCTCCGGTCGTGTCTTGGCCGAAGCCATGAGCGGCTTCGACGTCGCAGGCAAGCGCATCCTCGAACTGGGCTGCGGCCTGGGCCTGTCCAGTCTGGTGCTGGCCAAACGCGGCGCCGATGTGGTGGCCAGCGATCATCATCCGCTGGCCGAATCCTTCCTGGCCTACAACGCCGGCCTCAACAATCTTCCTGCGGTAACCTACCGCGATCTGCCCTGGATGACGCCGGACGCCACGCTGGGCAGCTTCGACCTGATCATCGGCAGCGACATCCTGTACGAGCGCGATCACGCCGCCCAGATCGCGGCGATGATGCTGCGCCACGCCAACCCCGATGCCGAGCTGCTGGTCACCGACCCGGGCCGCGGCAACAGCGGTCCGTTCACGCGCGCCATGGCCGAACAGGGATATGAAGTCACCGAGCGCCGCAGCCGCTTCAACGAAAAAGACGTCGAACCCTTCCGTGGCCGCCTGCTCAGCTACCGCCGCGGTACTCCGATGAGCAACGTCGGAACGGCACTGCAGTGAGCAGCATTCCCCTGCACCTGCACGGCGGCATCGATGCCTCGGTGTCGTGCAGTCATTGCGATGCGGTCTGTTGCCGGCTCACCGTAGTGGTCATGCCGGAGGACCGGGTTCCGCGTCACCTGGTGGAGCGCAACGAGCATGGTGTGGAAGTCATGGCCCATGGCGAGGATGGGTGGTGCGTAGCGATCGATCCGCTGCGCATGTGCTGCAGCATCTACGACCAGCGCCCGGGGATCTGCCGCAAGTTCGCCATGGGCAGCGAGTACTGCGTGGACGAACGGCGAATCTACCGCAGCCGCTACGACCAGCCCCTGTAGGAGCGCGTAGGAGCGACGTAAGTCGCGATGGGAGACCGGTCGGTAGAGCTTCATCGCGACTTACGTCGCTCCTACGCGCCCCTACACGCGTCTACGCACCTCCATGCCGGGCTTTCCAGGCGGCCAGCGCTTTTTCGTAGCGCTCCAACTCTGTTTCGTACGCGTCGTAGACGCAAGTCACGCAGCCTCCGCCACAGCAATCGCCGGGGTCGGGTTTGATTGGGGGCTGCGGCGGCGGATCGTCCTTCGGTTGCATGGGCTTACTGTAACGCCGCAAACCGGTATGGTTGCAGCATGCAAGCGCTCAAATACCTGGCCGGATATCCCGAAGACCTGCAAGCGCAGGTACGCGCGCTGATCGAAAAGGACCGGCTGGGCGCGGTCCTCGCCGACAAGTACGGCCAAGGGCACACCGTGCGCAACGACCGCCAGCTGTACGAATACGCCGTGGAAATGAAAGACCGCTACCTGCGCAAGGCCGAGCCGCTCAACAAGGTCGTCTACGACAACAAACTGCAGGTGGTGAAGCACGCGCTGGGTACGCACACCACCGTATCGCGCGTGCAGGGCAGCCGGTTGAAGGCCAGCCGCGAAATCCGCATCGCCACCGTTTTCCGGGACGCGCCAGCGGATTTCCTGAAGATGATCGTGGCCCACGAACTGGCGCACCTGAAGGAAAGCGAACACAACAAGCCGTTCTATCAGCTCTGCGTGCATATGGCGCCGGACTACCACCAGCTCGAATTCGACCTGCGCATGTACCTGACCCACCTCGATTGCGGCGGCGAAAAAACCGCTTAGCGGGCGACACCTAGCCGGCGATCGCGCGACGCAGATTGGCACGCGCCGCTGCGTCGTAACGCTGATGGAACCAATCGCTCAGGTAGATGCGTTCGCGGGCGAGCAATCCTTTCAGGAATCGCTTGCGGTTCAGTCGGAATAGAAACCCGGGCACATGGCCGCGGTATTCGTCCGCGATACCCGCGTCGTAGGCATCGAACGCATCGGATTCCGCGCCCAGGATCGCCATGTCGCAGTCCAGAAAATGGCGCGTATCCAGCGAAAACCCATCGTCGCCGAAGTCCGCCGGCGAGAACTGGCCGTGACGCGCGGTGAGATTGATCAACTCGGCGACACGCAGCGTGTCGACCCCCTGCTCCGGCAGCCATCGCGCGATCTGCGCCATCGCCAGATCGGCCGAACGCGCTTCGTTGTCCTTGCGTCCGGCCTCGTAGATGGCATCGTGGTACAGCACCGCAAGATAGACCTCGGCGGGCTGCGCCCAACCCGGTCCGGCGGTCACTTCGGCGAAACGGTGCAGCACCTCCTGCACATGCCCGAAGTTATGGTAAGCGCGCGGCGGCGTGGCATACGCCGCTTCCAACTCGGACAGCATCAACGTGGGCAGCGTCAGCGGCGCGGACATTTCGACGACTCCAGCCAAGGCTTATGCGGACACTATATCGCCAGCGGCGCCGATCAACGGATCACGTGCCACTGCGTCTGCCGCCCCGCCAGATATTCCACCCGCTGGCCGTCGAACAACGCCGTCTGCTCCAGTTTGATCTGCACGTTCTGGTCTTTCCACTCGGGTAGCCGGGCCTTGATATTGCCCTCGATGGCGTACACCGTCATTGCGTGCAGGGGCCAGTCTCCCTGCCCCGCGGTAGCGCCTTGGTTGTCCCACATACCGATGGCAGGCCCGGGAGCGTGGCCGAAGAAGCCTACCGGGTGCGAGTAAGTGGCCGATACGATGCCCGCCGCCTCCGACTCGCGCCGGGTCTTGGCCAATACCTCGTTGCCGGTGCGGCCAATGGTGAAATTGGCGGTCAGCAGATCCTGCCAGCGGTTGCCCGTAGCCATCGCCTTGCGCAATCCGTCGGGCACATCGCGCTCGCCCACACGTGCCACGTAGCCCATTTCCTGAGTATCTGTGCAGAGCTTGAGGTAGCAGATGCCGACGTCGGTGTGGAGTACGTCTCCAGGCTGGATCACGCCCTCTTCGCCGCAGAACGGCGCGTCGTCGGCGCATGCCGCGCCCATGCGCTGGAAATTGACGTCGGGCATGAACCAGATCGGCAGGCCCAGCGATTCGAAACGCTGGCGTATGTACCAGGCCACGTCGTCGGTGCTGGTGACGCCCGGCGTGATCACCTTGCCGGAGAACGCTTCGCCGATCACCGCGCGCGCCAGCGACACGATATGCGGATAGGCCGCACGCTCGGAGGCGCTGCGGGTCTCCAGCCAGCGTACGACCAGTTTTTCGGCCGACACCAGGCGTTCGTCGTAGCCTTGCGGCAGCGCTGCGCGCAATCGCTCGTGCAGGCCATGGGTCAGGCCATCGGCCACCGGCCACTGCGCGGAAACATCAATGCCGATGCGCCTCGGATCGCGCTTGGCGATCAGTTCGCCCAGTGCCGTCCATTGCGCTTCCAGATCGCCGCCCGACCATGCCGATTCGTAGGGCGCGCCGAACGGATAACGGTTGATCGACAAGCGCTTGACGCTGCCGTCCGGCTGTCGGTCGAATACCAGCATGGTCGTACGCCGCGCGGAATGGCCGGGTTGCGGTACCAGGGTGAAGTAGACCGGATCTTCCGCGTATTCGCGGGCAATGACCAGCCACATATCCAGTTCCGCTTCCTTCATCAACTGCGGCAGCAGCGTATCCAGCCGTTCCTGCAGCATGCGGTTCTCGGGAACGACGCGCTCGCGCGGCGCCAGCACCGCGCCTACCGTATCGACGACCCTGCCTTGCGCGAAAGCGGTTGCGGCGGATTCCTGGCAGTGCGCCACCGAAACCGCGGAACCCAGCAGGAATAGCGTCGCCCAGAGCAGCAAGGAAGACAGCGGAAGTCGAAGAGAGCTCATCGTAGATCCCGAAGTGACGGCAAAAAGAACGGACTATCGCGCATCGAAAAGCCAGGCCTGCGCTTCCGATTCATTGCTGAAGACATTGGCCTGCATGCCGAAATTTCCCGCCACTACCACCCCGAAACGCTCGGGATCGATGAAGGCCGGCGGCACTACCATGGCGATCGCGACATGACCCAGCGAGGCCCTTCCCCACTCGCGCACCATGGCATGCCGGTCGGCTGTGCTGGGCGGATCAAAGCCTGTCGCTTCCGTGGTCACTATCAACATGCGCGCAACTCCCAGCTGGTCGGCTTTCGTGATCGCCGCGCTGATCGCCTGCACCGCCTGCTGGAAGCGCCACGGGCCGGACAGGCGGAAACGGCCGATGCCATCCCTCACCTCAAAGCTGTCTTGGCTCATGCGAATTCCCCGTTCGCCAGAATCGTCACAATAGCCTGGTCCCCTGACGGCCGGTTCCTGATCATTCCACGAAGAAACCAGTGATATCGAAATGCAGATCCACACGGGAGCCGCTGGCTAGCTTCAGGGTAATCACGTCGTAGTGCGGCGGGCCGATCACTCTGCCCTTCGATTCGACCGTCGCGTCGGGATAGTGAATGCGTATCCATTCCTGCTCGGCGGCCACGCCTTCGCTGACGCTGCCCGCGCCGGCTATCACGATGGCTTTCTTGAGCGTCAGCCCGTCGCCGCCGGAATAGCGGATGGCCGAGACGACAGCGGTCTGCGCCTGCGCCGGACGCGGACCCGCCGACGCCAGCAACAGCAGGCAGGAAACCAGGACGAAACCACGCATACGGAATCCTCGGCCGGAATTGTCGCGTTTTTGCGGCGCCGCCGGCACTGGCGCCGGAGGTATTGTCGTTCAAGCGGCGACGCAATGCATCGGGCGCGCTAGCATTCGCTGGTTCGCCTCCCACTGGACCGACGCATGTCTTCCGCAATCGATGAATTCCACGCCGACGGTCACGCTTTGGCCCAGGCCGATCTGACCGATCGCGAATTTCCCCTGGTGATCCGCGGATTGTGCCGCGATTGGCCGGTGGTCGCGGCGGCACGCGAATCCGATACCGCTTTCGCCAACTATCTGGCCGGCTACGACAACGGCACCGAGGTCGACACGCTGTTGATGGCGCCCGAAGAGGACGGGATCATCGGCTACAACCCGCAAATGGACGGCTTCAACTACCGGCACTTCCGCGTCCCGGTCACCGAAGCTTTGCGGCGGCTGGCGGCCTACAGCCGCCATGACGGCGTTACCCCGGGGGTGGCGTTGCAGAGCGCGTTGATCTCCGCCTGCCTGCCGGGCTTCCACCAGCAGCATCCGCTGCCGCAACTGCAGGCGGAGATCGAGCCGCGCCTGTGGATCGGCAACCGGGTCACCACGCCCGCGCATTTCGATGCCTCCCACAACCTGGCCGTGGTGGCGTGCGGCCGCCGGCGCTTCACCCTGTTCGCGCCGGAACAGGTCGGCAATCTGTACATCGGCCCGCTGGATTTCGCCCCGACCGGCGCGGCCATCAGCATGGCGCGGCTGGATCGACCGGACGACCCGCGCTTTCCGCGATTGAACCAGGCGCTGGCGCAATCGCTGGTGTCGGAGTTGGAACCGGGCGATGCGATCTATATCCCGCCGTTGTGGTGGCACCACGTCGCTTCGCTGGAGCGATTGAACGCATTGGTGAATTACTGGTGGAAACCAGCGACTCAGCAAGGCGTGATGCCGGAGTCGGGACTGGGGGCGTTGATGCACGCCATTCTCGCGGTGAAACCATTGCCCCGCAGCGAACGCGAGGCCTGGAAGCGCCTGTTCGATCACTACGTATTCAACGATCAGGACCCTGCCGCTCACATCCCGGTAGAGCGGCGTAATTTGCTGGGCCCGCTGACGCCGACGCTGGTAGAGCAGATCAAGGGGAAAATCCGCTCCTTTCTGTAACGTAATCGTCGACCAAGCCCCGGGGGCAGGCCTGCATTCCCCTGGCCCGGACGGTGCGCTTCCGGTGGCCGGTAGCGGGTGATTCCCTGGCGTTCACCTCGCATTTAGCGCTTTATGTGGCCTGCGTCTCGCATAACGCCAATTCAGCGAAAAACCCCATCTAGCGGCGTTTGACTCCCCTTACCCCGGCCCCGACCATCGCCGCTCCCTGTAGTGAATGAAGTAGATGCGCATGCGCAGTTCGTGGTTGTGCCGGTGGCTTGCCTCCCCCTTGTTGTTCCTCGCCGCTCTCCCGGCTGCCTTCGCCCAATCCTGCCCGGCCACCGTGCCGGTACAAGGCGCGCCAGTGGCGGCTCCTGTATTCCCCGCCGACAACTGGTGGAATACCGACATCAGTGCGGCGCCGGTGGATGCGTCCTCGGCCGGCTACATTTCCTTCATCGGCACCACCCGCGCCCTGCATCCCGACTTCGGCGGCGAAGAATCGTCCGGCAGCACCAACATCTATGGGTTCCCGTATGCCATCGTCGACGGCTCGCAGCCCAAGCAGACCGTCACCTTCGACTACGACGACGAGAGCGACGGCAATGGCGTGGCTTTCTACCCCATTCCCGCCCAGGCCATCAGCCAGACGCATTGGGTGGAAGGCGGCGCGGCCGGCAACGTCGACCAGCGCGGCAGTTCGGACCGCCACCTGCTGATGATCGATTGCACCAATCGCCATCTCTACGAGCTGTACAACGTCTACTACAACGCTTCGCAGAACCGCTGGTACGCGGCTTCGGGCGCATTCTTCGACTTGAACACCAACGGCCGCCGCCCGGAAGGCTGGACTTCCGCCGATGCCTCGGGCCTTGCCATCTTCCCGGGCCTGGTGCGCTACGACGAAGCGGCGAATGCCGCAGTGCCGGAAATCACCCATGCTCTGCGCGTCACCCTGCGCGCCAGCAACGGCCATGTGTATCCGGCCTCGCATAGCGCGGGCAGCACCTCCGGCGCATTGCCCATGGGCGCGCGCCTGCGCCTGAAGACCAATGTCGGCGGCGCGGATCCGGCGCTGCGCACTACCGACCCGACTTCACGCAAGATCTTCCGCGCCATGCAGAAGTACGGGCTGATCATGGTCGACAACGGTTCGGACCTGTACATTTCCGGCACTTTCGACGTGCGCTGGAACAACAGCACGCTCAACCCCGCATTCGCCACCCTCAAGGCCAGCGACTTCGAAGTGATCCAGCTGGGCTGGAAGCCGACCGTGACCGCCGCCGCGCTCAGTACGGTCAGCACCTCGCCCAACCCGGTGACCGGCGGCCAAGCCAGTACCGGCACCGTTACCCTGACCGCCGCCGCGCCCAGCGGCGGCGCGCAGGTCGCGTTGAGCAGCGCCAGCAGCGCCTTCTCCGTGCCGGCCAGCGTCACCGTGGCGCAGGGCGCCAGTAGCGCCACCTTCCCCATCGCCACCGTTGCTTCCGATACCGCCGCCTCCGGCACGTTGTCGGCGACTTATGCGGGCGTCACCCGCACCAGCACGCTCACCGTCAATGCGGCGCCGCTGAGTCTTTCCATAGGCGACGCCTCGGTGACCGAAGGCGTCAATGGCACCGCGGCGATGACTTTCACCATCAGCCTGTCGCGCGCGTCCACCGCGGCGGTGAGCTACAACATCGCTACCGCCAACGGCACGGCCACTGCGGGCAGCGACTATGTGGCCCGCTCGCTGGCCGGCGAGATCATTACTGCCGGGCAGACCAGCCGGACCTTCGTAGTCACGGTCAACGGCGATGCGCAGCGCGAACCGAACGAGGCCTTCACCGTCACTCTCAGCGGCGTGACCGGCGCCTCGCTGGCCGATGGTCAAGCTACCGGCACTATCGTTTCCGATGATGCGCGGGTCATGTCGAGCCCGCTGCCCGCTCGCCCGGGAACCGGCGGTGCTGCCCAGAGCTCGCAACCGGTAAGTTCCGCGCAACAGCCGGTGCCACCCAGTACCAATGCCTGCCTGCTGAGCGGTGGTGGCTCGCGTTGCGTGCTGCAGATGCCAATGCGCTGGTTGCAGGCCTGGAACAGGCTGCTGTCGCTGCTGACGCCGTAGTTTCGCCGAGCCGATCAGGACGGAATCACCGTCCTGATCGAATTCCGCGACCAACAGGTGATGGCACGGAACGGAAAACACGCCGTTCCAAATCCGTTCGCAATCTGTAACCGATTACGCCTTCCGTCAGCTAAACGACGCGGGTCGGCCTCAGAATCCATTCATTGCCTCGGCCGCCAACTACGCACAGGCCAACTACACCGTTGGTAGTCCGAACAGGAAACCGACATGAAACTCTCCCCCCGCCAGCAGACGCTTTGGTCCATTGCGTTAGGCGCGGCTCTCGCCCTGGGTATGGGCTCGGTCGCGACTGCGCAGGATCGGAACGATCGCGACAGCGAAGACAAGGAACAGAACGACAACAAAGCCCGCGCGGACCAGCGCCGCCACCAGGCCGAAGCCCGCCAGCAGCAAGCCCGCCAGCAACAGGCCCAGCGTCAGGACGAACGCCAGCAGATGGAGCGCAGCAACGACGCCCAGCGCCAGCAGATGGAAGCGCGTCGGAACGCTGTCCAGCAGCAGGCCGCCCGCCAGCAGCAGGAACGCCGCCAGGAACAGCAGCGCGAACAGGCCATGCGCCAACAGGACGGCCAGCGTGAGCAGATCCAACGCGAACAAGCCGCTCGTCAGCAGGCCGCACGCCAGAACGAACGCCAGCAGCTGGAACGCCGCAACGACATCCAGCGCGAGCAGGCTGCCCGCCAGCAGGCTGCGCGCCAGGATGAGCGTCAGCAGTTGGAACGCCGCAACCAGGACCAGCAGCAGCGCGCCCTGCGTCAACAGAACGAAGCCCGCCAGAACGCTCAGCGCGAACAGCTGCAACGCCAGCAGGCCGTGCGCCAGAACGAGCGTCAGCAGCTGGAGCGCCGTAACCAGGACCAACAGCAGCGTGCCTTGCGCCAGCAGAACGAAGTCCGCCAGAACGCTCAGCGCGAACAGCTGCAACGCCAGCAAGCCGAGCGCCAGAACGAGCGCGCCCGCGATCAGCGGCGCAATGGCGACCTGCGCCAACAGGCCGTCCGTGACGCCGCCGCCCGTGAGCAGCGTCAGGCCTCCGGCCAACCTCCACGCGTCATGGGCGGCAACCAGCCCGATCGTCGCGACTATCGCCGCGATGACGATCGCCGTAACGAACAGAACCGCCTGAGCCGCGAAGTGCAGGAGCGCCGCATCCGCGAGGAGCGCCAGCGCGCCGAACGCTTCCGGCAACAGGAACGTCAGCGCTACAGCAACCGCAACGACTGGGAACAGCGCTACGCCCGCCAACTGCGCGACCAGCGTCGAAATTCGCAGTACCGCTACCAGCAGCAGTACTACGACCGTCTGCGCCAGCAGCAGTTGCGCTTCAGTTCGCGCAACTACAACTACTACAACGATCCGTACTACTACACCCCTGCCAGCTATCGCTATTCCTACGGCGGACGCTGGTACGAAACCAACCGCTATGGCGGCGACCTGCTGCGCCAGGCCGTGAACTACGGTTACCGTGAAGGCTTCAACGCCGGCCGCGCCGACCGCCTGGACGGCTGGCGCAGCGACTACCGCAACAGCTATGCCTACGAAGACGCCAACTACGGCTACAACGGCTATTACATCGACCAGGACCAATACAACTACTACTTCCGCCAGGGCTTCCAGCGCGGCTACGAAGACGGTTACTACAGCCGCTATCGCTACGGCCACCGCGGCAGCGACGGCAACTACGCCATTTTGGCGGGCGTCCTGGCGGTGATCCTGGGGCTGCAGCTGATCGATTGATCGCCTGCACCAAGTGGAAAATGGAAGCGCCCGGCGAGTGCCGGGCGTTTTTTTGCCCGTGACGCCGAGGCCGATCGATGCACGGTGCGGATGGTGCAGCGCAGCTTGCCCTTTTGGACGATGGCGACCCCTCCGGTTGCGTGCGCTACTGCGGTTCGCCCGCCGTCCATAAGGAATCGAACACATGTCCGTCCTGTCCGACTGCACTCCGCTTTCCCGCCCCCGCTTGCGCATTGGCATACTGCGCTGGCAAGCCGCGGCCTTCCTGGCGATGGCGTGGCTGCTGTGCCTGCCCGCTTTCGCCCAGACCGAAGTCACCGGCTTCGGCAGCAATCCCGGCAACTTGCGCATGTTCAAGTACGTACCGGCCGGCTTGCCCGCCAACGCGCCGCTGGTGGTGGCGATGCACGGCTGTTCGCAGAGTGCCGCCAGTTACGACGCGGAGACGGGCTGGCAGATGCTGGCGCAGCGTTGGCAGTTCGCACTGCTGCTGCCGCAGCAACAGAGCGCCAACAATTCCAGCACCTGTTTCAACTGGTTCGAGGCCGGCGACACCGCGCGCGGATCCGGCGAGGCGCTGTCGATCAAACAGATGATCGACCGCATGCAGACCGATCACGGCAGCGACCCGGCGCGGATCTACGTCACCGGGCTTTCGGCCGGCGGCGCGATGGTCTCGGTGATGATGGCCGCTTATCCTGAAGTCTTCGCCGGCGGCGCGATCATCGCAGGCTTGCCCTACCGTTGCGCCACCAGCCAGTCGGCCGCTTTCAGCTGCATGAATCCCGGCACCGATCTCACCCCGGCGCAGTGGGGCGACAAAGTACGTGCGGCCAGCAGCCACACCGGCACCTGGCCTATCGTCTCGATCTGGCACGGCGACAGCGACTATGTGGTGCGTCCGGCCAACCTCACCGAAAGCATGCAGCAGTGGACCAATGTGCACGGTATCGACCAGACCGCGGACGTCAGCGACACCGTGGGCGGATTTCCGCACAGGGTCTACAAGGACGCGGGCGGTACGCCGCGGGTGGAAACCTACACCATCACCGACATGGGCCACGGCACACCGGTCGACCCGGGCACCGGCGAAACCCAGTGCGGTACGGCGGGCGCCTACATCCTCGACGTGAACCTGTGCTCCAGCTACTACATCGGCCACTTCTGGAGTCTGGACAACCTGGATGGCAACCCGCCCACCGTCAGCCTTACCGCACCGGCGAATGGAGCCAACGTCAGCGACACAGTCACGGTCAGCGCAACGGCCAGCGACGACATCGGCGTGGACCGCGTGGAGTTCCTGCTGGACGGCACGTTGCTGGGCAGCGACGCCAGTACGCCGTACTCGATCAGCTGGAATTCGGCCACTGCCAGCACCGGCAACCACACGCTGCAGGCGCGCGCCTTCGACCTGGTGGACAACGTAGGCACGTCGGCCGCGGTCACGGTGAATGTGCTGGAGGGCTCGGGTGGTGGCACGCCGCTGCTGGTGGAGTTCTCCAATGAAGATGCGAACGATGGCTATGTGAAGGCCAATGCCGACGGCAGCGCGCCAGCGGTCGGCACGCTGGAAGCGTATTCCGGTCTGGCGCTGGGGCGCGGCACCGACGGCAAGTTCAACCGCAGCGTGCTGTCGTTCGATACTTCATCGCTGCCCGACGGCGCGACTATCGTATCGGCCACGGTCACGGTGGCCTACCGCAGCGTCTCGGGAAATCCGTGGGGCAATCCCGTCGGCAACACGCTGGTGGTGGACGTGAACAGCGGTTGTTTCGGCGCATGCACCATCGAGACGGGCGACTATGCGGCGGCCGCCAGCGCGAGCGCGGTGGCGCAACTGCTGAGCTTCAGCGGCGGCAGCCAGACCAGCAACGCATTCGCCAGCGCCGGTCTGTCCGCGATCAACCGTGGCGGCCGCACCCAGCTGCGTCTGCGCTTCAGCGGCAATCCCACTTCCACCCACTATTTGTGGATAGACAAGGGCGCTACCGCGAAGCTGCGCGTGGAGTACCTGCCGTAACGGGTTTTCCGATGAAAAGAAAACGCCCGGCGCTGCCGGGCGTTTTTCCATGTGCGTGCTTTGCGTCAACGCTGGGAAGAGGCGAAGAACATCAGATAGACCAGCCGCCCGTTTTCGAGGGTGTCGCCGAAGTTTTCGCCAGCGGTATGCCACAGCCATGGGCGCAACAGCAACAGACGGTTGAAGCGCATGGGAACTCGCTGGGTCATTTCCCATTTCGAATCGTTTGTGCCGTCTCTCTCCAGGATCTCCTCGACCATGCCCTTGGCGGACGGGAACCCCAACGCCGCCGCCTCGCGATCGTCGTGCGGCGCGCGGTCTGTGCTGGTGGCGCGGTGGCGGAAGAACTCGGTGCCGCCCCGGCAGTCCTGCGGACGACTGAGAAAGAGGATGCCGGACCAGTGCGCAGCATCCACATGCACCTTCGCCTTGCCCTTGTCGGTGGCCAGGGTAATGCGGCTCTTGGCATGCGACTGCGGCGGCGGCATGGCTTCCAGCGGCTCGCCCACCAGCCGGGAAATCTGTTGCGCGAGCCCTTCGATGTTGATCCGTTCCACCGAATTTCGGCCGGGAAACATGCCCTCTTGCGGCGGATAGGTAAGCCGCAGCGAGGCCTCCCGCAAGGCTTGCGCGTTGTCGAGGAAGTCGTCGACGATGATCATTGAGGTAGTCATGCCGGCCAGCCTAATCGTTCGCCGGCGCCTCCTTCAACCACGGTCGCGGGGATCGGCCGCTCAACGCAGCTGGCTGTCCTTGCTGCCACGCCGGTTGTAGCCGCTTTGCGCACTCTGCTCTTCATCATGCGCTTCCTGGCAAGGAACGCACAGGCGCACGCCGGGCACCGCCTTGCGCCGGGCCTCGGGAATGGGCGTGTCGCACTCTTCGCAGTGGCTCAGGCTCGGGCCCTGCGGTAATTGGCTGCGGGCGCGCTTGATGCCGTCTTTCACGGTGGCGTCGATCTGGTCCTGCACAGCGCCGTCGCCTGCCCAGCCGGTAGCCATGGTGGCCTCCTGTTGCGGTACGTGTGGAGTCAGGATAACCCCGCCGGAATGAACGATATGGCGACGGTGCGCGTCGATTTCACGAGCACTGCTTCGTCCTGCCGGTACAGCCCGTCAACGCACGCATCCGCGTCGCGTCGCGGGCCGACCGATTACGCACAGGCGTTGGCCCGGATAGGGTCTAGACTCCCGGCGAACGGCATTGATCGTTTGCTGTGGGAGGGTCGACGATGATCGGCTGGGCGCTTGCGGCGGCGTTGGCGCTATCCGTCCCCACGGGCGAGCATGCCCGCCCGGATCATGAACCGCCCGCCCCCGCGCAGATCATGGCGGTGCCGCCCGCACTCCGCGCGCTGGTGCAGGAGCGGGTCAACGCGCCGGGTCGCGGTCAATCGCAGCGTCTGCGGCGACTGATCGAGCTGATGTCGACCAGCCGGGACGGGCTGCGCCTGGAATATTACGACGATGCCACCCAGACAGTGGAGCAGGCCTACCTCAATCGGCAGGTCAATTGCCTCACCTACACCCTGGTGTTCCTTGCCCTGGCGCGCGAAGCGGGGCTGGATGCATACCCGCAGGAGATCGACGAAACATTGTCCTGGCAGCAGCGCCAGGACGTCGTCTACCGCAGCAACCACGTCAATGCCGCAGTGCGCCTTGGCGCGCAACGCTACGTGGTGGACGTGGGCAGCAGTTTCGTGATCGGACGCCATCCGGCCCACGCTATCGGCGAGCAGCGTTTGCTGGCGCAGTACTACAACAACCGTGCCGCCCAGCTGATGGTTCTGGGCGATCTTCCCGCCGCGTTGGCCCATGCCGATATCTCCATCGAACTCGACCCCGCCTATGCCACTACCTGGAGCAACACCGGCGTGTTGCGCCTGCACAGCGGCGACTCGGCAGGCGCGGAACGGGCCTATGCCACTGCGCTGTCGCTAGCCCCCGAGCACTCCAGCGCGTTGTTCAATCTGGTCGCCCTGTACCAGCGCAGCGGCGACCACGACCGCGAAACGCAGTTCCGGCGTCGATTGGACAAAGTGCAGTCGCAGGATCCTTTCCATCAGTTCATGCTCGCCCTGCAATTCGAACAACGCGGCGAATACGCCGAGGCCATCAAGCGCTATCGGCGTGCGATCCGCCTGCATGGCGGCGAACACCGGTTCTACCATGGCTTGGCCCGCGCTTATGCGCACGCGGGAAATCCGCGCAGCGCCCGTCGTGCGCTGCAGCGGGCCTTGGCGCTGGCCTCGGGCAAGGACGAGACGGTACTGGCGCAATATCGGACGATGCTGGACGGGCTGCGCGCAACCGGCGGTTTATGAGGCGCGCAACGGCCAACTGCCGATTATTTCGTATTCGCCCTGCCCGCTGCGCACCAGCGCGAAATCGCGCGCCTGCCAGCGGATCGGCTCGATCGCATGCGGGGTCAGCACGCGCGTGTCGTACAGCACCGTGACGTGCGGCGTGAATTCCCGTTTCAGATAACGCCCGAATCCGCCGGCCATCAGGCGGTTGCTGAGCTCGCGCCACAATCCGTGGATAGGTGGACGCTCTTCCGGGCACAGCAATACGCAGGGTTGCTTGTCGTTGCGCGTGGAAAAACTCGAGGCGCGCGCCAGCGTCACTTCGAACGGCTCGTGCCTGACCCGCGACGCCGCCGTCGTCGCTGACTCCACTATGTCGGCGCGATCGACCAGATGCTCGCCCAGGTAATGCAGCGTGACATGCAGCCGGTTGGGCTTGATAGCCGGGCCGATCAGCGAATGCTCGATGCGCAGGGCGTCGGCCTCGGCGACGATGGCTTCGCGGGCAGCAGGCTCCGGAAACACGCAAAAAAACAGACTGCCGGCTTCGGACTTCGCCTCCATGCCGGCGAACGAGTCCTGCAGCGGAATCGGCGAGCCCCGGCGCACGCTCACGCGCCTTGTCCATTGGCGCAGCCCTGCGCCATCGGCGCGAGGTTGGCCTTACGATGCCTTGCCTTCATTCCCAAGCCCATTTTTCCGCAAGGACGACACGCTAACGCATGCGTGGCGTTCAAGCAAAAACGCGGCCATCTCCGGAAGGCCGCGGCAAAGATTTTCCGCACTGCCTCAGCCGTTGCGGTAACGGCGCCAGTATTCGGCAGGCGGGCACCCTACCAGGGCTTTGAAATCGCGGATGAAGTGCGCCTGGTCGAAGTAGCCCAACTCCAGCGCCAGCCGCGTCCATTCCAGCGCATCGTCCTGTTCCATGCGCTCCAGCGCTTCGTGCATGCGGTAGCGATTGATCACCCATTTGGGCCCCACGCCCACGTATTCGTTGAACATCCGCTGCAACGCGCGTTTGCCGATCCGCCACTGCGCCGCCAGATCATCGAGGGTGTTGACGCTGCGGTCCACGGCGATCCCGTCGACGATCCGTCCCACGCGCTCCACGTCTCCATCGACCGGCGGCAAATGAAGGACAAGGAAGTCGATGGCCGCCGCCACCATCGTTGCGTCGTCCTGTTGCGAGAGCACGGCCGGCTCCAAAAGCTCGCCCTGGGTACCGAACAGCTCCTGCAGCGGCAGGCTACGATTCCGCAGGGTAGACAATGGCGTCCGCAGGAACGGATGCAGTCCACCCGGGCGGAACTTCACCCCGAACACGGCGCCCTGGCCTTCCAGCACGGTGGTGAAGCGACCGGTGTGGACGCCATGCACGCGCGCGTTGCCGGCTTCCAGCACCAGATGCGCGTTGGGGTGCGGCAAGGTTTCGCGGATCTGCGCGGGACCATCGCCGAAATCCCAGCGCACGATCCAGAAGTGCTGAACCACCGCGGCCAGCGCAACCGGCGGCAACAGGCGTGCATGGTGGAAAACCCCGGGCGCCGGCGCCGAGCGCAACAGGCCCCGGGCCTTGCCCGCCCCGGAGTTCATCGATCCACCTGCGGCGGCGCGTACGCAAGTCGCGTTTTTACAATCATCGGCACTTTCGCCATGCTCTCATCGGCACTCTCGTCCCGCTCGAGTTTCCCATGAAAGCCTTTGCCCCGTTCTACAGACTTGCGCTGCTCGCCTGCACCGCTTGCCTGCCGGCCGCGGCGCTGGCGCAAACCACCACGGAGTCCGTTCCCATGCATGCCCTCGGCACCTTCGAAGTCAAGGTTCAACCGCAAACCGCGGACAATCCACCAGCCCAGGCATCCGGGCTTGGCCGCCTGTCCTTGGACAAGCTCTTCCACGGCGATCTGGAAGCGAGCGGTCAGGGCGAAATGCTGGCATCGGGAGATGGAACCACCTCCGGCGCTTACGTGGCCCTTGAGAAGATCACCGGCACCCTGCACGGACGCAGCGGCAGTTTCGTCATGGTGCACCGCGCGCTGATGGTCCAGGGCACGCCGCAGGAATGGACGGTGACCGTGGTTCCCGAGTCCGGTACCGGCGCGTTGGCAGGGCTGTCCGGGTCGATGCGTATCGTTATCGAGGGCGGCAAGCATTCCTACGATTTCGGCTATGCGTTGGCGCAGCAGGATTGAAGCGGAATCCGTGTCGCCGCGACGTACCGGCGGCTTAACCTGTCCGCCGGTAGGCTGCTGTTCTCGTCGCTTGGAGCAGCGCCATGGAACCGACCGTGCACCCGTTTTCCGAATTGTTCGCCCAGCTGGGCCTGGACAACGACAACGCCGGTATCCAGCGTTTCATCGCCACCCATTCGCCGATGCCCGACGGCATGCGTTTGGAGGACGCGCCGTTCTGGTCGCCCGCGCAGTCGCAACTCCTGCGCGAAGAACGCCAGGACGATGCCGACTGGGCCATGGTGGTGGACCGGTTGAACGTAGCGCTGCATGCGGTGCCGCGCTGACGCGTTTCCGGTTTTCCTTGAGGCGAAATGCCGGCGCCGAATGGCCTGCGCAGTAGCACCGAACTCTCCCGAGGACGGCGCCGAATTCAATCCCGACGCGCGGTTTTCCGCGGGAAACCCGCGCCCCTCTTTAGCCTGCCCAACGCTTAAGGCGAATACCGTCACGGTATGCGGAGCGGGCTACCCGTAGGATTGCCGGCGTGTTCGCTCATGTCCGTCGCCAAATCCAGCGCTGTTTCCCCCCGCGACAGGCGCTAGTGACGGCAACGGCGACAGCTCCATCAAGCGAGGGGAAGGGATGCGATGAGCACACCGCGGTTAAGCAGAGCAAAAGCCGAGGATGCAGCGGTCGTTTCCGTGCGGACGGAAGAGGCGGCTATCCGCCTGCTGAACGCGGCCACTCCCGCCGAGGCCATCGAAGTACTGCTGCGATCCGATCGCCGCTCCACCGTACTGTGGTCGACGCACTGGCCGCGCGATATCGTCTGTCATCCCGTCGAGCCAGGTGACGCCACCCTGGCGGAAGCCGTGGATGCGGTAGCCGTCGCAAGGACCGGTGGCATGCCGCCGGAGCACCTTCGCATCCTTCACGACGACGGCGACCAGATAGCGGCCGTGCTGCATTGCCCTGCCGGCTGCCCCGAGCTGCTGGAGCCGGTCGCGCGCCGCCTGCGCGAGTTGCTGACGGTGCTGGGCATGCAGCAAAGCGTGTTGCGCCTGGAACAGGCCGAAATGCTGCAGCGCTCGCTCTATGCGATCGCCGACATGGCCGGCTCGGATCTGGAAATGCCCGACATGCTGCGCGGCCTGCACCGTATCGTTTCCGATCTGATGTACGCGGAGAACTTCTATATCGCCTTGTACGACAGCGGACGCGACAGTCTGCGGTTTCTGTATTTCGCCGATGTGGTCGACACCCAGGAACTGAACTCCGACCAGGAAATTCCACTGGCCCAGATCGAACGCGGACTGACCTGGTACCTGGTCCGCGACCGCAAGCCGCTGATGGGCTCGAGCGCGCAGCTGCACAAACAGGTGTCCGGTCCGCTGCGCCTGCACGGTGCGGACAGCAGCGATTGGCTGGGCGTACCGATGATGCGCGATGGACAGGTTCGCGGGGCGCTGGTGGTGCAGAGCTACCTCGAAGGAACGCAGTACACCACGGCCGAAATGAGCCTGCTGGCGTTCGTGGCCGAACACGTCCTCACCGCGTTGGAACGCAAGACCACGCAGGCGGAGCTGGAACGCCGGGTCGAGGAGCGCACTAGGCAGCTGGCCGAAACCAATTTCGAGCTGCGCCGGGAGGTGATAGAGCGCGAACGCGGCGAACGCTTGCAGGCAGCGCTCTACCAGATAGCCGCACTCACCAACGTCGAGGACACCAGCGAGCATTTCTACCATCACGTGCACGCCATCGTCGGCGAACTCATCAATGCCGAGAATCTCTACATCGCGCTGGCTTCCGACGACGGCGCCACCGTCTCCTTCCCTTATGCCAGGGATCGGCACGAACGCAACTGGGAAGCGCGCTCGCACCGGCGCGGCCTGACCGAATACATTCTGCGCACCGGCAAGCCGCAGCTGGTAGACGGCGCTCGCGCGCAAGCCCTGCTCAAAGCCGGTGAAATCGAACCGGAGATGATGGTCGAGCCGACGCACATGTGGTTGGGCGCCCCTCTGCTGGGCGCGGAGGGCCCGATAGGCGTGGTTGCGGTGCAGAGCTACGACGCCGATGTCGGCTTCGACGAGCGCGATGCGGAATTGCTGACCTTCGTGTCCTACCAGCTCGCCAGCAGCATCCAGCGCCACAAGGCGGCCGACGCCCTGAAGCAGGCCAACGCCTCGCTGGAGCAGCGGGTGGAAGAGCGGACCGGCGAATTGCGCGACCAGATCGCCGTACGCGAACGGATCGAGGCGCAACTGCAGCACCAGGTCATGCACGACGCGTTGACCAAGCTGCCCAACCGCGTCTACCTGCGCAACCGTCTCGAGCGCGGTATCGCCCGCCTGGGCCGCGATCCGGACCACCGTCTGGGGCTGCTGTATATCGACGTCGACCGTTTCAAGGTGGTCAACGACAGCCTGGGACACCTTGCCGGCGACGAAGTGCTCAAGGAAGTCGCGCGGCGCCTATCGGCCTGCGTGCGCGAGCCGGATATGGTCGCGCGTCTGGCCGGCGACGAATTCGCCATCCTGATCGAACAGGTGCAGACACCGGAAACGGTTTCCAAGATAGCGCAGCGCGTGCTGCGGTCGATGCAGCCGGCGATGGCCGCGGGCGGACGGGAACTGCAGATTTCCGTCAGCGTCGGTATCGCCATCATCGACGACAGCTACGACTCCACCGACCGCATACTGCACGACGCCGACCTGGCCCTGTACGGCGCCAAAGCCGCCGGACGCAATCGCTTCGTATTGTTCGACGACGCCATGCAGCACACCACGATGGGCGTGCTGGACCTGGAGCAGTCGTTGCGCGATGCGCTGCTCAACAACGAGTTCATGCCCTACTTCCAGCCATTGGTACGGCTGGCCGACGACGCAGTGGTCGGCTACGAGGCGCTGCTGCGCTGGCAACACCCGCAACGCGGGGTCCTGGCGCCCGGCGAGTTCCTGCAGGTGGCCGAGGACAGCGGGCTGATTCAGTCGATCGACTGGAGCATGTTCCGGTTGGCCCTGGAATCGGGCCAGGAGCTGGTGCGCAACGGCGGCTATCTCACCCTCAATGTCTCGCCGCGGCTGTTCCAGCAGGAAGACTTCGACCGGCGGATGCTGGAGCTGACCAGGGAAATCGGTTTCGACCCGATCCGCCTGCGCCTGGAAGTGACCGAGGGCACTCTGCTGGGCGATCCGGAGGCCATGGTCGCGGTGCTGCAGCGGCTGCGTGACGCCAACATCGAAGCCGCGCTGGACGACTTCGGCACCGGCCATTCCTCGCTGGGGCACGTGCAGCGCTTTCCGCTGAAGATGATCAAGATAGACCGCAGTTTCATCGCTCCGTTCGAGACCGGAGCGTCGCCGCGCAGTTCCGCGGTGATCGGGGCGATCCTGGCCCTGGGCCACGCGCTGGGCGTGGAAATCGTAGCCGAAGGCATCGAGACCCAGCACCAGCGTGAGGTATTGACGACGATGGGATGCGACTACGGCCAGGGCTATCTGTTCGGACGGCCGCAGCCGGTGGGCCATTGGCTGGGCAGGCTATGAACGTCCTGCGTGCTGCGCCTTCGCTCGCTCTTCCCTTCGCCCCGCAGCCCGTATTCGTTGCTATCCGCAGGATCACCAGCGCTTCGGCAACTCTTTGGTGAAAACCAGGCGTTTCCTTTCGTCTCTCGCCAGAAACCCACCGCGTATCAGATCACGAAGGATGTGGTTGATCATCTCGCGAGTAGCGCCCACCCGGTTTGCGATCTCCTGCTGCGTCATGGTTACCGGCACGACCCGGATATCGTCCTGTTCGTTCGATGCGACCTGATTCAGCAGATCGACCGTTCGCTCGTAGACGTCGTGCAGCGCCAGGCTCTTGCTCAGCTGGGTGGCATGGCGCAGCCGCTCTATCAGTTTGTAGACCAGGGACTCCGCGAACTCCGGATAGGTCTTCATGAAACCGCGGATCGCCAGGTGGTCGATAACGACGCACTGCGAATCGACCACCGCCTTCACCGATGCCGATCTCAAACCGCCGTCCAGGAAAAGTTCGCCGAAGAACTCGCCCGGTTGCAGGATGTTGTAGACCAGCTCGCGGCCTTTGCTGTCCTGGGTAAACACCTTGAGCTGCCCGGCCACGAGTATGTACAGCGCATCGGACACCGCGCCTTCCACAATCAGCATCTGGTTACGGCCATACCACTTGGCATCCCCGCACTGCGCCAGCTGCGAGAGCAGTTCAGGGGAAAGGGTGTTGGCGCTCTTTCCGGGCATGGCTCGCATGTCTCCTTCGCTCCAGCCATTGGTCTGGAAGCATAGCTCAAGTCCGCAAAGCTTTATTTGCAGGATCCTCGACCCTGCAAAGCTGCCGTCCGGTGTGAATTATTTACGTTGCCGCCGTTCGGCCGGCTCCGCTAGCGCAGTTCCCTTCGCAATATCTTGCCGACCGCCGTTTTCGGCAGGCTGTCTCTGAATTCGATCCGCGTGGGCTGCTTGTAGCCTGTCAGGTACTGACGGCAATGCGTGCGCAGATCGTCTTCGCTCAAGTCCGGGTTCTTGCGCACCACGATCAGGCGCACGGCCTCGCCGCACTTCTCGTCCGGCACGCCGACCACTGCCGCTTCCAGCACGCCGGGATGCATCGACACCACGTCCTCCACCTCGTTGGGGAACACGTTGAAACCCGACACCAGAATCATGTCCTTGCGGCGGTCCAGCAGGAAGTAATAACCCTGACCGTCCGCCTTGGCGATGTCGCCGGTGCGGAACCAGCCGCCGTCGAAGAAGGCGTCGCGCGTTTCCGCCGGCTGCTGCCAGTAACCCGTGGTCATGTGCGGACCGCGTGCGCATAGCTCGCCTGGTTCGCCCTGGGCGACAAGATTGCCGTCCTCGTCGCGCAGGGTGATCTCCACTTCGGCAAGCGACAGGCCGATGGAGCCCACCGGATTGGGTGCGTCCCAACGGTTGTAGGTGATCGCCGCACTGGTCTCGGACAAACCATAGCCTTCCACCACGTCCTTGCCCGTCAGCGCTTTCCAGCGTTCCGCGGTGCCGCGGCGCAGGGCGGTGCCGCCCTGCAGGCAAAGTTTCAATCGCGAGAAATCCAGGTTGGCGAAATCCGGTGAATTCAGCAACGCGTCGTACAACGTGTTCACGCCGGAGAAGAACGCCGGCTTCACCTTGTCGAAAGTGGCCACCAACGCCGGGATATCGCGAGGGTTGGTGACCAGCGCCGAATGGAAGCCCTGCGCCATGTTGAAGGTGAGATTGCTGTAGGCGGCGATGTGGTACAGCGGCAGGCAGATCATCACCACGTCTTTTTCCGCGTCCAGGCAATGCCCGAAGCATTGTTCGGCCGAAGCTACGTTCGCGATCAGCGCGGTATGCGCCAGCACCGCTCCCTTGGACAACCCGGTGGTGCCGCCGGTGTATTGCAGCTGCGCGGTATCGCTGGCCTTGGCCAGGGACTGCACGCGTGGCAGCCGCTTGCCTTCGGCCAATGCACGGGGCCAGCGCAATGCACCGGAGATGCGGAACGGCGGGATCGTCTTCCTGACGTGCTTGAGCACGGTGTCCACCAGCAGGGACTTCGGCCACGGCAGCATGTCGCCCACGCGGGTGGTGATGACGTGGCGCACGGCCGTGCCTTCCAGCGCCTCGGCGGCCACCGACCCGAAGTTGTCCAGCACGATGAGTACGGCAGCGCCGGAATCGGCCAGCTGGTGCCGCAGTTCGCGCGCGGTGTAGAGCGGATTGACCAGCACCGCGACCAGGTCGGCGCGCAGCGTTCCCAGCACCGCCACGGGGTACTGCAACAGATTGGGCAGCATGATGGCCACGCGCTCGCCCGCCTCCAACCGCAGTCCGTTACGCAGGTAGCTGGCCAGGTCGTTGCTCAGGCGTTCGACGTCGGCGAAGCTCAGCGTGTGGTCCAGATTGGTGAACGCGGGCCGTTGCGCGTGGCGTTGGCAAGCGGCGATGAGCATCTGCGGCAGTGTCTGACCGCCGTCGAACGCGTCGCTGGCGACGTTATGGAACTCGGGCTGCGCCAGCACCGAGCTCACGTTGTTTCCAAACGGCTTGATCATCGCGGCGCCCCCCAGGCGGTAGTCGTCGACTCAACGCCCTCCCCAGGGCTGGCCGCTACCTTATCCCGGGAATGGGCGCCGTGCCATTTCCTGGCGCCCGCTCATCCCGATGGGCAGCGCTGGCCTGGCGCCGCTGACCGAGACACGCCTATGCGCCCTTGCGCGCCTGCCAGGCTTTCAGCAGCGCCGTTTCCTGTTCACGGGTAATGCCGGCCTTCAATGTCGCCTGACGCTCGGCCGGCAGCGCACGGAACCAGGCCAGCAGGTCCGTCACCGTGGTCGCCAGCGGGCGGAAGGTCAGGCCGGCCCGGATCGCGCGCGCATTGCTCACCTGTCCGTATCCGGCATAGGGGTTGTCGTGGGCGGGCACCCAGATCGGCAGCTCCGCCTTGTTCTCTTCCAGGAACGCGAGAGGCACGCGGGTGAATTCGACCCCGCCGCCGGTGACGGCCTGGCAGCCATGCAGCATGGCGTCCATGCCCAAGGTGTAGTCGGGACCCACCGCGTTGAAAGTGCCGTACGTGCCCGCTTCCGCCAGCCGCACCATCCACTCGCCCAGGTCGCGGCCGTCGATGATCTGCACCGGATCGTCGCGGTCGCCCGGCACCAGCATCTGGCCACCTTGTGCCACCCGCAGCGGCCAATAGGTGAAGCGGTCGGTTTCGTCGCGCGGGCCGACGATATAACCCGGGCGCACGATGGTGCTGCGCTCGCCGAACTGTTTGCGCACCTCCGCCTCGCTCAGCGCCTTCAGCGGACCATACAGATTTTCAATATCGGCGCGCAGCGACTCCTGCGTTTCGGCCATCGCGTCCTTGCCTTTGTAAGGAGCCAGCGCGGCGTCTTCGGTGATGCCTAGCCTGCTGCCGTCGGCGTAGGTGGAAATGGTGGAAATGAAAAGGTACTGCCCCACATTGCCCTTCAGCACCTTGCCCGCATCGCGCACCCAGAACGGCAGGCTGGTCGGGTTGTCGATGCAGACGTCCCACTGCCGGCCTTGCAGCGATTTCAGGTCGCCGGTGTTGCGGTCGCCATGCAACTGCTCCACTTCGCCCGGCCATTCCGGCGAGGGACGCTTGCCGCGATTGAACAGCGTCACCTTGTGCCCGCGCGCCAGTGCGTAGTTGACCTGGAACGGACCGGTAAAGCCGGTGCCGCCCAGGATCAGGATGCGCAGCGGTTTGGCCGCACGGGCCACCGGCACCGAGGACTGCGCGGCAAACGCCGGCAACGCGGTCGCGGTGGCGGCCAGCGCGCCGAGTTTGAGCAGGTCGCGACGAGTGGTCATGCGGCGTCTCCAGGACGTTGTCGGAAGCCCTACTCTTGCATCGCGCCCTGCCCGGGCGCCTGTGGCTTAAGTCGGGGGGTGCAGCGTTGCCGCCAAGGGGCGCAAAGAAGCCTGCAAGAGCCTCCTTACGGCCTCTGAATAATCCGTCGAGAACGACTTACGGACCTTATGGTCGGGGTGCGAAAGACACAGGCTCTGAGCGCGCCGCGTCGTCGCTTCCTCAGCCCGATATCTCCCGTATCGCCTTCACCGCACGCTCCACTTGCTCGGGCGTGTTCACCAGACTCGGTGCCAGCCGCGCATACGTGATCGCATAGGGACTGGTGCTGGCGACGATGTTCTTGGCCAGCAAGCGCTTCACCACGTCCGCGGGCTTCATGTCCTCGACTTCGAACGACACCAGCCCGGCCGACAGCTCGCCCGACATCGGCGTGTGTATCTTCACCTTCGGATTCCCGGCCAGGCCCGCCTTGCACTGGTCGTTCAAGGCACGGATGCGCGCGGCCACGCGCGCCTTGCCCATCCGCTGGTGCATGCGGAACGCCGCCGCCGTAGCCCATTGATGGTCGTAGGCGACGAACCCGCCAGGGCTCATGCGGTCGGCGTTGTTGGGCGAAGCGATGGCGGTCTGCTTCTCCCACGCGGTGTATTGATCAAGGTCGCTGAAACTGGGTATCAACGGACGCAGGCGGGCCCAGTTCTCCGCCTTGGCCCAAACCAGCCCTGTGCCGCGCGGGGCGAACATCCATTTGTGCGTGCCGGCGCAGAAATAATCGGCGCCCATGGTGGCGACGGTTTCATCGGTGCTGCCCAGCCCGTGCACGCCATCCACCACCAGCAACACCGGCGCGCCGGCGCGTGCGCGCAGCGCGGCGGAAATCTCGCGGATGGGCAGGCGGATGCCGCTGCTGGAATGCACCCAGGTCAGTCCCACCACGCGCGTCTTCGGACCGATGCCTGCCAGCAATGCGGCGATCAGCGAATCGGTGCTGGCGGTGGCCGCGTCGGCGAACAGCGGGATCATGCGCATGCTGGCGCCGGCGCGTTCGGTGGCCAGGCGGATCGATTCGTGGTGGGAATAGTGATCGTGAGTGGTGCACAGCACTTCGTCGCCCTGCTTGAGCGGCAAGCCGTGATAGACCAGAGCCAAACCCGTGGTGGTGTTGGGAGTCAGGCACACCTCTTCCGCGCGGCCGCCCAGGTACTGGGCGATTTCGGTTTTCACCTGCAGCGGTACGTTGTGGGCCTCGTCTTCGAACAGTCCCTGCTCGACCACCAGGAAGGGATTGGAATCCATCGCACGCCGGTAGCCTTCGATGGCCTCGCGCACCGGCGCCGGATGGCTGGCGATGAAGAAACTGGCGAAATGCAGGTATGCCGGGTCCAGCACGAACTGGGCGCGCACGGCTTCCCAGTCGGACAGATCGGCAGGCGCCTCCGCCTGCGCGGCCAACGCCGAAAGCAAAGCAGAAGGAAGCAGGGCGCCCGCAGCCAGAGCGGACGGGGCGGCCAGGAAACGGCGTCGGGTCAGGACCATGTCGGACAACTCCCAGGGCAGAGAGAGACCCCATTCAAGATGCCAACGGCCTGGCGCGCGAAGAACGGACAGCGCGGTCGGTCGCGCCGACCGACTGCTTCCAGCCTATCGACCGTGCGCCAGCATGAAATCCAGAGCCGCGCAGACCGCCGCGACCTGTGCGGCGTTGCACTGCTCAGGAGTCGCGCGGGGGCTGTCCGGGTAAACCTCGGTGGTGGTGGTGTAGCGCGCGTCGGTGACGCCTGCGCACAGGCCGAGCCGCTTGAAGGCGTATTGGATCACGCCCGGCGAGATCACCGGCGAGCCGATGATTTCGCCCTTGGCGTCGGCCGGCGCGATGTGGGTGACCTGGGCCACCGCCGCAATCACCGCGTTCTGGAAATCGGGTTGCGGATTGTCGGTGTCGTCGACCAGATAGAAGCCGTCGGGAATTTCGCCCGGCTCGTACGGTTTGCCGTCGCGGGCGGCGAGTGCGGGGCGGAACTCGGATTCGTCAGTGTCGGTGGTTTCGTGCAGATCGATGTGCATCGATACGCGATCGCGCAGCGGTGCGACCAGGCCCATCAGCGCGGCGGACTCCTGCGCCGGACTGTCCTCTCGGAACGAGCGGTTGGGGTCCACCGCATCCGGATTCCAGCGGTGGATCCGTTCGTAGGCCCAGGGGCTGATGCACGGAGCGACGACCAGATTGGCCAAACCTTCGTAGCGCGGCGCATGCTCTTCGAGGAACTGCAGCGCGCCATGCACGCCACTGGTTTCGTAACCGTGCACGCCGCCGGTGACCAAGGCGACGGGAAGCTCTTCGCGCCAGACGCTGCTCTTGAGGGCGAACAGCGGATAGGTATCGGGGCCATAGTCCAGGCGGCCGTACTCGACCACCTCGAAGCGCGGGCGCAGGCCTTCGACCGCACGGACCACATCGGCGTCGTAGCTGCGCTGGCGGGCCTGCCGCGAGCGCCAGGCCGCTACTTCCGCCGGCCCCCAGGGCTGTCCGGGCGTACCGATGGGGTAGAAGGGCTGGATCGTCATCTGCGCACTCGCTCTGTGGATGTCGTCTGGAGAATGCGTGGAATTTTACCATCGCGGCTGCTACGACCTTGTGCGATCTTGTGCAGCGCCAAATCGGTTGGTTCCTTCGATGGCGATCTTGTCGATTCCGCTCCCACTCGTTCGTCGTCCAGCAAGAGCATCGCTTTCTGCCTGCTCGTCCTCCCCCGTCAACGAGCTGCCTGCATGTCCTTCCAAGCCTACCTGGACAATATCCAGACCAAAACCGGCAAAAGCCCTGCCGAACTCCGCGCCCTGGCCGCCAAAAAAGGTTACGCCAACCCCAAGGGTCTGCTGCCTGGGGTCAAGGCCGGCGACATCCTGGCGTGGCTCAAACAGGACTTCGGGCTGGGCCACGGCCATTCGATGGCCATCGTGGCGCTGTTGAAAGGGACCAGGAAAGAAGGCGACCGATAACGGCGACGCGAATCGCTACTCCCAGCGGCCAGCAACATCGGCCACCGAACCCGACGAATACCACCCATGGAGACAATCATGAAGAACTTCCTAGCTATCTTTACCGGTTCCGCCGACGCGATGGAGCAATGGAAATCGCTCGACGCAAAGACGCGCCAGGAGCGCGAGCAAGCGGGCATGCAGGCCTGGCAGAACTGGGCCACCAGCAACGCCAAGAACATCGTGGATCACGGCGCACCGCTGGGCAAGACCAAGCGCATCACCGCCGACGGCATCGCCGACATCCGCAACGCGATGGCCGCCTACACCGTGGTCCAGGCCGAATCGCATGAAGCGGCCGCCAGGTTGTTCGAGAACCACCCGCATTTCTCGATCTTCCCCGGCGACGGCGTGGAGGTCATGGAATGCCTGCCCATGCCGGAAATGTAGAGAGGATAGCCATGCATTTTCACGCGGTTTAAGCACCGGGTGGCGCACATAGTGCGCACGCTCGATCCCGTACCAGCCAAAAAAGGAGATCCGCCATGATCCGCAAGCACGCCGTTTCAGTGACTGCCCTTGCCCTGTTGCTCGCCGGCCCCGTTGCTGCGCAGGAAGCCGCCGGGCCGAAGATGACGCCCGAGATGCAGGCGATGATGGAAGCGTTCCAGAAGGCCGGCACACCCGGCGCACAGCACCAGCAACTGGCTTCGACGGCCGGCACCTACGATCTGTCGGTCAAGGCCTGGCATGCTCCGGGCACCGAACCGACCACCGATACCGGCACCGCTACGCGCAAGATGATCCTGGGCAATCGCGTGATGGTGGAGGAAGTGAACTCGCAGATGATGGGCCAGCCTTACAGCGGCCAGGGCCTGCACGGCTTCGACAACGTGACCGGCAAGTACTGGTCGACCTGGAGCGACAGCATGAGCACCGGCCTGATGGTCAGCGAAGGCACTTGCGACGCCAAGTTGGCTTGCACCTACACCGGCACCTATCACGATCCGGTGACCAAGCAGCCGCAGACTTCGCGCATGACCACCCGCTGGACCGACAAAAGCACCGAGGTGTTCGAGATGTACGGCCCCGGCTCGGACGGGAAGGAAGCCAAGATGATGGAAATCACCTACAAAAAGCGCGCGCAGTAGAGCGGCCGATACGCATATAGGATTTCGCGCCACGCGGGCGTGGGAGCGACGTGAGTCGCGAAACACACACGGAACTGGCGGATTCACCGGTCGCCGGAAAGAATGGGAGCTTCGCGACCTGCCCCGAAGGAAGTCCCTTTGGGGCGCGTCGCTCCTACGAACCAGCGCCAAGGCAGGCGAAGGCTGGCGTCCTCCCTGGCCGGCTCGTATGCTTCGCGGCCAGCCACCATGGCCGTATTCTGGAGACGCCCGTGAGCGAGCGGACACTGTCGGGTTTCTGCCACTGCGGCGATGCAGGATGGACACTCGTGGGTGATCCGGGCCCGATCACCGCCTGTAATTGCACGTTGTGCCGGCGCTATGGAACGCTCTGGGCATATGACTACGAGAACGAACGCATTACGGTGACCGGCCCCACACGCACTTACACACGCCGGGGCAAGCACGATCCATCGCTGGAGATCCATTTTTGCCCGACCTGCGGCTGTGTCACCCATTGGCGCGGCATGAAAGTGGACGAAGGCGGCCGGCGCCGCGTCGCAGTCAATGTCCGGCTTGCGCCGCCCGAAGACGTTGCGCACTTGGCGATCGATCATTTCGACGGCCTGGATAGTTTCGACGACCTGCCCAGCGATGGCCGATGCGTACGCGAGATGTGGTTCTGACGCCTGCGCGTCTTCGCCGGTTGCCCGAACGCGTCGGAACGATGGACTTATCGATCCGGCCCGCGACTTTTCAGCCGTCGCTTCTCGAACCAATGGTCGGCGTAGGGATTGTCGTTGTATCGCGGAATTTCGCGGTAGCCGTTACGGGTATACAGCGCCTGGGCTTCCTTCAGCGTGCGATTGGTGTCCAGCTGCAGCGTATTCAGACCCATCCGCATGGCGTGTTCTTCGATCGCATCGAGCAAACGCTGCGCGATGCCGAGACCGCGTGCGTCGGGCGCCACCCACATGCGCTTGATTTCGCCCCGCTTGCGACCCGTCACCTTCAGCCCACCGCAACCGACCGCACGCCCGTCCAGGCGCGCGATCAGGAACAGCCCCGCCGGCGGCACCAGCTCTTCGGGATTGGCCGATACGGTGCGTGCCGGGTCGAAACCCGTTTCGAAGCGTTCTTCCAGCTCGCGGAAGTAAGCCTCTATGCACATGCGCGCATCCACGCTGGCAGGGTCGGCAAGCTCTATCGCCACCGCCGAGGCGCGCATCAGCCGCTCCACTTCCGCCATCGCCGCGATCATGCGCTCGCGCTGCGCCGCGCCGAGCGAGGCCAGCAGCGTGGTCGCGAATTCCTGCGAATGGCGATCGAGCGCGTCGAATTCCCGCAACCCTTTTCGCGTCAGCGCCGCCCGCCGCACCCGGCCATCGCCTGCGGCACGCTGCGAACCCACCAGGCCTTGCGCCTCCAGCGAACGCAGCATCCGGCTCAGATATCCGGAATCCAGCGCCAGCCGTGCGCGCAGATCGCGCAGCTCCGCGCCGCTCCTGCCGATTTCGAACAGCAGCCGCGATTCGCCCAACGGACGGCCGCGGCCCAGATAGTCGTCGGACAGCACCCCGATCCGCTGCGTGACGGCCCGGTTGAAGTTGCGAACTTGCCTGATCTGGTTTTCATCCATTTATCTGACTTTAGTCAGACAAATGGATGATGTCAATATGGGTGATGTCAATATGCATGATGTCGATGTTGGGCGACGCAGGAGCAAGCTGCCCGGTGTCCACCGCACCAGAAGCCCAATCCAGCCCCGCGCGTGTCAGGGCACTTCGCAAGTCCAGATCGAACTCGCGAGCCAGAGATTGGCCCGGGTCACATGGTTGTACACCTCCTCCACCGGCGTCCCTGCTTGCGCGGTGCATTTGGCGACAGCATCGGCGCGGGCATTCTCCAGGGCGATGCCAGGGTCATAACTCTGGCCTTGTCCGCTTACGTACACCGTCGCGGCCAACACCTCGCCGGAGACGGGCAAGAGCAACGCCAAAGCAATGGCGATGGAATATTTCTTCATTCTCGTTCTCCCGGTATCGACACGAATGAAGTTCCATTCGAACACGGTGCACGGAGGCAGCCGTGAAAATCGGGTGATTGGATTGTAAAGGCAGTTCCTTGTTCTTTCGCGTAGGGCGCGCCGTCGAGAGAAGGTCTTCAATTGCGCTGGCGATGTGCGGAGCTCGCATCCGTTGGGCAGCCGCCATGCCGATGCGCGCAGTTCGCAAAAGAGAATTCGCAAGGGTGAACTAACGAAGAATGCAGTGTTAAATCCACGCATCCGTTTATCTTGAGATCGCGCATCTCCGTCTAACGGCGTGTGCCGCAGAATCATGAACATGAGAATCATGGCCCGCGACTACTCCAAGCGAATAACCCCGAGTCGGAAGCGACAGGACGTAGGCACGATGACCAACGAGATTGCCGGCCACATTCCCAGGATGTGGAAGCGTTCCTTGTCGGAAGACGACTTCTGGCGCTGGTTCTGCGGCGAGGCCCAGTCGGTGATGCGGAATGCGGCCGATACCAAGGAGAGCAGCCGGCTTCACGCGCGCTTGCTTGCTGCGCTTTCCCGCGCCGGATTGCCGCAACCTCCTCCGACGTTCCAGATGAAGTGCTGAAACGGGCTCCGGTTATGGCAAGTAGCGTAGAAGAACCGCATCGGCCACAACAAGTTTTATTACGATGGCACCGGCATCTATTTCAACACCTACGCCAACGACGCTACGTTGAACGCCTATACGGGCACCACCACACCGGTGGACGATCACGGCGTTTCCAACACATGGTAGTTGCGGTGTGCGGGATCCCCCGTAGGAGCGACGCGAGTCGCGAAGCTCCCAATGTCGGAACCATAGCCAGTTTCGCGACTCGCGTCGCTCCTACAGGGCTCCTATAGGTTCAGTGCCTACTCCGGTTTTTTGTCGGCGAATTTCTGCAGCAGCTTTTTGCCCTCGGGCGACTGCGCCAGACCTTCCAGCATGCTGGCGATCGCCGTGCCGCCGTCGGCGGAGAACAGGTCCATCACGCTGGACAGCCCCTTGCTGGGAGTACCGGCGTTGGAGATCACCTTGACGTCGGCCGACTTCAGCGCCTCGGCCTGGGCCGTGCCCACCGCCTGCGCAGCTTCGATATTGCGGATGCCCAGCAGATAGGTCTGGTAGCCCTGGTCGCTGCCTATCTTCTCGGCCAGCTTGATCTGCGCATCCACCGGTGCCATCAGGATCGCGGTTTCCGCCGAACCCTTCGCGTTGCCCTCCACCGCGATGCCCTCGGCGTTGCGCTTGGCCGCTTCCAGCTTGCCCTCGGCGGTCAGCACGGTCTGCTGCTTGTTGCCTTCGGCCGAGACGATGGCGACCTGCTTGGCGGCATCGGCCTGCACGATGGCCACTTCCTTGGCCTGGGCGGCGGTGATCACTGCCACCTCGCGGTTGATTTCGGCGCCACGCACGTTATTCACCTGCACCACGTCCATTTCCTTGGCCGCGGTTTCGCGCTGCTGCACCTTCACCTGCTGGGAGGACTGCTCGTTGGCCACGCCAACGTTCTTCTCCTTCTCGGCGGTGCGCAGGCCCACTTGTTCGGCGGCCTGTTGGCGCGACATCTCGATCTCGCGCTTGGCGGCGATCTCGGCCATCTCCGCCTGGCGGGCATTGTCCGCCACCACCAACCGCGACTCGCGTTCGATGCCGGAGGTGCGCTTGGCCATGATGTTCTGGATGACTTCGCTTTCCTTGGAATCGCGGATATCCATCAGTTCGATGTTCTTGATCGCTTCCACGCCCCACCCACCCAGTTGCGGCGTCACTTCCTTGGTGAAGGCTTCGCCGAAGCGGCTGCGGTCCAGCATGATCTGGTCTATCTCGTGCGCGGCCAGCACCGTGCGCACGGAGCCCTGCACGATGGCCGTCAACTGCTCCTTGAGTTCCTCGAACGAGGCCACGCGCTGGGCGGCGGTGTTGGAATCGCTGATGCGGAAGAAAGCCATGACATGCACCAGGAACGGCACGCGCTCTTTGTCGTAGGCGGCGTAGTCCGGCAGGTCGATGGAGAAGTTGGAAACCGGCAGCGTCACCCGCACCAGGCCGATCATCGGAATCCGCGAGGGCCATTCGTAGTAGGTGTTGCTGGCGAAGCCCTTGCCGTAGGAAACGGTGTTCTTGCGGGTCTGGACAATGTGGACTTCGTTGACGGGAACCACACGGCGCAGTGCGATGGTCCAGAAGAACAGGGAGATGCCGACAAGGGCGGCCACGGCAATGGCGGCCAGCATAAGGGTGGTGCCGAGCATGGAAGATCCTGAAGTGTGTGCAAGGACGGCCAGTATAGGGGCCCCCTTGCAGGAGCGACGCCAGTCGCGAAGCTGACCGTGGTTCCGACATTCGGAGCTTCGCGACTCACGTCGCTCCTACAGGCTGGCTACATTTTCGTCGCCCTATTCCCGGTTTTGTCGGCGGTTATGGCGGTTTTGTCATGCGCGGGTTGCCAGCCCGCTCCGAGGGCCGCAATCTGCCCTCCGCCGCCGGATCCGGCGGCGCCTGTGACGCGTCTAGGAGCTCTGAGTTGAAGACACTGATTACCGCGGTTGCCTGGTGCATCCTCTTCGTTCTGTGCTGGCCGCTGGCCTTGCTGGTCCTGGTGCTGTGGCCTCTGGTGTGGTTGATCGCCCTGCCGTTCCGGCTGGTGGGCATCACCTTCACCGCGCTGTTCGCGTTTCTGCAGGCGCTGCTGTTCCTTCCCGCACGCGTGCTGGGCTGGCGTCCGCGACAAGCGCCTCACGCCGCTGCGGCCTGACCGCGCTGTGGCCCCCGACCATGGTGGTGGCGTGGCGTGCGACGCCCAGGCTGATGGTTATGGGCCATGGATTCTGGTGGGCAGCGCTGGTTGGCGATTTCGGGATGGCTTATGAAGGCATCCGTGGCAGGAGCTTGGCACAGCAACAAAAGCCGCAAGCCTTATCGCTTCAACCCCAAGGATCGTCATCCCGGCGAATGCCGGGACCCAACTTCAAGCGCGCGCCGGCTTGGGTCCCGGCATTCGCCGGGATGACTACCTGATAGTTGGTCGGCAGCTTGGGCAAAATTGATCGTTTCGTTTTGCAGAAGCTCATGGCCCAGGCCGCATGGCAAAAAAGACGGTCACGGCGCCAGCCGTGACCGCCACACTCACTCACGAACCCCGCGTTCGCCAGGGCGGTCAGGGGGCCTGGATCGCCCACTGCTGATTGTTGCCGCCCGTCCAGGCCCACTGATGGACGTTTGCGCCATCAGCCGTGGAGACGCCCGCGACATCGAGTGCGGAGCCGGTGCTGCTGGCGGGTGACAGCCGGTAGAAGCCGCCGCTGGTCGCCGAGACTATCCAGCGCTGATTATTGGCGCCGGTATAGGTGCGAATGTCCACGTTGGTTCCATTCGCAGTCGAGGTACCCGCTACCTCCAAAGCCTTTCCGCTTTGGACGCCGGTGATCCGGTAGGTGTTGTTGCCGAGGTGAGTGAACGTCCAGCGTTGGTTGTTGCCGCCGCCATACGTCCACTGCACGACGTTGGCACCGTCGGCGGTATTGCCGCCGCTCGCGTCGAGCGCCTTGCTGCTGTGTCGGGCAATCACCTTATACGTGCCGTTCGCGATGATCTGGCCGGGATCGGCGCCTCGCTTGATCGCGTCGATGGCGCCCCAATCGACGACCGCGCCGTTGGAGCGGTTGAACAACGCGAATTCGGCCACGCCGTTGTCCCAGTAGAAGGTCTTCAAGCCATTCACACGGGCCGCGCGATTGATGTATTCCAAATAATACTCGCGCGACGGCCGGCTCATGCCCGAGCGAAACGCCACTCCGTATTCGCCGATGACGACCGGAATGCCGTTGTTGACCCACTTGGACCGAACCTGGGCGAAGAGACTGTCGACATAGCTCTCCTGGGCCCAGGAGCAGGCGCTCTGCGGCGGATACGGCGAGCCCCAGTACAAACAGCTCCCGGCCGGATCCAGCGTGTAGGTATACGGATCGTAGAAATGGACCTCGACCATGAGCCGGTTGGCGATCGAGTCCGACGGCATGTTCAAGAAGTTGATGCCGTGCTGCATGTTGGTGTTGTACGTCTGCACGATTAGCGTGCGCGACGCATTGTTGCCGCCGGTGGCACGCACGGCATCCACGAAGGTCTGGTTGTACGACTGTTGAACGGTGTTGT